>NZ_JFCA01000066.1 GCF_000612585.1 Pseudomonas sp. CHM02
TCGCGCCCCAGCGCGGGGGCAAGCCCGCTCACCACAACAAGTACGCCTGCCAAAAAAAGTCGAGCGCCACAGGGCTAGCTCACCAGACTGCGCAACGCACTGATCTGTGGAATCTCCACCCGCCGCATATACACCCGCAACGGCTCGGTGATGTTGATGCGGTCGTCGATATTCTGGTCCAGCAGCAACTGGATTCGGTCACGGGACAGGGTCATGGTCTGCTCCGGGGCCGGTAGCCAGACGAATTCGGCGGTGGGGATGATGCCGTCATCGGCCACGTCCATGCCGAAGGAATCTTCGCTGAAACGCACGATGTACTGGCCTGTCTTGCGATTGAGGCCAACAAAACCGTGGAGTTGGTCGGCGGCCTGGCAGATAAGCTCGGAGGTGATGCGCATGGTAAACCTCACTGAAAAGTCCCACTGGGACTGGAAAGATGGTTTACACGCGTGGCGGAAAGTACCGCCCTCTGACGGGGCAGCTGCGGGCAAGAATACTGCAATGCATCCCCTGAAAACCCGAAAATTTTGCCCGTGCGCACGTTAATGTCGGTTTGGTGATAGCGCCTTTCGCAATCAATTGTTAAAAAGGAGGCCTTCTCAAAGTTACCTCCACGAAAGGACTTCGCATATGCCTGTCACGTTTACCAAGAGCGCCCTGCTGCTCGCCCTGATGCTCGGCCTTGGCCAGGCACATGCGCAAGACCCGATCAGCCCGGCTGAATTGGCGACCAACGAAGGCATCCCCTACCCTGCCGTCATCGCCCACCGTGGTGCTTCCTTTGATGCCCCCGAATCCACCGCCGCGGCCTACAAGATCGCCCGCGACCTGGGTGCCGACTACCTGGAAATGGACCTGCAACGCAGCAAGGACGGCGTGCTGTTCGCCCTGCACGACAACAACCTGCAGCGCACCACCGACGTGGCGACCAAGTTCCCGGACCGCAAGGACGCCCCGGCCAACGAATTCACCTGGAAAGAACTGCAAACCCTCGACGCCGGCAGCTGGTTCAACGCCGCCTACCCGGACCGCGCGCGCCCAGGTTTCGTCGGCCTGAAAATCCAGAGCCTGGACGACATCATCAAGATCGCCGAAGGCAACCCGCAGCACAAACCCGGCCTGTACATCGAAACCAAAGAGCCCAAGCAATTCCCGGGCATCGAAGCCGACCTCAAGAACAAGCTGCTGGACAAAGGCTGGCTGAGCTCCGCCGGTTCCAAACTGGGCAAGAGCAATACCGGCGTCGGCCAGGGCAAGGGCCGTGTGGTGCTGCAAACCTTCGAAGTCGCCAGCCTGAAAGAGCTGCAGAAAGAAATGCCCAACACCCCGAAAATCCTGTTGCTGTGGGTGGGTGAAGGCAGCATCGAGCCGAAAAACAAGCAGACCTTCGCCGAGTCCGGCGAAACCACCAAGGCCGCCTACTACGCCAAGCAAGAGCCAAAAGACGCTGCCGAGTTCGAAAAATGGGTCGACGAAGCCAAGAGCCTCGGCGCCATCGGCACCGGCCCATCGGCTGAGCTGACCAACCACGGCGACCAGAGCTATTCGGACCTGGTCAAGCCAGAGATGAACAAGCTGACCCACGACAAAGGCCTGCTGGTGCACGTCTACACCGTGGATGAGCCGGTGGACTTCGAAAAAGTGATGAAGGCCGGCGTCGATGGCATCTTCACCAACCGCGCCGCCGAACTGCTGAAGTTCTACAAGCGCTGGCCGTCGTCCAGCGTGCAGGACCTGCTGAACGACTATAAGTACTGAGTGAAGGCCGAATGGTCAGGCCGCCTGTGGTTGGGGCGTGACTACGGCCTGATCATCGGCGAACTGGGGCGCACCGCGCCCCATGCGCACTACGCCCACCAGTTGATGGTCTGCCCCGGCGCGCCGATCACGGTCAGCCTCGAAGGGCAGGTCATCACGGCCCACCGCCTGTTCATCCCTTCGCGACACACCCACGCCATTCTCGAGACTCAAGGTGAGGTCACGGTGCTGTATGCCGAACCTGCCGTGTTTGATGTCGCCCCTTTGCTGCATGAGGACCTGTCCCTGGAGGCCTTGCGCCGACTTCCCCGGCGCAGCCTGGATGATCCGCGCCTGGAACGCGCCCTCGCCGCACTCGATCGACAACTCACCGGTAAAGTCTCAGCCCAGGCCCTGGCCGAGGCAGCACACCTGTCATTGAGCCAACTGGAGCGGCTGTTCTCCCATCAACTCGGTTTGCCCGTACGCCGGCTGGTAGTGTGGCGACGGTTGCGCATCGCCCTGCAATTGGCGCTGGCCGGTGGCACATTGACCGAGGCCGCCCACGGTGCGGGCTTTGCTGATTCAGCGCATTTCTCGCGGACCATGAAGCAGTTGTTTGGTGTGACGGCGGCGGCCTCATTGCGCCAGCTGGATGTTCACCTGTTAACGTAAATCTTGCGGCAATGGCGGTTCCTTGCTCAGGCAAACCGGCCTGAACGGATCGCGCAATTGCGCCCCATAGTCCAGCGGAAAATCCGGCCGGCTGCCAATCCCCAAGTCACCCGGCCCCATGCGATAGCCCTCACGATAAAACGCCGTGCCCAGCAACCCGTCCCACAGGTTGAAGAACAGCCCGAAATTCACATCCCCGGCACGGCCGTATTTCATGTGGTGAAACCGATGCACCGGCGCCCAGGCGAACACCCAGCGCAATGGCCCCAGACGCATGTCCACATTGGAATGCTGCAACAGCAGTTGCAGGGCAATGGCCAGCGCCAGCAACTGCGCCACGTCCAGCGGGATGCCCAACAGGATCAATGGCAGCAAGCCCGCCGTGGCTTCGAGCATCTGATGCAACGGGTGCTTCATCAAACCGTTGAAACCGTAAAGCCGCTGCACGCTGTGATGCACCGCATGCAAGCGCCACAGCACGGCGATGCGGTGACTGGCGTAATGCATCAAGGTGATGCCGGCATCGGCGAGCACGATCGCCATCAACAGTTGCTGCCATAGCGGCCAGCCACGCGGCCAGATGCCTTCGAACGCCAGCAGCGCCGTGAGCCCAGGCAGGATCAGCAGGCCCACGGCGTTCAGGCTTTCGTTGACCAAAGCGTGCAAGGTGTCGCGCCGACGATCACCGAGGCTGCGATTCCACTGCGGTTCATAGGGCAACCACTGCTCCGCCAGGAATGACACTGCAACCGCTGTCACAAACAGCAGAATCAGCGCGTGCGGTTGCCAGAGTCCGCAAGCGATAAAGCCGAACAGAAATGCAGGCGCATAGATCCCACTCACTAACCGTTTCATGCCGAGTCTCCCTTCAAGTGAGCCTCCAGCATGAAATCCCCCGCCCCGGGCGAATTGAACAAACGGCGCAACCGGTTGAATTAATTAAGGGTGAATTAAGTTGCGGTGGTTAACCTGATCCCACTTAAACAGCTCACCCGAGAAGGACACACACCATGAAAACCTTGACCGCTCTGTTCGCCGCTGCTGCCCTGACCCTGACCGCTGGCCTGGCCCAGGCTGATGTTCGCCCCGACCAGATTGAAGGCCTGCTCAAGTCCGGCGCCGTGAAGCCTTTCGAGCAACTCAACAACGCCGCACTGGCCACACACAAAGGCGCCACCATCACCGACACCGAACTGGACCACAACAGCAGCGGCGTGCTGGTCTACGAAGTCGACCTGACCGATACCGCCGGCAAGCGCTTTGAAGTGAAGCTCGACGCCAAGACCGGCGCCGTGCTGGAAGACAAGATCGACAGCTGAGTAACCGCTTCACTTAAAACCGCGCCACCTTCGGGTTGCGCGGTTTTTTCATGTCCGCGCGTAGGAAAACCCTCAATTTAACGAATGAAATTACACCTACATCGCGCAAGGTCGCTAAAATCCCCCCCATCGACGAGGGCATAACGCTCACCACCTTCCGGATCGAGAGTGCTGCATGGAGCAAAAAGCCGCCGACATCGCCACCCTTGGTCGAATCAGTGCCGTACCCGCGATGCTCAAAGTCATCAGCGACATGACCGGCCTGCGCTTTGCCGCCGTGGCGCGGGTGACCGACGACACCTGGACCGCCTGCGCCGTGCTCGACCAACTGGACTTCGGCCTCGGGGTGGGCGGTGAGCTGGACCTGACCACCACGATCTGCCATGAAGTTCGCGGCTCCCACGTGTCCGTGGTGATCGACAAGGCCAGCGAAGATCCGCTTTACCACGACCACCACACCCCGCGTCTCTACCAATTTGAAAGCTACATTTCGGTGCCGGTGTTCCGCACCAACGGCGAGTTCTTCGGCACGATCTGCGCCCTTGATCCCAACCCCGCCGACCTGCGCAGCAGCAGTATCCAGACGACCATGGAATCGTTCGCCCGGGTGCTGTCCTTGCAGATCGAAGACGAAGAAGCTGCGCATTGCACCCAAGCGCAGTTGCAGGAAGAACGCGGCACCGCCGAACTGCGCGAGCAATTCATCGCGGTGCTCGGCCACGACCTGCGCAACCCGCTGTTTGCCATCAACTTCGGCGCCGAACGGCTGCTGCGCAAATTCCCACACCCCGCCACCGACACCCTCGTACGCCATATCCTCGCCAGCGGTCGCCGCGCGGCGCAGTTGGTCGAAGACCTGCTGGACTTTGCCCGTGGCCGCATGGGCAGCGGTATTCCGTTGAACATCAGCGCTTGCAAGGGTTTGCAGCAGGCATTGCAGCACGTGGTCTCGGAGGTGCAGAGCGTGCACCCGCAACGGGTGATCCGCGCGGATATCGGCGATTTGCAGGGCGTGAGCGGCGACCGTGACCGCCTGGCGCAGTTGCTCTCCAACCTGGTGGCCAATGCCATCCACCATGGCCGTCACGATGGCCCGGTGGAGGTCACGGCAAAGATCGAGCAGGATCGTTTCAACCTGACCGTGAAAAACCCCGGGCAGATCGACGCGCAAGCCTTGCCCCGGCTGTTCGAACCCTACTCACGTCCCGCCAAGGATACCCCCCAGGCGGGTCTGGGACTGGGGTTGTATATCGTCAAGCAGATTGCCGATGCCCATGGCGGTGAATTGAGCGTTTCCACCACCGCCGAGCACGGCACCGTGTTCACGTTCAGCCTGCCTACGGGCTGATCAGGCGCCGAGGCGCGCCGTCACCTCATTCAACTCGCTCGACAACCCGCGCAGGTTGTGGCTCGCCGCTTCGGTGCGTTGCACATTGTCGAGGTTGGCGGTCGCCACCGTGGTGATCTGCGTGATGTTGCGCGAAATGTCCTCGGCCACCGACGTCTGCTCCTCGGCCGCCGTGGCGATCTGGCGGTTCATGTCACGGATCGCCTCCACCGCCTGGGTGATGTGAGCGAGCATGGCGCCGGCCTGGGTGACCTTCTCCACACTCTCGTCGCTGCATGACTGGCCGCTCACGATCGCCTCGGCCGCATCCACCGCGCCGGTCTGCACCGCTTCGATAATCCCATTGATCTCGATGATCGACGCCGCCGTGCGTTGCGCCAGGCTGCGCACTTCATCGGCCACCACCGCAAACCCACGGCCCGCTTCGCCTGCGCGCGCGGCCTCGATGGCGGCGTTCAGCGCCAGCAGGTTGGTCTGCTCGGCGATGCCACGGATCACTTCCAACACCTTGCCGATGCGTACGCTATCGGTTTCCAGGCGGCGGATGATAGTGCCGGTGTTGAGGATCTCGTTGCGCATCTGGCCGATGGTCGCGATGGTGACCTTCATCACTTCACCGCCTTCACGGGCTGAATGGTCCGCCTCGTCGGCAGCACGGGAAGCACTGGCGGCATGGCGCGCGACTTCCTGGGCGGTGGCCGACATTTCGGTCATGGCCGTGGCCACCTGGTCGGTGCGGTTGAATTGATCGCTGGTGCCGGTCGCCATCTGCCCGGCGATAGCGTTCAACTCACCGCTGGCGCTGACCAGGTCGGTGGCGCTGCGCTGCAGGCGGCTGAAGGTTTCGGCGAGGAAGTCGCGCAAAGTATTCGCGGCGGCGGCCAGATGGCCCAATTCGTCCTGGCGACGGCTGGCCACACGCTCGGCGAAGCGGCCATGGCTCAGTTGCGTCACGTAGTCGATCAGGCTGCGGATCGGCAGGATCAGGTTACGGTTGATCAACCACAGGCTGAACAAACCGATCAACACGCCGGACAGCAGCATGATCGCCAGGCCCACCAGCACGGTGCGCTCGGCGTAGGCACTGATGGCCTTGGATTGCTGGCTGCCTTGTTCGCGCAGGTCACTGACCAGCGCGCTCATCTGCTCACTGGCGGCGCGGTCCACGCCCTTGACCGCGGTGTCGCCGGCGGTTGCATCGCCGCCTGCCGCCACGTAGGCGTCGCGGCCCTTCTGGTAGGCCACACCCAGTTGCTGGTGTTCCTGGCGCAGGGTTTCGATGCGTCGGCTCAGGGCCGGATCGCTGGTGGTCTGGGTGACCAGCCGCGTGAGGATGCCTTGCACATCACGCTGGCGGTCCTGGAACTGGCCCCAGTATTTCTCCATGTCCTGAGGCTGCTTGCCGCGCAGCAACACGTTTTTCCATTCCTGCACCTGCACTTTGAATTGCAGGTTGGCCTCGTCGATCAGCTGTGAGGTCAGTAACGGCCCCTCGATCAAACTGCGATAACTCTGCACCCCGTTGGACAGGAAATTGAAACAGGCCAGGGCGATCAACAATATCGCCAACAGGCTGCCACCGAGCAGCGAGAGGATTTGTGCTCTCAGGGAGGTTCGCAAAACATTCATCGGGGAAAAGCCTCGATACAAGGAAATGGTGCATGCACGCCGTAACTTCCTTGTCCTCAAAGGCACCGCCCATCCACAGCGGTTCTTAACACCTTGAATCGGCCGTGCTAGAGGCTTCTTGAACGATTCCTGACAGGCGGTCAAATAAATGTCACCACAACGAAATAATTCGCAAACCGTCACAAAACTGTCAAATCCCCTTGCAATCATTCGCTACGCGACCTGTGAAACGTCCTACAGGCCTTTTCTCTGCGAGCCCTCATGAACCACAGCATCGACCACAGCCACCAGGACTCCGATCTGTTTGGCTTGCTTTACGGTTTCCGTTTTCGCCCCGGTGAAAAGGGCGAGCAGATCGATTCGGCCACGGCGCTCCAGGCCCTGCGGGAACCCGCCGACCCGGAAGAGTTTTTGTGGCTGCACCTGAACCTCGCCCACGCGGCGTGTGAGCGCTGGATGCAGGCACACCTGGACCTGCCGGAAGAGTTCTTCGAAGCCCTGCATGAGGGCTCGCGCTCTACGCGTATCGAACACGTCGACTCAGCCTTGCTGGCGGTGGTCAACGACGTTGTGTTCAATTTCAGCAGCATGGTGTCGTCGGATATTTCCACGCTGTGGGTGTGCGCCCGCAGTCGCTTGCTCATCAGCGCGCGCCTGCAACCGCTGCACTCGGTGGACAAGCTGCGCTCGTCGGTAAAGGCGGGTGAAAGCTTTCGCTCGCCGCTGGCGTTGCTGGTGCACTTGCTGCGCGACCAGGGTGAAGTGCTGACGCAGATCGTGCGCAAGACCAGCATCAGCGTCGACCATATCGAAGACCAGTTGCTGTCCTCACGCCTGTCCACCAACCGCGCCGAACTGGGTGCGGCGCGCCGGGTGCTGGTGCGCCTGCAGCGCCTGCTGGCGCTGGAGCCGGGCTCATTGTTGCGCCTGCTCAACCGGCCACCGCAGTGGCTACAGAAGGAGGACGTGAAGGAGTTGCGTAAATCCACCGAGGAATTTGCGCTGATCATCAACGACCTGATGGCCTTGGGCGAACGCATCAAACTGTTGCAGGAAGAGATCGCCGCCAACCTCAACGAGCAAAGCAACCGCACGCTGTTCACCCTCACCGTGGTGACGGTGCTGGCGTTGCCCATCAACATCATCGCCGGTTTTTTCGGCATGAACGTGGGCGGTGTGCCACTTTCCCAGGACCCGGAAGGCTTCTGGATTCTGGTGGCGCTCGTCGCGACCTTCACGTTGATTGCCGGGCGCTGGGCCTTCAGAAAGCGCAAAGACTACTGAATTGAAGGGCTATCAACTGCAGGAGCCGGCTTGCCGGCGATGGCGTTCTGCCGGTAACCCTTCATTGCCTGATGCACCGCTATCGCCGGCAAGCCGGCTCCTACAGGGTGTGGTGTTTATGGACCGGCGGCATGGCGGATCGATGAAACACTGACCTGTGGCAGCATCTTTGTAACATTCTGCAATGACTATGAACGACATCCTCCCCACACTGGATGCTCCGGCATGGCCACCCCTTCCCTGACTGCCTCCACCCACGCGTCACCTGCAGACTCCAAACCCAGGCTGGACAAGAAACCCGGCCTGGTGACGGTGATCATCTTCTTCGCCGTGCTCGCCATGGGCCTGTTGTTCACCGCCTACAGCCTGATGCACGACATGCACGAAATGGGCGCCCAGCTCACCACTTGGACCCCGTTTTTGCTGCTGGGCGTGGCGCTGTTGATCGCCTTGGGTTTCGAGTTCGTCAACGGCTTCCACGACACCGCCAACGCTGTGGCGACGGTGATCTACACCAACTCGTTGCCGCCGCATTTTGCGGTGGTGTGGTCGGGATTTTTCAACTTCCTCGGCGTACTGCTCTCCAGTGGAGCGGTGGCATTCGGGATCATTGCGCTGTTGCCGGTCGAGCTGATTCTGCAGGTGGGTTCGTCGGCCGGTTTCGCGATGATCTTCGCCCTGTTGATCGCCGCGATCCTGTGGAACCTCGGCACCTGGTGGCTGGGTTTGCCGGCGTCGTCGTCCCATACCCTGATCGGCTCGATCATCGGCGTCGGCGTGGCGAATGCCTTGATGCACGGGCGTGACGGCACCAGCGGCGTGGATTGGAGCCAGGCGATCAAGATCGGTTACGCGTTGCTGCTGTCGCCGCTGATCGGCTTTGCGTTTGCGGCGATGCTGTTGCTGGCCCTGCGTGCCTTCGTCAAGAACCGCGCGCTGTACAAGGCGCCAAAAGGCGACACCCCGCCGCCGTGGTGGATCCGCGGCATGCTGATTGCCACCTGCACTGGCGTGTCTTTTGCCCACGGTTCCAACGACGGGCAGAAAGGCATGGGCCTGATCATGCTGATCCTGGTAGGCACGCTGCCGATGGCCTACGCGCTGAACCGCACTATGCCGGCCGAGCAGTCGTTGCAGTTCGCGGCAGTCGCCGAAGTCACCCAGGTCGCCCTGGTGAAAAGCGCACCGCAAGCGCTGACCGGCGATCCACGACCGATCCTCTCGACGTATGTGCGCACCAAGGAACCCACTGCCGAACTGGTGCCGGCCCTCGCCGCCCTGGCCGGGCAGATCGGTGATGAAGTCAAAGGCTACGGTTCCCTGGCCAAGGTGCCTGCCGAAGCCGTCGGTAACGTGCGCAACGACATGTACCTGACCAGCGAAACCATCCGCCTGATGGACAAGGGCAAGGTTGGCAATTTCGACGCAGATACCCAGGGCAAGCTGCAACTGTTCAAGCAACAGATCGACAACTCCACACGCTTCATTCCGCTGTGGGTGAAGATTGCCGTGGCCATCGCCCTGGGGCTGGGCACCATGGTGGGCTGGAAACGCATCGTGGTGACCGTCGGCGAGAAGATCGGCAAGACGCACCTGACCTACGCCCAGGGCGCCTCGGCGGAGATGGTGGCAATGCTGACCATTGGTGCGGCGGACATGTATGGGCTGCCGGTGTCGACGACACATGTGTTGTCGTCGGGTGTGGCGGGGACGATGGTGGCCAATGGCGGCGGGTTGCAGATGCGCACGATCCGCAACCTGGCGATGGCGTGGGTGCTGACGTTGCCGGCCGCCATCCTGCTGTCAGGTAGCCTCTACTGGCTGTTCACCCAACTCTTCTGACACCACACAGGGCAACATTTGGATTTGTATTTCTTCAGTGATTGAAGAGCCCAGTCATAGCCTTCAGCCGTTTTTTGTACAGACGCCGCGCCTCCAGCGCTTCCTCCAGCGTCACCGCCACAAACCCCGCGCGCTGGTTCGGCTGCATCTGCCCGATCAGGTCCAGGTCGGCGCTGATCACCGTGCCGATCATCGCGTAGCCACCACCCGACACCGCGTCCCGGTGCAACACGATCGGCTCCAGGCCGGCCGGTACCTGGATCGAGCCAATCGGGTAGCAACTGTCGACGATGTTCGACGGATCCGACCCCGCGCCAAACGGCTGCTCCCGTGGCTGGAAGCTCAGTGCACTGCCGCCCTTGAAGCGATAGCCGATGCGGTCGGCTTCGGAACCCACGGTCCACGGCTCGGCAAAAAAGCTGCTCTTGGCCGCATCCGTCAGGCGTTCGTAATACAGCCCCGGCACCACACGCAGGGTCACATCCCCGCCCACTGAACGGCGCAACGCCATCGGCAGGCTGTTGCCCGCTCGGCCTGTTTCGCCAGGCACACCGATGGACAATTCATCGCCCTCCTGCAGGCGTCGACCGTGAAACCCGCCGAGTGCGCCGAGGGTGTAGGTGGAGCGACTGCCAAGCACCAATGGCACGTCAATGCCACCGGCCACCGCGAGGTAAGTGCGGGCGCCGGCCTTGGGAAATTCAAAGCGCAAGACCTGCCCGGCACGCACCTGGAATGCGGTGTCCTGATGCACCACTTCACCGTCCAGGCGCGGCGACATCAAGGCGCCACTGAGGGCCACCAACGCGTCTTGCTGAAACTCAAGCTCGGGGCCGATCAGTGTGCACTCCAATCCCGCCGCGCCGGCCGGGTTGCCCACCAAATGGTTGGCCGCACTCAATGCATACTGGTCCAGCGCACCTGACGGCGGGATGCCCAAGTGGTAATAACCTTCGCGGCCAAGGTCTTGCACGGAGGTGGCGAGGCCGGGTTTGAGGACCTTGATCATGCCAGCGCCTCCTGCAGGTTTTTCGGATAGCCGATGGGGTCGGCGAGAAAGGCATCGAGGGAAAATTCCACCGGGCGGATGCGCAGGTCGAAACGTCCGGCATCCACTTCGGCGACAGCAAGATCGTAGGCATCGCGGTCCATCGGTTTGAACTGCACGATATCGCCGGGGCGGAAGAACACCATGTGTTCCTTCAGGTACGCCAACTGCTGCGCCGGGTCGTAGATGGGCGCCGGGGTCACGCCGAACATCTGGTAACCACCGGCGCCGCGCACCGAGTAGATGCAACCAAAACAGCCGCCATGGCCGAGGGTGAGTTTCGGCGTGTCAGTGCGCGGGCGCAGGTACTTGGGCACCTGCAGTTGGCGCTCGCGCTCGACCATCTGGAACATGAACGGCAACCCCGCGACAAAGCCGACCATCGATACAAACCACGGCGCACCGCTGTGGGCAGCGATGAACGCCTCGACATCGGCCAGGCCGTTGATGCGTGCGGCGTATTCCAGGTCGGTGCCGCTGGGGTCCTGATGGCGGTCGCGAAAGCGCATCAGGGTTTCATGGGTCCAGGGGTCGTTGTAGAGCACCGGGATTTCGATGATGCGCGTGTGCAGGGTACGTTCGGCCACGGCCTGGGCTTCGGCGGTCTGCACCGCATCGAGCAATACGTGGGGCGCGATGCGGTCGGGGTCGAAGCGAATCTGGAACGACGCATTGGCCAGGCACACATCCAGTACGCCTTCCAGCGCCAGGCGCTCCACGGCGCGGGTCACCGCCATGCCTTTGAAAAAGGCCTCCAGGGACATGCTGTCGCTGACCTCGGCAAACAGGTGTTCATCACCGCCGAAGCTGTAGCGGATGGGGGACGTTTCAGCCATGTCTGTTCCTCTTGGAATCATTGTAGAAAGGCAGGCGAAAAAAATACGGGACCGTTTTTATTCGGGTGTTTTGACCATGATGCCGGCTTGGTCCAAGGCTTCGCGGGTGGCTTCCACCAGCTCCAGCGCACCGGGGGTGTCGCTGTGCAGGCAGATGGAATCGAATTCGATGAACAGGTCTTCGCCTTCTACTGTTCGCACAAGCCCGGTCTGACAGGCGCGCAGGACGCGCGCCGCCACCGTCGGAGGGTCCAGCGCCCGAACGGTGCGGGTAAACACGATGGAGCCCGTCAGGTCGTACTCACGGTCAGCATAAAACTCGCGCACCACTGGCTGCCCCAGCTCCGTGGCGATGCGCCAGATCACCGAGTTGGGCATGCAGTACAGCCGCAACGTGGGCTCGATGATGCGCAGGTTTTGCACCAACAGCCGCGCCGCTTCTTCATCACGAGCCAGGTGCATGTACAGCGCGCCGTGGGGCTTGATGTGTTGCAGGGTCAGGCCTTGGGCGCGGGCGATTTCACGCAGGGCGCCGAGCTGGTAGAGCATATCGTCGACCAGCTCCTGGGCCGGGGCGTTGATGTGGCGACGGCCGAAACCGACCAGATCCCGGAAGCCCGGGTGCGCGCCAATGGCCACGCCCAGTTGCTTGGCGCGTTCGACAGTGCGGCGCATGGTGCCGGGGTCGCCGGCATGAAAGCCGGTGGCGATATTGGCCGAGCTGATATAGGCCATCAGTTCCGCGTCGACGCCGTCGCCGATGGTCCAGGGGCCGAAGCCTTCGCCCATGTCCGAGTTGAAATCCACTGCCTGCATCGAAGTCGCTCCGCCTAAGTGATGCTGGAAAAGTAGGCCGCGGCTTGACCCCTTGGGAAGATCTATTATCAGATAGCCCATCTTCTGAAAATCAGATACCCCACTTCACCCCCCCACAGTAGGAGCCCGGCTTGCCGGCGATAGCGGTCTCAAGCCTTGTGACAGGTCAGATGACGCCATCGCCGGCAAGCCGGGCGCCTACGAGGAATGCGGCATGTCCCTGACCCTGCGCCAAGTTCGCTACTTCGTGGCCACCGCCGAAATCGGCCAGATTTCCCAGGCGGCCATCCACCTGAACATCTCCCAGTCGGCGGTGACCACGGCGATCAAGGAACTGGAGGGCATGCTCGGCGTGCAGTTGTTCGTGCGCTCGGCCCAGGGCATGAACCTGACCGACGCCGGCCGGCACTTTCTCAACCGTGCCTACGTGATTCTGCGCAGCGTCGACGACGCACTGAACAGCCCGCTGCCCGACTACCGCGCCAGCGGCGTGCTGCGCCTGGCCGCCAGCTACACGGTGCTCGGCTACTTCCTGCCGCACCACTTGCAGCGCATGGAACACTGGCACCCGGACGTGACCATCGAGGTCTTCGAGCAGGAACGCCAGGCCATCGAGCAAGGCCTGCTCGATGGCCAATTCGACATGGCCGTGGTGCTCACCGCCAACCTCACCCACCCGGATATTGTCTCGGAAATCCTGTTCAATTCGGAACGCCGCCTGTGGCTGCCCAGCCATCACCCCTTGTGCGAACGCGGCGCCGTGAGCCTCGCCGACGTGGCCCGGGAACCCTACATCCTGCTCACCGTCGACGAGGCCGAACACAGCGCCATGCGCTATTGGGAACAGGCCGGGCAAACGCCCAAGGTGCGGCTGCGCACCAGTTCGGTGGAAGCGGTGCGCAGCATGGTCGCCAACGGCAGCGGCGTGGCGATCCTGTCGGACCTGGTGCATCGGCCCTGGTCGCTGGAAGGCAAACGCATCGAAACCCTGACCGTCACCGACCCGGTCACGCCGATGAGCGTGGGCCTGGCCTGGCACCGCGAACGCGCGTTCACCCCGGCGATGCAGGCGGTGCGGGATTACTTCCACGACGCCTTCCTGGCACCGCAGCAGTTATCGGCACGGCGTTAAAGATGGGCTTGCAGGGTCTCGGCCAACCAGTCCATGAACACCCGCACGCGTTGCGGCAAATGCCGTTGGCCGGCGTAGAGCAGGGATACCTCCAGCGGTGACGCCAAGTAGTCCGGCAAGACGCTGATCAATTCGCCTTGGGCCAGTAAATCGCGCACACCCAGCAGCGGCACCTGGGTAATGCCGAAGCCGCCCAGACACGCGGCCTGATAAGCATCGGTGCTGTTGACGGTGACACGCCCTTCCATCGGCACCCGCAGCACCTTGCCGCCCGCCTGATATTCGAAGCCGGATGAACGTGCTCCCAGCGGCCGTACGTAATGCACCAGTTGATGGTTCGCCAAGTCAGCCAGGGTCTGGGGCACGCCATGGCGCTGCAGGTAGGCCGGACTCGCGCAGTTGACCATCGACATGCTGCACACTCGGCGCGCCACCACGCTTTGATCAGGCTGGGCACCCACCCGCAAGACGCAGTCGAAGCCTTCGGCAATCAGGTCGACCTGGCGGTCCGAGCTGCTGATTTCCATCTGGATCAGCGGGTGGCGCTCCATGAACAGCGGCAAGTGCGGCAGGATCATGCCCCGCGCCATCACGTTGGGCATGTCCACCCGAATACGCCCGCTGAGCTGGGCTTCATCCTGGCGAAACAGCCCTTCCAGTTCCTCCATGTGCGACAGCAGATCCTTGCTGCGCGCGTACAGCACCCGGCCGTCCTGAGTCGCCTGCACCTTGCGCGTGGTGCGCTGCAACAGGCGCGCGCCAAGCAGTTCCTCCAGCGCCTGCACATGCTCGGACACCGTGGAGCGCGGCAGCCCCAGGCTCTCGCCGGCCTGGGTAAAACTCGACAGTTCGGTGACGCGCACGAAGGTGCGCAGCAGCTCAAGTTTGTTCATGGGATTGTTCGCCTTATCCGGCCAGTGATTCCGGTATAGCGCTGTTTATCACGTTATGGGCGAATAAATACACTGGGCCCACTGATCACCTGAGAGGACTGCACCATGACCCGTAAAATCGCACTCATCACCGGCGCCAGCCGTGGCTTGGGCAAAAGCGCTGCGTTGCACCTGGCAGCGCAGGGCGTCGATATCATCGGCACTTACCACAGCGCGGCGGCTGAAGCCCAAGCGGTGGTCGAACAGGTTCAAGCACTGGGTGGCCGCGCCGCCATGTTGCAGTTGGACGTGAGCCAGAGTGGCAGCTTCGATGGCTTTGTCGGTGAAGTCGGCCGCTTGCTCAAGGATGTATTTGCACAGGATCACTTCAACTTTCTGATCAACAACGCCGGCATCGGCGCCCACGCCAGCTTTGCCGAGACCACCGAAGCGCAGTTCGACCAACTGGTGGCGATTCACTTCAAGGCGCCGTTTTTCCTCACGCAAAAACTGCTGCCGCTGATCAGCGATGGCGGGCGCATCATCAATATTTCCAGCGGCCTGGCGCGATTCAGCCTGCCGGGGTATGCGGCGTATGCGTCGATGAAGGGCGCGATAGAAGTGCTGTCCCGTTACCAGGCCAAGGAGCTGGGCCCGCGCGGCATTACCGTGAACACCCTGGCCCCTGGCGCGATTGCCACCGACTTCAGCGGCGGCGCGGTGCGCGACAACCCGGATGTGAATGCGATGGTCGCCAACAACACAGCCCTGGGCCGGGCAGGCTTACCGGACGATATTGGCGGTGCCATCGGCGTCCTGCTGGCCGACGGCAGCAACTGGATCACGGGGCAGCGCATCGAGGCGTCGGGCGGCATGTTTCTGTAGAAACTTCTCGCGCAGTACGTCATAGCCCCAGTGATAGACATAGGTGTACGGCAGGAAAAACAGCAGTACACCGATGTCGAGCATAAACGCCTGCATCAGGCTGATGTTCAGCCAGATGGCGATCAACGGCACGGCGACGATGATCAGTCCGCCTTCGAACATCAGCGCATGCAGCACCCGAGTCCAGCCGCCACCGGAAAGTTGCAGGCGCACCTTGAGGCGGTCGAACAGGCTGTTGAAAATGATGTTCCAGGTCAGCGCCAACAGGCTCAGACCCAAGGTCACCGCGCCCATTTCCAAGGCTGGCCTGCCAGTGATCCACACCAGCAGCGGTGTACAGATCAACAAAGCCAGGCCTTCAAAACCCAGGGCTTGGCAAACACGTTCAGTAATCGACTTGGTAGGGGTCATAACCCGGCTCCGTGAATGACGATGGTTGCCATGATTACCCTTTGACTCGATACTTCATAACTAATAACCATCGATCAAGGCGATAGTCATGGCCTCCCACGAAGTGCTGCAAGCGTTTGTCCAGGCGGCCACCCAAGGTTCGTTTTCCGCGGCGGCGCGCAAGCTGGGCAAGAGCCAGTCCACCGTCAGCGCGGCGGTGGCGAGCCTGGAGATTGACCTGGATGTGGTGCTGTTCGATCGCAGCAGCCGCAAGCCGACACTGACGCCGGCCGGCCATGTGCTGCTGCAGCGCGCCGAACAGGTGCTGGAGGCCAGCAGTCGCCTTGAGTTGGTGGCGAGTCAGCTATCCCAGGGGTTGGAGCCGAAGGTAACCATCGCCATGTCCGATACGTACCAGTCGGAACGCTTTGAGCTCGCCCTCAAGGCCTTCGAACAGCGCTACCCAGACCTTGAACTGGAATGGCTGATCGCGGAGTGCGAAGACTTGATCGCCCTGGTGCAAAGCGGCCGGGCACAGATTGCCCTGATCGAGGCCCAGGAGGTTTACCCACCCGACCTGACTCACTCGCCCGTGGCCGAACGCGCGGAAATCGCGTTGTTCGTCGCGCCCACCCACGCATTGACCCGCGTAGAAAACATCGACCCGCACGCCTTGCAGCAACACCGTGAACTGCGTCTGGCAAGCATCATCAGCCCCAACGAAACACGCCCCTCGGGCCGTGTGTGGTCGGCGCCGAGTTTTCTGATGCTGATGGAGATGGCTCAACTGGGCTTCGGCTGGGCGCAATTGCCACGCTGGCTGGTGGAGCGCTTCGGCAATGCCGGGCTGGTTGAGCTCAACGTTCGCGGCTGGCCACGCTCGGTGGCAGTGGATGCGCTGTGGTCGCGGCAGCATCCGCCGGGGCCGGCGGGAAGCTGGATGTTGAGCCAGATGCTTGAATAATTTCGCCTGGCCAATACACATCAAACTTCAGGCGTTGGCTTGCCAGCCATAGCGGTGTGTCAGTCCAACGTGGATCGCCCGTCAGGCCGCTACGAGCTGCGGCGGGCGGTGGGTCTGGAAATATTCGTGCAGGGCACGTAATGCGGGCAACGCCAATGCTTGAGCGGCGAAGCACAATCCGACTCGGCGTGTGGGTGCCGGCAGGTGCCATTCACGAATCACCACGCCTGCCCGCTCGGCCACCAGCGACTGCGGCAGCATCGCCACGCCCACACCGGCCGCCACCATGTGCAACGCCTGGGTCAGCGACCCCGCATGCCCGGCAACCGATTGCGGCGAGCGGCCATACAAGGCCATCAAACGTTGATGGGAGTCGTGTTGCGGGCAGGTGATCCAGTCTTCAATCGGTGCCCAGGCCTGTTCCTTGCCTGGTTGCGCCATCGGGTGCGCAGCGGGCAATGCCATCACGTAGGACTCTTCCCAAAGCGGCAGGAACAATTCGTCCTCGCAGCACATTTCCTCCACGGCCAGGCGCCCTTCGCCTTCGCAGCCTTCCTGCAGGGTCAGCAGTAACCCCGGCAGACCTTGGTGCGCCATGCGCAAGAAAGTTTCGATCTGGCTGTCGGCAATGTCGCCCTCCACGCCCAGTTCCAGGGTGATGCGATTTTCGCGTCCGCGAAACAGACGGCTCAACGCCTCGGCTTCCGCCACCATGCGCCGTGCCTGGGGGTACAGCACCCGCGCTTCGGCGCTGACGTCCACGCCCCGTGGCTGGCGTACGAACAGCGCCACGCCCAACTCGTCTTCCAACTGTTTGATGGTCACCGACAAGGTCGGCTGGCTGATGAACAAACGCTGGGCCGCGGCGGTGATATTGCGTTCTTCAAAGACCGCGAGAAATGCCTTCAGGTGACGAACATCCATAGCTGAATCCGATGGCTGACAGAGGAATAAGGCATTTTTCAGCCTTGACGACGGTAAATATACTGCGGCCACGTTTCAGTTATCGCTTTTTCTTATTCCAGGAGTTACTTCATGAGCAAGCCACTGATCATCATCACCGGTGCCAGCTCCGGTATCGGCGAAGCCACCGCCCGCCGGTTGTCGGCCGCCGGCCACCCGTTGTTGCTGTTGGCGCGTCGCATTGATCGCCTTAACGACCTCGGCCTGCCGAACACCTTGAACCGTGGCGTCGACATCACCGACCGCGCTGCCCTGGTTGCCGCGGTTCAGGAAGCCGAAGCCCAATTCGGCCCGGCCGATGCGCTGATCAACAATGCCGGCGTGATGCTGCTGGGCGCAGTCAGCGAGCAAGACCCGGCGCAGTGGGAGCAGATGCTCGACGTCAATGTGAAAGGCCTGCTCAACGGCATCCACGCAGTGGCGGGCAGCATGGTTGCGCGCAAGGGCGGCACCATCATCAACGTCAGTTCGGTGGCCGGGCGCAAGACCTTCCCCAATCACGTGGCGTATGTAGGTACCAAGTTCGCCGTGCATGGGATTTCGGAAAACCTGCGTGAAGAATTGTCGCCAAGCAATGTGCGCGTGATCACTATCGCCCCGGGGGCAGTGGAAACCGAACTGCTCAGCCACACCACCGACGAAGCGATCAAGACCGGCTACCAGGCCTGGAAACAGGACATGGGGGGCACCGTACTCAGCGCCGATGACGTGGCGTCGGCGATTGCCTATGCCTACCAACAGCCGCAGCATGTGTGCATTCGCGAGATCGTGTTGGCGGCGACGCGTCAGCAGCCATAACCCGGATAGTGCAAACAACTCGGTTCACTGTGGGAGCTGGCTTGCCTGCGCCCACATTTGGACCATCAGCGTTGGAGGGACTGCAGCTCGGCCAGGCGCCTTTCGAGGAAGCGTTTTTCCGGAGCCTGCTGGGTCAGTGACAGGGCTTTTTCGTAGGCTGCTCGCGCCTCTTCGACACGCCCCAATTGCCGACAAAACTCCCCCTGCGCCGAATACACCCAGTGGTAATCCAACAGCTCGCCCCGCGCCAGAATCCCCTCCACTTGCTGCAAACCCGCCAGCGGCCCGTCCCGCATGGCCACCGCCACGGCGCGGTTCAGTGCGACTACGGGTGACGGCATTGCCCTGAGCAATACATCGTAGAGCCCGACGATCTGCGGCCAGTCCGTCTCATCGGCACGGGCGGCTTCGGCATGCACCGCCGCGATCGCCGCCTGCAAGCCATACGGGCCAAAGCGTCGAGTGCCCAGCGCCTGCTCTGCCAATGCGCAGCCTTCGGCAATCAGGGACGCGTCCCACAACGATCGGTCCTGTTCATCCAACAGCACCAACTCTCCGTTGGCCGAGGTACGCGCCGAGCGGCGGGATTCGTGCAACAGCATCAGCGCCAGCAGCCCCATGACTTCCGGCTCGGGCAGCAACTCCATGAGCAAACGCCCCAGCCGAATGGCTTCACGCGTCAACTCCTCGCGGGTCAGGTCGGCGCCCATGGACGCCGAATAACCCTCGTTGAACACCAGGTAAATCACCTGCAACACGCTGTCGAGGCGTTCGGGCAACTCGGCCAGGGACGGCACCTGATACGGGATTCTGGCCTCGCGGATCTTGCCCTTGGCCCGCACGATGCGCTGGGCGATGGTGGCCGGCGTGGCCAGGAACGCCCGGGCGATTTCCTCGGTGGTGAGGTCGCAGATCTCACGCAACGTCAGCGCCGCCTGCGCGTCGGCGGCCAGCGCCGGGTGGCAGCACGTGAAGATCAGGCGCAGGCGGTCGTCCTCCACGTCTTCATCACTCCAGTCAGCCGCCTCCAGTGCGTCGGCCTGCTCCTGCAACAACGGGGTAAAACGTGCCTGGCGGCGCAGACGGTCGATGGCCTTGAAGCGCCCGGTCGACACCAGCCACGCGCGCGGATTGTCCGGCACACCGTCCAGCGGCCAGCGCTGTACCGCGACCAAAAACGCTTCGTGCAGGGCTTCCTCGGCCAAATCGAAGTCGCCCAGCAAGCGAATCAGCGTTGCGAGTACCCGGCGTGATTCGCTGCGGTAGATAGCATCGACCGAGAAGGTCAATCGTGCATGCCCTGGGTCACCAACGTTACCAGCCGATCCAGGCTCTGGCCCCAGCCGTCGTGAAAGCCCATGGCTTCGTGCGCCTGTTTGTCTTCGGCACTCCAGTGCAGGGCGCGGGCGGTGTAGAGGGTTTTGTTGCCGTCGACTTCCTGCAGGGTCACTTCGGCGGTCATGAATGGCTTGCCCGACGGAATCCAGCCCGGCGTGAAGGCATCGGTGAACACCAATCGCCGTGGCGCGACGATCTCCAGGAATACGCCCTGGGTGGGGTATTCGGTGCCGTCGGGCGCACGCATCAAGGTGCGAAACAGGCCACCGACCCACAGGTTCATTTCACACTCGGGGGTGGTCATGCCGTGGGGGCCCCACCATTGCTGGAGCAAGGCGGGTTCGGTCCAGGCACGGAACACGCGGCTGCGCGGCGCATCGATCAGGCGGCTGATGGACAGTTCAAACTCGGCAGGTTGCGTAGACATGGGGTAAACCTCTTGAGTCTTATGGTTGTTGTGTTCAGAGATTCAATTCACGCACGGGGCGCACTTCCACACTGCCGACCCGGGCGGCCGGAATGCCACCGGCCACCTGGATCGCTTCGTTCAAATCCCGCGCCTCGATCAGGTAGAACCCGGCGAGCTGCTCCTTGGTCTCGGCAAACGGCCCGTCGGTGATCGACAGCTTGCCATTGCGCATGCGCACGGTGGTGGCGGTGGTCACCGACTCCAGCGGCTCGGCGGCGAGCATGCGCCCGCTGGCTTGAACAGACTGCGCGTAGGCGAAGCACTCCGGGTCTGCGGGACTGTCCGGCGAGCTGTGCAGCACCTGTTCGTTGCTGTAGATCAGGCAGAGGTATTTCATGGGTTTCTCCGTTTTCGGACTACTGACTATAGATCGCGGTGGTCAAGGTTTCAGGTCGAACAGACCAGTGCCGGTTTCCATGTCGAAAGGCGCGGACCAATGCTCATGCACCACCTTCCATTGGCCATTGATGCGTTGGTAGCCGGCCGTCACGCGCATCCAGCAGGTCTTGAGCACGCCATCCGGCCCAGTGCCACCGCAGTGGGCGAGCCAGTGGGCAAAGGCGCTGTCGTCTGCGGCGACGATATGCAGCTCATGAAAGTCAAACACGCCGGGGCCGGGGCAGAACTCCATGCAGGCCTGCCAGTGCGCCTGGTAAGCGGCCTTGCCCTTGAATTGCAGGGCATTAACGGCGTCGAACGCGACGATATCGTCAGCGTAAAAGCTGACAATTTTCTCGACATCCTTGGCGGTGACAGCTTGTTTCCATTGTTCGATCAAGGTGTTGATGGCAGTGCTCATGGCGATACTCCTTGGGTAGAAAACATCACTGAAGACACCCTTGGTCGAATGGCCCTTCGATAAATCGACAACCCGCTTAAAAATAATTTCGCCCCCGGCAAACCCGCTAGAATCCACGCCTCTTTGTAGGATTTCGGATGCACCACCGATGGAAACCCGCCTCGTCGCCTATGAGACGCTGAGCCTTGTACAGAAACAGCAACTCGACACCCTGCAAGTGCATCCCGAGCAACTGGCGTATTCCGGTGATATCTACTGTGCGCTGAACAGCCTGCTGGTCAACCCCAACCCCGGTGCCATCAAAGGCTTCGCCCTGCTCGCCGACGACCTGCCCGTGGCCTTCCTGCTGCTCAAACGCCCACCCTGCCTGCCCCACTGGGCCGATGAACACTGCGCGACCTTGCACGCCTTGCAGGTGGATCGGCATCAACAAGGGCGTGGATTCGGCAAGGCCTGCTTGCAAGCCCTACCGGCGGCGGCACTGGACGCGTGGCCGCAGATCAAGGGCCTGGAATTGTCGGTGGACGCCGACAATGTGGCAGCGATGGGGTTGTATCTGTCGGCCGGTTGGGTCGATAGCGGGGAAGCGTATAAAGGGCGGATCGGGTATGAGCGCAGATTGAAGAGGGTGTTTAACCCAGCCCTTTGATGTCACGTAAACATGACTTTCAGACGTTAATGTCCTGTTTACGTGACATCGGCTAGTGCTTCAGACTCTTTCGCCCACCGGCAGCCAGATCTCCACCGTACCGGTGCCTTTGCGTGCGTCAAAGTCGGCGCTGTAGCGCTCGAAATCCGCGCCCATCACCTTGTAGCCCGAATGCGGCAGCCATTCGAACATGATGCGCTCGTAGGTTTGCTCAAGCGCCTGCACAGGCCCGTAATGCGGGAACACAGCATAGTTGAGCGGCGGAATTTCAATGAACTCGAAGTTGCTCGGCACGTCGCCTTTGGTGGGGACTTCAACACCCGCCATGTAGTCGAATTCGCCATGCTTGGGGTTATGGCATACCCCATAGGTCACACCGCCAACGCGCTGTTTGATGTCTTTGATGCACGTATCGAACAACTCCCACAATTTGGGGATATCGCCCACGGTGGCCTTCGAATAACGCCCCTGCACCCCGGCGATCACCAGGGCTTTACCGGCTTCCATGCGTGGCTCCAACGGTTGTTTTGTCTGCTGATCCATACGAACAGTCTCCTTCTTATGAGGGAACAAACCCGCATCGAGTATAGGGGCATATCCATGCTGTACTCCATGCAGAAAATTTTTCTACGCATCTGGACAACTGGCCATCATCGACCGTATTGTCTGCCCCGCAGGCCACCGCAGTGGCCGACGTCGCTCGGACGGTTCCGGGCGCTTACGTACTCTCGAGGCAACAATGGCCGACCAAGGTTCGCCGCGCCGCTTTGCGCGCATAGATCGACTCCCCCCGTATGTTTTCAATATCACTGCCGAGCTGAAGATGGCTGCGCGTCGGCGCGGCGAAGACATCATCGACTTGAGCATGGGTAACCCTGACGGCGCCACGCCTCCCCACATCGTGGAGAAAATGGTCACCGTCGCCCAGCGTGAAGACACCCACGGCTACTCCACCTCCAAAGGCATTCCGCGTCTGCGCCGGGCGATTTCGCGCTGGTACAAGGACCGTTATGAAGTGGACATCGACCCCGAGTCGGAAGCCATCGTCACCATCGGTTCCAAGGAAGGCCTGGCGCACTTGATGCTGGCGACCCTGGACCAGGGCGACACCGTACTGGTGCCCAACCCGAGCTACCCGATTCACATCTACGGCGCGGTGATTGCCGGCGCCCAGGTGCGTTCGGTGCCGCTGGTGCCAGGCGTGGACTTCTTCGCTGAGCTGGAACGGGCGATTCGCGGCTCGATCCCCAAGCCGAAGATGATGATCCTGGGCTTTCCATCCAACCCCACCGCGCAGTGCGTGGAGCTGGATTTCTTTGAACGCGTGATTGCGCTGGCCAAGCAGTACGACGTGCTGGTGGTGCATGACCTGGCCTACGCCGACATTGTTTACGACGGCTGGAAAGCCCCGTCGATCATGCAGGTGCCGGGTGCCAAGGACATTGCGGTGGAGTTTTTCACCCTGTCCAAGAGCTACAACATGGCCGGCTGGCGCATCGGTTTCATGGTCGGTAACCCGGAACTGGTCAACGCCCTGGCGCGGATCAAGAGCTACCACGACTACGGCACCTTCACCCCATTGCAGGTGGCGGCGATTGCGGCGCTGGAAGGTGACCAACAGTGCGTGAAAGACATCGCCGAGCAGTACCGCCAGCGCCGCAATGTGCTGGTCAAGGGGCTGCATGAGCTGGGCTGGATGGTCGAGAATCCGAAGGCGTCGATGTACGTCTGGGCGAAGATTCCCGAGCAATACGCCGCCCTGGGTTCGCTGGAATTTGCCAAGAAGTTGCTTCTGGAGGCGAAGGTGTGTGTGTCGCCGGGCATCGGCTTTGGCGAGTATGGCGATGATCACGTGCGCTTTGCGCTGATCGAGAACCAGGACCGGATTCGCCAGGCGGTGCGCGGGATTCGCGGGATGTTCCGGGCGGATGGGCTGGTCACCAAAGCCTGACGCAATCCACCTGTAGAAATGTGATCAAAAATGTGGGAGCTGGCTTGCCTGCGATAGCATCACCTCGGTGTATCTGCTACACCGAGGTGTCTGCATCGCAGGCAAGCCAGCTCCCACATTTGAAGTGGGTTTTCACCCCAGTTTGATGGTGTGCCTGTTAGACCACCAAAGACAACAACATGATGAAGATCAGGGCCACGACAGACAGAATGGTCTCCATCGCCGTCCAGGTCTTGAACGTCTCGGCCACGGTCATGTTGAAGTACTGCTTCACCAGCCAGAACCCCGCATCGTTGACGTGAGACAGGATCAACGAGCCCGCCCCCGTCGCCAGCACCAGCAGCTCACGGTTAACCCCCGGAATCATCCCGACCACCGGCACCACGATGCCCGCGCCAGTAATGGTCGCCACAGTGGCCGAACCGGTCGCCACACGAATCACCGCCGCCACCAGCCACGCCAGCAAAATCGGGTTGATCTGTGCGTTCACCGCCATGTGGCCGATCACGTCCCCCACGCCACTGGTCACCAGCATCTGCTTGAAGCCACCACCGGCGCCGATGATCAGGATGATCGCGGCGGTCGGCGCAAGGCTGGCGTCGAGCAGCTTGAGGATCTGCTTGGAGTGGATGCCCTGGCGATGGCCAAAGGTGTACAGCGACAGCAGCAACGCCAGCAACAGCGCAGTGATCGGGTGACCGATCATGTCCATCCAGTTGCGCACCACGTGGCCTTCGGCAAACGCGATATCAGCGAAGGTTTTCAGCAGCATCAGGAACACCGGCAGCAGCACGGTGACCAGGGTGATGCCGAAGCTCGGCAGCGCTTTGTTCTCAGGCTCGCGGGCCAGTTGATCGACCAGCTCCTGGGACGGGTTGCCCGGGATGTACTTGGCGATAAACGTACCGAAGATCGGGCCGGCAATGATGGCGGTCGGCAAGGCGACGATCAGGCCGTACAGGATGGTCTTGCCGATGTCTGCGCCAAACACGCCGATGGCGAGCAACGGGCCCGGGTGCGGTGGCACCAGGCCGTGCACCGCCGACAGGCCGGCCAGCAGTGGGATGCCGATCTTGATCAGCGACACGCCGGTGCGGCGCGCGACGATGAATACCAGCGGGATCAGCAGCACAAAGCCGATCTCGAAGAACAGCGGGATGCCCACCAGGAACGCGGCGAACATCATGGCCCACTGGACCTTCTCTTTGCCGAAGGCGCGGATCAGGGTCTGGGCGATCTGATCGGCACCGCCGGATTCGGCCATCATCTTGCCGAGCATCGTACCCAGCGCGAGGATGATGCCGACAAAGCCGAGCACCCCGCCGAAGCCGTCCTGGAACGCCTTGATGATCTTGTCCACGGGCATGCCCGAGGTCAGGCCAAGGAAGCCGGCCGCGATGATCAGTGCAATGAACGGGTGCACCTTGAACTTGGTGATCAGAACGATCAACCCGATGATGGTAACGACTGCATCGAGCAGTAGGTAGGACTCGTGGGACATGCCAAACATGGGGGGTCTCTCCTGTTTGTTGTTGTTATTAAAGCGGGTGTTGAATTTCCTGCCGGGGACAGCGCTATCTTTTCCGGCAAAAAATTAATGAGTTGGTTCAAAGCCGTGTTGCCGCCACCAGGCGTTGGTCTGCTCGGCCAGTTCCTCGACGCTGTCTTCACTGGCGTTGAGGGCCACGGTCAGCGGCTCGCCCACGGGCGATTCAAGGGTGGCGAACTGGCTGTCTATGAGGCTTGCCGGCATGAAATGGCCGGGGCGGTGGGACACGCGGTCGGCGGCCACGGCGCGGGTCAGCTCCAGGAATACGAAACCCAGGCCCGGCGCAGCTTCGCGCAGATGGTCGCGGTATTTCTTTTTAAGCGCTGAACAGGTGAGGACGGGGTGCTCGCCCGCTTTGAGCGAACGGCGCAGTTCATCGCACAGGATGTCGAGCCAGCCGGCGCGGTCGTCGTCGTTGAGGGGGTGGCCAGCGCTCATCTTTTCGATGTTGGCGGCGGGGTGAAAGCTGTCGCCTTCAATCGCGGTGGCACCGTTCAGGCGGCACAGGGCCTCGCTGACGCTGGACTTGCCACAGCCGGAAACACCCATGATGACCAGGGCGGTAACAGGTTGACTCATGAAACACCTCAGGACGCAGATAGCGCTACCTTTGCACGCTGTAAGGCTAGTGCAAAAACAGGCTTTTCCCGCGCCGTCTTGTCTTTTTTTATGGAGTGACGCGTGCATCCTCTCCAATCGTTTGAACCGGATCAGGCAACCCAACGTTCAAGAATTTGCAGCCCTTTGGAGACAGCGCTACCTTAGTGCCTCGATTTTTGTTTGGCAAGCCGCCTGATGACCTCCAAGAACGATAAAAAATTGCGCACCACGGGTCGCCCGACCCTTAACGAAGTCGCCCGCCTGGCCGGCGTCAGCCCCATCACCGCCTCTCGCGCCCTGCGTGGCATCAGCACCGTCGCCACCGAACTGGTGGAAAAAGTGCAACACGCCGCCGCCGAGCTGAACTACGTGGTCAACCCCGCCGCCCGCGCCCTGGCGTCGGCCCAGAGCCATTCGGTGGTGGTGTTGGTGCCGTCGTTGTCCAACCTGCTGTTTATCGAAACCCTTGAGGCCATCCACCAGGTGCTGCGGCCCAAAGGCTTTGAAGTGCTGATCGGCAACTCCCACTATTCGCGCGATGAAGAAGAAAACCTGCTGCGCAACTACATGGCCTATCAGCCACGGGGTTTGTTGCTGACCGGGTTTGATCGTACCGAAAGTGCCCGACGGATGGTCGAGGCCAGCAATGTGCCTTGCGTATACATGATGGACCTGGACCCCAACGCCGGGGTGAACTGTGTGGGCTTTTCGCAATTGAGCGCGGGCGAAACAGCGGCGGCGCACCTGCTGTCCCGTGGGCGCAAGCGCCTGGCGTATATCGGTGCGCAACTGGACCAACGCACGTTGCTGCGTGGCGAAGGTTTCCGCCGCGCGCTGCAACAGGCCGGCATGTATGACCCGGCGCTGGAATTGCTGACACCGCGCCCCTCCTCCGTAGGGCTCGGTGGCGAGTTGTTTTTGCAACTGCTGGCGGCTCATCCGGATGTGGATGCGATCTTCTTCGGCAACGACGACCTGGCCCAGGGCGCACTGCTGGAAGCCATGCGCCACGGCATCAAAGTGCCAGAGCGCGTGGCGGTGCTGGGCTTTAACGATTTGCCCGCATCGTCGTTCATGGTGCCGCGCCTGAGCAGCATCAGCACCCCGCGTGAGGCAATTGGCAGGCGCGCGGCGGAGCATTTGTTGGCGATCATGGCGGGCAACAAGATCGCCAAGCCGGTGGTGGATATGGGGTTTGAGTTGCAGGTGCGGGAGAGTACGTAGGACGCGTGTAGGACGCGGCTGACATTGCGGTAAGCGCCTTGCCCGGTTGCCTACGCTTACGTCAGAATCCGCCGGCTTGTGCGCCTGGGTGGGGGTCTCTAAGGTTTGCCGGTCGCTGAATGTCTCGGTGATCGGGTTTAGTAGCCCACTTTTGGACCTCCTAAACCAGGAGCACTGCTTTGATCAAACAAATCGAAAATCCGCCAAGCACGCTGTTCACCGTCATCCCCGATATCCCGATCGAAACCCTGCTGATCAATAGCTACGAAACCGTGTGTTCCGTCAGCACCCTGTTGCTCGACCTGTCCGACGACCTCACCGGCAAGCAACGCGATGTCGCGCTGGCCATTCACTAACTCAGTGAGCTGAGCGTGCTGTTGGTGGGCAAGGCGATGGACCAGCACACGCCACGCTGTTAAGGCCCTACTCGGTCAAAATGTGGGAGCAACTGTCTTGATGACCATAACTTGGCCATCGATTTCAAAGACAGCCAAACTCCCACAGCTTTTACTGTGCCCACTTGGAAATATCGCCGTAGCCTCCTGCCCCTGCTAGATTGGCTGCTCTCCACCGCCAGGGAAGCACCATGGGACACTCACTGAAAATCTTGGGCCGCACGTCCTCCATCAACGTGCGCAAAGTGCTCTGGACTTGCCAGGAACTGGGCATCGACTACCAGCGCGAGGACTGGGGCATCGGTTTCAAGCCCACCCATTCCGCCGAATTCCTGGCCCTGAACCCCAACGCCCAGGTCCCCGTATTGATCGATGACCATGGCGTGCTGTGGGAATCCAACACCATCTGTCGTTACCTCGTGAACCTCTATCAGCGTCACGACCTGCTGCCCGCCGAGCCGGCACCGCGCGCCCGGGTCGAGCAATGGATCGACTGGCAAGCCGTCGAACTCAACCGCGCCTGGGGCGACGCCTTCACCGCCCTGGTGCGCAACAACCCGGACGGCCTGGACGCAACGCAGATTGCCGCCGCCGTGCAGGTGTGGAACGACAAGATGGGCATCCTCGAACAACAGCTGACAAAGACAAGCGCCTACGTGGCCGGCGACGAATTCACCCTCGCCGATATCCTCATCGGTCTCTCGGTGCACCGCTGGCAGATGACGCCCATGGAGCGGCCGCCCTACCCCGCCATTGCGGCGTACTATCAACGCCTCGGCCAGCACGCCGGCTTCAAGACCTTCGCCCTCGACGGTCACAACTGACAGCAAGGACTACACGTGAAAGGACTCAACGTACTGCTCACCGGCGCCTGCGGCAGAATCGGCAAGACGTTTTTCGAAGCCTCGAAAGACCGCTACCGCTTCACCCTCACCGACCGCGTCGCGCCGGACTTCGACCTGGGCGAGCATTGCTTCGTGCACGCCGACCTCAGCGACAAATCCAGCCTCGCCAACCTGCTCGAAGGCATCGACGTGATCGTGCACCTGTCGGGCATCCCCCATGCCAGTGCCTCGTTCGATGAACTACTGCCCAACAACATTCTCGCCACCACCTACCTGTTCGAAGCCGCTGTGACTGCGCGGGTCAAGCGCCTGGTGTTCGCCAGCAGTGCACAAACCATCGAGGGCTACCCGGTGGACCGTCAGATAACACCGGGCATGCCGGTGATGCCCGCCAACCTGTATGGCGTGAGCAAATGCTACGGCGAGGCGCTGTGCGGCTACTACGCGGCGAAAACCCCGCTGTCGACGATTGCCCTGCGCATCGGCGCCTTCGAATTCCCCGAAACCCACGACCTCAACAACGCCCGCGACCTCAGCGCGTGGCTCAGCCCGCGTGATGCAGTGCAGTTGCTGCAACGCTCGGTAGAGGCCGAGGGCGTCAAGCACCTGATCGCCCACGGTATTTCCAATAACCGCTTCAAGCGCCTGGACTTGAGCGAGACCACACGGGTGCTGGGTTACCATCCCCAGGATGACGCGTTTCAAACATTCGAGATTCCGATCACTTATTGAGTTTCCCCATGCCCGCACTCTCTAGTACCGACGGCATCGACCCGATCCGTGCCGCCCACATCAGCGCACGCATCGACCGCCTGCCAGCTGTCGCCACTGTGTGGCGCCTGGTGGCGCTGCTGTCGATCGGCGGTTTTTTCGAGCTGTATGACCTGTTCCAGACTGCCTACATCAGCCCCGGCCTGATCAGCGACGGGATTTTCCACACCGGCAGCGAAGGCATATTCGGCTTCTCGGACCAGGCCGCCTTTGCCTCCGCCACCTTCCTCGGCCTGTTTCTCGGCGCCAGCCTGCTCAGCCCCATCGCCGACCGCTTCGGGCGCCGGGCAATCTTCACTTTTGCGTTGATCTGGTACACCGTCGCCACCGTGTTGATGGGCATCCAGACCTCTGCACTGGGCATCATCTGCATGCGCTTTCTCGTGGGCATTGGGCTGGGCATCGAGCTGGTAACCATCGACGCCTACCTCTCGGAACTGGTGCCCAAGCGCATGCGCAGTTCGGCGTTCGCCTTTGCGTTCTTTATCCAGTTCCTGTCGGTGCCGGCGGTGGCATTGATGTCGTGGTGGCTGGTGCCCCAGGCGCCGTTCGGCGTATCGGGCTGGCGCTGGGTGGTGCTGAGCAGTGCGGTGTTTGCGCTGTTTATCTGGCAACTGCGCAAGCGCCTGCCGGAATCCCCGCGCTGGCTCGCGCAAAAAGGCCGCTTTGACGAAGCCGGCACGATCATGGACAGCCTGGAAGCGCGCTGCCAGACCGATCACGGCAAGCCGCTGGATGAGCCCGAACCCGAAGCCGTCAGCGTTCAAGGCAGCGGCCGCTTTGCCGATATCTGGCAACCGCCGTACCGCCGTCGCGCGTTGATGCTGATTGTGTTCCATGTGTTCCAGGCCATCGGCTTCTTCGGCTTCGGCAACTGGCTGCCCGCACTGCTTTCAGGCCAGGGCGTCAGCGTGACCCACAGCTTGCTCTACGCCTTCATCATCACCCTCGCCTATCCGCTGGGGCCGCTGTTGTTCGTAAAGGTGGCCAATCGCTTTGAAAACAAATGGCAGATCGTCGGCTCAGCCCTGGGCGCGATGATCTTCGGCAGCCTGTTTGCCCTGCAGACCACCGCCGTGGGCCTGGTGATTTGCGGCGTGATGATCACCTTCTGCAACGCCTGGCTGAGCTTCAGTTATCACTCGTACCAGAGCGAGCTGTTCCCCACCAACATCCGCGCGCGGGCGGTGGGCTTCTGCTACTCGTTCAGCCGTTTGTCCACGGTGTTCAGCAGTTTGTTGATCGGTTTTATCCTCGAACACCTGGGCACGCCGGGCGTATTGGCGTTCATCGCCAGCAGCATGTTGATCGTGATGATTACCATCAGTTGGTTCGGGCCGCGTACGCGTAACCTGGCGCTGGAAAACATCGCCCATTGACGGCAATGGTTGGCCGTCGGCGGGACAATATTTGCCGCGTCGGCCACGCCAACCCCAGTTAAAACGGGCACATACGACCCGGCATGTTATTTGCTCAAGCTCTGGCACCGTACATTTCCCCAGGTGACCGATCATGCTGGTTAACAACAACACCCAAGCGGTGTCGACCGTTCAACAGATCAAACGGCCCGACATGGACCCCGCCAACGCCGCCGCCAGCGCGCTGTACAGCGGTGCCCTGCAGGCCGCGCAGCAAAGCGTGACCGTGCCGGCCGCGCAGAAGGAACTGGACAAGGCCGCCGACCGCATCGACGAAGCCTTCGCCAAGACCCGTGTGCAGTTGCAGACCACCGCGTCGACCAGCGATGTGCCGGCGACCAGCGCCACCTCCGGCGCCCGCTCGGAGTTCGCCGACTACATGAGCAAGTCCCCGGCCGAGCGCATCCGTGAGCAATTGCTCAAGGAGCAGGGTTTGACCGAAGCGGACGTGCAGAACATGTCCCAGGAAAAACAGGATGCCATCTCCAAGCAAGTGGCCGAGCGCTTGAAGCAGCAACAAGAGCAGCAAGTAGCGGCGAAAACCGCAGACCCGCAGGCGCAGACAGTAAAAGAAACCCTGGCCGCGATCTGACAGGCCCCCTGATCAACTGTAGGAGCCGGCTTGCCGGCGATGCAGGCGCCTCGGTAGTTCTGACGTACCGAGGTGATGCTATCGCCGGCAAGCCGGCTCCCACAGGGTTGGGGTTATTGCAGTTGCAGCGTCGAGTTGAACTGCCCGATCGCATCCACCACGTGCCGTGACCCTTCCTGAATTTCCAGGATCACCTGCCCCGCTTCATTCGCCAGTTCCACCCCCAGCCCCGTGCGGCTCAAGCTCGACTGCATGCTCGACACCGCGCTCACCGACAAGTCGTGGTTCTTGCGCACCACATCGACAATTTCCACCGTTGCCTGGCTGGTCCGTGCCGCAAGGCTGCGCACTTCGTCAGCCACCACCGCAAAACCGCGCCCATGTTCACCGGCTCGCGCCGCTTCGATGGCGGCATTGAGCGCGAGCATATTGGTCTGTTCGGCAATGCTGCGGATGGTCTGCACGATGGCGCCGATGATGTCCGACTGCTTGCTCACCGCGTCGATGCTCTCGGCCGCCTGATTCAGGTCGTGGGAGATTTCTTCGATGATCTGCACGGTTTGCTGCACCACTTCCGAGCCCTTGCGGGCGCAGGCGTCGTTTTGTACCGAGGTGGCGTGGGCCGAGTCAGCGGCGGTGCGCAGGGTGGTGACCTGCTCGGTGATGTCGCTGGCGAACTTCACCACTTTGTACAGGCGGCCATTGGTGTCGAAGATCGGGTTGTAGGAGGCTTCCAGGAACAGCGTCTTGCCGTATTTGTTTTTGCGCTCGAAGCGGTGCGAGTGGTACTCACCGCGGTTGAGGGACGCCCAGAACGCCTTGTAGGTCGGCGAATCCACTTCGCTGCGGTGGCAGAACATGCTGTGGTGCTGACCAACGATCTCATCCAGGGAGTACTGCACGGTTTTCAGGAAGTTGTCGTTGGCATTGAGGATCTGGCCTTGGGGCGTGAATTGAATCACCGCCATGGAACGGCCAATGGCGTCGATCAGGCTCTGGTTTTCATGCTCGTGGTGGACCCGTGCGGTGATGTCCGACGCGACTTTGATCACGCTCTGCACGTGATTGTCTTTGTCCAGCACCGGCATGTAGCTGGCTTCGAGCCAGACCTCCTGCCCATGCTTGTTCAAGCGCATGAACGTGCCACTGAGGGCCTCGCCCCGCGCCAGGTCGCGCCACAACTTGGCGTAGGCGTCGGTATGGGTGTAGGCCTCGTCGCAGAAAAGGCGGTGATGCTTGCCGCGAATCTCCTCGGCGCTGTAGCCCATGGTTTTGCAGAAGTTCTCGTTGGCGTCGAGGATCACGCCACTGGGGTCGAACTCGATCATGGCCATGGAGCGGCTGATAGCAGCCAGTTTGGCGTTGGATTCGGTGAGTGCGCAGGCGAAACGTTCGATTTCTTGCAGGTCGGATTTGTGATGGCGGTTGAACATGGTCAGATCACCCTTGATTTCCGGCGCCTGGGAGGCGCATTCCATTCATTTTTTTGGATATTGCTGGCACACCTTCATGGGGAAATAACCATCCGAATCGCTTTATATGCCAAGCGTCATCAACGGTTCCTGATCAGCATAGACAGGGCTTGGCGCTATGCAAGGCCACTAATCCGCCAGCATTTTTAACAATGCGCTGGTGGCGGCTGTCGGTGCATGGGCGGGCGAACCGACCAAGGCAAACTCGCGGTGCAGCGGCACCGTCAACGGCATCACGCGCAGGCCACTGCGCTGCGCTGGCAAGGCCATCTCCGGCACCAGCGTGACGCCGACGCCTTCGCGCACCAGGCTGAAGGCGCTGTTCCATTCACGCACTTCCACGCGGATATCGCGCAATGCCAGGCCCGCCGCTGCGCCCAGGCTGCGGGCATTGGCGGTGCACCCTCCGGTGGCGAGCACGAAGGGTTGTTCGAGCAGTTCCTCAAGCGACACGCTGGCATCCGCCGGGCGTTGTGCCAACGCATGGCCCGTCGGCAGCACGGCCATCCAGAAGTCACGCCCCAACACCGTGGCATTGCGTTCGGGCTTGGGGTTGAGCACCACGCCCAGGTCGATCAGGCCAGCTTCAAGCAGGGTCAGCACTTCGTTGTCGGTCACATCCAGGGTGGTGACGTCTATGCCGGGATACAACTGCCGGAAACGCTGCAACAACGGCGTCAGAAAGGTCGCCAGCACCATGGGGAAACTGGCGATGCGAATCGTCCCACGCAGCATAGGGCGGGCTTCGTCCACGGTGCTGCGAATCGCCTGCAAGGCCCCGAGCATCACCCGCGCCTGCTCGATCACACTCAGCCCCAGGGCGGTGGGCAAGGTCTTGCGCGGTTCACGGGTAAACAGTTGCGCACCCAGCGTCGCTTCCATGCCGGCCATGGCCTGGCTGGCGGCAGACTGGGTCATACCCACGCGCTCGGCGGCGGCGGTGATACTGCCGTGATCGGCCACGGCGACCAGCAAGCGCCAGTGCATCAGGTTCATCATGGCAGTAGCTGTCCTTATGGCAGGGGTCTGAACGTTTAATTTTACGCAAGGTGCCATGCCCGCGAGACTGGCGCAAATTCAACGGAGCTGCCCCAGATGAAACTGTACTACTTCCCCCATGCCTGTTCCCTCGCCCCCCATATCGTACTGCGCGAATTGGCGCTGCCGTTCGACCTGGTACTGGTCGACAACCAGGCCAAGACCACCGCCGATGGCGAGGACTTCCTGAAGGTCAACCCCAAGGGCTACGTCGCCGCGCTGAAACTGGACAACGGCCAGGTGCTGACCGAAGCCAGCGCGATCCTGCAATACCTGGCCGACCTGAAACCCGCCGCCGGCCTGGCCCCGGCCAATGGCAGCTGGGAGCGCGTGCGTTTGCAGGAATGGCTGAACTTTATCGCCACCGAAGTTCACGGCGGGTTGGCGGTGTTCTTCAACGGCGCCGTCCAGGGCGAGGTGAAAGCCTCCTTCCTGGCCACGCTGTTCAAGCGTTTCACGGTGCTGGTGCAAACCCTGGAGCGTCAGGACTACCTGTTGGGCTCGCAGTACTCGGTGGCGGATGCGTACCTGTTCGTGGTGCTGCGCTGGGCGACATTTCACGATATCAATCTGGGCAAATGGCCGGCGCTGGCGGCGTTTCAACAGCGGGTGGGCGAACGGCCTGCGGTGATTGCCGCCCTGGCCGCCGAGACGCCATAAGCCCACCTGAGCTGGCTTGCCGGCGATGGCGCCCTCAAGGGCCTCATCGCCGGCAAGCCGGCTCCTACAAGGGGAAAGGGGTGGATGCGAGGAGGGTGGCGAGCGCCAGTACGTCCACCGAACCGGAGCGATCCTGATCCAGATGCGCCACCTGGCTGCGCACCGCTTCATGGATCCGTCGAACGCCCTGCCCCAAGCGCAACTCGCCGCGCAGATCCACGGCCTGCGCGGCAACGATCAGCTCGATGCTGGCCAGCCACAACACCCGCTCGGTCAACCGGCGGGTTTTGTCGACCACGGCCAAGGCCTGACCTGCGTAGTCTTCAACGCGATCCGCCACCGGCACGCTCACCGCTGGCAAGGGGTTGGCCAGATGGCCGATTTCCGCCACCAATGCCGAACTGGTGCGCTGCAACGCCGCCATGCCGACATGACCGGGCCGTGTGATCAGGAATCGCGGCAAATCGCTGGAGGCCGGCGACAGCAACTTGGCAATGCGTTCGGCGCTGCACGCAGCCACTCGACTCAACGCCAGGCCCAGTCCCTCAGCGGCCAGCGCCAAGTGCGTGCTGTCGAAGTTCGCCGTGGCCAGCACCAGCGCCGCTTCACTGATCAACGCCGGGTTATCGGCACCGCTGCGCAGTTCCAATTCAACCATTTCATGCAGGTAGTGCAGCGCCTGCTGCGCCGCGCCCTGGACCACCGTGGCACAGCGAAAGCTCAAGGGGTCTTGCAGGCGACGCGGGCTGTCCGCCAGCTCGCCCCCCGCCAGCAACTGCAGCAACGCCGCCGACTGCTCGGTTTGCCCCGCTGCCGGCCGCAGGCGTGAGGCCCACGGCTGGAACGGACTGAGGTTGGCCCGGTAGCCTTCGCACGACAAGGCCAACGCCGCCAGCAAAGCCTCCAGTGCTCGCTGCGCCTCAGCCACCAGCAACGCGCCCAGCCCGACACTGGCGGCATTCGCAGAGACCAGCGCCAAGCCATCTTTGCCGGTCAGCTGCACCGACAGCGCCAGGCTCAGGTGTGCCAGCGGCGCCAGGTCGCTCTCGCCCAGCGAGCCAAGCAGCGGCACATCGGGCTCCGCGCCCGAATTGAGCAACGCCAGCAATGCATCCGCCGCACCCGGTGAAATACCCGAACGCCCCTGGACCAGACCGGCCAGACGTGCCGCCGTGATGGCGCGCAACTCCTGGCGATTGGCCAAACGCCCAACCCCGACCGCACGCCCCAACGGAATGCTCGCCTGCACGGGCGCCACCGCAGTATCCACCGCGGCGCCAAGGCCGGTGTTCACGCCATAAATCGGTGTACCTTCAGCCGCCAGTTTCACCAGCAACCGGTGGCCGTCATCGATACGCTGGCGTGCCTGCGCGGTGAAATCCGCCGGAATGTCCTGGCGGGCAATCGCGAGCAAATCGTCGAGTGCCAAGCCTTGGGGATCAAGGTGAATCATGCCCAGCGCAGCCGCTGGCCAAGCCCCAGGTGCCTGGCCTTTTCCAGCAGTGCATGGCCCAGCGCGATATCGCTGAGGCTCAAGCCACGGTGCCA
>NZ_JFCA01000067.1 GCF_000612585.1 Pseudomonas sp. CHM02
AACCTGATTGCACGCATGGGCGCGGGCAAGGTCGGCGACCACCTGCCCAACCTGATTCGCGCGGTACAGCGCGAGGGCAAGCAGGTGCTGTGGAGCTCGGACCCGATGCACGGCAACACCATCAAGGCCAGCAGCGGCTACAAGACCCGCGACTTTGCGCAGATCCTGGGCGAGGTGAAGGAATTCTTCCAGGTGCACCAGGCCGAGGGCAGCTATGCCGGTGGGATTCACATCGAGATGACCGGGCAGAACGTCACCGAATGCATCGGCGGTGCACGGCCGATCACCGAGGATGGCTTGTCGGACCGTTACCACACCCACTGCGACCCACGGATGAATGCCGATCAGTCGCTGGAATTGGCGTTCCTGATTGCCGAGACGCTGAAACAGGTCAAACGCTAAGACGTTAAGTCGCCTGCTCTGACGCCATCGCGGGCAAGCCCAGCTCCCACCAGTGCCAGCGTCCCCCTGTGGGAGCCGGGCTTGCCCGCGATGGCGTCCTAGAGAGCACTGCCCCGAGTGATCATCGCCACCCGCAACCGGTCGCCACTCGGCCGCTGGCAATTGAGCTGTACCTGTTCCAGCCCCAGCCAACCGGCCATTTGTAACAGGTTCTGCGCCAGCGCCAACATCCCCTCCTCATCCAGCCCCGGCTCTTCCTCATGCACCGCATGCACGGCCAGGCGCCCGTTGGCGCGTTCGGCACGCAGGTCGACGCGCGCGGCAATCCGTTCGTTGTGCAGAAACGGCAGCACGTAATAGCCGTACACCCGCTTGTCTTGTGGCGTATAGATCTCCAGGCGGTAACGGAAATCGAACAGACGCTCGGTACGCGCACGCTCCCACACCAGCGAATCAAACGGTGACAGCAATGCGCTGGCCGGCACTTTGCGTGGCACTTTCGGCTCGGGCAGGCAATACGCCGGTTGTTTCCAGCCTTGCACCTGGCATGCCTGCAACTGCCCGTCTTCCACGAGTTCGGCCAGGCGATGGCGGCTGTCGGCAGGATCGAGACGGAAGTAGTCGCGCAGGTCTTTCTCGGTGCCTACGCCCAATGCAGTGGCGCTGTGCAACAGCAGGCCGCGCTGGGCCTCGGCCTCCGTGACAGTGGCTTGCAGGATATCGCCGGGAATGACCCGCTCCGGCAAATCGTAGAGCCGCTCAAACCCACGCCGCCCCGCAACCGTGACGAGGCCGGCGGCAAACAGCCATTCCAGCGCGTGTTTTTCGTCGCTCCAGTCCCACCACGGGCCGGCGCGCTCCTCACGGGTCGACAAGCTGCCGGCACCCAGCGCGCCTTGTTGCTCGACCGTCTGTAGCACACGCTGAATCGTGGCCTGTTGCTCACGCCCAAAGCGCGCCATCTGCGAATAAATACCCTGGCCCTGCTTGGCCCGCTCCATGCGCCAGCGCATCAGCGGGTACAGCGCCATTGGCAGCAGCGATGCCTCATGGCCCCAGTATTCGAACAACGAACGCCGTCGTCCCTGGCTCCAGGCAGCCTGTTCAAGCATCAACGGGGAGTAATTGCCCAGGCGGGAAAACAGCGGCAGGTAATGGGAGCGCACCACCGCATTGACCGAATCGATCTGCAACACGCCCAGGCGTTCGATGATGCGATTAAGGTGCGCAGCCTTGATCAGTGCAGGCGCCTGGCGCCCGGAAAACCCCTGGGCCGCCAGCGCCATGCGTCGAGCTTGCTTGAGTGAAAAAGACAGGTCGGCAGGCATGGGGTTCTCCGTGTGGGCTCGCCGCCTACCCTACTGCATCCGCGCTTACTTTCGCAGCGGGTCTTGCCAGAAATGCAGGTGGCGCTCCTGCTCCACGTCGCCGCGATTGAGGCCGATGTCCTTGAGCGCATCGTCACTCAGACTTGCCAGCATCTGGCGCTCCTCATGCAGCGCCTGCCAACGGGCAACCTTGTGAAACAGCCCGGCAAACGGACGTTTCGCCATCAACATAAAACCTCTTTGACCTTTCATCTTCTCGCCCTCCAATGGGGATGACGCGAGTGTGTGCCTGGCCTTATGATCAATCCAACGAATGTTTCTTATGCAATACATCTCTGAGATTGATCAATTGTCCAGCTACCCGAGCATCGACACTGAAGTGCTGCGCACCTTCGTCGCCATCGCTGACCAGGGCGGTTTTACCCGCGCAGGTGAACTGGTCAACCGCACCCAGTCGGCGGTGAGCATGCAGATGAAACGCCTGGAAGAAGACGTGTTGCAGCGCAAGCTGTTCGAGCGCGATGGCCGCCAGGTGCGGCTGACGCCTGAAGGCCAGGTGTTGCTGGGCTACGCGCGGCGCATCCTGAAACTGCACAGCGAGGTGTTCAATACCCTGCGCGAACCGCACATGGTGGGGTTGGTGCGCATCGGCACGCCGGACGACTACGTGATGCGTTTCCTGCCGGGGATTCTCAAACGCTTTTCCAAGGCGTATCCGCTGATCCAGATCGAGATGCACTGCGAAGCTTCGACGGTGTTGATGCAGCGTCGGGACCTGGCGCTGACCGTGATCAGCCGCGAGCCCGGCAACGAGATCGGCGAGTTGCTGCGCACTGAGCGCATGGTATGGGCGGCGGCCCCTTGCTTCTGCGTGGACGAACACGATGCGCTGCCGCTGGCGATCTCCGGGATCGACAGCTTCTGCACCCAGTGGACCCGCGCAGCACTGGACGCCGCCGGGCGCGATTACCGACTGGCCTACCACAGCTCAAACGTGGCGGCGATTCAGGCCGTGGTAAGTTCGGGCCTGGCGGTGATGGTCAGCATGGAAAGCCTGGTGACCGACGACCTGCGCGTACTCGGCAGCGAAGAAGGTTTCCCGCCTTTGCCGTCGATGAATCTTCGATTGCTGCGCAACCCGGCAATGACCTCGCCGATCACCGAATGCCTGGCCGAGTACATCCTCGAAGGCTTCAGACTTTAAAGGTCAGCATCACCGCGCACACCACCAGGAAGCCGCAGAACAGGCCACGCAGTACGCGTTCCGGCAGTGCGTGGGCGACTTTCACGCCCCAGCTGATACTCAGCAAGCCGCCGACGGCCAACGGTACGCCGATCATCCAGTCCACCTCGTGGTGCCAGGCGTAGGTGACCAGGGTCACACTGGTGCTCGGCAGCGCCAAGGCCAGGGACAGGCCTTGGGCGACGACCTGGGTGGTGCCGAACAGGCTGGTCAGTACGGGCGTGGCAACCACCGCGCCACCCACCCCGAACAAACCGCCCATGGAGCCGGAGGCGGCACCGAGCACCCCAAGCCAAGGCCAGGAATAACGCATCTGCGCCGTCGGCGGTGCATTGCGGGTGAACATGCGCAGCAGGTTGTAGGCCGAAAGCGTCAACAAGAAGGCGATAAAGCCGACGCGCATCGCGCCCGCATCCAGCCCCACCGCCCAGATCGAACCGAGCCAGGCAAAACTGAAACCCATCACGCCCAACGGCAGCGCATGGCGCAACTCGATGCGATTGCGCTGGTGATAGCGCCACAGCGCCAGCATCACGTTGGGCACCACCATCACCAGCGCTGTACCTTGAGCCAACTGCTGGTCCAGGCCGAACAACACGCCCAGCACCGGAATGGCAATCAAGCCGCCGCCAATGCCAAACAGGCCGCCCACCGTGCCGAGGGCCGCGCCCAATACCAGGTACATCGCTAGATCCAACACCGTACGTCACTCCACAATCCCAGGCCTTGCATGCTACGCAGTCAGCTCTGGCGCGGAAACGCACAGCAACGCACAATGGCTGTGCCAATCTCGCACAAGCGTCTATTCGATGAATCCCAATACCCTGACCGATCAACTGGGCCTGTTTCTCGATGTCCTGGAAACCGGCAGCTTTTCCGCCGCCGCCCGCCGCCATCCGCTGACACCCTCGGCAGTAGCGCGACGCATCGACAGCCTGGAAAGCTCGGTGGGCAGCCGTTTGTTCCAGCGCAGCACCCACGCGGTGGTGCCAACGCCAGCAGGCCTTGCGTTTGCCGAACGGGCGCGACGGATTGTCAGCGAGTTGCAGCTGGCGCGGGCCGAGGCGGTGTCCCTGAGCCATGCGCCGGAAGGCCTGATTCGGGTGGACGCGCCCGCAGCGTTCGGGCGGCGGCATCTGGCGCCGGTGATTGCAGACTTCCTTAACGTGTACCCAGGCCTGGACGTGCACCTGCATCTGATCGACAGCTTCGTGGACATGCAGGGTGCGCACCTGGGCAAGGTGGATCTGGTGCTGCGCGCCGGGCATATCGTCGACACCCGGTTGATCGCTACGCCCTTGGCGAGCATCGTGCGCATCGCCTGCGCCAGCCCGGCCTACCTGAAAAACCGTGGTACACCGACCCACCCTCGAGAGCTCAGCGAACACGACGGGCTGGACTGGGATGGCCTGTCGCCAATGTTCGCCTGGCGTTTCGAACAGGATGGACGCCGCGCGACCTATCGCCCGCAACGCATCCGCATGAGTGCCAATAACGCCGAAGCCTTGCTGTCCGGCGCCCTCGCCGGGTTGGGCATCGCCCATCTGCCCACTTGGTTGGCCAGCGAATACCTGGTACGCGGCGAACTGCTGCCACTGTTTTGCGAAAACGGCCTGCCCAGCCCCGAGACCACCGGGATCTATGCGTTGCGCCTGGAACAACAACCCAACGCGCGCAGCCGGCTGTTGCTGGAATACCTGAAAACCCGTTTCAGCCCGGTGCCGCCCTGGGACCTGGCCCTGCAAAGTGGCTTGGTCTGAGTGCCCGGACAGAATTATCTGGCGCATTAAAGATTTGCCCGCTAGATTCCAGCCCAGACACGCTTTTTCGAGGTACCGCCATGAGCAAGAATCCTGATCCCTGCGAATCCCTGCTGCTGGACAACCAGCTGTGCTTCGCCCTGCACTCCACGTCGCTGCTGATGACCAAGGTCTACAAGCCACTGCTGCAAGCCCTCGGCCTGACCTACCCGCAATACCTGGCCATGATGGTGCTGTGGGAAGAGGATGGTTTGACCGTCGGCGAAATCAGCAGCCGCCTGTTGACCGACCCGGGATCGCTCACCCCCCTGCTCAAGCGCCTGGAAGCCGAAGGCCTGCTCAGCCGTACCCGTAGCCGCGAAGATGAACGGGTCGTGGTCGTGGAGTTGACCGGTGCCGGTCGTGCCCTGCAGGACAAGGCCATGGGTATTCCGCAGTGCATCCTCGGCGCCAGCGGCCTGGAACTGGACCAACTGCGCAAGCTGCAAAGCGACCTGATCGCGTTGCGCGCCAACCTGCAGGCCAGCGTTTAGTCCCCTTCCCATGTAGGAGCCGGCTTGCCGGCGATCGCGGTACATCTGATACAACACAATCGCCGGCAAGCCGGCTCCTACAGATCATCGCCTCAAGCTGGAAAAATTTGAAAATTTATCTTGCACGCTAAACATTAGCGCGATACATTCATCTCACCAACTACTTAGCGCGCAAACATTTAGCGCTAAAAATCAAAGAGGACGACACCATGCAAACGCTCTATACCGCAGTAGCCACTTCCACCGGCGGCCGTGATGGTCGTGCTGTTTCCAGCGACAATATCCTCGACGTCAAACTCGCCACCCCCAAAGAACTGGGCGGTGCTGGTGGCCAGGCCACCAACCCGGAACAACTGTTCGCTGCCGGCTACTCGGCGTGCTTTATCGGCGCCCTGAAGTTCGTCGCCAGCCAGACCAAACGCAAAATCCCGGACGACGCCTCGATCACGGCCCACGTCGGCATCGGCCAGATCCCCGGCGGTTTCGGTCTGGATATCGACCTGCACATCAGCCTGCCCGGCCTGGCCCAGGATGACGCGCAAAGCCTGGTCGACGCCGCTCACCAAGTCTGCCCGTACTCCAACGCCACCCGTGGCAACGTTGATGTACGCCTGCACGTGACTGTCTAAATGACCTCGGCCGCCCCTGGAGAACGAAATGAACACAATTGGTAAAGCGCTCACCGGCACCCTGCTCGCCCTGTCCATCACCAACGCCTTTGCGGCGACGGGTGAAGTCGAGCACAACACCCAGGCCTTCCTGGATGTGTTGAACGCAGGCACCGGCAAACCGATGGAACAGCTGACGCCCAAGGACGCCCGCGCCGTACTGACCGGCGCCCAGGCGGGTGTGAAACTGACCTTGCCCAAGGCCGATGTAAGCCAGAAGACCATTCAGGTCGATGGCAAGCCGCTGGACCTGACCATCGTGCGTCCGGCCGGGGTCAAGGGCACATTGCCCGTGTTCATGTTCTTCCACGGCGGCGGCTGGGTGTTGGGGGATTACCCGACCCATGAACGCCTGGTACGGGATCTGGTCGTGGGTTCGGGTGCGGTGGCGGTGTTCGTCAACTACACGCCTTCGCCGGAAGCACATTACCCGGTGGCGATCAACCAGGCCTACGGCGCGACCAAATGGGTGGCCGAGCATGGCCAAGAGATCAATGTCGACGGCAAGCGTCTGGCGGTAGCGGGCAACAGTGTCGGCGGCAACATGGCGGCGGTGGTCAGCCTGATGGCCAAGGACAAGGGTACACCGGCGATCAAGTTCCAACTGTTGCTGTGGCCGGTGACCGACGCCAACTTCGACACCGGGTCCTACAACCAGTACGCCGAAGGGCACTTCCTCACCAAGAACATGATGAAGTGGTTCTGGGACAACTACACCACCGACGCGAACCAACGCGCCGAGATCTACGCCTCGCCGCTGCGGGCAACCACCGACCAGCTCAAGGGCTTGCCGCCCGCGCTGATCCAGACTGCCGGCGCCGATGTGCTGCGTGATGAAGGCGAGGCCTATGCCCGCAAGCTGGATGCCGCCGGTGTACCGGTGACCGCCGTGCGCTACAACGGCATGATTCACGACTACGGTTTGCTCAACGTCGTCAGCCAGGTGCCGGCCGTACGTTCAGCCCTGCTCCAGGCCTCGGATGAGCTGAAGCAACACCTGAAGTAAAACGTAACGCGCATAAAAAAGCCCGACGCATGGTCGGGCTTTTTTTCGTATCGGCAGGGCCAGAATTACTTCTTGGCGCGACCTTTGTACGAACCACCTTCGCGGGTGTCGATCTCGATCAGGTCGTCGATTTCGATGAAATCGGCTACTTGCAGTTCGGTACCGTTGCTCAGCTTGGCAGGTTTCATCACCTTGCCCGAAGTGTCGCCGCGAGCGGAACCTTCGGTGTAGGCCACTTTACGCACGATGGTGGTCGGCAGCTCTACGGAAACCAGGCGCTCTTCGAAGAAAATAGCTTCGCAGACGTCTTCCATGCCTTCTTCGATGAACGGCAGAACAGCTTCGATATCTTCAGCGTTCAGCTCGTACATGGTGTAGTCGGTGGTGTCCATGAACGTGTAGGTGTCGCCGCTGATGAAGGACAGGGTCGCTTCTTTGCGGTCGAGGATCACGTCGTCCAGTTTGTCATCGGCGCTGTAGACGATCTCGGTCTTGTAACCGGTCAGCAGGTTCTTCAGCTTGGTCTTCATGATTGCGCTGTTACGACCAGACTTGGTGAACTCAGCTTTCTGAACCAGCCAAGGGTCGTTTTCGAGACGGATCACTGTACCGGGTTTCAGTTCTTTACCAGTTTTCATTGCATATATCCGAAATTTGGATGGGATTTACAAAATTCAAGGTGGCGTATCATATCCAACTTTCATAAAACTTCACCAGCGCCGTCGCAAGATCGGCCTGCAAGCCCTGTTCCAGACACCATGTTTCGGCGTGTTGGCTCACCTCTGGCCAGTGTTCCAGCAGCATTTTCCACGCTTGAGCCATATCGGCCTCCGTGTTCCAGGCTTGCCAGAGCCCGATCAATGCCGCCCTTGCCGCCGCTGATAAGTCGGCGGTGTACAGCTCGAGGAAGGCATCGAGCTTGTCGAGATGGATGTCTTCGTCCTGACGGTAGATGTGCCACAGCAGCGGGCGCCCGGCCCATTGGGCGCGCACGAACGAGTCTTCGCCGCGCACGGCATTGAAGTCGCAGCACCACAACAGGCGGTCATATTGCTCCTGGCGCACGAACGCAATGACCTGCACGGTCAGCGATCCGCGCTGCTGGATAGCTCCCGCTGCCAGCCGGTCCAGGCCCAGCCAGCGCTGCACATCGCCAAGAATGCGCCCTTCGGGAACCAACAGATGAGTGGCACGCCCGTCCGTCGATAACACCTCCAGCCAACTGGCCAGCCCGGCATTTTCGTAGGCAAACAGCGATATCAGCCGCGCACCGGCTGCAGGAAATACGCCCAGGGACTGCAGGAAATGTTGCTGCGCACTGGCATCCTGCTGAAACGCACTACGCTGCTCCAACAATCGCGCCTCACGCAACAGACCGCCCGTGCCGGGCCGGAACCCGGGAAAGAAGAAGTACTTCTGCACGCCCTTGAACTTCACCGACGGCAGCGTGTGACACCCCACCACCCACTCTTCGGCACTGAGGTAATCCAGGTTCATCCACAATGGCGTGCGTTCACGTGCGGCCATGGCTTCCATGTAGTCAGGCGGCAACTGGCACGCGAACGCGGCGATCACCACATCCGCCGCAGGCGCGTCCACCCACTCGGCCGGCCAATGACGCACTTCGACGCCTTCCTGCCATTGCAGGTCTTGCTGCACATCAATGTCCGGGCACATGCGCTCGAAGGCGCGCAGGTCGTCGACCCACAAACGCACATCGCAGGCATGCTCCGCCACCAATTGCCGGGCCAGGCGCCAGGTCACGCCGATGTCGCCGTAGTTGTCGACGACGCTGCAAAAAATATCCCAGCGGGCTTTCATTCCGGGCTCCAACGCTCAAAGGCTCGATTGTCCGCATAAATGCACCGATGCAGAAGGCTTGATCGCGATTATTCTGCGCAGCGGCTGTGCGACAATCGCCGCCACGCCGTCAATGCCCGCCAGGAGGCCATCATGTCTGATCGTCCGTTGTCGCTGTTCAAGCTCAGTGCCGCTATCGCGTTTGGCGTGTGGCTGGGGTTTATCGCCATTGTGCTGACCACCTGGCTGGCGTCGCGCTACCTGTTCCCGCAAAGCCTGGCGCCGATGGCCCAGGCGGTGCAGCAATTGGGCAAGCCAGCGGTTGTGGCGCCTGAACCGCCTAATCGCATGTTCGAGCAATACCAGCAGAACCTGCAGAAGCAGGAACAGCAACAAAGCCTGGACCAGGCCCGCAACAATGCACGCAACCTGTCCAACCCCAAATGCCAGTTCTGGCTGCAACAGGACCAGAACGCGCCCAACGAAAAGACCCGGGCCAATGTCCTGCAATTCTGCGATTGATGACCATGAATAAACACGCCGTCCACCAACTGATCCTGGAAAAGCTCAGCGTCGACCTCGATATCGCGCAACGTGCCGCACAGACCGCCTACGAAACCGCGACCCACGAAGAAAACATCGCTGAAAACAAATACGACACCCTGGGGCTGGAGGCGTCCTACCTGGCGGCCGGGCAAGCCAAGCGTGTCGAGGAGATCAAGCAGGCACTGGCGCTGTGCCAGAACATGGCACTGCGGGCCTACGACGATCAGCGGGGTATAGAAGTCGGCGCGCTACTGGGCCTGGAAGACGAAAACGGTCGCCAGCAGTGGCTGTTCCTGGCGCCGGACGCGGCGGGTTTGAAGGTGGACGTGGTCGGGCAACCGGTGACCGTCATCACCCCGCGTTCGCCGCTGGGCAAAAGCCTGCTGGGCAAGTTCGAAGGGGATGAGGTGGAGATTCGGGTGGCCGGCGCCCGGCAACACTTCACGGTTACCGACGCCAAATAACCTGTAGGAGCGAGCTTGCTCGCGAAGAACGCAAGCACGCCGCGTGAATCCTGGCCCCCTGCGTTATCGTTGACGATTTTCGCGAGCACGCTCGCTCCTACAGTGGATCGCATTCATTCACTTAATGGACGGGCAGCTCAACGCCATCAAACAGCTCTTCCAGTTCCTGCTTGTTGTGGCACTGGATCGCCTTGGCCATGACTTCACGGGTCAGGTGCGGTGCAAACTTCTCGATGAAATCGCACATGAAGCCACGCAGGAACGTGCCACGGCGGAAGCCGATCTTAGTCACGCTGGACTCGAACAGCTCACTGGCATCGAGCACCACCAGGTCTTTGTCGAGCGCAGTGTCGACCGCCATCTTGGCGACGATACCGACGCCCAGGCCCAGTCGCACGTAGGTCTTGATCACGTCGGCGTCGGCCGCGGTGAAGACTACTTTTGGCGTCAAGCCGCGATGGCTGAAGGCTTCGTCGAGTTTGGAACGGCCGGTGAAGCCGAACACGTACGTCACGATCGGGTATTCGGCCAGGGCCTCCAGGGTCAGCTTCGGCAGCTTGGCCAATGGGTGACCTTGCGGCACGACGACGCAGCGGTTCCAGCGGTAGCACGGCATCATCACCAGGTCACCGAACAGCTCGAGGGCCTCGGTGGCGATCGCGAAATCAACGGTGCCGTCAGCGGCCATCTCGGCGATCTGCATCGGCGAGCCCTGGTGCATGTGCAACGCCACGTCAGGGTACTGCTTGATGAAATCGCGGATCACCGGCGGCAATGCATAACGTGCCTGGGTGTGGGTGGTGGCGATGGACAGGGTGCCCTTCTTCTCGTTGGAGAATTCCTGGGCGATCTGCTTGATGCTTTCGACTTTGCGCAGGATTTCGCCAGCGGTGGTGATGATGCGCTCACCGGCCGGAGTGACACGGGTCAGGTGCTTGCCGCTGCGCGCGAACACTTCGACGCCCAGCTCGTCTTCGAGCAGGCGGATCTGCTTGCTGATACCGGGTTGCGAGGTGTAAAGGCTTTGAGCGGTAGCGGAAACGTTGAGGTCGTGGTGCGCCACTTCCCAGATGTAGCGCAGTTGTTGAAGCTTCATATGTGTCCCTCAAAGCAGATAGACGCCACGGGTATCAGCGACGGCATATAACTATATTAAAGGTTTGATGGATAAATCTAGAACTTTTTATCGTTTTCATCCATCACACGTCATCACTGCGGCGACGTTGCAATGAAGGCACCAGGTAAACCGGCACCGTAGACAGCTGCAGCACCCGCGCAGCCGTGCGCCCCAACGGAGTGGCCGCCGCAGTTGCGTGGCTATGACTGCCGACGATCAACAGGTCGACGGACAGCTTGCGCAACTGGTCGAGTATCACATCGCACGGGTCCCCCTGGATCACCCGTACCGAGCGAATCAACTTCAGGTCCTGCTCCCCGTCCCCCAACTCCTCGCGAAAACTGTCCAGCACCCGCTGCTCGATCGTCGCCATCACCGTGGTCAGCCCCTGGCTCTGCCATTCGCTCAGGGCCTGCTCATCAAGGTAGCTCTGTAACACCGATTCGGCGAACAACCCGATGGGCTCGACCACGTGAATCACATACAAATCTGCCTTGAACGTCCGGGCCAGCGCCAGCGCATGCTGCATCACATAAGGCGCGTACAGACCGAGGTCCGTGGCGTACAGCATCGAACCAATCATAGAACCTCCTGGGCTGCCAGGATGGCGGAGATGAAATGAGCTTAGCAGCGCCCAGGCGACTTGGATTGACTTAGATCTTCACCTCATTACTGATGCCATGGGGCACGTGCCCGGTGGCCACAAACTCCATGGCCTTCTCACAATGACCGGCCTGGTCATCGAAAAACACATCGGCGGCAAAGGCCTCCAGGAACGCGGACTTTTCCAGGCCGCCGAGGAACAATGACTCGTCCAGGCGGATATCCCACTCACGCAAGGTGCGAATCACCCGCTCGTGTGACGGCGCCGATCGTGCAGTGACCAGGGCGGTGCGGATCGGGCAGGCTTCATCGGGAAACTCGCGCTGCAACAAGTTGAGGGCCGCCAGAAAACCCTTGAAAGGACCGCCGTGCAAAGGCTGGCGCGCCGACTCCCGCTCATTGGCCTGGAACGCTTCCAGGCCGCCGGCCTGGTACACACGCTCCGACTCATCGGAGAACAGCACTGCATCACCATCAAAGGCAATGCGCAGTTCTTCGCTGGAGGCGCGGTTCGGGCCGCCGGACAGAATCGTTGCCGCCGCAAACCCGGCATCAAGGGCACTGCGCACATCTTCAGCATGGGTCGAAAGAAACAGATGGCAGCCAAACGCCGCCAGATACGGATAAGGACTACGCCCGCCCACGAAAGCGGCGCGGGAAATATCCAGGCCGTAATGCTGGATTGAATTGAACACACGCAAGCCGGTGTCGGCACTGTTGCGCGACACCAGCACCACTTCGACCCGGGCGCGGCCGAGGCTGGCATTGAGGCTGAGCAGCTTCTTGACCAGCGGGAAGGCGTCACCGGGCTCGAGGATTTCCTCCTCGTGTTCGATCTGGTATTGACGGTAGGTCTCGACCCCTTCGGCCAGGTAGACCTTGTGGCTTTCACTCAAGTCGAAGAGTGCCCGCGAGGAAATCGCCAGCACCAGTTTGTCGCCCAAGCCCTTTGCCATGGTGTGTCCCCCGACTCAGCGGTTATGCCGATCAATAAAACTTAACGCCTGGTAGAGCGCCTGCATTCGCGGCAATTCGCAACCGGCGGCTTTTGCCGCGGCGAGTGGCCGGGCATAGATCGCCTCCAGTTCCAGCGGGCGTTTGTGCACGTGATCGTGGTACATGCTCGGCAGGTAGTCGTCCATGGTTTCGGTCATGGTGAACATCTGCTCGGCGTAGCTCTGGGGTATGTCGTGACCACAGGCGTGGGCGCCCTGCACCACTTCAGCCATCAGCGCCTGGATCAGTTCGCGGCTGGACTCGTCCGCCATCATGGCCGTGGTGCCGGTGCCCAATAACACCGAGAGGCCGTTGTAGGGGACGTTCCACACCAGCTTGTACCACCGGGCCTGATGCACATTGGCCATGGCCTGGGACTCGATGCCGGCCTGGTGAAACAACGCGGCGCCGGCGTCGACAATCGCCTTTTGCAGGGCGGCATCATTGGCCGCCGTGCCGCTGTGATACCCCAGGTTGACCCGGCCCAAGGCCTGGTGCTCGATAACGCCGGGGGCAGAACGGTGCACGCCGATGTAGCACAGGCCGCCGAGCAGGTGCAGCGACGGCGGCAAATGTTCACGCAGGCTGTCTTCGACATCGAGGCCGTTCTGCAGCAACACCACCTTGGCGTCCGGCGCCGCCACCTGGGCGATGGTCGGGGCCAGCTCGAGGTTGCCGGTCGACTTGGTGCCAACCAGCAGCCAGTCGCAAGGCGGCATATCGGCGGCGCGGGCATAGGCCTGCACCGGGTGCAGGTGCAAGGGTCCATGCACGGTGCTGTTGAGGTGCAGGCCACGCTCGCTGACGGCCGCGTATTCACTGCGCAACAGGAAGTGCACATCGAAACCGGCGCGCGCCAGCATCAAGCCGTAGTAACCCCCGATGGCGCCGGTGCCGATAATGCCGATACGGGGTGATGGTGCGGTCATGGCAGATCCTCTGGAGTGCGGGTAAGCGCTTGGTCAATGGAGTCAGCAAGGTCAGACCGTGTAAGACGCGTCTGCAGTTGCCCGAAGAATTGACCCTCGCACACCACGAACAACGCCGGCAAATGAAAGATCTGGTAGCGTTCGACCGCACCGCCGTTGTCCCCGGCGTCCACCCAGCACACCCGGTCCACCGGCAACGGCCAGCCCGGCAATTGCTGGCGTGCCCAACGGCAACTGGAACACCCAGGGCTTGTGAACACGACGAGCGAAATACCTGGCAATCCCAGCAATTGCTGGTCAATATCCAGGTCGGTCAATTCCAGTTCCTTCACTATACTGCTGCCACCGCCGTCAATTGGACGGTGCTCGGAGTCCGTGTACATGGGTCGTTTTTTACCTCACCCTGATGATGCCGCTGTCGAGTTAATCCAACGTCCCTCTCCCGCTATACCCCGCCAACGCCTGCACACTATCGGCCTGGGCGGTGTCGCCTGCAATTGGCCGCGCGCCTGGCGCGAGGGCACGGCCGTGGATCTGCAGATCCCTTCACTGGGCGCCAGCGCGCGTTATCCAGGCTATGTGGCGTGGTGCCGCAAGGTGGAAAACGGCTACCGTGTCGGCGTCTCGTTTACCGACGAGCATGCGCTGTTCGGTGCGCGAATGGGTGAGCAAGCATGCCGGATAGAGCGCTACTGCCGCCAGCACGAAGACGCCGAACCGACACCCCAGCAACTCGAAGCCTTGGCCCGTGAGTGGGTATCGCGCCATGCCAGCGAGTTCTCCCATGAGGCATTTGTGGCGCCAGCGCTGGATTAAAGCGGGCTTTGCCCATTGTCGCGGGCCCGTGTTACGCGCTAAGGTTCCTCCCCCCTGCATTCAAATCATGCTGTGCTCCGCCGCACGGGGATGGCTGGCGGCCGGCACCCGTGACCCTGACGAGTAACACGATGGCTGATTTACCGATCAATGACCTAAACGTCGAATCCAACGAGACCCTGATCACGCCCGATCAGCTCAAGCGCGAAATCCCTTTGAGCGACGCTGCCCTGCAGACCGTCACCAAGGGCCGCGAAGTCATCCGTGACATTCTCGACGGCACCGACCACCGCCTCTTCGTCGTCATCGGGCCTTGCTCGATCCACGACCTCAAGGCTGCCCACGAGTACGCCGAGCGCCTCAAGGTGCTGGCGGCGGAAGTGTCCGACACCCTGTACCTGGTGATGCGCGTCTATTTCGAAAAACCGCGTACCACCGTCGGCTGGAAAGGCTTGATCAACGACCCGTACCTGGACGACTCGTTCAAGATCCAGGACGGCCTGCACATCGGTCGTCAGTTGCTGCTGGACCTGGCCGAGATGGGCCTGCCCACTGCCACCGAAGCCCTGGACCCGATCTCCCCGCAGTACCTGCAGGACTTGATCAGTTGGTCGGCCATCGGCGCACGTACCACCGAATCCCAGACTCACCGTGAAATGGCATCCGGCCTGTCCTCGGCCGTGGGCTTCAAGAACGGCACCGACGGCGGCCTGACCGTGGCGATCAACGCGCTGCAATCGGTCTCCAGCCCGCACCGTTTCCTGGGTATCAACCAGGAAGGTGGCGTATCCATCGTCACCACCAAGGGCAACGCCTACGGTCACGTGGTGCTGCGTGGCGGCAACGGCAAGCCCAACTATGATTCGGTCAGCGTGGCCCTGTGCGAGCAGGCACTGAACAAGGCCAAGATCAAGCCGAACATCATGGTCGACTGCAGCCACGCCAACTCCAACAAGGACCCGGCCCTGCAGCCGCTGGTGATGGAAAACGTCGCCAACCAGATCCTCGAAGGCAACCAGTCGATCATCGGCCTGATGGTCGAGAGCCACCTGAACTGGGGTTGCCAGGCAATTCCAAAAGACCTGGCCGACTTGCAGTACGGCGTGTCGATCACCGATGCGTGCATCGATTGGTCCGCCACCGAAAACACCCTGCGCAGCATGCACGCCAAGCTCAAGGACGTATTGCCCAAGCGCAAGCGCACCTGAGTCTGTATCGAGCGCACACAAAAACGCCGGGCTAAGCCCGGCGTTTTTCATGCTGCTGTCTAAGGTTTACAGCTTCGCGGCATGGCGCTGGTGGCGCTCCATGTAGCGTTCGACGTAGGAGCAGGACGGGATCACCGTGTAGCCTGCCTCTTCGGCGAACTTCAAGGCTTCCTCGGTCAATGCCGCCGCGATACCACGACCCCGCAGTGCGTTGGGCACGAAGGTCCGATAGATATCCAGGGTCTGTTTGCCGAGGTCCATATAGGTCAGATAGGCACGATGACCGTCCACATTGGTCTCGAACTGATGACCAGCCTGGTCATGGTGGATGGACAACGCCTCGCTCATCACTACTCCTCGCGGGTCTTGGTTTCTGACCCCTACCTTACCGATGTTTTTCCGGCGAAGGAACATCTACGCCACCCCGTGCCGGTTTCGACAACGAGAAAACCCTGAGCGCTCACAACCAGCACGTAGGGAATAGTAGGCACCAATCCCGCAATTGCTCAAGGCGCACTCGTCATCCCCTGCCGCTGGTGGATATAGAAAGGGCCCCGATCAACGATGATCGAAAGCCTGAACATTGCCGGCAGTTGAACCTTAAGACGAACAGGCGCTCTTAAAGTCACCTCTACATGCGCAAAAGATGCTGGGCCACGCAAAGCCAGGCTGAACGGAAGTGTCAGCGTGGATATATAAATTTTCATCTGTTTACAAGGCTTAACACATGCGGGCCGGCCCTTTCAGCCTGGATCCAATTTTCGCCTGATTGAAAAAATTTGGACGGTTTTTATACAAACCTCCAAAAGATTAGCCAAAATAGATTCGGCGCAAGAATTTTTTTTGCTTCTTGCGCTACGTCAGTTTACTTACTACAAGTAATGGGTAGTATGTACGCCGGCTATTAGCTCACTCTGAGAAACTAGCCATTTAATAGAAAGTCCTTGAAGGGGAACACGATGAACAACGTTCTGAAATTCTCTGCTCTGGCTCTGGCCGCAGTTCTGGCTACCGGTTGCAGCAGCGTCTCCAAAGAAACCGAAGCTCGTCTGACTGCAACTGAAGACGCAGCAGCTCGCTCCCAGGCTCGTGCAGACGAAGCCTACCGTAAAGCTGATGAAGCGCTGGCTGCTGCTCAAAAAGCACAACAGACTGCTGACGAAGCTAACGAGCGCGCCCTGCGTATGCTTGAAAAAGCTAGCCGCAAGTAATAATCCCTCGGGGTTGTTATCAAGCCGATCCATTTATGGGTCGGCTTTTTTATTGCTTGGGGTTTGTGCCAATCGCGGGCAATAAAAAGCCCGCCGTAGCGGGCTGTTGATCAAACAGCGTTACTGCTGCAGATCGATCGGCGCACTGGCGGCGACCGAGGCTGCGCCAGGTACGCCGATTTCCGTCGGCAGCCCATCTTCCGCCGCGACCACGTCGCGCACCTGGTCCCAGTTGACCCGCAGGTTATTGGCCAGGTCTTCACGCTTGAGCAAGGCGTTGATCACCGCGGTGTGCTTGTCGACCACCGACGGCGTACCGTCATCATTCAACGGTGTATGTGCCTCAAGGTAGACCTTGCCGCCACTGCTGCCGAACTTGTAGGCATCGTTGATGATGCGCACCGAGGTCCCCACCGGCACCATGCCGGCCATCTCCAGCACGTTGTTGTTGAACATGCGGAAGCAACCGTGACTTGTACGCGTGCCGATACCAAATTTCATGTTGGAACCGTGGATCAGGTAACCCGGCGTACCCAGGGTGAACTTGAACGGGCCCAGCGGGTTGTCCGGGCCAGCCGGCACCACGTTGGGCAGCGGGTCGCCGTTGGCGGCATGCTCGGCCTTGATCGAGGCCGGCGGCGTCCAGGTCGGGTTGGGTGTCTTGGCAATGATGCTGGTGTGGGCGATTGGCGACCCCCAGCCTTCACGACCGATCCCCAGCGGGAAGGTGTAGACCACGTTCTGGCCCTTGGGAAAGTAATACAGCCGGTATTCCGCCAGGTTGATCACGATGCCTTCCCGAGGGCCGGGCGGCAGGATGAAACGCGTCGGCAGCACGATCTCGGTACCCGCGCCCGGCAACCAGGCATCCACGCCGGGGTTGGCCGCGACCATCTCCGAATAGCCCAGGTCATAGGTGGTGCCCAGGTCGGCAAAGGTGTCTTCGTACTTGGCCTTGATCACCTGGACCTGACCGACGATGTCTTCACCCGGTGGGGGCAAGGGCAACTGCAAAGCGGACGCAGAACCGGCCGCACAAAGTGCAGCAAGAGACAGGCAGCAGGTGACGACGGAAAGGCGCGACAACATCCGGAAAATCCTTCGCAGAACGACGGGGAGGTAAACATCGATTGTATACGTGAAGCGTGCTTCTAGCTGCCCCCTACAACTCGAAACGCAGCTCCGGCCAGATCGGCGGCGTACCACGCTTCTGGGATTCCAGGATGGCACGGCACAAAGGGCACAGGCGCTGGTCCTGGAAGATCGAACGATCGACCCGCGACCACCGTGGTTGCGCCGGCAACAGGGTGCCGCACAGCGTACGATCGATGGAGCCGCCCAGTTCCAGCTGACGCGTCACCAGATGCACCCGCACTTCCTGGCAGGCGAACAGATCCAGCTGCTCGTCCGGCTCGATCAGTTGGTAGTTAAACAGGGACCAGGCAGGACGCGACATCAAGGGCTCCAAATCGGGGGGGCGCCACCTTAGCCGAAAGCCTGCCGGTAGAAAAGCGTCATAACAGCGGTTTTAGCGTCGGCCAGACATTTTCCAGCAACTTGCCCTGGGCGCCGACCGCCGGGTGAAGTTGATCGGCCTGCATCAGCTCCGGATGACCGCCCACGCCATCGAGGAAAAACGGCACCAGCGGGACTTTTTTATCCGTGGCCACATCGCCGAACACCTTTGCGAACGCCTCGACATAACGCTTGCCGTAGTTGGGCGGTATCTGCATGCCCAGAAGCAATACCTTCGCGCCACTGGCCTTGGACTGGTCAATCATCGACGCAAGATTTTGTTGCAATTGCGCAGGCGGCTGGCCGCGCAGGCCGTCATTGCCACCCAACTCAATCACCACCACGTCCGGCTTATGCGCTGCAAGCGCCGCCGGCAGCCGCGCCAGGCCTCCGGCACTGGTATCGCCGCTGATGGAGGCATTGACCACTTTATCGTCGAAACCTTCCTGCTTGAGCCGTTGCTGCAGCAGGGCAACCCACCCTTTGCTGGTATCCAGGCCGAAACCGGCACTGATACTATCGCCAACGATCAGGACTGTACCCGCCGCTGCGTTCTGGGCCATGCACATCAAGGCCAGGCCAGCACTCAAAAACCACATTCGCATCGGATTCTCCATGGGCGCAAGCATTCTCACCGCGCGGAACCTTAGCAAAGTGGTTCCCAGCGCGGAAGGTGAACTGACTATCCTGCACGAACTGAGCCTGGAACTGAACAAGGGCGATAGCCTGGCTATCGTTGGTGCTTCCGGTTCCGGCAAATCCACCCTCCTGGGCCTGCTGGCCGGCCTCGATCTGCCCAGCAGCGGCGAAGTCACCCTCGCCGGGCAAGCCCTCAGTACCCTCGACGAAGACCAGCGTGCGCGCATCCGCGCCGAGCACGTCGGCTTCGTGTTCCAGTCGTTCCAATTGCTCGACAGCCTCAACGCGCTGGAAAACGTCATGCTGCCGCTGGAACTGGACGGCCGCAAAGACGCTCGCGAGCGCGCCCGGCACTTGCTGGAACGCGTAGGCCTGGGCCAACGCCTGACCCACTCGCCACGCCAACTCTCCGGTGGCGAACAGCAACGGGTAGCCATTGCCCGCGCCTTCGCCGCAGAACCGGACGTGCTGTTTGCCGATGAACCCACCGGCAACCTCGACAGCCACACCGGCGAACGCATCAGCGACCTGCTGTTCGAACTCAACAAAGAAAGCGGCACGACCCTGGTGCTGGTCACCCACGACGAGCGCCTGGCCCACCGTTGCCGACGCCTGATCCGCCTTGAAGCCGGCCTGATGGTCGCGCCCCTGGAGCCTTGATGGCACGTTTGCCGCTGTTGCGCCTGTTCAGCCTTGCCATGCGCCAATTACTGCGCGACGCCCGCGCCGGCGAATTGCGCGTGTTGTTCTTCGCCTTGTTGGTGGCCGTGGCCGCCAGCACCGCCATCGGTTACTTCGGTGCGCGCCTCAATGGCGCCATGCTGTTGCGCGCCACCGAATTCCTCGGCGCCGACCTGGTGCTCGAAGGCAGCTCGCCGGCCCGTCCCGAGCAAATCCAGTCCGGCACCGAGCTGGGCCTGGATCACGCCCGCGTCGTGGAGTTCTCCAGCGTCATTGCCGCCGATAACGGCATCCAGCTCTCCAGTATCAAGGCGGTCAACGAGCAGTACCCGCTGCGGGGTGAACTGAAAAGCGCGGCGGCGCCTTTTGGCGAGGAGACACCCGGTGGCGGCCCGAAACCCGGTGAAGCCTGGGTGGAAGCGCGGCTGCTGACCGCACTGAACCTCAAGGTCGGCGACAGCATCGATGTGGGCATGAAGACATTGCGCCTTGCCCGCGTCCTCACCTACGAGCCGGACCGCGCCGGCAACTTCTACAGCCTCACGCCCAGGGTGATGATCAACCTGGCGGACCTCGACGCTACCGGCGTTGTGCAGCCAGGCAGCCGCGTCAGTTATCGCGAACTGTGGCGCGGGCCACAGGGCAGCACCGTGCTGCAAACCTATCGTGACCTGGTCAAGCCGGGCCTCGCCGCCAACCAGCGCCTGCAGGACTCCCGGGATGGCAACCAACAGATCGGCGGCGCCCTGGGCAAGGCCGAACGCTACCTGAACATGGCCAGCCTGGTGGCAGTACTGTTGGCCGGCGTGGCCGTGGCGCTGTCGGCCAATCGCTTCGCCACCCGACGTTTCGACGCCAGTGCATTGCTGCGCTGCCTGGGGTTGTCGCGACGTGAAGCCATGTTGCTGTTCAGCCTGCAACTGAGCGTCCTGGGGTTGCTGGCCAGCCTGACCGGCGCCCTCCTCGGCTGGCTGGCACAGTTTGGCCTGTTCTACTTCCTTCACGACCTGCTCCCGGCGGACGTGCCACCCGGCGGGCTGCTACCGGCGATTGCCGGGATCGGCACCGGGCTGGTGGCCCTCGCCGGTTTCGCCCTGCCGCCCCTGGCCGCACTGGGCCGCGTGCCACCGCTGCGGGTATTGCGCCGCGACCTGCTGCCGATTCCTTCCAGCACCTGGATGGTCTACGGCGCGGCGTTGCTTGCGCTGGGGCTGATCATGTGGCGCCTGAGTCTCGACCTGGTGCTGACCTTCGCCCTGCTCGGCGGCGGCGTGGTGGCTGCGCTGGTACTCGGCGGCCTGCTCCTGCTGCTGCTGCAAAGCCTGCGTCGCCTGCTGGCCCGTGCCTCCCTGCCTTGGCGCCTGGGCCTGGGCCAGTTGCTGCGCCACCCGCTGGCGGCAGCCGGTCAATCCCTGGCGTTTGGTTTGATCCTGTTGTCCATGGGCTTGATCGCCCTGTTGCGTGGCGAGTTGCTCGACACCTGGCAAAACCAGTTGCCCAAGGACGCGCCCAACTATTTCGCCCTGAATATCCTGCCAGCCGACAAGGAAGCCTTTGGCACGCGCCTGCTGGAAGTGCAGGCACAATCGGCGCCGCTTTACCCCGTGGTGCCGGGTCGCTTGATCAGTATCAATGGCGAGCCCGTGCAGGAAATCGTCAGCAAGGATTCCAGCGGCGATCGTGCGGTACAACGCGACCTGAGCCTGACCTGGGCCGCCGACCTGCCGCCAGGCAACGCCCTCACAGCGGGCTCGTGGTGGTCACAGCAACCCACCGACGAAATCCCTGGCGTCTCCGTAGAAGCCAAGGTAGCGGAAAGCCTCAAGCTCAAGCTCAATGACCATCTGGTGTTCACGGTGGGCGGGGAAAATCGTGAGGCGCGGGTCACCAGCCTGCGGACCATCAACTGGGATAACTTCCAACCCAACTTCTTCATGATTTTCCAGCCGGGCACTTTGAAGGACCTGCCGACCACCTACCTGACCAGCTTCTATCTGGCGCCAGGACATGACCAGCAGATCGTCGACCTGTCCCGGGCGTTTCCTGCGGTGACCATCCTGCAGGTCGAGGCGTTGTTGGAGCAACTGCGCAGCATCCTTGCCCAAGTGACCCTGGCAGTGGAGTACGTGCTCCTGTTTGTGCTGGCGGCGGGCATGGCGGTGCTGTTCTCCGGCCTGCAAGCCACCCTGGATGAGCGCATCCGCCAAGGAGCGCTGCTGCGTGCACTGGGTGCCGAACGCAAGCTGTTGGTCAAGGCCAGGCGCATCGAGTTCGGTTTGCTGGGCGCCGTCAGCGGGCTGCTGGCGGCGCTGGGCACGGAGCTGGTGACGTTCGTGCTGTACCGCTACGCGTTTGACCTGGCCTGGCACCCTCACCCATGGCTGCTGTTACTGCCGGTGATTGGCGCCGTGCTGATCGGCGGTGCCGGCGTGTTCGGCACTCGCCGCGCATTGAACGCCAGCCCGCTGACCGTGTTGCGCGAAGGTTGAAATGCCGTTGGCCCGCGCGCTTCACAGCGTGCGGGCCAATGGCGTTCACTTCACATACTCGATCCCGGTGATCCACCAGCACACTTCACCACTTGGGGTCTGCACGATGGCCTCATCGTCAACCTCCTTGCGCAACAGCGCACGGGCCATGGGTGAGTCGATGGAGATGTAGTCCATGCGATCGTAGATCTCGTCATAGCCGACGATGCGAAAGCGCTTGGTCTCGCCCTGCTCGTTTTCGATATCCACCCAGGCACCGAAAAACACCTTGCCCTCCTGCTCGAGCATGTACTCCACCACGCGCATATCTTCCAGGCGCTTGCGCAGGTAACGCACGCGGCGATCAATCTCGCGCAGCAATTTCTTGTTGTACTGGTAGTCCGCATTCTCGCTGCGGTCGCCCAGCGAGGCTGCCCAGGTCACTTTGCGCGTGGTATCCGGGCGCTTTTCGCGCCACAGGTAATCCAGCTCCTTCTTCAGCGCTTCATGACCCTCTTTGGTAATCAGCTTGGTACTCAAACGCTTACATCCCCAGGCAATGTCCATAAGTGCCGATCCACTCGGGTGTAGAGCCCGGGCTTCGGTTGGCTGGGGTTGATGATAAATGAACCCGGGAAAGTAGCCACAACAGTCTAGCCATCCAACGCCTGGTCCAGCTCAAGCAGCAATCCTCGCAAGCCCTGCCGTGCCCCCGACACCTGCGACATCATCACCTTCAGCGCTTCAGTCCTCTGGCTGACGGCAAGCGACTGCTCCTGCAGTTGCGTGGTGCGTTGCTCCAGTTCTCGAACCTTCTCGTCCAGTTGGCCCTGCTCCTGCTGCAGTCGTGCCTGCCATTGCTCAAGTGCCGACTCCCGCTCTATTGCGGCGAGCTTTTGCTGGGTCAACTCTTGAGCAACACGGGCCAGGTTGGTCAACGTACTGTCCACTTCGAACAAGGTGCCGCTATCGCCTGACGCCGGGAGTTTCGGTGGCACCGGCACGTCGGGATCGCTTTGGATGGCAGGTACGGCCTGCGCCATGCTCACGGGAGCCTCGACGGGTTGCCGGGGCTCCTCAACACGATGTTCATGAACAGGCGTACGGGGCGGCTCGGATGGGCTCGCTCCCTTGGGAACTGAGGTCATTTGCGACGAGAAACGAATGGACGGCACGATCACCGAGGCGCTTTCGATCGCCGGTAGCGTCGGCGCCGATAGGCCCAGGGTGATCACTTTCATCACCAACGCCTTCTTGATGATCACCGAATGATGGTCCTCGGGCCTGGCAGGCGGCAGCTTGCAGCCTTTCAAATCGACAAAGTGATAAGGCACCTGGGTTTCGGTGATACCGCCCGGCTTAGTTCCAGAAGCGGCCAACGTCAGTATTTGTTTGAACACATGCAATGCCACCTGCAGGTCTTCCCTGGATTCAACCCCACCCAGAAAGTACCGGTCGAGTTTCTTACGCAAGGCAGCGATGTAGACCCTGGAACTTCCCGGCTCTACCTCTTCATCCAAGCTATAAACAAGAAAGTTGGAGGCCGTTTGACCTACAGCAAACCCACAAAGCAGTGCGCCGTTGACCGGAGCATCTTGACCATTGCGCTCAAGAACAAGGGTACGTAGTAGCATCATGGCAATCAGGCCTCATTATGCAGGGCAGAAAGTTCATATAAACAACACATAAACATTCGAACATTGGACATCCAAAATAACACGACACATTGTTTCAGCGCCCCACCTGCCCCGCACGTAGGACTTCTCTTATTAAGACCGATCGGCGTTCCCAAAAACGGCTATTGCCCGTACCCTTTTTTAACTTCCCTACGTCACGCCAAACTTATTCGGTAAAAAAAATTGATCGAAATAAGCAATCTGACAAAGCACACGGGTAACAAAGCAATCATTAGCGACTTTTCATTCAGTGCTCATCAACAAGAATGCCTGGGACTCTTCGGACACGATCACAGGGTCAAAACAACCTTACTCAATCTAATAGCCGGTTCGACGCAACCGTCCAGCGGTCATATCACTATCCAGGGATACGCCACGCATACCCATGCCCTTAAAACGAGGCAACTCGTCGGCTATCAACTTTCCAGGGACCTCGGCCATCCGACGATGTCCGTCAAAACCTTCCTTGAACTCATTGCCGCGATTCGTGGTTTCCACGGAGCCGAAAAGCGCGCCCGGCTGGGGCAGTCTGTCGCCCGGCTGGAATTGTTTCCCGTGCTCAATGCGCCCCTCGATGCCCTCTCCATCGACTGGAAGCGCAAAGTCGCCATTGCCCAGGCGATCCTGCACGGCCCACCCCTCTTACTGCTGGATGAGCCAACCGAAGGGCTCGCGCCTGATCAGAAACAGACATTCAGGGCGCTGATCCAATCACTGACGCAAGAAATGACCGTGATCATCGCCTCCCGCCACTGCGATGAATTGTCTGAGTTGTGTACCCGCGCACTGGTCATTGCAGACGGTCGTCTCGTCGCCGACACCCCCCTGCCCGATCTACAGCGCAGCTCTCGTCACTTCCAGGCAGTCACCCTTGCCGCGGAGACACCGCTGGATCTGCTGGCACTGGCCGTACTGCCTGGCGTGGCCGGCATCGAAGAGCATCGGCGTGCCCCCGGTACAGTGACCGTTCTCGCCATGCCGGGGCACACCATTTATCCCCATATCAACACGCTGATCGCCAGTCGCCGCTGGAAAATCAACGCACTGAACCTGGAGCCAGGTCGCCTGAATGATGTGGTCCACCACCTGAGCCAAGAGACGCCTCTTTGAAACTATTGCCCATTATTTTAAAGCGTCAGCTCGCCAGCTATGCCCATGCACCCGGTACTTACTTGAGCATCGCCCTTTTCCTGATTTTGTCAGTGACCCTGGGGTTGTATATAAGCCAGTGGCCGATAGAAAACGGCGGTGACTTGCAGGTTTTTTTCCAGTTCCACCCCTGGCTCTATTTACTGTTGATTCCCGACCTGGCGACACGACTATGGTCGGATGAAGCCAATGCGGGTTTTCTGGACCTGATGAAAACCATGCCCGTCACAACGTCTGAATGGGTAATCGGAAAATTCCTCGCCGCCTGGCTCGTCGCAGGCATGGCCCTGATTCTTATGCTCCCTCTCGTCATGATCGCCAATTACCTGGGCAGCGCGGATAACAGCGTTATCGCTTCGCAATTTGTGGCGAGCTGGCTGCTGGCCGGCAGCTACCTGTCGGCGGGATGCTTTATTGGCACACTTGTATGTCAGCGCACTGTCGTTTTCGTAATGACGCTGGGCTTATTGCTCACAGCCAGTGGACTTGCCTATTTATTGGATGCACTTGAACATCAAGTCCCTATAGGGCTGATTGACAGCCTGACCACACTCAGTCCTACGGTGCGATTCAACAGTATCGATGATGGAAAACTTACACTTCGCGATACGCTTTACTTCATCAGCATGATCTTCGGCTTTCTCGCTGCGACAACAGTCACACTCAACTATAAACACAGCTGAGAAGGTAAATCCTTAATGCGGTCCACTCTGCGCACCGGCATGACGCTCACCGTCATCTTGTTGCTGTTCCTGGCTTTCAACCTGGTGTGGGTCGGTAGACTTCCAGATGCACGGTGGGATTTTTCTCAGCAAAAAGTTCACACGTTATCGCCGCCGGTACACCACCTGCTGGCCACCCTGGAAAGCCCCGTGGACTTGTATTATTTCAACTCGAACAACAAATCGAAAAGAAGCTATACCGTAAAACGCTACGGCAAGCGCATTGAAGATCTGCTCAGAGAGTACGAAAAAGCGGCCAAAGGCATGATCAATCTGCACCTGATTGAACCTGCACCTTTTTCGGAAGATGCCTACCGGGCCCGGTTATCCGGACTCGACGACAACCCAGGGTTTCTTGGCCTTATCGGCACCCGCGCCGGCCACGGGGTGCGACGTATCGGATCGTTCAGCCTCGACCGGGAGCCCTTGCTCGAGTATGAAATCAGTCATCTGCTCTCTAAGTTGCAGCACCCGAAGCGCCCGGTTATCGCACTGTTGTCGGGGCTGGCAATGGATGAATCAGCAGGCCGGCTGCTGCAGGAGCTTCAGCGAAAATTCGAGCTGGTCAACGTGGATCCGACTGCCGTGCAAGTCCCGGGCTCCATCAAAACGCTGATGGTTGTACACCCACGGGGGCTGTCTGAGCGAGCGCTGTACGGGATCGAACAATTTGTATTGAGGGGCGGCAAATTGATGATGTTCATCGACCCCCTGAACGAACAACGTTCCCACGCGAACCCAGCCAGTCCCCGACTGGACGAGTTGCTCGCTGCCTGGGGTATCCAGATGCCAGCGGACAAACTGGTGGTCGACTACCTCTATACGCCCTGGGAGGCGCCGCGTGTGCCCAATCAAGTCAGATTGAACCTGCCCCGGCGGGCGATGAACGCCAACGACATCAGTACATGGAACCTCAATAGAGTGACCGTATCGAGCAGCGGCGCCCTCTACCCACTGAACAGAGCGCGTACAACCTTCACCCCTCTCCTGAGCAGCTCCGAGCAAGCTGTGCTGCTGGACACCAGCAGCTTGACTGGCGCGACCACGTTCGATTCATTGATTGAACAGGCCTCGAGCCAGGAGCAACACCCTGTCATTGCCGCGCGTATCGAGGGGCCGAGCTATTCGGTGTTTCCCGATGGCATCAAGGGGCAACCGCCGGGTCTGCAGAAAGCCGCGCAGATCCATGTCGTGGTCATTGCCGACACGGACATGCTTACGGACAACGTCATCAACTCGGCGCCCGACAGCAACGCGCTGTTTGTCTTGAACACCCTGGATAACCTGTCTGCGCCCGAGACACTCGCCGCTATTCGCCCTCGCACGGCACCGCAAAGGCCACCGACTGTGCTGGCGAGCATGCGCGAAGTCGCGAACCAGGCCTATCGCTTGAAGGCCAGCGAACTGGAGCGACGTCTGCACCGAACGGAGTTGGAGTGGCAACGTCTGAGCCCATGGACGACCAGCCTTGGCACCCAGGCGGTGGACACTACCACCCAACTGCAAGCACTCAACAAGGAACGCCTGCGCCTGCCCATGGAGCTGCATGCCTTGCAGCGTGAAGCCTATGCCCAGGTGCATCGCCTGGAACTGGCCATGAAGCTGGTCGTGACGTTGGCGATACCGCTGATGTTATGCCTGTTCGCCTGGATGATCGTGCTAGGCCACCGCCGCCGTTGGCTGCACGCTACCTGCGTGACTCACTGAACGTTCAGCGACGGGCTATCAGCCCTTGTCGGGCAATGCGGGTCAAATGGCGGATGACCTCATCGGCATCGCTGGCGCTGGGGGCCTGGATAACGGCAAGGTCAAAACTGTTGCTGGCAAAACGCGCAAGGGAGTCGCCATCTTCAACAAACTGGATCAGGAACGCTGAAGGTCGGCCAGTACGACGCGGCCAGCCATCCAGGTAACGCAACAGCGTTGGCTGGTGCTTGCCGCCCAGGAGAATTTTCGGATTGCGCTGCGTGAGGTCCGCGGTGATCGGGGCCAGGCGTATCAGGGGGCGTAGTGCATTCATCGTGTCGTGTCTCTGCCTCAAAAGTCTGCGGGCAGGTGAGAGGCAACACCGAACCAGCGCTTTAGCGGAATTTCGAAGCATGGAGCATGCTTCTGTCGGGACCGATGACGATCACCCATGGCGCCCCGCAATTAGCTGTTTAAATCGGCGCATGAGCGGCATCCTAGAGAAGCCTGTGGTGCGGTGTCAAGAATCCCGAGCAACGAAAAGGCCCGCACATGGCGGGCCTGTTCAGGGTCTGGCAGAAGAATCAGTGAGCGATGGCGCGGTCGGCAGACAGTTTGCCAGCACCTTCCAGCAGCACGGCCAGGGAACCACCCAGCAACGCCAGCGCGAACTCATAACCGTTGTTGGCCATGAACAAACCGTTATGGATGTGCACCGAGAAGATCGCCACCAGCGACAGGATGGTCAGGCCCAATGCCGCAGGGCGAGCCAGCAGGCCAATGATCAGCGCCAGGCCAGCGAAGAACTCGGTGCCCCCCGACAGCAGCGCCATCAGGGTACCCGGCGCCAGGCCGATGCTTTCCATCCACTGGGCAGTGCCCGCCAGGCCGTAGCCGCCAAACCAGCCAAAGAGTTTTTGCGAACCGTGGGCGGCGAAGATGATGCCGACAACGATGCGCAGGATAGTCAGGCCATAACCGGCGCGGGTGGACAGGATGCTTTTGATCAGTGGGCTCATGGTGATAATCCTTTCAAAGTAGGGGTGGGTTGGCCGCTATATTAATCAGTTTAGGCAATGATAAAAGCCGAAAAAATGCCTAATTAATATCGACAAAACCGATCATTTCCGTGAGACGATTTTCGCCGCTGGCGGCTCCAGGGACTCCCGCTCCCGGTCGAACGCCAAATAGTACTTGTTGACGCTATTAACATAGCTGACGCCGCCCATCCCTACTTGCTCCATGGCAATACGTTCAACCTGGAAGAACCACTGATTGGGGTTCAGCCCTCGGCGCTTGGCTTCGGTACGCATGCCCTGCACGCGCTCCGGCCCCATGTTGTACGCCGCCAGTACAAAGGCCATGCGCTCGCGTTCATTGAGCTTGGGGCTGGCGAAGAACTTGCGGCGGATCATCGCCAGGTAACGCGCCCCCGCCTGCACATTGCTATCAAGGTTCTCGATATTGTTGACCCCCACGCGTTGCGCCGCCGAGGGCGTGATCTGCATCAGGCCGGTGGGGCCGCCGCTGTTGCGTGCGCCTGGGTCCAACGCCGATTCCTTGAAGGCCAGTGCGGCAAGGTTGAGCCAATCCATGCCTTGCTCGCGCGCATGCTTTTGCAACACCGGACGCAGTTTCTCCAGGCGCTGGCGGTCCACGCGGGCCAACGGATTACGCACTTGATAGAGGCGCCGGTAGATACGCTGGAACGCCACATCCTGGTCGGAAGGGGTTCGATAGGTCTTGAGGAACCGATCAATGCTGGCCCGCAGCATTGACGCATCCTGGCGCACAAACCAGTACTCGTCGCCCGGTTCGCTGATCGCCACCTGCTTGTCGAAGCGCAACTTGGGCAAGATCTTCGACCAGCGTTCGGCAATCGGTTTCTCGACAATGGTCAGGTGGAAAATGCCGGCCTGGACCATTTCCAGCACGTCTTCCACGGCCAGGGTCGGGTCCACCCACTCCACTTTCACCGGGGGTTGCTTGTGCAGTGCCAGCTTCTGGTTGACCTGGTTGATGGCATCCGCCGCCGCGCTGCCGGTGGTCAGCGCCAGGGTGCGGCCAGACAATTGCTCCAGCTTGGTAAATCGCCGTTCCCCCTTTACGCCCACCAGCCACAACGGCACATCGCTGGCAATCGGGTCGCTGGTGCTGATCTTGTGCACAGCCTTTACATCAAGCAACTCGCCGGGCGCCACCAGGTCACCTTCGCCACGGGCCAGCGCGCCAAGCAACTGGTCCTTGGCCTTCGGAATGATCTTGAGGTTGATTTCCTGGCCATCACGGGCATGGCCATTGAGGTATTGCTCGAAGGCGCGCAGGCGATGGTATTCGACACCGATGGCCTGGCCCTGGACCTCGCCGGAACTGTTACGGCTCTGGTTGACCAATACACGCAGGGTACGGCTGGAACGAATCTCCGCCAGGTCGCGGACCTTGCCGGGCCTGGTCACTTCCAGCGGCCCGTCCAGACGCGCGACCGCCGCCATGGGCAGCAGCAGCGTCAGGCACAACATAAGCAACGCCGAGGGTCGGATCATCCGCTCTCCGGAAAAGAATACTGGCCAACGCCCTCGCGAAAAACGAGGCGCTGGGAGTCAGAAACAGAGCGCTTTATGCGCAGGCTTTGCGCGCAACGGTGGCACGGGGCAAGGCGTTCGGCCAACCACAATGTCACTTGCGACGTTCAAAGACAGCTATAACTCGTTGTAGTTCTTCGATTTTCTTATAAATCTACAGCTCTGATATGCTTTCCGGCCGCAGGCGGAGATAGCACCATGCAACTCATTGATATCGGCGTCAACCTGACCAACCCCAGTTTCGACGAGAAGCACCAGGCCGTGCTTGAGCGTGCCTATGCCGCCGGTGTGCAACAACTGGTGCTCACCGGCACCAGTGTCGAGGGCAGCGAACAAGCCCTGGAGCTGTGCGTAAAACTGGATGAAACGGGCCAGCGTCTGTTCAGCACCGCCGGCATCCACCCCCATTCCGCCAGCGACTGGAACAGCGACAGTGCCCAGCGGTTGCGGGCTTTGCTCAATGAAAGCCGCGTACGCGCAGTGGGTGAATGCGGGCTGGATTTCAATCGCGATTTTTCACCGCGCCCACAGCAGGAAAAAGTCCTGGAAGAGCACCTGGCCCTGGCCGTCGAGCTGAAACTGCCGGTGTTCCTCCACGAACGTGATGCCAACCAGCGCCTGCTGGACATCCTCAAGGACTACCGCGATCACCTCAGCGCCGCTGTGGTGCATTGCTTCACCGGCGAACAGGCGGCGCTGTTCAGCTACCTCGACCTCGACGTGCACATCGGCATCACCGGCTGGATCTGCGACGAACGACGTGGGACACACCTGCACCCACTGGTCAGGGAAATTCCCCGTGGCCGTCTGATGCTGGAAAGCGACGCCCCCTATCTGCTGCCGCGAACGCTGCGCCCCAAGCCGAAAAATGGCCGCAACGAACCCGCGTATCTGCCGGAAGTCCTGCGCGAAGTCGCCCTGCACCGCAACGAAAGCGTGGAGGACCTGGCCCGGCACAGCACGGCCTGCGCCCGCCGCTTTTTTGGGCTGCCTGACGTGGATTGATGCGGCGCATTGACCCATGTCAAAACCGGTTTTCGGGATAGCGGCACAATAATGGCACCTTGCCAATGCTGTTTCCGCTATCAGAGAAAACCTTCCATGGGTGCCTGGCTTAGCAATATCTCGCTGAAGTACAAATTCTGGGCCGTGAACGCGGTCGCCTTCATTACCACCCTGCTGTTGGTGCTCTACGCCGTGCAGCTTGAACAACAGGCCCGCAGCGACGCATCGCGGGCCTCGGCGCAGGTCCAGGCGCACTTGCTCGGCGCCTGGCCAGGTGGCAAAGCGCTGCCCAAGGGCGAACACTGGCTGACGTTCCAGCGCGGCCAAGTCCCACAACTGGCGGATCAGGATCTGTCAGCCCTGGGCAGTACCCTCGGCTGGGTCGAACTCAACCACATGCCGTTGTTCGGGGAAAACCCTTTGATGGGGGCTGAAGTCATCGCCCGCACTGACGGCCAATATGTCGCCGTGCTCGCCTATGCACCCAGCCTGAGCCAGGTGTTCGGCGAACGTTTCGCCAACTATGCGGTGGCGGTCTTGATCCTGATGCTGGCGATGCTCGGTGCGTCGCAATTGCTGATCCGCTTCCTGCTCAGCCAGCTCAACACCCTCAAGGACGTGATGCTGCACGTGGAAAAAACCGGCGACCTGTCGGCCCGCGTGCCGTTGGCGTGCAAGGATGAAGTCGGCCAGATGGCCAGCGCCTTCAACGCCATGCAAGCCGGCTACCAGCGCGTGGTCAACACCGTGGCGCGTACTGCCAAGCAACTTGATGATGGCGCCGCACGGCTGGCCAGCAGCATGAACGACGTGCAGCACGGCATGCTCGGCCAGCAGAGCGAAACCGACCAGGCCGCCACCGCCATCAACGAAATGACCGCCACCGTCTACCACATTGCCCAGCACGCCGGCGCCACCCGCGACCTGTCGCAGACCGCCGACACCCTCGCCGGCAGCGGCCAGGAAGTGGTGACCCGCGTACAACGCTCGATTGCCGGCCTGTCCACGGGTGTGCAACAGACTGCCGAAATGATCCAGAAACTCGCCGAGGACAGCCAGAAAATCAACGGTGTGGTCAGCGTGATCCACAGCATCGCCGAGCAAACCAACCTGCTCGCCCTCAACGCTGCCATCGAAGCCGCCCGCGCCGGAGAAATGGGCCGGGGTTTCGCCGTGGTTGCCGATGAAGTGCGCAACCTGGCCAAGCGCGTGCAAAGCTCCACTGACGAAATCACCCGCATGGTCTCCGCGCTGCAAGCCGGCACCCGCGACGCGGTGGACTTCATGCAGGAAAGCTCGTTCAAGGCTGACGACTGCGTGCAGCAAGCCCAGGAAGCCGGCGCCGCACTCGCCGAAATCACTGGCGCCGTGGCGCAGATGCGCGAGAGCAACACCCAGATCGCCGTCGCCGCCGAACAGCAAAGCCACGTTGCCGAAGAGATGAACCGCGCAGTGGTGAGCATTCGTGATGTAACCGAGAACACCGTGCAGCAGACCGTGGATTCGGCGACAACCAGCAATGAACTCGCCACCCTGGCAGGGGAATTGAGCAAGGCGATTGGGCAGTTGAAGCTGTAGGACTGTTCAACCTGTAATCCCCCTCCTACAACAAAGCCTCGGTATGCCTGAGGTTTTGGCGAAACGTCCTAACCCTCCCGGCGAATAACGCCGACTTCTTTTCCCTGGCAACCTCTCCAAAGTCTCTCGCCTGATCAATCAGCGCGAGGGACCGCCGATGCACCTCTCACTTCGTGCCCCACTTAATGGGGCCGCTTCATGATCCCAGTTATTGCCCGGTTCATCCTGGCGCCCATGGACGCCAAGGCGCCAGACGTTGAAGGCGTCCTGCGTGATTTGCGCAATTGCCTCAACACCTTTGACGAATGGGCCGAAAGCTTCTGGAGCGGTTCGGCGCTGGAAGTGGAGCAAGTGTTCAAGGTCGGGGACGAGGTTTCCCTCGTCGCTCCCGCGTCGTCCAGAAAGCCCAGCCGCACGGTTGCCATCTGCAAGGCCCAGGGCGCGTTGACCCTGGTGCATATGTTCGAGAGCACGCGGTTTGTGCCCATCGGCAATACGCCAGTGATGCTGCAAGCGATCGCCCATGACGACAGCCCGGTGGGCGAACCCATCCATCGCACCATCGGCCCCAGCGGCATTCTTCAAGTCAGTGACTGCACCCGTGATCAGCGCTACCGGATCACCTTTTACCCCAATGTATCCAAGGATCACGTCAAGGCGCTGTATGCGTCGTACCAGTCGGTGATCGCTGGCCTGGAAATGGGCCTGCGTGATGAATGGAAGAAGACCTTCAAGCCGCAATGGAACGATTTTGCCAACGCCACGCTGTTCGAGCGCAGTGCGATACAAGGCCTGGCGCTCTCAACCGGGATCGGCAAGGCGCTCTACAACCTTTGGGACAATTTCACACAACTGTACGACCTGCTGGCGGACCTCAAGAGCAACAGCCAGAAACTGCTGCAGTACGTCTCCCAAACCGAACTTGATGAATTGCTGAAACTGGGCAAGGACGCCATCGCCCATGGACTGCTCGTGCTCAGCGATGAGCCGCTGTTGTTTATCTATCTGTCGGCCATGGTTGCCTGGATACGCATGCTGCCACCGCCGCAGATGTACGAGCTGCTGGGCGAGATTACCGGCGAGGTGCTGATCAATCTGTTTCTGATCTGGGCCACGCGGGGCATGGGGGTTCAGCTTCGTTTGGGTATGCAAGTGCTGGGGCACATCAAGTCCGGACGAGTGCGGAGATGGCTGGAAATGCTGGCGGACCAACTGGTCGGGGCTCGGTTGGAGGCGCATGTCGAAACGGCCAAACCGTTGTTGCTGGGCGGCGCGCCGACGCCGATCAGGGTGATCCCGGATGTGCCGTTGAAGGCGGGGGATCAGGTGGTTTCCAACGCAGTGCCGGTGGTTCGGGACAAGGCCACGCAACGGACGGTGTTGGTGCGGCAGGAGCTTGTGGATGACGTGCCGTCGTCCGCTCGCAATCCCAATGGGGATGCGGCTGTGTCCTCGGACAAGACCGCTACCAACGGCTGCCCGGTATCGATGGTTACGGGCGAGGAATTGCTGACCCTCACCGATGGGGCGCTGGACGGGATTCTGCCGTTTGAGTGGACGCGGTTGTATCGCACCAGTGCGGTGGCAGTGGATTGTGGGTTGGGCTTTGGCTGGAGTCATTCGCTGGCGCATCGGCTGAGTGTGTCCGGGGATTCGGTGGTGTGGACCGATCATGAAAACCGGTTCACCACCCTGCCCTTACCGACTGCCTCTCGACCTGTGATCACCAACAGTCTTGCAGAAGCGGCGATCTATTTGGGTGCTTTGCCCGATGAGTTGGTGCTGGCTCAGTCGTCACGTTTCTACCACTTTCGCGACGGTGTGCTGACAGCGATCAGCGATGCGTATGACAACCGGCTGCGTATTTGTCGGGATGTTTTGGGGCGTATCGAGCGGCTGGATAACGGCGTGGGGCGTTCGCTGTTGTTGCGCTATGCGTCGGGCCGGATCGTGGCGGTGGACTACCAGATTCAGCGCATCGTGGATGAGGGTCCGTATGTTTGGGTGACGGAACAGACCGTTGTTTCCTACGCCTATGACGACCTCGGACGACTGATTTCAGCGACCAACGCAGTCGGCGAAAGCGAGGTTTATCGGTACGACCAACAGCACGTGATTCTTGAACGCGGCTTGGCCGGTGGGGCGAGTTTCTTCTGGGAGTGGGAACGGTCTGGCAAGGCGGCGCGATGTGTTCGGCATTGGGCCAGTTTTTCGCAGATGGACACGCGGTATGCCTGGGATGACAACGGACAGGTCACGGTGTTTAACGCCGATGGCAGCCAGGAAGTCTACGTGCATGACCAGCGGGCGCGGCTGGTGCAGCGGGTGGATCCGGATGGGGCCGAGCACTTCAAGTCCTACGATGACAAAGGCCGGCTGACGGTTGAGCAGGATCCGCTGGGCGCGATCACGGCGTATCAGTACGACGAAGCCGGACGCTT
>NZ_JFCA01000068.1 GCF_000612585.1 Pseudomonas sp. CHM02
GTTGCTCTACCAACTGAGCTATACCGGCGTGTTAGGGCGACGATTATAGCGATTGGCAAGGTTCTGTAAACCCCTGAATTCTGACTATTTTTGCGAAAGCCGCGTCTGCCCCTTTTTCGCCCCGGAGAAGGTCGGATTCATCCCTCGCTGCCAGGCGCAGGCGCAGCCATCCAAACCAAAGGAAGCCCCACGTAAAACGGACGCTCGCTCTCATTCTCTTCACCGCCACGCTCGGCGCATGCGCCAGCCACTCGCCGGTCAACGATTCGGCGTTGGTGGGGACCTGGAAAGGTTTGCGCACGCAGACCGACAGGTGCCAGTTCCTGTCGTGGACCAATCAGCTCAAGCCTGATGGTCGCTTCACTATGACCTTTTTCCGCAACGCACAGCAGACGCAGGTGATCCAGACCGAGCAGGGCGCGTGGTCGGCGGCGGATGGGAGGAATGAGTTGCGCACGGACGGGGTGCGTACGCCGGATGTGTACACCTATAAGTGGGTGGACCCGGATACGGTGAATTATGTGAGGGTGGCGGCGAGCCCGGCGGATTATGCGTTTTTTACGGAGCGGCGTGTTCGTTAATCACGCCGGGGTGCGCTAAACGCGGGCGTCCGTCTGGTTCAGTTGCACTTAGGTAGACCGTTTGGCGTGCTGCGCACTCCAGCGGGAGCACGCTCCCTCACCACAGAGGCTGGGGAGCTTGATGTGCTTCGACAGGTCATTCGCACATCCATCCAAAGCGCTGGCACAACGCCGCTTATTTACAGCAAAAGCCAGCAGGCTGACGGCGATCAAGGTATTCCAGTCCAGGGTGAGTATCCTCCGGTTCAATCGAGGGGGCGATTGAGTGCGCGCAAGGTATTGGGTCTGAGTCGAACGGCGCGGGTTTTGCTTACTTATAGGCGGCGCCGGGGCTGAATACACAGTGATCCATCGGGCTTGGCGTTGGCGGCGATTTTGGGACGACCGTTGGGCTGGTTTCCCCTTGAATCGCATCGGGGTTTGCGTATTCTGTCGCGCGATATAAAGCGTCAGTTTAATCGCGGAATCGTGTAGTAAAATTTTCGACTCGCTCCAGGCGCCGAGACAGAAATGTCAGTTTTGTGCCGTTTTTGTCCGATTGATCAGTAATCTTGCCGGGAAAATACCGCAAGTTGATGTTTTTGCAGCGAATGTGTTTTTTGCCAAAAAATCGTCATAAAAATGGCGACATGCCGCTCGTCGGATAAAATTGGCCTGAAATAATCAAAATACTGACACCATCATTGTGATATCACAGAATGCGCCCGACTTCACATAACTAGAAACTTCAAGGTCAGCACATTGCTGGCCTTTTTATCGCCTTTAAAGCGCAAATCAGGGTGGGGAGGGGCAGAATGTGAGTCGGGCAGATGACATTTCAAAACTATTCAACAAGCTGGGCGTCAGCCCCAGTGGCTACCGGGAGATCGATTTCGTCCACGAGTACATCGAGGATGCAGTAGAGGTTCTGGAAACGCCGGCCATTGCCGCCGACTTGCCCCTGGTCGCTCCAATGCCTACCCCGCCCGTGGTTGCCACTGTCCTGGACGAAGCCCCGTCAGCGCCGTTGTTGCGCCTGCTGGAAGAGCTGAACCACGGTGAAGCCGACCACCTGCACCCGCCCGAAGTGGTGGAGGGGCCTCAAGGTGAGGTGTACTCGGAGCCGACCACGCCGAAAATCGTGGTGGTGGTCTCGATCAAAGGCGGCGTCGGCCGCAGCACCCTCACCGCGGCGCTTGCCAGTGGCTTGCAGCGTCAGGGCCGCCCGGCGCTGGCCCTGGACATGGACCCGCAAGATGCCTTGCGTCACCACCTGTGCCTGGGCCTTGATATTCCCGGCATCGGTGCCACCAGCCTGCTGAATGAAGGCTGGGGCAACCTGCCCGAGCGCGGCTTTGCCGGTTGCCGGCTGGTAACGTTCGGCAGCACCGACCATGAGCAGCAAAAGAGTTTGAATCGCTGGCTGGGCCAGGATGCCGAGTGGCTGGGCAAGCGCTTGGGCGGGCTTAAATTGAACGGCCAGGACACGGTGATCATCGACGTCCCGGCCGGCAACACGCCGTATTTGAGCCAGGCGATGTCGGTTGCCGACGCCGTGTTGGTCGTGGTGCAGCCGGACGTGGCTTCGTTCGGCGCCCTGGCGCAGATGGACGCGATGCTCGCGCCGTACCTGGAGCGTGAGAAACCGCCACAACGCTTCTACGTGATCAACCAGTTGGACGCTGCCCACCGTTTCAGCCTGGACATGGCCGAGGTGTTCAAGACACGCCTGGGCAGTGCCTTGCTGGGCACGGTGCATCGTGACCTTTCGTTCAGCGAAGCCCAGGCCTATGGGCGTGACCCCCTCGACCCTACCGTCAACAGTATCGGCTGCCAGGACGTCCTTGCCCTGTGCCGCGCGTTGCTCGAACGCCTCGACTCGGACCTTCCATGACCGACAATACGTCCTCCACGCCCTTCGTCGAGGGGCGCGCTGAACGGCGCCTGAACGGTGCCATCGCACGCTTCAATCGCTGGCCTGCGGTGCTGCGCCTGCTGCTGGTGGTGGGCAGTTGCGTGGTCGGTGGCTTGCTGCTGCTGGCGATTATCTGCGCGCCATTGGACCTTGTGACTCAATGCCTGTTTGCTGCGGTGTGTTTCGTGGCGGTGCTGGTGCTGCGCAAGATTCCGGGGCGCCTGGCGATCCTCGCGCTGGTGGTGCTGTCGCTGGTGGCGTCGTTGCGCTATATGTTCTGGCGCCTCACTTCCACTCTCGGCTTTGAAACCTGGGTCGACATGTTCTTCGGCTACGGCCTGGTCGCGGCCGAGTTCTACGCCTTGGTGGTGCTCATCTTCGGCTACGTGCAAACCGCGTGGCCACTGCGCCGCACGCCGGTATGGCTCGAGACCGAGCCGGAAGAATGGCCGACGGTCGACGTGTTTATCCCCACCTATAACGAAGCCCTGAGCATCGTGAAATTGACCATCTTCGCCGCCCAGGCGATGGACTGGCCCAAGGACAAGCTGCGCGTCCACGTGCTGGACGATGGCCGTCGCGACGACTTCCGCGACTTCTGCCGCAAGATCGGCGTGAACTACATTCGCCGTGACAACAACATCCACGCCAAGGCCGGTAACCTCAACGAAGCGTTGAAGGTCACCGACGGCGAATACATCGCCCTGTTCGACGCCGACCACGTGCCGACGCGCTCCTTCCTGCAAGTGAGCCTGGGCTGGTTCCTGAAAGATCCGAAGCTGGCGATGCTGCAAACGCCGCACTTCTTCTTCTCGCCGGACCCGTTCGAAAAGAACCTCGACACCTTCCGCGCCGTGCCCAACGAAGGCGAGCTGTTCTACGGCCTGGTGCAGGACGGCAACGACTTGTGGAACGCCACCTTCTTCTGTGGCTCCTGTGCGGTGATCCGCCGTGAGCCGTTGCTGGAAATCGGCGGCGTGGCGGTCGAGACCGTGACCGAAGACGCCCACACCGCGCTCAAGCTCAACCGCCTGGGCTACAACACCGCTTACCTGGCCATCCCGCAAGCCGCTGGCCTGGCCACGGAAAGCCTGTCGCGCCACATCAACCAGCGTATTCGCTGGGCGCGGGGCATGGCGCAGATTTTCCGCACTGACAACCCGCTGCTGGGCAAGGGCCTCAAATGGGGCCAGCGCATCTGCTACGCCAACGCCATGCTGCACTTCTTCTACGGTTTGCCGCGCCTGGTGTTCCTCACCGCGCCGCTGGCCTACCTGGTGTTCGGCGCCGAGATTTTCCACGCGTCGGCGTTGATGATCGTGGCCTACGTGCTGCCGCACCTGGTGCACTCCAGCCTGACCAACTCGCGGATCCAGGGGCGTTTCCGCCACTCGTTCTGGAACGAGGTGTACGAGACCGTACTCGCCTGGTACATCCTGCCGCCGGTGCTGGTGGCGCTGGTCAATCCCAAGGCCGGTGGCTTCAACGTGACCGACAAGGGCGGCATCATCGACAAGCAGTTCTTCGACTGGAAGCTGGCGCGCCCGTACCTGGTGCTGTTGCTGGTGAACCTGGTCGGTATCGGTTTCGGCGTGCACCAGTTGATCTGGGGCGATGAGTCCACCGCCGTGACCGTGGTGATCAACCTGACATGGACCCTCTATAACCTGATCATCACCAGCGCCGCCGTGGCCGTGGCGTCCGAGACACGCCAGGTGCGTTCCGAGCCGCGCGTGAGTGCGAGACTGCCGGTCAGCGTGATCTGCGCCGATGGCCGGGTACTCGCCGGTATCACCCAGGACTTCTCCCAGAACGGCTTTGGCCTGATCCTCAACGATGGCCACTCCATCGGCCAGGGCGAACGGGTGCAATTGGTGCTGTCGCGAAATGGCCAGGATAGTCTGTTCCAGGCGCGGGTCGCGTTCAGCAAGGGCTCGCAGATCGGGGCGCAATTTGAATCGCTGTCGCTGCGCGAGCAAAGCGAGCTGGTACGCCTGACGTTTTCCCGTGCCGATACCTGGGCCGCCAGTTGGGGCTCCGGCCAGCCCGACACGCCGCTGGCGGCCCTGCGTGAAGTCGGTGGCATTGGCATTGGCGGCCTGTTCACCCTGTGCCGCGCCACCCTGCACGAATTGCGAATGGCCCTGCGCCGCACCCCCTCACAACCGCTCGACACGTTGATGGACAAGCCATGACTTCCACTTTGTTTTTTGCGCGCACGCGCATGCGCGCGGCACTCACGTTGATGATTGCCTCGCTGCTGGGCCTGAGCTCGCTGGTGCAGGCTGCCGAAAGCGGTTACAGCCTGACTCTCAAGCAGTTGGGCCGTCGCGACACCATGAACCTGCAGGGTGTGGAGTCGTCCGACAGCGTCAACTTCGACATCCGCGCCGACCAGGTGGTGACCGGTGCGCAAGTGCTGCTCAACTACAGCTACTCGCCGGCGTTGCTGGCTGACCTGTCGCAGATCAACGTGCTGGTCAACGATGAAGTGGCGGCCAGTATCCCGCTGACCAAAGAGGGCGCGGGCACTGCACAACAGACGCTGGTGCAGATCCCGCCGCACCTGATCACCGAGTTCAACCGCCTGCGCGTGCAGTTCATCGGTCACTACAGCATGTCCTGCGAAGACCCGTTGCACAGCAGCCTGTGGGCAAAAATCAGCAACAGCAGCGAGCTGAAACTGCAGGTGTCGCAGATCCAGTTGAAGAACGACCTGTCGGTGTTGCCGCTGCCGTTCTTCGACAAACGCGATGCGCGCCAGCTCAGCCTGCCATTCGTGTTTGCCACCGCGCCGGACAACGCCACGCTGGAAGCGGCGGCCACCTTGTCGTCGTGGTTCGGCGCGCTGGCCAGCTACCGTGGCGCGACGTTCCCCACCACCTACGGCTCGATCCCGGCCAAAGGCAATGCCATTGTGCTGGTGCTGAGCCCGAGTGCGGTCGACGTCAACGGCGTCAAGGTTGCACAGGCCACCGGGCCGACCCTGAACCTCATCGCCAACCCCAACGACCCGCAGGGCAAATTGCTGATCGTGTCGGGCCGCGATGGTGCCGAGCTCAAGCGTGCGGCCACGGCCGTGGCGCTGGGCAACCCGGTGCTGGCTGGCAGCAGCGTGGTGATCGACAAACTCGACAGCCTGGCACCGCGTCGCCCCTACGACGCGCCGAACTGGGTGCCGAGTGATCGCCCGGTACGCCTCGGTGAACTGGTCGAGCTGAAAAAACTCAGCGTCGCGGGCTACAACCCGGGCGCCATCAACGTCGACTTCCGCCTGCCGCCCGACCTGTTCAACTGGCGTGAAGAAGGCGTGCCGCTGCACCTCAAATACCGCTACACGCCGCAGCAGGTGTCGACAAACTCGTCGTTGCTGGTGGGTATGGATGACCAGTTCATGAAGTCCATGCCGCTGCCGTCGATCACCAGCCTGGCGGACGGCAAGACCCTGCTGAGCATGCTGCAGACAGACAACACGCTGCCGCGCGAAGCCACGGTGCTGCTGCCGATCAGCTCGGCGTCACCGATGTCCAAGCTGCAACTGCGCTTCATGTACGACTACATCAAGGAAGGCGAATGCCGCGACATCATCGTCGATAACATGCGCGGCACCATCGACCCGGATTCGAGCCTGGACATCAGCGGCTACCAGCATTTCATCGCCATGCCTAACCTGGGTGTGTTCAACGATGCCGGCTTCCCGTTCACGCGCCTGGCGGACCTTTCCGAGTCGGCGGTGGTATTGCCGGACACCTTCGGCACCGACGAGCTGAGCGCCTACCTCACCATCCTCGGTCGCTTTGGCGAGTCCACCGGCTACCCGGCCACTGCGGTCAAGGTGGTGCAGGCCAAGGACGTGCAAAGCGTGGCCGACAAGGACTTGCTGGTGATCGCCACCGGTGCTGACCAGCCGTTGTTCAAGCAGTGGCAGCAGTACCTGCCGGCCAACATTGACGGGGCGCAGCAGCACTTCAAATTGTCCGACCTGCCGCGCTACGTGAGCAACTGGGTCAGCCCTGACGCCGAGGCCAACAAGCACGCCGCCAACGCCGCGATCAGCCTTAACAGCTTGAGCACCAGCACCTGGTTTGCCGGCTTCGAGTCGCCGCTCAAGGCGGGTCGCAGTGTGGTGCTGATCTCCAGCACCAAGCCCGAAGGCCTGCAGGCTGCGACGGCCGTATTGATCGGCGGTGATCAGTTCAAGGACACCATCCAGGGCAGCCTCGCGGTGGTGCAAGGCACGCAGGTCAGTTCATTGGTGGCCGACCAGCAGTATTACGTCGGCAAGCTGGGGCTCTTCAAGCAGGTGCAATGGCGACTGTCGCAGAACCTGGGCTGGATGCTGCTGTTCACCTTCCTGGGCCTGGCGATCGTGAGCTGCCTGGTCTACCTGTCCCTGCGGGCACGTGCAAAACGGCGGTTGGCATGATGCGTAAAGCCGGTTGGGCTGCGTTGGGCGTCGCGCTGTTCGCCGGCGCGGCCCAGGCCCAGGCCCAGGCGCAGACGTGCGACGCGCAGTGGCCGTTGTGGCAGAACTACGCGACGCGCTTTGTGCAGGATGACGGGCGGGTGCTGAACTCATCGCTGAACCCCAGCGAAAGCAATTCCGAAGGCCAGTCCTACGCGATGTTCTTCGCCCTGGTGGGCAACGACCGTGCGCGCTTCGACAAGCTCTGGACCTGGACCAAGGCCAACATGGCCGGCAACGACATCAGCCGCAACCTGCCAGGTTGGCTGTGGGGCAAGACCAAGACCGGCGAGTGGGGCGTGATCGACGCCAACTCTGCCAGCGACGCTGACCTGTGGGTGGCCTACGCGTTGCTGGAAGCGGCGCGTGTGTGGAATGTGCCGCAGTATCGCGCCGACGCGCAGTGGGTGTTGGCCAATGTCGAAAAGACGTTGATCGTGCGCGTACCAGGCCTGGGCAAGATGCTGTTGCCGGGGCCGGTAGGCTTCAGCTACCCCGACGGCTTGTGGCGTTTCAACCCCAGCTACCAGGTGCTGGCGCAGCTGCGACGCTTCCACAAGGAACGACCCAACGGCGGCTGGAACGACGTGGCCGAGAGCAACGCCAAGATGCTCGCCGACCTCAAGAGCAACCCCCACGGTATCGCCGCCAACTGGGTGGGCTACCGCGCTACCGGCGCGAATGCCGGCGTGTTTGTGGTCGACCCGTATTCCGATGACCTCGGCAGCTACGACGCCATCCGCACTTACCTGTGGGCCGGCATGACCGCCAAGGCTGATCCCCTGGCGGCGCCGATGCTCAAGGCGTTGGCTGGTTTTTCCCGTGCGACGGCGGCGTCTCCCAGTGGCTTGCCGCCGGAGAAGATCCACGTGCTCAGCGGTGCTGCCGAAAACAACAACGGCTTTTCGCCGCTGGGCTTTTCGGCGTCGGCCCTGGTGTTCTTCCAGGCGCGTGGCGAAACGGCCCTGATGCAACTGCAGAAAAACAAGCTGGACGACGTGCTGGGCAAGGCCATGGCCCCGTCGGCGCCCGATAGCGCGCAGCCGGTGTATTACGACTACGTGCTCAGCCTGTTCAGCCAAGGCTTTACCGATCAAAAGTACCGCTTTGAACAGGACGGTACGGTCAAATTATTCTGGGAGGGCGCATGCGCCGTCACACGCTAGCCCTCGCGATAGTGGCTGCCCTGGTGTCCAGCGCCAGCCTGGCCGCGACCACCGACCCCCAAGCCTTGCTGATCGAGCAGGGTTACTACTGGCAGTCGAAGAAAAACCCGGAACGGGCCACCGAGTCCTGGCAGAAGCTGTTGGGCCTGAGCCCGGAACAGCCGGACGCGCTGTACGGCCTGGGCCTGATCCAGGTGCAACAGCAGCACCCGGACGAGGCGCAACAGTACCTGGCCCGCCTGCGCGCGATTTCGCCGCTGCCACGCCAGGCGTTGCAGCTTGAGCAGGACATCCTGGTCAACGTACCCGCCAATGCCAAGTTGCTGGAGCAGGCCCGCGAGCTGGGCGAGCCGGTCGAAGAGCGCGAACAGGCTGTCGCGTTGTACCGCCAGATTTTCCAGGATCGCCAGCCTCAAGGCTTGATCGCCCGTGAGTATTACAACGCCCTGGCCTTCACCCCCAAGGGCACTGCCGAAGGCATCGCCGGCTTGCAACGGGTGACGCGTGAGCGGCCCGATGACGCGATTGCCGCGCTGTTCCTGGCTCGGCACCTGGCGCGTAACCCCGGCACCCGCGTCGAGGGGATCCGCGCCATGGCGCGCCTGGCGCCCAACAACGAAGTCGGCGGCGCCGCTGACGAAGGCTGGCGCTTCGCGTTGGTCTGGCTCGGCGCACCCAACCGTGACCAAGTGTCATTGTTCCAGGAATTCCTTGCCAAGCACCCGGACGACAGCGAGATCCGTGAGCTGATGAACAAGGGCATTGCCCAAGGCAAAGGTGACGGTGGCTGGCAGCGTGATCCGAAGCTGGTCAAGGCATTCAAGGCCCTCGACGAGGGTGACCTGAAAACCGCCGAACCACTGCTGGTGGCGCGTCTGGCGGAAAAGTCCAACGATGTCGATGCCCTCGGCGGCATGGGCGTGTTGCGCCAACAGCAGCAGCGCTTCAGCGAGGCGGAGAATTACCTGGCCCAGGCCACCCGTTTGCCCGGCGGTGCGGCCTGGCAAAAAGCCCTGAATGACGTGCGTTACTGGAGCCTTCTGAACCAGGCCCGGGACGCGCAGACTGCCGGCCGCAGCAGCCAGGCTCGCGACTTGGCCGCGCAGGCCGAGCGCCTGAATCCGAGCCGGGCGGATGCCACCGTGGCGCTCGCGGGTTTCCAGGCCCAGGACAATCAATTCGACGCCTCCGAAGCCAGCTACCGCAAAGTGCTGGCGCGCAACCCTGGCGACGCCGACGCGTTGAATGGCCTGATCGGCGTGCTGTCGCAATCGGGCCGCCCGGAAGAAGCCTTGAAGCTGATCGACTCGGTGTCTGCAGCGGACCGCGCGAAGTTGTCCTCCAACGTGAAAATCAAGGCCATGCGCGCGACCCAGTTGGGCAAGGTCGCCGATCAGCGTGGCGACCTGAAAGCCGCGCAAGCCGCGTATCAGCAGGCGCTCGACGCCGACCCGGAAAACCCCTGGACGCGTTTCGCCCTGGCGCGGGTTTACCTGCGCGACGGGCAGATTCGCAATGCCCGCGCCTTGCTTGACGGCCTGCTCAAAAGCCAGCCCAACCAACCGGACGCGCTGTACACCAGTACCTTGCTGTCGGTTGAACTGGACGAGTGGAAAGCCGCCGATGCGACACTGTCGCGCATTCCTGCCGGCCAGCGCACCGCCGATATGAATGAGTTGGCGAGTGATATCGCCTTGCACAAGCAGACCGAAATCGCGATCGAAAGCGCTCGCCGTGGCCAACGCCCGGAAGCCCTGGCGTTGCTGGGGCGCAGCGCGACGCTGGCGGGTAAAAAGCCCGAGCGCCTGGCGGTGTTGGCGTCTGCCTATGTGGACGTTGGCGCGCCGGAAGAAGGCTTGCAGATCATGCAAGGTGTGCTGGACAGCACGCCTGATCCGACTGCCGACCAGAGGCTGCTCTACGCGGGCGTGCTGCTCAAGGCCAACCACTACACCGAGGCCGGCGACATCCTGCGCGGCATGCAGGGCCAGTCGCTGAGTGATGCCGGGCGGCAACGCTACGAAGACCTGATCTTCCAGTATCGGGTCAAGCAAGCCGATGCGTTGCGCGAGAAGAACGACCTGGTGGCCGCCTACGACATGCTCTCGCCGGCACTGGTGCAGCGGCCCCATGACACCTCGGCCATTGCGGTGCTGGCGCGCATGTACGCCGACGGCGGCGACGGCAAGAAAGCCATGGCGCTTTACGAGCCGCTCGTGCAGCAGAACCCCAATAACGCACGCCTGCAACTGGGCCTGGCCGGTATCGCCTTGAAGGGCGGTAACCGTAGCCTGGCCGAGTCGGCCACCGACAAGGCGCTGCGGCTGGACCCGACCAGTGCCGAGACGCTGACGGCGGCGGGGCAGATCTATCAGGGCCTGGGCCGCAATGCCGAAGCAGCGGAGTTGCTGCGTCGGGCGCTGGCCATCGAAAACACCCAGCGCACCCAGGCCCGTTCGGCCTTGGCGGATGCACAGGGCGTGGCGTACAACCCGTTCGTTGGCCTGCCGGGTCAGCGCCGCCAGATCACCGACCTGGCCGTTGACCGTGGCGCCGTGCCTCCGCCGATCGACGCACCGGCCAACGTCATGCCCGCGCCGGTAACGACGCCTGGAAATACAGTGGCCGCCGCCGGCTTTGCGCCTTCGAACAAGCTGAGCGACCCGTTCGTGCCACCTACGCGCATCGCCGCGCTGGATAATCCGACCCTGAGCCCGGCGCGCCGTGCCCTCGATGGCCTGCTGCGTGATCGCAGCCCTTACCTGGTGCAAGGCCTGAGCGTGCGCAGCAACAACGGTGAAAGTGGCTTGAGCAAAATCACCGACGTGGAGACGCCATTCGAGGCGCGCATGCCGGTGGGTGACTACAACGTGGCGTTGCGTGCGACGCCGGTGAGCTTGAGTTCCGGGACGGTCAAGGCCATTTCTGCGGCGCGCTTTGGTGCCGGTGCAGGTGAGGATGGCGCCAAGAGAGAAAACGGTGTCGGCCTGGCGGTCGCGGTTGAAGACCCGGCGCAAGGCGTCAAGGCCGACATCGGTGTCAGCCCGGTGGGCTTCACCTACAACACGGTGGTCGGTGGCGTGAGTGTGAATCGACCGTTCACCGAAGGCGGCAACCTGCGTTATGGCGTGAGTGTTTCGCGGCGGCCGGTCACTGACAGCGTGACCTCGTTTGCTGGTTCGAAAGCACGGATCACCACCGCCGATGGAGAGGTCATCGAGAAGAAGTGGGGCGGTGTCACTGCCAACGGCGGGCGTGCCGAACTGAGCTACGACAACCAGGAAATGGGTGCCTACGGTTATGCGTCGTTACACCAGTTGCTCGGCAATCACGTCGAAGACAACACGCGCATGGAGTTGGGCAGTGGCGTCTACTGGTACCTGCGCAATACACCAACCGACACCCTCACGCTGGGCATCAGCGGCATGGCCATGGGTTTCAAGGACAACCAGGGTAACTACACCTACGGCAATGGCGGCTACTTCAGCCCGCAGCGCTTCTTCTCCCTGGCTGTTCCGGTGCGTTGGGCGCAGAGCTTCGATCGCTTCAGCTATGAGTTGAAAAGCTCGGTGGGCGTGCAGCATATCGCGCAAGATGGCGCCGATTATTTCCCGACGGAAAAGGATCTGCAGGAAGCGTTTGAAAACCCGAAATACAACAGCAGCAGCAAGACCGGCATCGGCTACAGCCTCAACGCAGCCGCTGAATACCGTCTCACCTCACGCTTTTACCTGGGTGGCGAAGTCGGTGTCGACAACGCCCAGGACTATCGCCAGTACGTCGGCAACGCCTACCTGCGCTACCTGTTTGAAGACCTGAGCGGGCCTATGCCCTTGCCGGTCAGCCCTTACCGTTCCCCTTATTCGAATTGATAGGAGTCATCCATGCCTGTTTCTGCAATTGCCGGCCTGACCCTGCTGGTACTCGGCGAAAGCCACTTGAGCTTCCCGGACCACTTGCTGGACCCGTTGCAAGCCAACCTCACCGCCCAAGGCGCCAAGGTCCACACCATCGGTGCCTGCGGCGCCGGTGCGGCCGACTGGATCGTGCCGAAGAAAGTCGACTGTGGTGCCGAGCAGTTGCCGGGTGGCAAGCCTCAGGTGTTCGGCAAAAACGCCATGAGCACCACGCCGGTCAAGGACCTGATCGCCAAGGACAAGCCGGACCTCGTGGTGATCATCATCGGCGACACCATGGCCTCCTACCCTGACCCGCAGTTCCCCAAAGTCTGGGCGTGGAAGAGCGTGACCTCGCTGACCAAGGCCGTCAGCGAAACCGGCACCAAATGCGTGTGGGTCGGCCCGGCCTGGGGCAAGGTCGGCAGCATGTACAAGAAGGATGACGCACGCACCAAGCTGATGTCGTCGTTCCTGGCAACCAACGTGGCGCCGTGCACTTACATCGACTCGCTGACCTTCTCCAAACCGGGCGAGTGGATCACCACTGACGGCCAGCACTTCACCATCGACGGCTACCAGAAGTGGGCCAAGGCCATCGGCGGCGCGCTGTCGGCATTGCCGGCGGATGCCGTGAAGGGAGCCAAGTGATGAAGCGCCTCACCCTGGGCCTGGCGACCTTGCTCGCCAGCGTCAGCGCCTGGAGCGCCGATATTCCGCTGTACCCCACCGGGCCGGAAAAAGACTCGGCGTTCCTGCGGTTTGCCAATGGCACCGCCAGCGAATTGAAACTGGTCGCCGACGGTTCCAAGGCCAGCCTGGTATTGGCCGGCGACAAGCTGGTTTCCGACTACCTGCCGGTGTCGGGCGGCAGTGCTCCTATCAAGGGGGTGTTGAGCCAGGGCGGCAAGACGGCTGACCTGGCCGTCACCGTGGCCCCGGGCGAGTTCGCCACCGTGGTGGCAGTGGCGGATGCCAACGGCGGCATTCGCCAAGTGGTGATCCATGAGCAACCGGATGATTTCAATGCGCTGAAAGCCTCCCTGGCGTTCATCAACGCCGACGCCGCGTGCGCCGACGCCAGCCTCGAAGCGGTGGCACAAAAGGCCGAGTTGTTCAAACAGGTTGCGGAAGGTTCGGTGCAGCGCCGCATGATCAACCCGGTGGAACTGTCGGTGCAGCTCAAGTGCGCAGGTGCGCCGGTCGGCCAGCCGCTGACCTTCAGCCTCAAGGCCGGCGAACGCTACAGCGTGTTGGCGCTGCCATCCGCCACGGGCTCACGGTTGTTGTTCGCGCCTGATTCGCTCGCTAACTGATCGGGCCCGACACCACCATGGTCTTTGCCTCACTCGAATTCCTCACGCTGTTCTTGCCGGCTTTCCTGTTGATTTATGCGCTGGCTCGTCCGAGCTGGCGCAACGTCATCCTGTTGATCGGCAGCTGGTTGTTCTACGGCTGGTTGAGCCCGTTGTTCCTGTTCCTGCACATGGTGCTGACCGTGGTGGCGTGGGTCGGTGGCTTGCTGGTGGACCGCTCCCGTGAGGACGGCAAGGGCCGCGTGCGCCTGTTGATCGCGTTGATCGTGTTCAACACGGCGGTGCTGTGTTGGTACAAGTACGCCAACATCGTCGCCGGCACGGTGAGCGAGGTGATCACCTGGTACGGTGCGATGCCGCTGGACTGGCAGCGCGTGGCCTTGCCGGCTGGCTTGTCGTTCATCGTGTTGCAGGCGATTTCCTACCTGGTGGATGTGCACCGGCATACGGTGCCGGTGGAGCGCAGCTTCATCAATTACGCCACCTATATCTCGATGTTCGGGCACTCGATTGCGGGCCCGATCATTCGTTACGACTGGGTGCGCCGCGAGCTGAACCAGCGCTATTTCAACTGGGCGAATTTCTCCCTGGGCGCGCGGCGTTTCATGATCGGCATGGGCATGAAAGTGCTGGTGGCCGACACCCTGTCGCCGCTGGTGGACATTGCCTTCCACCTGGAAAACCCGAGCCTGGTGGACGCCTGGATCGGTTGCCTGGCGTATTCGCTGCAACTGTTTTTCGACTTCGCCGGCTACAGCGCCATGGCCATCGGCCTGGGCCTGATGCTGGGCTTTCACTTCCCGGAAAACTTCAACCGACCGTACCTGGCCAGCAGCATCCAGGACTTCTGGCGACGCTGGCACTTGTCGTTGTCCAGTTGGTTGCGCGACTACCTGTACATCGCCCTCGGTGGCAACCGTGACGGTGTGTGGCGCACCTATCGCAACCTGTTCCTGACCATGGCGATTGCCGGGTTGTGGCACGGCGGCGACAGCTGGAACTACCTGCTGTGGGGTTCGGCCCACGGCGTGGCGTTGTGCGTTGACCGGGCGTGGTCGCGGTCGAGCCTGCCGAGCATTCCGCCGGTGCTGTCGCACATCCTCACCTTGCTGTTTGTGTGCCTGGCCTGGACCCTGTTCCGCGCACCGGACTTCCATTCGGCGCTGACCCTGTACGCCGGCCAGTTCGGTATGCATGGCATTGGCCTGGGTGACGCGATGGCCGTGGCCATGCGCCCGGCCCATGGCATGGCGGCGTTGCTGGGGCTGGTGTGCATCATCGCGCCGATCTGGCAGGTGCGTTGCGAACAGCGGTTCGGCACGCAGCCGTGGTTTGTGGTGGCGGCTTCGCTGTGGCCGGTCGCCGGGTTTGTGTTGTCGTTCGCGCTGATCGCCAGTCGTGACGCCGTACCCTTTCTGTACTTTCAGTTTTGAGGACGCCCGACCATGCCCGCTCCTACTGCGCCGACGCCTCCGAGTGAACTGGCCGTACGCACCAGCCCCCTGGCGGCGTGGGTGCTGGTGCCCTTCCTGGCGGCGGGGCTGTTGTCCTGCGCCTGGCTGATGGTGAAAGGGCCGATCAGCTATGTGCCGGCCAAGGTCGACAGCGACATGCTGCTGCATGGCGACCTGACGCACCGGTTTGCCAAGGAGCTGGCCAAGGCGCCGATGGCGATCCAGGCCGCCAACCTCGAGCGCGGCGGCAGTTGGCTGGCGTTCGGCGATACCGGCCCGCGTGTGCGCACGGGTTGCCCTGGCTGGCTGTTTATCAGCGATGAGTTGCGCATCAACCGCCATGCCGACGCCAATGCCCAGACCAAGGCCCAGGCGGTGATCGACCTGCAAAAACAATTGCGCCAGAAAGGTATCGACCTGCAAGTGGTGGTAGTGCCGGACAAGAGCCGCATCGCCGCCGCCCAGCGTTGCGGCCTGTACCGCCCGGCAGCGCTCGATAGCCGGGTCCGGGATTGGACTGCCGTGTTGCAGGCCGCGGGTGTTTCCGCGCTGGACCTGACCGACACATTGAAACCCTTGGGCGACCAGGCCTACCTGCGCACCGACACCCACTGGAGCGAAATCGGCGCCGACGCCGGTGCCCAGGCGCTGGCGCAGCGTATCCAGCAACGCGGCATCCAGGCTACGCCGGAGCAGACGTTCGAGATCACCCAGGCGCCCCTCGCCGTACGCCCGGGTGATCTCGTGCGCCTGGCCGGTCTCGATTGGCTGCCGCCCCAGCTGCAGCCGCCAGGCGAGTCGGTCGCGGCCAGCACTGCCCATGAAGCCGGAGGCGCAACCCGCGATGCCGACGACCTGTTTGGCGACGCCGGCCTGCCCAATGTGGCGCTGATCGGCACGTCGTTCTCGCGCAATTCCAACTTTGTCGGCTTCCTGCAAAAGGCCCTGAATGCGCCAGTCGGCAATTTCAGCAAGGACGGCGGCGAGTTTTCTGGCGCGGCCAAGGCTTACTTTGACAGCCCAGCCTTCAAGCAGACCCCGCCCAAGTTATTGATTTGGGAAATTCCGGAGCGAGACCTGCAAACCCCATACGATTCAATTACGCCTGGTCAGTAATTTGACGATTTGCCGTTTGTCTAAAAAATAGACAGTCTTTCCATCAAAATAATGACACTTTTGTGAGCTTGAAGCAGACTGACTGCACTAGGGCGACTACAAAAAGACCTGCGGTAAGCAGTCGTATCAGCTGACCTTTTCACGTCTTTGAGCTTCGCCGTGATGAGGAATGTGTGATGGGCTTCGCTGAGGGTCTTCTCGTTCTGTTAGGCAAGGATGTCAGCCGTGACCCCCAAGGGTTGAATGCACGGCTGCATTTCTTCGGCAGTATCCCCGTGGATGACGGCACCCCGTTCCCCTCTCGAACCTCCAACGCACATACGCAGTCCCAGCCCGTAGATAAGGCTGTACGGCGTCCGTGCGTGGTAGCGTTGGTGTCGGTCAATGGTGGCGTCGGGCGCAGTACCCTGGCCACGACCTTGAGCAGCGGTTTGCAGCGCTTGGGGGAATCAGTGGTGGCCGTGGACCTCGACCCCCAGAACGCCCTGCGGATGCACTTCGGGGTCAACCCGAACTCGCCGGGCATCGGCCCGACCAGCCTGCTCAATGCGCATTGGGACACTCTCCAACAGCCCGGCTTTGTCGGCAGCCGGGTCATCACCTTTGGCGACACCGACCTGCGCCAACAGGACGACTTGCAACGCTGGCTCAAACAAGAGCCGGGCTGGCTGGCACAGCGCCTGTCAGCCTTGGACCTTAGCGCCCGTCACACCGTGATCATCGATACGCCCGCCGGCAACAACGTCTACTTCCATCAAGCCTTGAGCGTCGCCGATGTGGTGTTGGTGGTGACCCAGGCCGATGCCGCTTCCCTGGGCACCCTGGACCAACTCGACGGCCTGCTGGCGCCACACCTTGAACGTGAGCGCCCGCCGCATGTGCACTTTGTGATCAACCAACTGGACGAGGACGATGCCTTCAGCCTGGACATGGTTGAAGCGTTCAAGCAACGCCTGGGCACGAGGGAGCCGCTGGAGGTGCACCGCGACATGGCGATCAGCGAGGCGCTGGCGTTCGGTACCGACCCGTTGGATAGCCAGGCATTGAGCTTGGCGGGGGACGATATCCATGAGCTTTGCCGGTTGTTGATTGCGCGTAGAAAACATCTATAAATCGCGGTTTATACGCTTAACGCCAGATGCTTATGCACAATCGGTTGGATAGACATGTCACGAAACAGCCATTTTGTGGAGTCGTTCTCATCACGCCGCAACTGCCTGTTTTGCGTGCGTTTTATTTTGTGAACAAAAAATGACCAGCGTGGCTTTTGCCCTGTAGCGCAGATGGCTACAGGCTCTGTAAAGATTCCATCAACAGAGTTATCCACAGGCTGCGCCGCGGCCATTTTGCCCCTTAATCGCGCTCGGCGAGCACCATCAGGTTGCGCGGCGTCAATGCAGGTTCGCAGAAGCTGCCCACTTCGACCTTGTAGCCGTTTTCACCGAGAAACAATGCCCGATCCAGCACCAGCCATAGCTCCAGCGGGCGCCTAAACAGACCACGCAGCAATTCCAGGTTCCTGACCTCGGCCAAGCGGCGCCAGCCGTTTGCTTCCAGCGCAGCCCACTCCTGTTCACCTGTGGATAACCCTTTGAGACGTGCCAGCTCCCGGCAGTAGTCCGCAAAGGGTTTGTCCAGCCAACTGGCCGGCAGGGACGGCGTTGGCAAGTACTCGTCGAGACCGCGCAGTTCGCGTTGCAATTGATCGAAACCCAGGCGCCGTGCCATGGACGTGTCCCGTTGCCAGCGCACGCGTTTGCCGGCGGTGACGGTTTCGCTCAGGGGCAGGCCGAGGTCATCGACCGACAGTTGCAGGTGAGATGCGCGGCCTGCGTGCGACAGCGGCTGGTAGGTGTCGGCGTGGATGCGGTTGTAACAGCAGGGCGCCAGCGCCAGTTGTTTGCAGCCGGCCGCGCTGGCCAGGCGCAGCAGGCGCACATGCAAGTCGCCACAGGCGTGCAGGGCGACGGGTGTGTGTTCGGGGTCAATTGCCACGTCGGCCATCACGTCTTGCAGGCGATGGGTGACCGGCAAGCCGTGATGGTCGCTCAAGGCTTGGCCTGCGGCGATCAGCGCCGGGTCGTATTCCAGGCAGGTCAGCGCTTGATCGGCGTGTAGCAGGCGCCGACCCAAGTGGCCTTTGCCCGCGCACCAGTCAAGCCAGTGTGTGGGTGTCTGTGCAAACTGCAGTGCCGCGCCGAAGGCTTCAATCTGTTCCCACTTGCGACCCGGAACATCGACATTCAGGCGATGGCGAGCGGCGTGCAGGGGTTGTGTCGGTAACTTATCCACAGCACTGAGCTGCCGGGCTTGCGCAGCAAGCTGTGGAAAAGGTGTCGGCGCGGCGAGGTCATGGGGATGGTTGTGACTGGCTTCGGCCTCGGCCAACGAGCGTTGGCGCAGCCACTGGGCGAGGTCGGGGTGGTCGGCTTCCCAGGGTAACTGGCGATGCGTAAAGGGCCGTGGTTTCCACAGCCCTTGGTGCTCGATCAGGAACGCATCCAGCGCCTGGAAACGAGCCTCAACGTCCTTGGCAGGCATCGACGCGCAGCCAGCGTTCCAGCAGTTTGAAGCCGCGTACCAGCACGTACGCCATCAACAGGTAGAACAGGCCGGCGGCAAAGAAGATCTCTACCGGCAAGTACGTACGGGCAATGATGGTCCGCGCCATGCCGGTCAATTCCAGCAGGGTCACGGTACTGGCCAGGGCGCTGGCCTTGAGCATCAGGATCACTTCGTTGCTGTACGCGGGCAGGCCGATGCGCGAGGCGCGCGGCAGGATGATGTAGAACAGTGTCTTCGGCTTGGACATGCCCAGCGCACGCGCCGCCTCAATCTCGCCTGGCGGGATGGCCTGGATCGCGCCGCGCAGGATCTCGGCGATGTAGGCGGCGGTGTGCAGGGTCATGGTGGCGGTGGCGCACCAGAACGGATCGCGCAGGTAGGGCCACATGAAGCTCCCACGCACTGAGTCGAACTGCGCCAGTCCGTAGTAGACCAGGAACAACTGCACCAGCAAGGGGGTGCCACGGAAGAAGAAAATGTAGGCATAGGGCAGGGCGCTGACATACCAGCGACGCGAGGAGCGTGCGATACCCAGCGGAATGGCCAGCAACAGGCCGGCGATTACCGCAATGGCCACCAGCTCCAGGGTCAGGATGGCGCCCTGGGCCAGTTTGGGCAGCCACTTGATGATCACGGCCCAGTTCAGGCCCAGGTCGAAATGCGCCAGCCAGCTGTAGTCGCCGCTCATTGGGTGCTCCTTGCAAAGCCGCGGGCGGCGCGTTTTTCCAGGAAATGCATGCCGGTCATGGCCAGGATGGTCAGGCCCAGGTACATGAAGGCGGCGACCATGAAGAAGGTGAATGGCTGCTTGGTGACGGTCACGCCGATCTGCGCATGGCGCATGATTTCTTCCAGGCCGATCACCGATACCAGCGCGGTGTCTTTCATCAGGATCATGAACAGGTTGCCAAGGCCCGGCAGGGCGATGCGCCACATCTGCGGCATGATCAACCGGGTGAAGATCCGGAACTTCGACAGCCCCAAGGCTATGCCGGCTTCACGGTGGCCTTTGGGAATGGCGAGGATCGCGCCACGGAACACTTCCGTCGCGTAGGCGCCAAAGCACAGGCCCAGGGCGATCACCCCGGCGGCAAAGGCACTGAGGGAAAGGTCGGGGTTGCCAAAGAACTCCCCGAGGGCACGCATCAGGTTGACCGTGCCGAAGTAAATCAGCAGCACCCACAACAGCTCTGGAATACCGCGAACAATGGTCGAGTAAGCGCCGCCAAGCCATTGCAACGGCTTGTACGGGGACGTCTTGGCCAAGGCACCGGCAAGGCCGAGCACCAGCCCCAGGCACAGGGCCGTGAGCGCCAGTTTGACGGTCATCAGCGCGCCAGCGGCAAGCGCCGGGCCGAATCCGTAGAGATCGAAATTCATGGTGTTTTCATATCGCGGCAGGCATTGCAAAAAGCCGACGCGCTCAACTGAGCGCGCCGGGCATACCGTTCAGATCATTCGATGCTGAAGGGGAAGTACTTGTCGTTGATCTTCTTGTAGGTGCCGTCTGCCTTGATCTCTGCCAGCGCTTTGTTAAGGCGCTCGCGCAACGGGTCGCCCTTGCGTACGGCGATACCGATCTTGTCGCTTTCTACAACCGGGTCGCCTTTGAATTCATAGGCGGAACCGTCTTTGCTCTTGAGCCATTCGTACTGCACGTACTTGTCGGCCAGGATGCCGTCGAGGCGACCGGAGGTCAGGTCGAGGTAGGCGTTTTCCTGGGTGTCATAGAGCTTGGCTTCGGTATCCGGCAGCTTGTCTTCCAGATAAGTACCGGCCAGGGTCGCGCGCTGTGCACCGATGACCTTGCCTTTGAGGTAAGCGGCGTCGGTCTTGAAGTCGGCGGTGGCTTTAGGCGCGATGAACTGCAGCTTGTTGGAGTAGTACGGGTCGGTGAAGTCGACGGCCTGCTTGCGCTCGTCGGTGATCGACAGCGAGGACACCAGGAAGTCGAACTTCTTGGCGTTCAGGGCCGGGATGATGCCGTCCCAGTCGGACACATACACTTCGCACTTCTCGACCTTCATCTTGGCGCACAGGGCGTCGCCGATGTCCTTGTCGAAGCCCACGACGTTGCCGCTGGCGTCTTTGTTGTTGAACGGCGGGTAGGCCGCTTCAATCCCCATTTTCAAGGTTTCTGCCATGGCCGTGGCGCTGAACGCCATCGAGACGGCTGCGGCCAGAAGGAATTTTTTATAGTTCTGCATGCATGTTGCTCCGTTAGCGGTTGCTGGACATGAATTGTTTGCAGCGCGCCGAAAGCGGGTTTTCAAACACCTGCTGTGGCGATCCTTGCTCTTCGACCAGGCCCTGGTGCAGGAACACCACTTCACTGGACACCTGGCGGGCGAAGCCCATTTCATGGGTGACCAGCAGCATGGTGCGGCCTTCTTCGGCCAGCGCGCGGATCACATTAAGTACTTCCTGAACCATTTCCGGGTCAAGGGCCGACGTGGGCTCGTCGAACAGGATGACTTTAGGCTGCATCGCCAGGGTGCGCGCGATCGCCGCCCGTTGTTGCTGGCCGCCGGACAGTTGCGCGGGGTAGGCGTGGCGTTTGTCGCCGATGCCGACCTTGGCCAGCAGGGCTTCGGCGACTTCGATGGCTTCGGCCTTGCTCTGGCCGAGCACACGACGAGGGGCCTCGATGATGTTGTCGAGGATGCTCATGTGCGGCCACAGGTTAAAGTTTTGAAACACAAAACCGATTTCGCTGCGCAGGCGGTTGATCTGCTTGCCGTCGGCGGCCATCAGCTCGCCGTTTTTCGCGGCTTTGAGCTTGAGTTCTTCGCCGGCCACCAGGATCTGGCCCTGGTGCGGGTTTTCCAGCAGGTTGATGCAGCGCAGGAAGGTGGACTTGCCGGAACCGGAGGAACCCAGGATCGAGATCACATCGCCGTCGCGAGCGGTCAGCGAGATACCCTTGAGTACCTCCAGCTCACCATAGCGTTTATGCAAGTTGCGGATTTCAAGCGCGGGCGTGGCCTCGGCCATGTGGGGTCCTCATTGTGTTCGTTGCGATCCTGCTGTTGGGCCGCCTTCCTGGCGAGGCGCCAAGCTAGCATAGCGTCTTGATGGCAGCCAACAGCGCGGCCGAGGGTAAACAGGTGGTGTGTGGCAGGGTGTCGCATCGGCACAGCAGCGTGTCGCGCCATCAACAACCGAACAACCGTTTGAACCCGAAAAGCCACCGGTTTCGCGTAAAAAAGGGCGCGATGGTGCCAGCTTTGGCCGGGTGTTGGAAGGGTTAACCGGGTAAACGGTGCTTATCAGCCCTTTTATGGGGCGTCACGTACTTTTTGTGTGTGTTTATGGTGCGTTTATTCGTCTTGAATGTGGGTCGCACGGTAACGCTATAGCGGAATGCCATTGTTCTCAATGACTTGCGACGCTTGTTGAATTCTCCCGTAGCCCGCGTCAATAGCGGCTCTGTAACATTTTGGCGCAAATCTTGCGTAAAAAATAAAGAACGCCCTGTTGGTTTCTTTTCACGAGAAAGATCCCAGGCCGGGCGGACCGTTTTCGCAATTCCTCGTAAAGGTGTGTCAATGAGTAGTACGCAAAGCTCCAATGACCTCGAACAGGGGCTCAAACCGCGTCACGTCACCATGCTGTCGATTGCCGGTGTAATCGGCGCCGGTTTGTTTGTCGGCTCCGGCCACGCGATTGCTGCCGCCGGCCCGGCCGTACTGCTGGCCTATGCCGCGGCGGGTACGCTGGTGGTATTGGTGATGCGCATGCTCGCCGAAATGGCCGTGGCGTCACCGGACACCGGTTCGTTCTCGACTTACGCCGATCGCGCAATCGGTCACTGGGCCGGGTTTACCATCGGCTGGTTGTACTGGTGGTTCTGGGTGCTGGTGATTCCTTTGGAAGCCAACGCTGCCGCGACCATCCTGCACGCCTGGTTCCCGGATGTAGCCATCTGGGCCTTTACCCTCATCATCACCTTGCTGCTGACGGCGACCAACCTGTTCAGCGTGAAGAACTACGGTGAATTCGAGTTCTGGTTTGCGTTGATCAAGGTCGTGGCGATCGTGGGCTTTGTGATCCTTGGCCTGGCCGCGATTTTCGGTTTCCTGCCGACCAGCCAGGTCAGCGGTGTTTCCCATCTGTTCGACACCCAGGGCTTTATGCCAAACGGCATGGGCGCAGTACTGGCCGCGATCCTGACCACCATGTTCTCGTTCATGGGCACCGAGATCGTCACCATCGCCGCCGCTGAATCGAAGAACCCAGGCCAGCAAATCACCAAGGCCACCAACTCGGTGATCTGGCGGATTGGCTTGTTCTACCTGCTGTCGATCTTTATCGTCGTGTCCCCTGTGTGCCTTGGAACGATCCGACCCTGGCGGCCGTAGGTTCCTACCAGACCGTGCTGGAACGCATGGGCATCCCGAATGCCAAGCTGATCGTCGACCTGGTGGTACTGGTTGCCGTGACCAGTTGCTTGAACTCGGCGCTGTATACCGCTTCGCGCATGCTGTTCTCCCTGGGCCGTCGCGGTGATGCACCGGCCGTGGCCAAGCGCACCAACAAGAGCGGCACGCCTTATTGGGCGGTGTTGCTGTCCACCGGCGCTGCGTTCCTGGCGGTATTCGCCAACTACGTGGCGCCTGCGGCGGTGTTCGAGTTCCTGCTGGCCAGTTCCGGCGCCATCGCGTTGCTGGTGTACCTGGTGATCGCGGTATCGCAACTGCGCATGCGCCAGAAGCGCACGGCGGCGGGCGAGAAGATTGTCTTCAAGATGTGGTTGTTCCCAGGCCTGACCTACGCGGTGATGGTGTTCATCGTGGGTACGCTGACCATCATGCTGTTCCAGGAAGCGCACCGGGTCGAGATCATTGCGACCGGCGTGCTGAGCGTGCTGGTGGTGGCGGCGGGGCTGATCGTGGCGAGCCGCCGCAAGGCCCAGAGGGTAGGTGCTGCGGCACTTAACTAGGCCGTACCGATTACCGTAGGAGCTGGCTTGCCGGCGATGGGGCCCTTGAGGACGCCATCGCCGGCAAGCCGGCTCCTACAGGTTCAAGGTTGTGACAATTCTTTTGAGGCCGCGACGTAATCCGCCTGGAACTGCGGCGACTCGATCCACGCCAGCGCGGCGGCTTCATCGTCGGTGTCCGTGGCCCACTGCCGATACTCGATCAGTGCCGCGAGAATGAAGTCGGTGGCTTCCTCTTCACCTTCCTGCTCCAGCACCAGGGCCAGCAACGGATGGGCCAGGAATGCAGCGCAGAGTGCCTGCTGGCTGGTCTCGCCAGCGGCGCGCATCTCGACGAACAGCTCGGTCAAATCCACTGACTCAAGGTCAATGCGACTGTCATCGCCGGCAAACGCATCCGGCTTGGTCGCGACGGCGCGTTGGGTACGGTTTTGCTTGGCCTTGGCCTTTGCCCGGTGGGCGCGTTTTTGCTGCTTGTTCGGCGAGGCCATGGGCTCAACGTCCTAAGGATCTGGGTGGGGTATTGAAGCGCAGGTTGGGGGAAATCCCAAGTGTATCCGCAGTTGATTGGTCGTTTTGAAGCCACGCCAATGCAATCGGCCACAGCCGGTCCTGATACTCGCTGCGAAAAAATGCGAAATGTCCGACTTCCTTTTCGCCTATGTCTTCAGGCGCGATGCGCAGATGAGTGCACTCACTGCTGTCGAAGTAACCCAATAGCCGTTCGATGGCAGCTACCGTCCCGAACGGATCATCAGTGATGCTGATGGCCAGTATCTGTGCCTTCACGCGGCTGAATGGCAGTTCGCCCAAGTCGCGCCCACTGGGACGCGTCTCATACCTGGGCGTCGGCGTGCTCCAGTCCCGCACCACACCCGCGGGCGTGTCTTCCAGCCAGCCCAGGCGCTTGCCGGGGAAGTGCCCGCACAGTGCCGTCACCAGCGGCATCACCACATGCCACTTGGCGAACATCCGCCAGCGCACGCTCGCCGCGTAATCGCGCCAGTACGCAAACTGCGCGCCCACTGTCACCATCCGCCGGATCACCGCCCCCGACGCCCCGAGCCCGGCCGCGCAGCCACCGAAACTGTGGCCGACGACATCAATCGGCTGCCCTGGAAACTCCCGCTGTGCTCGCTGCAACATCGCCTCGAAATCCAGTACGCCCCAATCCGACCACGAGGCTTTGAAGCCGCGCAACGAGCCATTGCGGGATTCGCCGATGCCACGGTAGTCGTAGGTGATGACATCGAAGCCGTTGGCGAACAGGTAATCGGCGAAGCGGGAGTAGTGGCGGCAGCGCACGGAGGTGGCGGCGTTGATGATGACGACCGGGCGTTCAAGGTCGGTGCGCGGGTGGCGCCAGGTGAAGCCGCCCAGGACGTAGCCGTCGGCGGCCGGCTCGTGGAAAGCTTCCAGGGTGGGGCGGGTTGGAAGGTTCATAGGGCTACTGGGTCCTTGCGCCTCAGGTGAGGGCATGCAGGCCCACGCGCTTTTTATAAGACGTCGAACTTAACAAATTTCGCGCATCGTGATCGCGCAGATTGTCAGGGTGCTCGACCTTGCCACCCTGGATGCTTAGGCTGTCGACCTGATGATCCATCTGAGCCAGCCTTATGACTCGCGACGCCCTCGAACACAACCAGATCCCGGTCTATTTCGCCGCCGTTCTGCTGGCCGCTGTCTTTGGCCTGCTCGCGCCCTCTCTGGCCCACGGTCTCAGCGCACTGGTCACGCCCGCTATCGCGGTGTTGATGTACGCGATGTTCCTGCAGATCCCCTTCCTGGACCTGCGCCAAGGCTGGGGCAACAGGCGCTTCCTGTCGGCATTGCTACTGGCCAATTTCATCCTCGTTCCCCTGCTGGTGTGGGCATTGACCCAAAGCCTGGTGGGACGCCCGGCGTTGTGGGTGGGGGCGTTGCTGGTGTTGCTGACGCCGTGTATCGACTACGTGGTGGTGTTCACCCACATCGGCAAGGGCGATTCGCGGTTGATGCTCGCGGCTACGCCAGTGCTGCTGTTGCTGCAGTTGGCGCTGTTGCCGATCTATCTGAGTCTGATGCTCGGTGCGCAATCCGAGGGGGTGGTCGAGGCGCGGCCGTTTATCGAGGCGTTCCTCTTGTTGATCGTGGTGCCGGTGATTCTGGCGGTGCTCACGACTTCGCTGGCGCGGCGGTCATCGATTGTCAGTGCCTGGAACAGCGCCTGGGCATGGCTGCCGGTACCGGCGATGGCGCTGGTGTTGTTTGTAGTGATCGGCTCGCAGATCACGTCGGTGGTCCGGGATATGAACCTGCTGCTGCCGGTGGTCCCGGTGTATGTCGGCTTCCTCTTGCTGGCGCCGCTGATGGGGGCGCTGGCGTCGCGGCTGTTTGCGCTGCCTGCGGTAACGGCACGGGCAGTGACGTTCAGTGCGTCGACGCGCAACTCGCTGGTGGTGCTGCCCTTGGCGCTGGCCCTGCCCGAGGACGTACGTGGCTTGGCCGCGACGGCAGTGATCCTGCAAACCCTGGTCGAGCTCGTTGGCGAGTTGATCTACGTCCGGTTGATCCCGAAGTGGGTGTGGCCCGCAGGTCGGTAAAAGCGGCAATGTTCAGGTCTGTTCAGGCGCTATTCAGCAGGGCGGTCTGCACCATAAGTCGGCGCCCCTTACCTGACAGGTCAACCGATGGACCACCGCAACCGCTTTCGCCTGGAATCACTGGGCATTTTCCTGTTCGCTCTTTTGCTGTTCACCTTGGGTATCTGGGATCAGCAGCCCCAGGGCTTTGACGGGCGCTGGGCGCTGTTCCTGCAAGAAATGTATCGCCATGGCGCGAGCCTTTTTCCGACCACCTATGGCCAGCCCTACGCGGATTACCCCGGCACCGCGACCTTCTTCAGCTTTGTGTTTGCCCGACTGTTTGGCGCGCCCAACCACTTGGCGAATGTGCTGCCCACCGCCCTGGCGTCCGCTGGGGTGGTTGCCGTGATCTATCGCTTGCTGGTCCCGATGAATCGCCAGTGGGCACTGCTCACGGTGTTGCTGACGTTGCTTACCACCCAGTTGCTCGAAAAATCCCGCTCGGTGTGCCTGGATCAGATGGTGGCGTTGCTCTGCGTCGGCAGTTTCTACCTGCTGCACAGCGGTGGACGCTGGAGACAGCTTGCGGTGTTCCCGTTGTTCATCCTGGGCTTTGCGATACGCGGGCCATTGGGATTGATCGAGGTCTGCGGTGTGGTGTGCGTTTACTGGGCGCTGGGCAAGCCTGGGGAGCGTGTGAGGCCGGTGCTGATTCACGGCAACATCGGCCTGGTGCTGCTGGCCGCATGTTGGTGGCTGTTGATGACGTTGGCGCGCATCAGCGGGGGGGACGCATTTGCCGACGAGGTGTTCAAGATGCAGGTGGGCGGACGCCTCGATGAAATCGGCGAGCCGTTCTATTTCTACTTTCAACTGAGCCTGTACCGCTACTTCCCGGTGGTGCCATTGGCGCTGGCCACAATGATTGCACTGCGTCACCGCTGGCCTGAGCGGTTCGCGGGCCAGATGCAGTTAGTGGTGCGGCTCGGTGCCTGCGGCTTGATGATCCTGCTCGGGCTGTCGGTACCGCACTTCAAGCGTGCTTACTACATTCTGCCAATGGTGCCGATGTTTGCCGCTGTCGCCGCCTATGGGTTGCTCCAGGCACAAGGATGGCTCGCTGGCGTGCGCCGATGCTACGAATGGCTTGTCGCAGCGCTGCCGGCGTTGTGCGTGGTTGTAGTGTTTGTCTGCCGGCATGCGTGGCAGAAGCACGGTTACTGGCCGAATGTTTCGTTGCCGCTGTTGCTTGGGGTGTTGGTGGTTTTGCAGCTGACAGCATGGGTTGCATGGCGTCGGGTTGGCCGCTTGGTGTGGCTCAGCCTGATCGCATTGGCGGCGCAATGGCTGCTGTTGGTGACCGTCGTGGAGCCGGCCAAGGACTTGCAATTCGATACCCGGCAGTTTGTCAGCCGGGTAGAAACCCTCCGCGCGTCAGCGCCTGGGCCCTTGGTGTTTGTCGACCTTGGGCGAGACACCTGGGCGGTGCGCTACATGATGAACCTGGATCACGACGAGCAGCCGGTGTTTATCGCTCGTGATGAGCTTGAGCGGCTAAAAAGTTTGCCTCGGCCGGCCTGGGTGATCGTGGCGCGCAAGGACGCCGCGCTGCTGCACGGAGCGGCGCTGGAACATCTGGCTCCAGGTTTTGAAGGGCGCTTGAATGACAATCCGCTGATGGTGTTTTTGCTGAACTGACTCGGCAACTCGCTGTATGTCCAGCCAGAGTGAGTGGCCGGGTCGAGAGATGCGGCTTTCAGATCTCCGATCAGGAGTGCCAGGGAGGGTGCTCGGAGATAAAAGTCCCAGGCAACAAAAAACCCGCACTAGGCGGGTTTCTTGATTGCTTTCACGTGATGTTGACACCACCTGAAAGCTGAAGGTGGTGCCAGAGACGGAATCGAATGCATGTCTGTACGCACCGGTTTTTATGGTTTTCTATGATTTATATTTTTTGATCTACTCACAAATCTACTCCCTTTTTGAAATGCTGCTCCTGCAAGAGGCAGAGGTAGATCAAGTGGAAGTCGCTCGATTTGGTCAGCTGGACGCGCCGATGAAAGGTTGTCTCATGTTGCCGTGTGAGGGCTTGAAAAATGTTGAGCCAGAGACCTGGCGCAATCGAGCATCTAAGGGCGAATGAACTGCAGAACTGGGTTCAGATACTGGACGAGGCAATCGTGTGCATGATCCTTGCTTCTGCCCTCACCAAACGACATTCTCATAACTGTGTCGAATTTTTTCGGATCAGTTACCTGCATTGCGGAAATAATCTTTCCGCTGATTTCGTCAAATCCTTTCATGTGGATTGCTTTGAGAAGGATCGACTCCACGCAGTCGACTTTCTGATGAAGTAAGCGTTTTACTCTCTCAGACTGAGACGAGGCGATTCCCACCAGGGCTCTTTTATCGCCAGTGGTGAAATGAAAGGGGGAGCCAGATTGATTGAGGTCGTGCGCGTGCATCAGAAGCGAGAGTTCTCCCGCATCTATGCCCTCGACGTCCATGAGCTCCTCCAAGAAGTCAATATCCTCGCCGGCAGCACCAAGCTCCCGACAGCCATCAATCAGTCCTGCAAGCCGATCATAGGCGGCAGCGCTTCCCAAGCGTCTTTCAATGCATTTATCTGGATTCGAAAGGTAGAGTGAATGTTTTGCGGTATCCAGAACATAGCAATCTGCTAAGGAGCATTGAAATACATCGAGCGCAGTCTCTACGAGATCGCATTGAGAAAGTTTTATAAGAATGTCGTTGTCAGTCAACAGGATCATTTATGCGATCAAGTTCCGCAGTAAATGCTCGCTATCCTCTGCCAGTCCGCCGTCCAGAGCTTTGAAAACCCTAGCCGTAATCAACTGTTGATCAGTAGTGTTCCCAGGGATCAGATTGGCAGCAGCAACGCAGAGAGGAAAAAGCTTTTTATTGTTATGGGCGCAATTGAGAACTACATGAGTAGGATCAATTTTGTGTTCTTTGCCATACGTTACTGCCAACTGTGCCAGCACCGGTGCCCTGACCAATTGCTGAAGCTTGAGATTGCCGTGAGCATTGCCTGTAAGCAGTTCGATAGCGAATCGATCAGCCGCAGTTTCATCGGCATCTTTTGAGTCATCTTCGACTTTCTTAATTTCATCATCGACGATTGCACCATTCGCGCCGACGTGGCCCAGTGCGATGTGGCCAAGCTCATGCGCGAGATGAAACAACAAAAATCCGCTGCTTCTGTTGTTTGACAGAACAATCGATGGCCTGCCATTTATTGCCATGGCAATGCCATCCATCTTTTTACCCAGCAATGGAGTAGCAAGATGAATGACGGGTATTCCGCAGCTCCAGCAATAATCAACAAGTTCGGATAACCCAACCCAATTGCTTCCTGCTGAAAGTAAATGAGCTCGGAGCGCAGAGGCGTCCGGTGGAGGAGGAGTGAACTCAGAGTTATGTGCTGCAATAGCGATCTTGGAAGCACTACGAGCTAGCGCAACCGCGAGGTCTACCTGAGCCTCTGATGTTTTTGCAGAAAGCTTGAACCGTTTTTCGGAAGGCAAGTCGAACTCAACCCTTGGGGGGGTTTCGCTGAATGCGCGCATGCGAAGGCTCAAAGCTTTAGCCAAGTAAATTTTGGCTTGCTGAGCACCTGACGGGGTGGCTTCGATCTCATCCGTCCACCATTCAGGCAGAAGATGAGACAGCTTCCGTTTGGGAAGCCCCTGTCTACCCAGGGCGGAATATAGGCTTTGGACGGTAGTCATAATTTCCCCTCCCTAGATTGGTGCGGCCGCGATATCGAGCTGCCTTGCTCACGCGGCCTACAGCGAGCGCTGCTTGATTACACCCGTTAGACATCAACTGAGGGTGTAAAAGTCACGAAATGGTAGGGTTTTTCTGCGCTTTACGCAAGTTATCCACAGGCTGGGGGGGTGGCTCAGATCGGCAGATACTCATGCGATCCAAGCGGTGATGACAGTTAAGCAATGAGTCTAGACCGCGCCGAGCATACCCGGCCTCTTGCCCCGTCTATGCTCGCAGTGTCTCATTGGTAAGGTATGTCAGTCTGTTGCTGCGCAGGAATGTTCCGAGCGCTAGGCTTGCAAGCCCTGGCCCAAAGTGACCGTGACTGTCAGCTAAGTCACGTCTTGGCCAATGAACATCAGTGCATATCCCGCGTTTCTAGCGCGCCGTGCAGGCTTATGGCAACGGCCGCTGCGCTGTTCGACCCCGCTGGGAAGTTCCTCCACTGCGGCGCCAGGCGGAGCTGGTTTTGATTAAGGTGATCGAATCGGCTGGCGATGAGTTTGGTGTCCGTCATGGTAGCTCTCCGTTTTTGGAGAAAGCATGGCACTGAGGCGTGAATAACTGTCTGGGGCCTGTCAGGGGCATGAGACGGAAAAGCCAAGGCCGTTGAAGGCTCGCGCATGGAAAAAGTCTCAGGCGCCCGCCCTGCCAGTGTTCCATCTCATGCCCGTCTCGCTTTCCGTCAACGTGTGGTCAAAGTGGGGAGCAAACAAACAATCGTAGCCAATAGCCGAGCGGTCACACGCCGCGAGGATAGAAGTTGACCAAGAGCCGGTAATCAGGAAAAAGCGCGGCATAAAACTCATCCGTTAGTACGAGCTTTGCAATCACCTCTGTCGCATCCGTGTAACCAGCTTTTTTAAGGGCAGGCATTATTTCGTCGGTTATTTCAACTAGCCGACGCTCCAAGCATTCAAGACGATCATGCTCGACGTCCATTTGGATAACTGAGAATAAGTTGTGGCCCGACGCAACCGTGCCGCCTCCTATCGGGCCATATGTGGTCTCATCCTTGGTAAGAAAAAAGGTATTTGTGTGGACTTTCCTCAGCGCCGCTCGCTCCTCATCGGTGAGCGTTGACCCCTTTACGCCATGCATCACCCAACGAGCAACTGACTCGGGCCAGTTGCGATGAACGGTTTCCACGATGCCGCCGTTAGTCCAGGACGAATGATCGTAAACATCTATCGCATAAAAATATTCGTCAGTGATCCTAGCGAAAAGCAGAGGGCCCGCTCTTTCAACGAAGCCATTTTCGATCCGAGTTCCAAGATGTAGGTGATACACCCCCCAGTCGTTCAACATCAGGTCTGTTTTTTTCGTTTTTTCGATGAGCTTGCTCAAGTGTGGGATTAGATCTAGCCCATCTTTCACTTTTTGCTGAATTAGCTCCCAGCCCGCTTGATGTTCAGCGGGGCAATGAAAGGTATCCGATATTAGTAGCGTCCTAGGCCTGGAGGATATGCGCCTTTGCGCTGCGTTGAAGTAATGAACGGGGATGTCTGTTGTGAGTCCTTTCGTCTCCATACCCCAATCATTGCTCATGATTTCTATGAGTGTGTCGTGCCAGTCTGCTTTGAAGTCCATGATAAATTTCATCGAGGCGCCCTCTGGTTTGTGTAATTCGGCTTCAATCACGAACGTTTTTTCCCTCTCACGAGGTCGAGCACTCTCTGGAATTCTTCTTTCGATTTCGCATGAGGATCTGGCGCTCCTGCAGTGTTTGATTTACTGGAGGTGACCTGTGGCCTCTTCAGCGCCGCATGCGGCTTAGACGGCAATGCATTTTGAGATGGCGCGCGCTTATCAATCGAGTGAGCAGCAATGTATGCGTTTGCCCATGCGTCCAGCTCTAGTCGGTCAAACCCTACGCCCTGTTTGCCGATGGGGAACTCGCGGACGTGTGGCCTCACGGTTTCATTGAACACGGCTCGACACATGCCCAGATATTTCGGAGCCTCATGGGCTCGGAGGATTCGAGGTAGTAGTGACTGCATAACCATTGTCGCTCCTTGTTCATTTGACTGAGGGGGATCGCATTGGATGGCGTCAGTTACAGCGCTGCCAGCTTGGCAGACCGACCGATAAGCACTTGTCGCCGATTCCTTTATTACGACTGCGCTTGCGAAGGGCCAGGAGTAGAGCAGGAGGCATGAGGGGCCGGAAAAATATCCGACCCACCTCGGAAAAATATCCGATCAGGGTCGGAAAACTTTCCGGTCTGGATCGAAAGTAATCCGTAAGGTCATACCAGTTTGTGAATGATCTTGCCCGTGCCTTGAGTTGCCTGTTTCCGGCGAGCCGGTTTCTTACCTGGGCTCCTTGCAAGCTCGACAAACGGCGGCCAA
>NZ_JFCA01000069.1 GCF_000612585.1 Pseudomonas sp. CHM02
GATTGCATTTCAACTCAAATTTTGCCCATAAAAAAGCCCGGCTCTAGAGCCGGGCTTTTTCGTCAAGCAACTGCCATCAAGCGCCGTACACCGGCAGCTTCTTGCAGATGGCCTTGACCTTCTCACGTACCGCGTCGATCACGGCTTCGTTGTTCAGGTCGGCCAGGATGTCGCAGATCCAGCCCGCCAGTTCCTTGCACTCTGCTTCCTTGAAGCCACGAGTGGTCACAGCCGGGGTGCCGAAGCGCAGGCCAGAGGTGACGAACGGCGAACGTGGGTCGTTCGGCACGGAGTTCTTGTTCACGGTGATGAAGGCTTTGCCCAGGGCCGCGTCAGCATCTTTACCGGAAATGTCCTGCTTGATCAGCGACAGCAGGAACAGGTGGTTCTCAGTACCGCCGGACACCACGTCAAAGCCGCGCTCGATGAACACGTTGGCCATGGCCTGGGCGTTTTTCACCACTTGTTGCTGGTAAGTCTTGAACTCAGGCTGCAGGGCTTCCTTGAAGCAGATCGCTTTGGCGGCGATCACGTGCTCCAGTGGGCCACCCTGGGCGCCTGGGAATACGGCGGAGTTCAGCTTCTTCTCGATGTCGGCGTTGGCGCGAGCCAGGATCAGGCCGCCACGTGGACCGCGCAGGGTCTTGTGGGTCGTGGTGGTCACCACGTCAGCGTAAGGCACCGGGTTCGGGTAGACGCCAGCGGCGACCAGACCGGCCACGTGAGCCATGTCGACGAACAGGTAGGCACCGACTTTGTCGGCGATAGCGCGGAAGCGTGGGAAGTCCAGGATCTGCGAGTAGGCGGAGAAGCCGGCCACGATCATTTTTGGCTTGTGTTCAACCGCCAGGCGCTCGACTTCGTCGTAGTCGATCAGGCCGTTGGCATCGATACCGTATTGAACGGCGTTGTACAGCTTGCCGGAGGAGGAAACGCTGGCGCCGTGGGTCAGGTGACCGCCGTGGGCCAGGCTCATGCCCAGGATGGTGTCGCCGCCTTGCAGCAGGGCCAGGTACACGGCGCTGTTGGCTTGGGAGCCGGCGTGCGGCTGGACGTTGGCGTAGTCGGCGCCGAACAGTTCTTTGGCTCGATCAATGGCCAGTTGCTCAACTACGTCGACGTACTCGCAACCACCGTAGTAGCGCTTGCCTGGGTAGCCTTCGGCGTACTTGTTGGTCAGAACCGAACCTTGAGCCTCCATCACCGCAGGGCTGGTGTAGTTTTCCGAAGCGATCAGCTCAATGTGCTCTTCCTGGCGCACGGCTTCTTGCTCCATGGCGGCGAAGAGATCGGCGTCGTACTTGGCAATAGTCAAATCACGGCTGAACATGGCGGTCCTCAAGGATCGGGGGCAGAAAAGGAGGGCATTCTAACCCAATGGGTTTTAGATGGCATATGAAAGGACATCATGTCGCGGATAAGCGGGGCTCATCTGGGGATAAGCGGCGCTTGCTGTGGTGAATCGGCTGTTTGTGGTGAGCGGGCTTGCCCCGCAGCTGGGCTGCGAAGCGGCCCCAGAACCGGTCACCGCGATCGTCCTGAAAAAACGCGGCGCTTGTATGAGGGCCGCTTCGCGCCCCAGCGCGGGGCAAGCCCGCTCACCACAACAGCGGCATCGCGGGGTTTCAGTCGAACATGAAGAGGGCGTCATTGCTGAACTGCACCTCGAACCGGTTCGCCGGCATCGGTCGCCCGAACAGGTAGCCCTGCACTTCATCGCAGCCGTGTTCGCGCAGGAAGTCCAGTTGCTCATGGGTTTCCACGCCTTCGGCGATCACCGCCAGGTTCAGGCTGTGGGCCATGGCGATTATGGCGCGGGCGATCTGTGCGTCCTGTTCGCCGGACGGCAGGCCATCCACGAAGGTGCGGTCGATCTTCAACACGTCGATGGGGAATTGCTTGAGGTAGTTGAGCGACGAATAGCCCGTGCCGAAGTCGTCGACCGCGATGCTCAGGCCAAGGTTTTTCAGGCTGTCGAGGATCTGCATGGCCTCGTTGACTTCGCGCATCAGGATACTTTCGGTCAGCTCCAGCTCCAGGCATGCCGGCGGCAGGCCGGTGTCCTTGAGGATGGTGGCGATGCGCGTGCCCAACTGGCCGTCGGAGAACTGCCGTGCTGAGATGTTCACCGAGACTTTCGGCACGCGCACCTTGTTCAGGTGCCAGGTCTTGAGCTGGCGACAGGCTTCGCTGATCACCCAGTCGCCCACGTCCACCACCAGGCCCAACTCTTCCAGCACCGGGATGAAGTCACCGGGCGGCACCAGGCCACGACGTGGGTGACGCCAGCGCAGCAAGGCTTCTGCACCGGTCAGGCGCTTGCCGTCGCCGCTGAACTGCGGTTGGTAATAGAGCACGAATTCGTTCTGGTCCAGGGCGTGGCGCAGGTCGCTTTCCAGCTCCAGGCGTTCCAGGGCACTGGCGTTCATGTCGGCCTGGTAGAACTGGAAGTTGTTCTTGCCGCGTTCCTTGGCGTGGTACATCGCGGTGTCGGCGTTTTTCATCAACTGGCTCAGCTCGTTGCCGTCCTGCGGGCTGAGGGCGATGCCGATACTGGCGGTCACGAAGAACTCGCGGCCCTCCAGCACGAAGGGTTTCACCAGGCTGGCGAGGATCTGCTCGGCCACATGAATCGCACGGTTCAGCGCCATTTCGCGGCTGATCCGCGGTTGCAGGAGCAAGGTGAACTCGTCGCCACCCATACGCGCCACGGTGTCGTCTTCGGCCACGCAACCCAGCAGGCGCGTGGCCATTTCCTTGAGCATGCGGTCGCCGGCGGCGTGGCCCAGGGAGTCGTTGATCGGTTTGAAGCGGTCGAGGTCGAGGAACATCAGCACCACCCACGACTTCTGCCGTTCGGCCGACTGCAGCGCGGTGTGCAGGCGGTCCTGGAACAGCGTGCGGTTGGGCAGGTGGGTCAGGGCGTCGTAGTAGGCCAGGCGGTGGATGCGCTGCTCGCTGGCCTTGCGCTCGCTGATGTCACTGAAAAAACACACGTAGCTGGCCAAGTCGCCTTCGTCGTCGAACACGGCGGTGATGCCGACCCACGCCGGGTAATGCTCGCCGTTGCGGCGCTTGAGCCACACTTCACCTTCCCAGGTGCTGTGCTGGTGCAACTGCTTGAGCACATAGCGCAGGTGCGCTTCCTGTTGTTCGTCGACGGTGAGCATGTTCGGCAGTTGGTCGAGTACATCGCTCACCGCATAGCCACTCACCCGGCTGAACGCCTCGTTGGCCTGCACGATATAGCCTGCGGGGTCGGTGATCAGGATCGCCGAGGTGGAGTGCTCGAATACCGTGGCGGCCATGCGCAGGTCTTTCTCGGCGCGGCGCTGCTGGCTGATATCGCGGCCCACACCGAGGATGCCCTCGAAGGCGCCGTGTTCGTCCCACACCAGCACCAGGCGCAACTCGATCGGCACTTTACGACCGTCGGCGCGCAGGCAGTCGAACAGGAACAGTTGGGTGTGAATCTCGTCGCGCAGCGTGTTCAGTGCCTCGATATCGCCCAATGCGCGGCTGACCTGTTCCACCAGGCTATAAATGCCGGTCAGTTGCTGCGGGTTGGCGATGATCGACTGCCAGCCGTTCTTGAACACCCAATCCACGTCATAGCCCAGCACGGCGTTGACCGAAGGGCTGATGTAGTTGAGGGCCAATTGGCTGTCGGTGGAGCAGATCACGTCACTGATGCTTTCGGCCAGCATGCGGTAGCGCTGTTCGCTGTCGCGCAGGGATTCGCTGGCTTCGATCTGGTCGGTGATGTCCTTGGCCACGCCGATGATGCGGGTAATCTGCGTGGTCTTGTCGCGGGCCAGGGCTTGCTCGCGGATGTCAAAGCGCCGCCATTGGTTGTTGCGGTGGCGGAAGCGCAGTTGGCATTGCAGTTGGGTGGTGTAGCCGACCTGGCGTTGCTGCTGGCGCAAGTCGTGGTAATGCTCGGCGTCCTCGGGGTGTAGCAGGATTTCCCAGAAGTATTCGCCCATTTGCTGCAGCTCGGCCTTGTTATAGCCGAGGGTGTGGCCCAAATGGTGGTTGCTGAAAATCATGCGCTGGCTGATCACGTCCTGCACATACAGGTGGTCGGGCACGGTGCGCACCACGTCCGACCAGAAGCTCTCGCGCTCCACCAGCGACAGTTCGATCAGCTTGCGGCTGGTGATATCGCTGATGCTGAGGATCACCGCCTTGAAGTCGTCCTGCTGTTCGGGCAGGCGCATCACCAGCCAGAGGTATTGCTCGTTGCCGGCCACGTCCTTGAGCTGGATCTCCAGCTCCAGCTGGTGCTGTTGGGTCAGCACGGCTTCGAGAATCTGGTAGCCGATGGACGTGGCGTTGCGCGGGCAGTCATCGATCAGGCGTTCCCACGCCTCTTCGCAGGAGCTCACGTTCAACAGGCTCACCGCCACCTGGTTGATCTCGGTGATGCGCAGTTCCTTGAGCAGTTGCTGGCGCTCGTCGGGGTTGTCCTGCAGCCAGGCGTGCAGTTGCTCGCGGGTTTCCAGCTGGGTCCTGTCGAAGAACGCGTTCAGGCCTGACAGGTCAAGTACGCACAGGGCGACGCCGGTGCCTTCAAAAATGTCCTGGTAGCGCCGCCGGCCTTCATGCACCTGGCGCTGGCGGCGGCGCATGTTCAGCAGCACGATCACCGGGATCAGTGAGAACGCCAGGCCCAGCAGGCATTTGCCGATGAATGCCGGCAGCAGTTGCTCCAGCACGGCGGTGCGGTCGAACAGGCCGCGCAACTGCCAGTCGCTTTTGCTCAGGGGTGTGACCAGTACGCTCTTATTCAGTTCGTCCGGGGTGAGGGCGCCGGCCCATTGGGCTGGCATGCCGCTGTCACGGCTGATGACGCGGTGGTTGAGGCGATTCTCGATGACCCACATCGGGCGCTGGCCCTGGCCGTCCTGGCGGGTGAGGTTGGCCAGGTAATTGGGGGCCAGGCGCAGCGCCCAGTACATGCGTGAGCCGCCGCTGGGCTGGTGCAGCAACAGATAGATGAGGGTGCCGTCGTTGCTGTTGCTCAGGTAATAAGGCTGGGAGTGGCTGCGTTGTACCAACTCTTCCAGCCAGGCGCGGTCCTGGCTGTCGGTGGCGCTGTCACTGATCATCGCGCCGCTGGGGGCGAGCAGGGCGACGCTGCGCAGTTCCGGCAGCGAGCGCTGCAAGGTGCGCATCAAGGCCTGTTGTTGTTCGCCGTCGCGCGGCGGCTCGACGATGGGTAGCAGGTTCAGGGCGATTTTTGCGCTCAGGGCCATGTTCAGGCTGATCTGTTCAGCCAGGTCGGCGCTGTAATCGATGGTGTATTGCTGCTGGTTCTTCTGGTTTTGCTGCAACTGGTCCAGCAGTTGCCAGAACAATAACGCAAGCAGCATGAGGACAAGCGTCGCCAATGCGCCTTTGAGGGTGCCGTGCAGGGGTGCTCCCGGCGCTATATGAGCGGCGCGCAGGGGAGTTGGCGGCGTGACTTTGGACAAGCTGTGATCCTGCGGTTTGGCTGGACTGGCGCGCGACGTGCACTATAAGCCGGACGCCCGGAGGGCGGCTAGCATGCCTTGACTTGTGGCAAAGTGCCAGCCCCGCCTGGCGGGACTAAAGCGCGCTGCCGGTGTTGATCAGGCTGTCCGCGAGCCGAGAAAGGATCACCAGCGTAAAGACACAGATAACCACAGAGGCCGTGCGGTTGATCGTGTGTGGTGTCAGCCAGGTATACCCGCCGCGTTTGATGCGGGCGCCGAACATCACCCAGATGCAGCCCACCGGTATCACCACGGCGGTGAATTGCGCGACGAACTGCACATACAGGTTCACGTCGGCAAACGTCTGCATCGGCACGATGAACGAGACGATCAGCAAACCCTTGGGGTTGATCAACGTCAGCAAAAAGAAATGCAGCCTGGACACCCGGGCTTCAGGCGCGGATGTGAGTGTTTCGTCGGGATTGCACCACAAGAGGTACGAAGTCCTGATCAAATAACAGACCGAGGCGAACTGCACCAGCTTCAGCCCCCAGGGCGCGCCGTCGCCCAGATGGCCGAGCAGGTAACCCCAGAACGATATCTGCACCAGGTACGCCAGGCATTCCAGCAGGCTCAGTGACCAGGCGCGCCTGAACCCGGTGAGCAAGCCCGAGCGCAACAGCAGCGTGTTGGTGGGCCCCGGAATTAATAGCAGCAACCCGAGTGCGGACATGACACTGAGCATGAAGGTTGTTTCCTGAAACCGCTGAGGGGGATGGCTGGCTAATCTAACAGATAGATTTCGATACGCTCGGTCACTTAGGTTAACCTTGAGGATTCGCAATGCTATGTACAGCGCCATGACGCTACGTAGGCCTGTTCTCACTTTTTCATGAGGTCCACATTTTGGCTCAATACGTCTTCACCATGCATCGGCTGGGTAAAGTTGTCCCTCCGAAGCGGGAAATCCTGAAAAACATTTCGCTGTCCTTTTTCCCAGGCGCCAAGATCGGCGTGCTCGGCCTCAACGGTTCGGGTAAGTCCACGTTGCTGAAAATCATGGCCGGCGTCGACACCGAGTTCGAAGGCGAAGCCCGCCCGATGCCTGAGCTGAACATCGGCTACCTGCCGCAAGAGCCTCAACTGGACCCGGCCAAGACCGTGCGCGAAGTGGTCGAAGAGGCCGTCAGCGTGATCAAGGACGCCCAGGCACGCCTGGATGAGGTCTATGCCGCCTACGCCGAACCGGATGCCGACTTCGACAAACTTGCCGCCGAACAGGCCAAGCTCGAAGCCATCCTGCAAGCCGGCGACGGTCACAACCTGGAACGCCAGCTGGAAGTCGCCGCCGACGCGCTGCGCCTGCCGGCGTGGGATGCCAAGGTTGAACACCTGTCCGGTGGTGAGAAGCGTCGTGTGGCCCTGTGCCGCCTGCTGCTGTCGGCCCCCGACATGCTGCTGCTCGACGAGCCGACCAACCACTTGGACGCCGACTCTGTCGCCTGGCTGGAGCATTTCCTCCACGATTTCCCGGGCACCGTGGTTGCGATCACGCACGACCGTTACTTCCTGGACAACGTTGCCGGCTGGATCCTCGAGCTCGACCGTGGCGCCGGTATCCCTTACGAGGGCAACTACTCCGGTTGGCTGGAAGCCAAGTCCGACCGTCTGGCCGCCGAATCCAAGCAGCAATCGGCCCACGAAAAAGCCATGAAGGAAGAACTGGAGTGGGTGCGCAAAGGCGCCAAGGCCCGCCAGTCCAAATCCAAGGCACGTCTGCAACGCTTCGAAGAAATGCAATCGCAGGAATTCCAGAAGCGCAGCGAAACCAACGAGATCTACATCCCGGCCGGGCCGCGCCTGGGTGACAAGGTCATCGAGTTCAAGAACGTTTCCAAAGGCTATGGCGACCGCGTGCTGATCGACAACCTGTCGTTCTCCATGCCAAAAGGCGCGATCGTCGGCGTTATCGGTGGTAACGGTGCGGGTAAATCCACCCTGTTCCGCATGCTGATGGGCAAGGAAACCCCGGACTCCGGCAGCATCGAGATCGGCGAAACCGTGCAACTGGCCTGTGTGGACCAGAGCCGTGACGACCTCGACGGCAGCAAGACCGTGTTCCAGCAGATCTCCGACGGCTCCGACCAGATCCGCATCGGCAACTATGAAATCCCGTCGCGTACCTACGTCGGTCGTTTCAACTTCAAGGGCGGCGATCAGCAGAAGTTCGTCAAGGACCTGTCCGGTGGTGAGCGCGGTCGCTTGCACCTGGCCCTGACCCTGAAAGAGGGCGGCAACGTGTTGCTGCTCGACGAACCGTCCAACGACCTCGACGTTGAAACCCTGCGCTCCCTGGAAGAAGCCCTGCTGGACTTCCCGGGCGCTGCCATTGTGATCTCTCACGATCGGTGGTTCCTTGACCGCGTCGCTACGCACATCCTGGCGTACGAAGACGACTCGCAAGCGGTGTTCTTCGAAGGTAACTACACCGAGTACGAAGCGGACCGTAAAAAGCGTCTGGGCGATGCCGCTGCCCAGCCGCACCGTGTACGGCACAAAAAACTGGCCTGATTCGGGTTGGTGGTGTGAAAGAGCGGAGCCTTCGGGCTCCGTTTTTTTGTGCGTTTTTTCTGGAAGACCGAGGTGAATATTCCTGCGCGCCTGTAGGAGCCGGCTTGCCGGCGATAGCGGTCCATCTATTGGTGCATGGCTCGGGCCGAAATCCCTGTTTAGGGGCAAAAAGCGCACTTATTTATATCTAATGCACCATTTAAATTCACAAAGGCGACATTTTGCCCTGTCGCGGTGCGACATGAATTGCTAAAGTCCGGCTCAATCTCATTTAAAAACAATCAATTTGCCGAGACTTTTCATGATCGAATCCGTCGAATCCTTCCTTGCCCGCCTCAAGAAACGCGACCCTGACCAGCCGGAATTCCACCAGGCCGTGGAAGAAGTCCTGCGCAGTCTCTGGCCGTTCCTTGAAGCCAATCCCCACTACCTGAACTCGGGCATCCTGGAGCGCATCTGCGAGCCGGAACGCGCGATTACCTTCCGGGTATCGTGGGTCGATGATCACGGCAAGGTCCAGGTCAATCGCGGTTTCCGTATCCAGATGAACAGCGCCATCGGCCCGTACAAAGGCGGCCTGCGTTTCCATCCGTCGGTGAACCTGGGCGTGCTGAAATTCCTCGCCTTCGAACAAACCTTCAAGAACTCCCTGACCTCGCTGCCCATGGGCGGCGGCAAAGGCGGCTCGGACTTCGACCCCAAAGGCAAGAGCGACGCGGAAGTCATGCGCTTCTGCCAGGCGTTCATGAGCGAGCTGTACCGGCATATCGGCGCAGACGTGGACGTGCCGGCCGGTGATATCGGCGTGGGCGCCCGTGAGATTGGCTTCCTGTTCGGCCAGTACAAGCGCCTGAGCAACCAGTTCACTTCGGTGCTGACCGGCAAGGGCATGACGTATGGCGGCAGCCTGATCCGCCCGGAAGCGACGGGTTTCGGTTGCGTGTACTTTGCCGAAGAAATGCTCAAGCGCAACGATCAGCGGGTTGAAGGCAAGCGTGTCGCGGTGTCCGGCTCCGGCAACGTGGCGCAATACGCCGCACGCAAGGTCATGGACCTGGGCGGAAAAGTCATTTCCCTGTCCGACTCCGAAGGCACCCTGTACGCCGAAAGTGGTTTGACTGAAGCGCAATGGTCGGCCCTGCTGGAGCTGAAAAACGTACAGCGCGGCCGCATCAGCGAATTGGCCGAGCGTTTCGGCCTGGAGTTCCGCAAGGGCAAAACCCCGTGGGAACTGGCCTGCGACATTGCGCTGCCCTGCGCCACCCAGAACGAACTCGACGCCGAAGCCGCCCGCACCTTGCTGCGCAACGGCTGCCTCTGCGTGGCCGAAGGTGCCAACATGCCGACCACCCTCGAGGCTGTGGATATCTTTATCGAGGCCGGGATTCTGTTCGCGCCGGGCAAGGCTTCCAATGCCGGCGGCGTGGCGGTGAGTGGCCTGGAAATGTCGCAGAACGCCATGCGCCTGCTGTGGACGGCGGGTGAGGTGGACAGCAAACTGCACAACATCATGCAGTCGATCCACCATGCCTGTGTGCACTACGGCGAAGAAAATGGCCGGATCAACTACGTGAAGGGCGCCAACATCGCGGGCTTCGTCAAAGTTGCCGACGCGATGCTGGCCCAGGGTATCGTCTAGGCCTCGGCCTCGATGCGCAGCACTTCGATCAACTGATCGCCAACGGGGCGTTGCCACACCACTTCGTCGCCTACCTGGGCGCCCAGCAAGGCACGGCCCAGGGGCGACCCCCAGTTGATCAAGCCTGCGCCGGCATCGGCCTGGTCTTCACCGACCAACTGAATGCGCTGCTGTTCGTCCTGCTCATTGGCAAAAGTTACCCAACTGCCGATCTGCACCTTATCGGTGGAGGTGGCCGGCGCCACGACCTGGGCGCTTTGCACCCGCTGGTTGAAGTAGCGCAAATCCCGTTCAAGGTCCGCCTGGCGCTGTTTATCGGCGTGCTCTCCCTTGGCGGATTCGGTGCTGTATTCGTGCTGCAACTGTGCGACCTTGGCCTGCAACTGCGCCAGCCCTTGCGCGGTGAGGCGGTTGGGCTGCTGACTGACCTGGCGCTCCACCGGCTGATCAGCCTGGGCGGCGGCGCTGTCTTCGTTTACAAAAGCTCGGCTCATGGTGTTCTCCCTCTATGGAGTTTGGGCCATGTTCGTCGTGCTTTAGTTTCGATGGATGTCTGAAAGCGACCTATTGCGAGCGATAGGCCCTGGCTGCGTCGCGGTCTTTCTCCTGTTGCCAGTCACGATCCCGGTCGTCCCAGTGCCGCTCCTTGTAATCGCGCAGTTCCTCGCTTTCGCGCATCGCCTTGCACTGGCGAAAACCATCCTCCCAGCCTTCGGCGTATTGCCGGTCCTTCAGATACCGAGGCACGTTCTTGCGAAACTCCCCGGTAATCACCCCTGCCGCCTGGCGACCACTGCTGCAGCCATCGTCAAAACCGTCGGCAAACGCTGGTGGATAACCCTTGGCCAGCAAATCCTGATGCGTCGACTGACAACCCGCCAACCCCAGCACCGCACACAGCATTACCGCAGACCGCCACATGGCGTACTCCCTGGCCGTTTCACGGCTGATGGGGAGAGTCTAGAAGGGGATTTGTCGGGGCGGTGTGAAAGGGAGGTGAGAACAGTGTTGTTGTGTAGGAGCTGGCTTGCCGGCGATGCAAGCACCTCGGTGTATCAGTTGCTCTGAGGTGATGCGATCGCCGGCAAGCCGGCTCCAGGCCCTATGGTCAGTAGTGATACCACTTCACTTCAAGCATCACTTCATTCACCGGTGTCGAAAGATGGCTGTACTCGCGCTGGGCACTCAGGCGCAGGCCCAGGTTGCGGGAGAGTTCCCACTGCTGGTTGAGGCTGATGCTGCGCCGTACCTCGCCGTTGGTGAAGAAGTCGCCCTTGGCTTCCAGGCTCAGGTTGCCCAGTGGGTTTTTCCACAGCACGCCGGTGTTGAACCCGGCCGCGGGGGAGATGGCTTCGCTGAAGTCGTTGTTGTGTTCCACGCGCACGGTGCCGAGGGCGAAGCCGAGCATGTCGTCGCTCAGCTGCCAGGTCCCGCCAGCACCGCCGTTGACGTGGGCGACCAGGGTTTCGTCGTCGTGTTTGCCGGGCACGCGTTCAAGGCCGCCAGTGACTTGCCATGACCACGGCTGCAGCAGGGCGTTGCGCGGGGTCAGGGAGCGGATGGTGGCCAGGTCCAGTTGCTGCAGTTGCCAGTGGTTGCCTTCGTACTGGCGCAGTTTCATTTGCAGGATTTCGATCTGCGCGCCGAGTGGGAACCCTTCGGCGTTGTCGTTGAGGTCGTGGTAGGCCATGCGCAGGCCGTATTCGCCGAAGGCCTTGTCGCCACGGGTGCCGATGCCGGCTTGCCAGGTGCGCGACTCATGGCCGTTTTCCGGCAGGCCTGGCGGCTCGATCTTGAGGTCGGGCGCCGGGTTCTGGTTGATCGCGCGCAGCAGTTCGAAGCTGCGCTGGGAGCGTGCGGTGTCGCGCTCCAGGCCGTTGGCGCGGTAGCGGCCGAGGCGGTAGGCGGCGTCGATGATCAGGGCCTGGCGCTCGCGCGGCAAGGCTTTGAAGGCTGGCTCCTGCAATTGCTGCTGGTCATCGCTGACCTTCAATACCCATTGCTGCTCGTCACTGTCCAGCGGCTTGGCGCGTTCCAGCAACTCGCGTTCACGGGAGGGCCGATAGTCGATCTTTTCTACCAGGCCGGCGTCTTTCACGGCCTTGACCGTGTCGGTCGGGATGGCCGTGAGCGGGAACTGTTCGGTCAGGCGCAGGCCAGGGCGAGCCACTTGCAGCAGTTCCAGCAGGCGATAGGAGCAGTTTTCGTCGAAGAAGAAGTAGTCGAACTGGATCTGCTTGAGTTCCCACACGTGCTCGACCATGCGTTCGGTCTCGACTTGCGTGAGGTTGAGCCGGTATTCCCACAGGTCACGGTTCTCGAGGCTACGGTACTCGGAGAGTTTTTCCTGGTAGGGCACCAGGGCGAACAGGCCGGGGTAACCGCCCATCAAACCTTTCCAGGCATAGAGGATGCTGTTGTCGGAGCCTTCGATGTACGCGCCGAAGTTGATCGCGTAACTGAGCAGGGCGGTGTTGTTGCTTTGCACGTCGGCCTGGTCGATGCGCAGCAGGGTGTGGCCGAACATTGAGGACGGGCTGTTGAGGTAGGCCGCCGGGAAGATCATCACCGCGCTATGGGGGGCGACGTCCTTGAACCATTGCTTGAATTCTGTGCAGTCCACGGCGGGCAGGTCAGTGAGGTGCAACTGATCCTTGAGCCAGCGGGTACGTGCGGGGTAAACGCATTGGGCGTGTTTTTCGCCCAGGCTGGCCGGTGCGTAGAGCGCGTCAACGGTGGCCTTGAGTTCGGCATCCGGATGGTGGGCACCATCGGCGGCGAGGAAGAATTTCTTGTCGCTGACATAACTGCGCCAGCCACTGATCTTGCCGGCTTCGTAATGGCCCAGGGACAGCCAGAACGGATCGTTGGCCAAGTGCTGCAAACGTTGATCATCAAGATGCGGGGCCGCGTACAGCGGGGCGCAGGCAAAGAGTGCCATCCAGGCAAAGCGTTTGAGCATAGGGGCAACTTAAGTCGGAAATAAGAGAGACCCAAAGGGGAGGCGGGTCCAAAAATAAAACCCGCGCCTTGGTAGGCGCGGGTCGGTCGAGCTTAAGCCTGGGTAGCGTATTTCGCCAGACGGGCATCACTTTTCAGTACAGCAATGGTGTTGTTGTGCACGTCGTCAGCGGTCACGTCAGCCTTGCTGAAGATTTGCTGGAAGTGCTCGTGGGTCACGGCAGCGAAGTGCTCGCGATCTTCCGGTGCGACGCCCAGTACCACAGCGTAGGTAGTCAGCGCTTCGCCGTTACCCTTGGCCATGTCTTCGGACAGCTCGTTCATCATGCCATTCATGGCAATCCAGGACTTGCCGCCGTAGGTCAGGGCGCTGTTGGTACTGCAGCCGTTGGTACCCGAGGTCATGCCGAAGGTGGCGTTACCCGAAGTACCGTTGGTGGTGGAGGCCAGGAAGTGAGCTGGAGTGCCGCGCTGGCCTTCGAACAACATGTTGCCCCAACCACAGTTCGGGCCACCTGGTGCTTCTGCCATTGCATTGAGGGAGACGACGGTGAAGAGAGTACCGAGAAGGATCCGTTTCATAGCTTTGTTCTCTTTGTGTGCAAACCAATGGACAAGGGTTCAGGCACTTCATAGCGCCCTAGGGATCGGTTATTAGTCCAACCCGCGCAGTTTGGAGTTTAGGCACGTTCCAAGGGTTCCGTGTGTTTTTATAAAACAATTGGCGATGTCGCGATTTTTTTGCAGGACACATCCTGTGTCTATGCTTTCCCCAAAGCGCGCCTTGCCAGAGCGCGCAACCGGGAGCCAGAATGCCGCTATCTGCCCCGCCTGATGTAAGGAAGCCCGATGCCTGATCCTGTTGCTGCCAGCTTGCGTCTAGCGCCCGAAGCGCTGACTCGCCCTTTCTCCGCTGAACAGTTCAGCTTCTCGACCACCAATGATTTGGAGCCCTTTCGCGGTGTGCTTGGCCAGGAACGTGCGGTTGAAGCCTTGCAGTTCGGTGTGGCCATGCCACGCCCCGGTTACAACGTGTTTGTCATGGGCGAGCCGGGCACCGGCCGCTTTTCGTTCGTCAAACGCTACCTGAAAGCCGAAGGCAAGCGCCTGCAGACCCCGGCGGACTGGGTCTACGTGAACAATTTCGATGAGCCTCGCGAACCGCGTGCCCTGGAATTACCGGGCGGCGCGGCGGCGGCGTTCATTGCCGATATCAACGGGTTGGTCGACAACCTGGTGGCCACCTTCCCGGCGGTCTTCGAGCACCCGACGTATCAACAGCGCAAAAGCGCCATCGACCGTGCGTTCAACCAGCGCTACGACAAGGCCCTGGACGTGATCGAGCGCCTGGCCCTGGAAAAAGACGTGGCGCTGTACCGCGACAGCTCCAACATCGCATTCACGCCGATGCTCGACGGCAAGGCGCTGGACGAGGCCGAGTTCTCGCAGTTGCCGGAAGCCGACCGCGAGCGCTTCCACTCGGATATTTCCGAGCTCGAAGAACGCCTCAACGAAGAGTTGGCGAGCCTGCCGCAGTGGAAGCGTGAGTCGAATAACCAACTGCGTCAGTTCAACGAGGAAACCATCACTCTGGCCCTGCAGCCTTTGCTGGCGCCGCTGTCGGAAAAGTACGCAGAGAACGCGGCCGTTTGCGGTTACCTGCAGGCCATGCAGGTGTACCTGCTGAAAACCGTGGTCGAGCAACTGGTCGACGACGCCAAGACCGACGCCCAGGCGCGCAAGCTGCTCGAAGAGCAGTACTGCCCAAGCCTGGTGGTGGGGCATCCGGTCAACGGTGGCGCACCGGTGGTGTTTGAACCGCACCCGACCTACGACAACCTGTTCGGCCGTATCGAATACAGCACCGATCAAGGCGCGCTCTACACCACCTATCGCCAGTTGCGCCCGGGCGCCTTGCACCGTGCCAACGGCGGTTTCCTGATTCTTGAAGCCGAAAAAATGCTCAGCGAGCCGTTTGTGTGGGATGCCCTCAAGCGTTCCCTGCAGTCGCGCAAACTGAAGATGGAGTCGCCGCTGGGCGAGTTGGGCCGCTTGGCGACCGTAACGCTCAACCCGCAGATGATCCCGTTGCAGGTCAAGGTGATCATCATCGGTTCGCGCCAGCTGTACTACGCGTTGCAGGACGCCGATCCGGACTTCCAGGAGATGTTCCGGGTGCTGGTGGACTTCGACGAAGACATCCCGATGGTTGACGAAAGCCTGGAGCAGTTCGCGCAGTTGCTCAAAACCCGCACGTCGGAAGAGGGCATGGCGCCGCTGACGTCGGATGCGGTGGCGCGGCTGGCCACCTACAGCGCACGCCTGGCCGAGCATCAAGGGCGCTTGTCGGCGCGTATTGGGGACTTGTTCCAGTTGGTCAGCGAGGCGGACTTCATTCGCCACCTGGCGGGTGACGAGATGACCGACGCCGGCCATATCGAGCGCGCCCTCAAGGCCAAGGCCACGCGCACCGGGCGGGTCTCGGCGCGGATTCTCGACGACATGCTCGCCGGGGTGATCCTGATCGACACTGCGGGTGCCGCCGTCGGCAAGTGCAACGGGCTGACGGTGCTGGAGGTCGGTGATTCGGCCTTCGGCGTGCCGGCGCGGATCTCCGCCACGGTGTACCCAGGCGGCAGCGGCATTGTCGATATCGAGCGCGAGGTCAACCTCGGCCAGCCGATCCACTCCAAGGGCGTGATGATCCTCACGGGTTACCTGGGCAGCCGTTATGCCCAGGAATTCCCGCTGGCGATCTCCGCGAGTATCGCGCTGGAGCAGTCCTACGGCTACGTGGATGGCGACAGTGCGTCTCTGGGCGAAGCGTGCACCCTAATTTCGGCGCTGTCGAAGACGCCACTCAAGCAGTGCTTTGCCATCACCGGCTCCATCAACCAGTTTGGTGAAGTGCAGGCGGTGGGCGGGGTCAACGAGAAGATCGAAGGCTTCTTCCGCCTGTGTGAAGCACGCGGTTTGACTGGCGAGCAGGGGGCGATCATTCCCCAGGCCAACGTCGCCACGCTGATGCTCGATGAGAAGGTACTGCAGGCCGTGCGTGCGGGGCAGTTCCACATCTACGCGGTGCGTCAGGCGGATGAGGCGTTGAGCCTGCTGGTGGGCGAGCCTGCCGGTGAGCCGGATGCCGAGGGGCAATTCCCTGAAGGCTCGGTGAATGCGCGGGTGGTAGAGCGGTTGCGCGCGATTGCCGAGATGATCAGCGAGGAAGACCTCAAAGAAGCGGAGAAGGAGCTGGCACAGCAGGCGCTGGCCGAAGCCAAGCCCACTTGATGGCTGAGTGAGTTGTAGTGACTGGTGGGCTGTTGTGGTGAGCCCGCTTGTTGTGGTGAGCGGGCTGTTGTGGTGAGCGGGCTTGCCCCGCGCTGGGCTGCGGAGCAGCCCCAAAACCAAACAACTCAATCTCACTAGCACACCGCACTGGTCCCACTGGGGCCGCTTCGCAGCCCAGCGCGGGGCAAGCCTGCTCACCACAACAGCACGCTCACCACATGACGGGCAAAACCGTCACAAATTTGGCGAGACTTTAGCGCCGACGCCCGTCTGTCCCTACAACCTTGGTTTGTCGTGGTTTTCTTCTATTCTGTGCTCAAGGGATATCCACAGGAGTCGCTGGATAGAAACAGCCTCGCCCCAGGCGCAGGTTGAACACCGATCTACCGAGGGTCGCCGCCATGCCGCGCAACCTCTGCCTTACCCGCCAGTGCTTTGGCCTGGTTACCCGTATCGAATGCTCCATTCGCCCTCTCGCAGGGGATAACGGGATGTGGACCTTGTTGTTTGCCGCCGGAATGACCGGTGAACAGCCCTCCACCATCAAGTCCCAAGGCCCGTTCCCAGGGCCATTCGTGGCGGAAAATATTCTGGAATCCATCGTGGACAGTCTGACCCTGCACGGCTATGAGCTGGCAGGCGACCCGCAGATCTGGTGCCTGCACATGCAGGCCCATCTGCGTCAGCTCAACGGCGGGCATGACCGGTTGGCCCTGTAGGCGTCGGTTATTTGCTCTCGGGTTTGTCCAGCTTGACCTCGAAGCCGTATTGCACGGTGCTCAGGTCGGTGCGCTGGTAGCTTTCCAGGGTCGTCGGCTGGCCGTAGAAGTAATGCACGTCGAACATCGCCGTGCCGTACTCCTCGGCGCGGTGGCTGACGCCGAGAATTTCCTTGAGGTAATTGCCGCTGGCGTCCTTGGCGTAGAAGCGCCAGCTGTCGGCGGGGAATTCCTTCTGGTCGACGATCAGCGCGTTGTCCTTGAGCGTCAGCCCTTTGGGCAGCTTGGTCACGTCTATCTCGGCTTTCTCGATGGTCGCCAGGAACAGCGGAATCGAGCCTACGACATAGGCCGGGTTTTCCGGGAACAGGTTCAGGTCGTAGGTGAGGGTGCCGCGCGCCGGGTTCAGCTCGAAGGCCTCGGTCGGTAATTCGATCGGCTCGCCACGTTCGCCTTTCTCGTCGGCGGTGAAGAAGGTCACCGGTGATTCGCTGCTGTTGCGCTCGTTGCCTACCAGGTCGTCATTGAACGTGAACGGGTGGTCAAACTCGATGTGGGCGGCGCTGGCGTCTTCGACCGACTGGCTGATGGTGACGCTGTTTTTCAGTTGGTCTTCGGTCATGCTCGCGTCTTTGAGCCAACTGGCGGCGCCGTCGTCATACACGGTGACCGGCATCGGCAGCGGCTGTACGGTCTTCTGCAGGCTGTTCTTGTCGAAGCGCAGCACCGGCAGGTCGAGGTCTTTGCGGGTGAGGGTCGCGGTGGAGAAATCCAGTACGTTGACCTGCAGGTTGTCGATCAAACCATTGAAATACACCTTGGCGTAATGGCTGCTCTGCTTGTGTTCGAAGGCCTTTTGCTCATCGGCGAGCTGTTTTTCGAACGCCTCCGACCAGGCCTTCTGTTTTTGCATCTCGGCCAGCTGTTTCTCGTAGAACGCCACTTGCGCACTGCTTTCGTTGATCGAGCCCGAGCGCGTGAGGAATTGCCCGGTGCTGTCCCGCGCCTGTACCAGCAGCGGGTTGGGCGATTCATCGCCGACTTCAGGCGCCAGCGGTTGGCTGTTGGTCAGCTCGATCTCGGCGTAATTCTTCTCCAGGAGCAGCAGCTTGAGGCTGATATTGCCTTCGGTACGCGTGTGGCCTACGTCCTTTTTCGACAGATCAAACGTCAACACCTTTCCCGGCGCGACCACTTCGACGGAGCCCTTGAGGCTGACGGGCTGAGGCTGGCTCTTGTTTTCCGTCTCGATGCCGTCGATGAACGGGTAGGTCACCGTCAGGTCGTCGGGGTTGGTCAGGTTGGAACTGCTGGGGCTCAACTGGATGCCGGGATCGGTTTCCGACCATTCCGGCTGAAAGGGGATGACCTTGTTGTTGCTCAGGGTCACCGACTGCCATTCCAGGCCGTGGGGGAAGGGGAACTGGTCCGGGATGTTGAAGTTGAAAGGGAACACCGGCTGCAAGTCGGTCAGATAGTCGGAATGGGACGTCTTGCGCAGCACGAACAGGCCATTGATGTAGGTGTCCACCAGCGCCTGGGGCGTGGGGTAGTGCTTGAGCAGCGCCAAGGTGTCTTCGCCGTATTCGGCTTCGACCGGCTTGGTGGCGAGTTTGACCCGCGCCCGTTCCAGCAACAGCAGCGACCCCCCCAGGTCGGCGACGGCGTCGCGCAGCTTGGGGTCCTGGATGCTGTCGAGGGATTGTTCGAACTTGGCGGTTTTCTCTTCGAGGGTGGTCTGCTTCTGCTCGTCGCTGGGGGAGCAGCCGCCGGCAAACAGCAATGCCGCGCACAGGCCGATACTGGCCAAAGGGGATCGCACATCCATCATCTGAGTTTTTCCTGTCCGACGTCATCGAGCCGATTTATTGGGCTCGACACTAGCAGAAAAATTCCCTTACAGATGCCGCACAGGTCAGTTTTCTCGTGCTTACAGGTGTCTTGTAGCGGCTGGTATACTCGCCGCCATTTTTAGCCAAGCTGTGTGAGATTCAATGGAACGCTTTATCGAAAATGCTATGTACGCCTCGCGCTGGCTGCTGGCGCCAATCTATTTCGGCCTGTCCCTGGGGTTGCTGGCGCTGGCGCTGAAATTCTTCCAGGAGGTGTTTCACCTGCTGCCGAGCGTGTTCTCGATGGCTGAGTCCGAGCTGATCCTGGTGCTGTTGTCGCTGATCGACATGGCTCTGGTCGGCGGCCTGCTGGTGATGGTGATGATCTCCGGCTACGAGAACTTCGTCTCGCAACTGGATATCGATGACAACAAAGAGAAACTCAACTGGCTGGGCACCATGGACTCTTCGTCGCTGAAGATGAAAGTGGCGGCTTCCATCGTGGCGATTTCGTCCATCCACTTGCTGCGCATCTTCATGGACGCCAAGAACGTCGATCCGCAGCACTTGATGTGGTACGTGATCATCCACATGACCTTCGTGGTCTCGGCGTTCGCCATGGGTTACCTGGACAAGGTCACCAAGCACTGATGCCCTGCGCCGGCCTTATTGCTCCACGAAGGCGTAAGGCTGGCGATTGATCGACATCTGCTTGATCACCTTTACCGGGTTGGCCAGGTCGTCGGTATGGTCCAGCAACGCAACGTTGCCGGGCCTGGCGCCGAGGTAGCTGTGCAGTTCGGCCTCGGTTTGCAGGATCGGCAAGTAGGCCTGCAGGTAGAACACGCTGGCCCCGGCGATGCGTTCGTTGGGCCGGAACAGCACCACCTCCCTGCCTTCGTCTTTGAATGCCTGGACCTGGCTGATCACCGGGACGAACGAGTGGCGCACGTCGGCCTTGGGCGCGAACCAGAAGGCCGCTATCAGGTAGCAGCCCACGGCCAGGGTGAACACGCCGCCCACCACTGTTCTGTGATGGTTGTGCAGCGCGGGTTTGCGGATCTTCAGCCAGTCCAGCAGTACCCGTGCATATTCCGCGGCCAGCACGGCGGCGGCGGGCGTCAGTGCCATCAGGTACACGGTGCGTTTGCTCGACGCCAGGGTGAGCAGGGTGAACTGCGCCACCAGCCAGACGCTGAAGAACAGGCGGTAGCGGTTGCGCACCAGGCTTTTACGGAAATGCCACAAGCCCAGGTACACCAGGATATTCCAGGGCAGGAACGCTTCGGGCAGTTTCAAGAGGTAGTAGTAGAACGGCTCGTAATGCCCGGCTTCGACAAACGAGCCGCTGAAGCGACCGACACTGTTGGTCAACAGCACTTCGGCCACTGCCTGCATCCCGCCACGCTGGAACAGGAAACCCAGCCAGATCACCAACGGCACCAGCGCCAATACGGTAAACAGCGCGGGCTTGAGCCAGTCGCCAAGGTTAAGGCGCTTGTCCATCAAGCAGGTGCTGGCCAGATACACAAAAATCACAATGCCCGGCATCGCCAGTCCCAACACGCCTTTGCTGAGGGTGGCGATCAACATCCCCGCGGTAAACAGTGCCCATGCGCCGGCGCTGGAGCCCTGGCGATCGGGCCGCACGGCCTGGTAGAACGCCAGCAACGCTGTGGTCACGCCCAGGCTGAGCAACGAATCCTCACCCACACCCCGCACGTTGCCCCAGTAGCTGGCCATGGTCGCCAGGATCAATGCCGCGCTGAACGCCAGCGTCTGCGGGCGTCCGAACCGGCGCAACATTGCATACAGCAGCATCACGCTGAACAACCCGGCAAACGCCGAGGCCAGGCGTACGGCCCAAGTGGTGCCGCCAAACAGGCGAATGGCCCCGGCGTCGATCCACAGGCTCAGGGGCGGTTTTTCCAGGAAGGGTTCGCGAAACAACTGGGGCACTACCCAGTTATTGTCCAAGTGCATGGCCATGGCGATCCCGGCGACGCGGGCCTCGGTGGAGCCTTGCAGCTCGTGGTTACCCAGGGCAAAGAAGAACAACAGGCCAGCAAGCAGGAGCAGCAGGGGAACGGGACGCGTCATGGGGTGTGGCTACCAGGGCAGGAGAACCGTCCGGAGGAACGGTCATTGCAATTGGCTAGTATCCCTTCGCGTTTCTGAATATTTCGTGAACGAGTGTGGGGTTTTTGCAAGGCATCCAGAAGGACGCGCAGTTCATCCAGTCGGCGGGTGTATGGCCACGGGACTACCGTCGACCGCTCCACCATCACCCTGGCGCTATGCTAACCTCCCGCGATGCCTAGAATGACCAAATCCGAACTGAATGCCGAAATCATCGACCGAGCTGCCGGCCTGTTTGCCAAGCACGGTTTTGCGCACACCTCGCTTCAGCAGATTGCTGATGCCGTCAGCTACTCCAAGGCCGGTTTACTCCACCATTTCCCGAGCAAGCAAGCGTTGTATGACGCAGCGTTGCGCACCGGCATCGAGCATATGCAGGTGTTGGTCGAGAGTGTCGAGGGCCTGGCGCCGGGCGTCGAGCGCGAGCGTGCGGTGATCGAGAACCTGGTGGATTTCACCTTTGATTGGCCGGGTGTGTCGGCGTTTGCCAACCGCTTGGTGGAGGGCGAACAGAGTGATGCGCCCGAGTTGATGCAGATGGGGTTGCTGGTGTACGTCGCCCTCGGTATTGACCTGGCCACTGCGACGCAGGAACGGCTGGTGCGTGTCACCAGCGCTCTCACCGGGTTGGGGGCCACGTCACTGGTGGCAGTGCGTTCGGGTATCCAGCGCGAGTGGCGTTCGCTCATCATCCTTGCGGCGATGGACGCGCTCGGGCATCACGGCTTCACAACCCCCTGACGATCCCCAGGATCCTGTGGCTCCAGACGCCGTGCCTGGCGCCGGGCGACATAAGGTCTTCGGGCAGCGGCAGGGCGGCAGCAACGCTGTAGAAAGCAATGCCCAGCCCGATCAGCGTCCACTTGTGTCGTCGCAGCCGGTTCACACCAGCAGCGGCATGAGGTAGATGACTTCCAGTGCCTCGTAGACCGCGCCGATCAGCAGCGCCAGCGTCACCAGAAGATACAGCCGCCCCGTCGCACGCACGCCTGCCTTGTATCCGTCCCAGCGCGAGCCCAGCCCATAGCGGTGGGGCCACAGCCACATCCGCCCTTGTACATACACGGCAAACGCCGCCAGTACATAGGCCTGCCCTTCGATCAACAGCGTGAGCGAATGCGGGATCAGCGTGGCGCGATCGGCACCTATTGGCGAGAACATCACGCCCCACAAAAAACCACGGTACAACGTCAATGCGATGCCGGCAAACGGGATCAGCAGCGAGGGCAATGTCGTCATCCCTACCGCCACGCCCAGGTTGACCAGAAATGTAATTGCCATCGCCAGCGGCAGATTTTTGCTGGCATAGATATCCCCAGCCATTTTGAACAGGCCCGGCTCGGCGAAGGCTTTATCGATATTCGGCTCGAACACGCCATGCAGCTCGGGCGTGAGCGCGGTGACCAGCATCATCACGGCGAACAGGCCGTAGAAGGCCAGGTTGAGGACGATAAACGCCCGGCGATGCTGTTGGATCAGGGCGAAAGCGCTGTGCAGGAAGGTCACCGGTGTACTCCTGGGTGTGAGGTGTGCGAGCGCAGGCCGGCGAGCGTGAGTACGCTCTCGGTGGCGTGGGGCTGGATTATTCTACCGATATGGTTGGTATGCAACCAATTTGGTTTGTTTTGTGAGCTGCACTGAAGAGGCGAGAAACGCCTGACAGTCTCTAATGAGAAGTATTATCATGTGTGACTTTCTGTTTCCGCCCTCTGGATAACCTGCCGTGGCCACCTCCTCTTCTGCCCAATGCGTCGTTGGCGAGCTCTATGCCCAGCACCACAGCTGGGTCGTGCAGTTGCTGCGACGCAAGCTGGGCGGGCAGGACGTAGCCCTGGATCTGGCGCAGGATACGTTCGTGCGAATTCTGAGCAGCGGCAGTGTGCCGATTCTTCGCGAGCCGCGTGCCTACCTCACGACCGTCGCCAGCCGTTTATGCGGGCAATATTTCCGTCGCCAGGCGCTGGAACGTGCGTATGAGCAATCGCTGACGGTTTTGGAGCCCGAGCACATGCCGTCGCCGGAAACCCGCTTGCTGGTGCTCGAAGCGCTGGATGCCGTCGGGCAGGTCCTGGACGGGCTGGGCAGCAAAGTGCGCGAGATTTTCCTGCTCTCGCAGCTCGATGGCCTGACTTACCCACAGATCGCCGAACGCATGGACGTAAGCGTGAACGTTGTGCAAAAAGCCATGCTCAAGGCCTATCGCCATTGCTACCTGGCGGTGTACGGCGCATGAACCGTCTGCAGGCCGCCAGCGATCAGGCATTGGATGAAAGCGTACTGGACCAGGCCTTGAACTGGATGGTGGCCCTGCAATCGGGTACCTGCGGCGCCGCCGAGCAACACGCCTGCCAACAGTGGCGCAATGAAAACCCCCAGCATGAACTGGCCTGGCAGCGCCTGGCTGGACTCAGCCGCGATATGCGCATCCATACCCACGCGTTGTCGGCGCCTGATGCCCGGCAATTACTGCGCGCGCGCGGCGCACCCTCGCGGCGCACGTTGCTCAAGGGCCTTGCGGGCTTGGGTGTGGCGACAGCCGTGGGCTTGAGCGTGCGCGAGCGGGTGTTGTTGCCGGAACTGTTCAGCGACTACCACACCGCCACGGGCGAGCGACGACGCCTGTTGCTGGCCGATGCCGGTGAGTTGCAGCTCGATACCCGTACGGCGGTGGATATTCGAGGCGCCGACATGACCCTGAACCTCGGCCGGCTGCTGCTGAGCACCGGCACCCGCGGCATGACCGCGATCCATACTGCCAATGGCTGGGTGCGGCCGACGGCGTCGTCGCGGTTGATCATCAGCCAGGATTTGCCTCGCCAGCCGGGCACCCAGGTGCAATTGCTGTCGGGCAGTGCCTCGGTCGAGCCACAGCGGGGCGCGGCCATCAGACTGGATGCCGGGCAGCAACTGACCTTCGACAGTCAGCGCAGCGCGCCACCGACGCCAGTACCGTCAACCGCCGAAGCCTGGACCCAGGGATTGCTGATCGCCGAACGCATGCCGTTGGGTGAACTCCTTGAGCAACTCGACCGCTACCGGCGTGGCGTACTGCGTTGTGACCCGCAGGTGGCGGGGCTGCAGGTGTCCGGTTCGTTCTCGCTGGATCAGCCGGAAGCCAGTCTCGACCTGCTGGCCAGGGTACTGCCCGTCCGCGTACAGCGGGTGTTCGGCTACCTGGCCACGGTCGTGCCCGCCTGACCGCAGATTTTTCTTACGCCACGTGGCAGGTTTTTCCGTCTCGAGCATCAAGACAGGTAAGACGCAGAAAAAAGCGTCCACCCAACCTTTCACGACAGGACAGTCTTTATGCTCAGCCGCGTCACTCCTCTCGCCAGTGCGTTGCGCACCGTCATCTTCGGTTTATCGGTGGCAACCGCAAGCCACGGCGTCATGGCCGCTAGCTTGGTACCCAGCGGCGAACATATTCAGCGCCAGACCTATGACATCCCCGCCGGCAGTCTCGACCGTGTGCTGGGCGCCTTTGGGCAACAGTCGGGCGTGATGATCGGTGTTGATTCGGCGCTGGCGGCCGGTCTTCGGAGCCCGGGACTGAAAGGCCACTTTGCTGTCGACGAAGGCCTTGAGCGCCTGTTGGCCCCGGCCGGTTTGCAGGCAGAGCCAGAGCAGGGCGGGTATCGCGTGGTGGCCAAGCCGGCTTCGCAGGATGGCAAGGTGGAGCTGCAAGCGACTCAGGTGAACGCCAACCAGTTGGGTACCATCACCGAAGGTTCGGGTTCCTACACGCCGGGCACTATTGCCACGGCCACACGCATGGTGCTGACTCCACGGGAAACCCCGCAGTCGATCTCGGTTGTCACTCGCCAGACCATGGACGACTTCGCGCTGAACTCCATCGACGATGTTATGCGCCATACGCCCGGCATCACCGTCTCAACCTTCGATACCGAGCGCACCAACTATTACGCGCGCGGTTTTCCAATCCAGAACTTCCAATACGATGGTGTCCCCACCACGCGTAATGACGGCTACTCGGCCGGCCAGACCCTGAGCGACATGGCGATCTACGACCGCGTCGAGGTGCTGAAGGGCACCACTGGCCTGATGACCGGCGCGGGCGGCCCCGGCGGGACCATCAACCTGGTACGCAAAAAACCCACAGGTGAACTCAAGGGCCACGTGGCCCTGGGCGCAGGCTCCTGGGACAACTATCGCTCGGAACTCGACGTGAGCGGCCCGCTCACCGACAGCGGCAATGTGCGCGGGCGCGCCGTGACGGTGTATCAGGACAAGCATTCGTTCATGGACCACTACGAGCGCAAGACCAACGTCTATTACGGCATTCTAGAGTTCGACCTCTCGCCCGACACCCTTCTGACTGTCGGCGCCGATTACCAGAACAACGATCCCAAAGGCTCCAGTTGGTCAGGCAGCCGCTCACTGTTTGATGGCATGGGCAATGACATCAGCTTCAATCGTTCCTACAACAACGGCCCGAAATGGAGCGGATGGCAGCAATACAGCCGCAGTGTCTTCGCCACGCTCGAGCATGCGCTGGATAACGGTTGGGTCGCCAAGGCCAATTACAGCAACCAACTCAACGGTTACGATGCACCATTGGGCTACGCCTCTCCGAAGTCCCTTAGTACAGATAGAGCCTCTGTCTATGCCGCGAAATACACAGGCAGCACCATAAGCAACAACGGCGACTTCTACCTCTCCGGCCCGTTCGACCTGGGTGGCCGCGAACATCAACTGGTAGTGGGCTCGTCGGTCTCGCGCACGCATTGGAAAGGCAAGGACTACTACAACCCGACCTATAAAGATGGCAATGACTTTGATCTGTATGGCTGGGACGGAGACAGCCTGGAGCCCGATTGGGGCCAGCCCGTCCACAAAGACGACATCACCCGCCAGGCCGCAGTGTATTTCTCGACACGGCTGAGCCTCACCGACGACCTGTCCCTATTGCTCGGCTCACGCCTCACGGATTACCGCCTCACCGGCACCAACGATTCGCGGGAAACCGGCAAAGTCATCCCCTACGTTGGCGTGGTGTACGACCTCAACGACAACTTCTCGGCGTACGCCAGCTACACCGAGATCTTCATGCCCCAACAGTTGCGGCCGGACCGCAACAACAAAATGGTCGAGCCCGACGAGGGCAAGAACTACGAAGTGGGGCTTAAGGGCGAGTTCTACGACGGCCGCCTGAACACAAGCCTCGCTTACTTTGAAATCCACGAGACCAATCGCGCCGAAGAAGACACCGAATTCAACAACAACATGCCGGTCGGCTCACTCGTGGATTGGGCCTACATGGGCATCAAGGCCAAGACCAAAGGCTACGAAGCCGAGATATCCGGCGAACTCGCTCCGGGCTGGCAGTTGCAGGCGGGTTACACCCACAAAGTTATCCGCAGCGAAGACGGCAAAAAATTCTCGACCTGGGAGCCTGAAGACCAACTCAACTTCTACACCAGCTACAAACTCACTGGCAGCCTCGACAATCTCACCCTCGGCGGCGGCGCACGCTGGCAAGGCAAGGGCTGGCAAGAGGTCTACAACACCCGCAAAAGCGCGAACCAGGACTTCTCCCAAGACCCGTACTGGCTGGTTGACGTAATGGCGCGCTACCAGATCAGCAAAAACCTGTCGGCGTCGGTGAACGTCAACAACGTGCTGGATAAGAAGTACTTCACCAACGTCGGGTTCTACCGGTCTTCGTACTATGGGGATCCGCGCAATGTGATGGTATCGACACGCTGGGATTTCTGATGAGAGGGGCCGGGATGTCTGGTGACGTCTCGGCCTTTGTTGTTACCGGGCGGCTAGACGTCCCACCCGCTCCATCCAGAGTCAACAAAACCGCGATCACGCGGGTTTTGTCGATCGCTCCTGGAGGATCCTCAGGAGGTCATGGATTTGATAGTGGCATTTTGATATGTTGGCTGCCATTTTACAGGGATGGGTAAACATAATGGCAACCGAATTAACGATGGCAACACTCACCCAGGCACTGGATTGGGCTTTCGAAAAGGCAATGGACGGCATCCCGGGAACGGGCACTGCGCAGGAATTTGCTGCTGAATACAGCAAAAATAACGATACCCCTCTGGACGCAATGAACTCCCTGATCCGCTGGCAGAACACCAAGGCTGCTACTTCAGGATTTCTTACGGGGCTAGGCGGGATTATTACGCTACCCGTGGCGATTCCGGCCAACCTGGCAAGCGTCATGTACGTTCAGTTGCGCATGATTACGGCGATTGCTTACATCGGCGGCCACGACCCTCTGGATGATCGCGTCAAAACCCTGGTTTACACCTGCCTGGCCGGCAATGCGGCTAAAGACATCCTCAAGGATGTCGGTATCAACGTCGCCAGCAAACTAGCCGTCACGTCGATCAACAAAATCAGCGGCGCGACCTTGACCAAAATAAACCAGGCCGTGGGGTTCCGCCTGTTGACCAAGTTCGGTAGCACCGGCGCCATTAATCTGGGTAAAGCGGTACCTCTATTGGGAGGCATCCTGGGCGCAGCTTTTGACTCGGTGACCACCAATACTGTAGGCAACGTCGCACGCGATATTTTTATCGTGCCGATGAAAGTCGCTGAGGCCGTTCAGGAACCTGCCTGATTTTTGGTAGGTAGAGAGTGAAGAGGCGAGTTCTGAGGGCTGAAAAAATCCAGAGCTTGAACTGCCCTATGGATCGTGGATTCATCCGGCCCATGGCTGTGTATTTCAAAAAATTCCACTAGGGCGTTTGGAATACACAGTTGCTT
>NZ_JFCA01000070.1 GCF_000612585.1 Pseudomonas sp. CHM02
CAAGCACCACGGTTTTCCTGCAAAAAACGCGGTGCCTGTGATGGGGCCGCTTCGCGCCCCAGCGCGGGGCAAGCCCGCTCACTACAGCAATCCCGCCAGCCAGAATCAGATTTTCTGGTTCTTTTCCAGGTCCCATTTCTTCGGTGTACCGGTGATCACGGTGTCGCCGGTGAACGAGTCGAACTCGTAGCTGATGGTGGTGAAGTTGATCGAGATGGTTTCGCTCGGGCGCTCGCCGTTACTGCTGGCGGAGTAGGAGCTGATGATCGCGCTGCCCAGGATCAGCTTGAGGAACACCTGTTGTTTCTTGTCCGGGCCGCCGGTCTGGATGAAGTGGATCTCGGCATCGCCCAGGCTCTTGCCGCACACCGCTTGCATGAACAGGTCGGCGGAGGCCAGGTCGGTGGCCTTGGTCAGGGAGATTTCCGAGAACGAGGGGTTGCTGGTGTCACGGTCAGCCCCGCCGCCACTGGTGGAGATGGCCCGGCCCACGCCCATCTGGAGCGCATCGATGGTGATCCAGTCGGTGTGCGCCTCGACGGTGGAGGTGCCTTTGATCTGGGTGCCTTTGAAGTTCAGCAAAATCATGGTGGTTACCTTTCAGGGTTGATCAGTTGGATTTGGTGGACGGCAGCTTGGAAACCAGGCGCAGGGACACTGTCAGGCCTTCGAGCTGGTAGTGCGGGCGCAGGAAGAACTTGGCGCCGTAGTAGCCGGGGTTGCCTTCGACTTCTTCCACCACCACCTCGGCACCGGCCAGGGGCTTGCGCGCCTTGTCGGCATCGGTGGCAGTGGCCGGGTTGCGTTCCACGTAGCGGCCGATCCAGTTGTTGAGCCAGATCTGCATGTCATCGCGCTCTTTGAACGAGCCGATCTTGTCGCGCACGATGCATTTCAAGTAGTGAGCGAACCGGCAGGTGGCGAACAGGTATGGCAGGCGCGCGGCCAGGTTGGCGTTGGCGGTGGCGTCCGGGTCGTCGTACTCGGCAGGCTTGTGCATCGACTGCGCGCCGATGAAGGCCGCCAGGTCACTGTTTTTCTTGTGCACCAGCGGCATGAAACCGTTCTTGGCCAATTCCGCTTCGCGGCGGTCGCTGATGGCGATTTCGGTCGGGCAGGTCATGTCGACACCGCCGTCATCGGTCGGGAAGGTATGCACCGGCAGCCCTTCCACCACACCGCCGGATTCGATGCCGCGAATCTGCGAGCACCAGCCGTAGTGTTTGAACGAGCGGTTGATGTTCACGGCCATGGCGTAGGCGGCGTTGGCCCAGGTGAAATCCTTGGAGCCGGCGGCGTCGGTGGTTTCTTCGAAGTCGAATGCTTCCACCGGGTTGGTCTTGGCGCCGTAGGGTGCGCGGGACAGGAAACGCGGCATCGCCAGGCCGACATAACGCGAGTCCTCACTGGCGCGGAAACTGCGCCAGGCCGCGTGTTCCGGGGTCTGGAAGATCTTGGTCAGGTCCCGCGGGTTGGCCAGCTCCTGCCACGATTCCATCAGCATCACGCTGGGGTCGGCGGCGGTGATCAGCGGGCAGTGGGCGGCGGCGCTGACGCGGGCCATCTGGGTCAGCAGCTCCACGTCCGGCGCGCTGTTGTTGAAGTAGTAGTCGGCCACGAACGCGCCATAGGGCTCACCGCCGAACTGGCCGTATTCCTCTTCGTAGAGCTTCTTGAAAATCGGGCTCTGGTCCCAGGCCACACCCTTGAACTTGCGCAGGGTCTTGTGCACTTCGTTCTTGGAAATGTTCATCACCCGAATCTTCAGCGACTCGTCGGTCTCGGTGTTGTTGACCAGGTAATGCAAGCCACGCCAAGCGCTTTCCACGCCCTGGAACTCTTCGTGGTGCAGGATGTGGTTGATCTGTTCGGTGAGCTTCTGGTCGAGGGCGGCGATCAGGCCTTCGATGGTGCCCAGCACGTCGTGGGGCATCAGTTGGGTGCCTTGCAGCGCTTGCTCGGCCAGGGTGCGCACAGCGGTTTCCACCGCTTCCTTGGCCTTGTCGGTCTTGGGCTTGAACTCTTTCTGCAAGAGACTGGCGAAGTCGCCGGCATCGAACTCGGTCGTGACGAGCGGCTGTCCGGCCTGTTCCGATTGCGTAGTGGACATGACGGTATCCTCGAATTTTGGGCAAAGCGTCCCCGTACCGGGGCAAACGAGGCACCGGCAGAGTCAGCGGTTATTCAGTTATTCGGTTGGTTTGGGCGCGGTGCTCAAGGCCTGCATCACGCTCGGGTCGGCGAGCAGTTTGGCCAGCAGTTCCTCGGCGCCGACCTTGCCGTCCATGTAGGTCAGCAGGTTGGACAATTGGCTGCGCGCGGTGAGCAACTGGTCGAGGCTCGGCACCTTGCGTGCGATGGCCGCCGGGGAGAAGTCGTCCATGGTTTCGAAGGTGATCTCCACCGGCAGGTTGCCCTCGCCGCTCAGGGTGTTGGGCACCTGGAACGCCACGCGCGGCTTCATGGATTTGAGGCGCTCGTCGAAGTTGTCGATGTCGACTTCGAGGAACTTGCGCTCGGCCACTGGCGGCAACGGCTCGGCGGGTTTGCCGGAGAGGTCGGAAAACACCCCCATCACAAAGGGCAACTGCACGGTTTTTTCCGAGCCGTAGATCTCCACGTCATATTCGATCTGCACACGTGGCGCCCGGTTGCGAGCGATAAACTTCTGACTGCTTTCTTTGGCCACAGGACAAGCTCCGGTGAGTGGGGTTGATACAAAAGGGTCAGTTGTCGCCGCTGCGACTTCCGCTGACCAGCGCCAGTTGCGCGAGACCATCGGGGGCGAGGTCTTGCAGCAATTCCATGAAATTCTTGTCGATCAACTTCTTCGCCCGTTGCAGCAGGATCGGTACGGGACTGGCCGGTTCATGGGTCTGGAAATAGGCGCACAGACGGTCGAGGGTCTGGCGTGCGTCTTCGCGGCTGTTGATCTCGCCGCGGCTGGGCTGTGGCAGCGTGGCAGTGGCGTGCGTCATCGGCGCAACGGTTTCAGCTTCAGTTTCGGCTTGCGGGCGACGGATCACTTCAGCGGCGCGGCGCAACAGCGTAGCGAGGCCGCTCAGGTCGATGGCGCGGCCAACGCCGACTTTCTCCGTGAGCAACTGCTCGATCTGCACACTCAAGGCCAGGGCCTGCGCCAAGGCGTCTTGCGTAGCGCTCAGCGCCGATGGATCGGCCTCGGCCAATGCGCCTTCGAGCATCGCCAGGCTGACGTCACCGGCCTGCTCAGTGGCGGCCTGGTCGAGCTGGCGCAGGTTCAGCGTGCCGACACTGCGAGCACTGACCAGCGCTGTACCGAGCAGGTCACGCAACAGCCCGGACGGTTCGCAGAGGAAAGCCAGGATATTGATGCGCAGCAGCGGGTCATTATCGTCGTCGGGGTCGAGTTGGGGATGCATGCCGTTCCAGCACTGCGCCAGCAGCCCGTGAATCAGTTGCAGGCCGGCGGCCAGGCCGGGAAAACCGTGCAGGTTGAGCTGGGCGCGGGTCAGCCAGATGGCCAGGCGCAGGTCGCGGCTGCGCTCCAGCAGCGGCAAGGCTAGCTGCATCACGCGCTTCCAGTTGGGTTCGATGGCCTGGGTGATGGTGTCGCCGTATTGCACCTCGGGTTTGCCGAGGGCTTCTTCTTCCAGTTCGAGGAATTCGGGGTCGTATTCGACGTTCGGGCCACCGCCGCTCGCCTCGCCCTCGCCTAACGGCAAGGGCACGGCAAGCGCAGTGAAATCCAGTGATTGAGCGTCGGTGGGCAGGCCCATCGCAAATCCCTCGTGCAAGTTGTTCTGGGGATAGAACAAGCGAGGGAAATGATTTATTCCGCGGTTGCTTAAAAATTCTTAACGGGCGCTTGCTTCTTCGATGCGCCGGCGATGGGACTCGGCGTACGCGGCCTGGCGCGCCAGCAACAACGGATCATCCGAAGGCTCGATGCCGGCGGGCAACTCCAGCGGGTTGAAATCGATATCGCGGCACGCACCGTCGACCTGGGATTGCTGGACGTCGATCACCAGCACACCGGCATCGATTTGCCGGCGCCCTTGTGGCCAGAGCACGGTGGCGTTATTGGTGACGTCGCCCGGATCAGCGAGCGTGATGATCAGGTGCCAGCGCAGTGGGCCGCGCTCAAGCTGCGTGGCCAGGCCGAAGGCGAGGAAGTCGGGGTCGCTGCGCTGTTCTGCGCTGATCGCCGCGTAAGGCGTCTCCGGCACCATGCTCCAGCGCACAAAACGCACCCTGCCCTGGGCGTCGATCATGCGAAACGCGTTGACGCTGTAGAACGTGGTGTTATCGAACCCCGAAGAAGCAGGATTGGCCGCCAGCCAGTCTTCGAACGCGCGCATCTCAGGATGGGCATCCTTGAAGGCCTGCATTTTTTGCGGGTCGGGGCCGGCGCCGCCGTATTCTGGAATCGAGGCACGCAGTTGTGCGTACAGCCCCTCTGGCGTGCTCACCGGAAACACCGGAACGGAGTTCATCGCCATGTACCAGGTGCTGCCATCGCCCTCGGCGAGTCTTAGCGCCATGCTGCGGTTCATACCGAGCACATCCGGCTCGGCCGGGTCGCCACCGGCAGCGGACAAGCGCCCGATCAACGTTACGCTGCCCCGCCGCAACGGCGCGGCGCTGGAAATCTCTACCGCATTACCATTGCTTTCAAAGCGCCCACTGATGCACTGGCCCTTGGCATGGTTACGCCGGAAACCCGCGTGCGCACCGCCGGCGACGGCTTCCATCTGGTCGACGATTTGCGCAGCCGTCGGTGACGGCGCGCTGAACGAAGGCCGCAGCCACACACCCAGGCCCGTGATCACCACGGCGGCGGCAACGGCAAGGGGCAAGCGATGACGTTTGTTGAGCGGAAAAGGTTTTTTCATCAGGCTTTCTGGGATCACTGCATCGAGAACCGATGCTCGATCCCAGCACGGTCATTTCTGGAGGGAGGCGATCCACATCGGTGCGGGCGAACCGGTAAACAACTGGCCGGCACTGCGGTCGGCGACAAGTCGGGCAACGGCATTGAGGTCGACACCTTCGGGCTCGCCGATCAGGGCGTAGCCCAGCTCAGACTGGCGCCACGTTACTACGTTCATCTGCGCGACGCTTTGCTGGGTGATCGACTGGTCGGGCTTGGGTTCTTTCATCACGCACAGCGCCACCGGCGCACCGCTGGCCGGCAGGTACACCAGTTGGATCAGCGCCTTGTTGTTGAAGCGCAGGCGCTGCACACGCTTGAAGGTCAGGCCGGCTGAACTCAGATCAGGTACGCGCAGCGCCAGGCCGTCGATATCACGGATATCGGCGAGGGTCTTGGTGACGGCATCGGTTGGCTGAGCGCCGTAGGCGACGGTCTCCCGCGTGTACAGATGCTGGTAGGCGGCGGCCTGCTGAACCCAGGGCGAAGCCTGGGCAACGGCGGGCGCGGTGGTATCGACACCCGGCTTCAACGCACCGTTTAACGCACCAATCTGAAGCACCAGGGCATAACAGGCTGCACCCGCAACGAACGTCAGCGCAGGCCATGCAAATTTAGGTTGGAAGAACGCGAACAGGCGGGAGAAAACGCTGTCTGTCTTTGCGTCCGCAAGCGCGTGCGCGGGTTCAGCGGTGCTGTGTTGCGCCGCCAACGCCGCAATACTGAGCTTGAGGCTCTCGGGAACCGGCGGCAGATTCTGCCGGGCAAAGGCTTCCTCATAAGGCAGGCACGAAGCCATCAACCGGGAGACTCGTTCAGCCAGGTCCGGCGAAGCGTCTATGAGCCGCTCTAGCTCTTGGTTCTGTTGCGACGAAAGCTCGCCGTCAACATAGGCCATTAGCAAGGCATCATCCGCTACCATGGGATTTTCTCTCCGTTTGTATTCATCAATTTCTACTGGGTGATTCTCGGCCTTGTGGGCCGAAGCGGCGAGCCGGAGGGTAGCGGCAAGCCATCATATTGATATCAGCTTTACTGTTGCAACAAATCAAAAAAACTTTAAAGCAAGCGCTGAATACTAAGTGACACGCACAAATACTTTAAGAGAACACCCGGGATTCGAAAATATTCCCAGGGCCCGATAAATCTTATATGTTTCACCACATGTCAGGGGCATTTTTCCTGCCACGATTGTCAGAATCATTGGCCTGTAACCTGCATATGCTGTCATCAACCTTTCAATAGCCATCCAAATTGATACACTTTGTCAGCATCTTGATACAGTTCTTCGTCACCCAGGACCCTCAGCACCGCAAAAAGGACGCCGCGACACAGGCATCCGCTACGGTATCGACCTCGTAGCCTGACCGCTCCATTTTAGGCATCAAGAAATAATAAGAGGAAATATGTCGATCACCGGTGCTGACTTACCCGCACTGCTTCCAGACCTGCTACCACGCCTGTGGGCATTTGCGTTGCGCATCTCTGGCGACAAGCATGATGCCGAAGACCTGGTTCAGCTCGCCTGTGTCCGCGCGCTGGAACGGGCCCATCAGTTGCAGCCCGACACGTCGGTACTGAGCTGGATGTTTTCGATTGTGCACTCCACCTGGATCAACGAATTGCGCTCACGCAAAGTACGCAGCCGTTCGCGCATGGACTGGAACGACGAGTTCCTCGAAACCGTCAGCGACCCCGAGGCACCCAACCCGGAGTCCGACCTGATGCACCGGCAGATTATCGAAGCCGTGCAAAAACTCCCCGACGGCCAGCGCGAAGTGATGCTACTGGTGGGTGTGGAGCGCTTCAGCTACAAGGAAGCCGCCGAAATGCTCGACCTGCCGATCGGCACCATCATGAGCCGGCTGTCCCGTGCGCGCCAGGCGATCGGCGCGCTTTTTGATTCGCCAAAAAGCAAACCTTTGCGCGCTCGATCGGAGAGTTCCTCGGCGAGCTGAAAACCCGCTGCACCGGCGTCCTGAACGGGACCACCCAAAGGACTACGCCGCCCCTCCTCCCTCCCCGCGAAATGCACTGGGGCTCACCCCCGTCCACCGTTTGAACGCCCGCCGAAAACTGCGCACATCGCTGTAACCGACCTCTTCCGTGATCCGCTCGATGGACAACCCTGGATTGCCCAGCAGGCCCATGGTCCGCGCGCGGCGTACTTGTTCCAGCAAGGCTTCGAAGGTCAGCCCATGCTCGGTCAAGCGCCGGCGCAGGGTGCGACCACTCATGTTCAAGTCACTGGCGACCTTCTCCAGTTGGCTGCCCTGCAAATCGCGGGAGATCGCGCGCTCCACCGCCTGGATCAGGTCCATCTTCTGGTGCAGTTGGGCGCTTTCCAGCTCCAGCAATTCCAAGGCCTGGCGCAATGCGAGGGCGTGATGGTTGGGCAGGCGTGCATCCATCCAGTGCGGCGCCAGCACCATGCGGTTGTGCAGGCAGCCGAAGCGCACATCGTCACCAAACAGGCGGTGATACTCGGCAACGTAAGGCGGCGGTGCATGCACGAACTCCATGCGCAGTGGCATGAACTGCGCCCCCACCAGCGCACGGCCATACACCATGAGACTGGCAAAGAACTCTTCGGCGGCAAACACCTGCACCTCGGCATAGGGCAACAGACACTCGACGTCGACAAACACCTCAGCGGCGCCTTCGTGGGTGCGGGTGGTGGCGATGCCGCCGGAGGTGTGCTGATGGCGCTCGCCGATCGCAAAGGCATCGCGCAAGGTCTTGCACAAGGAAATCACATGGCCGAGCAGCCCCAGGGTGCCCAGCACATTCTGGTTACCCACCCACAGGCCCAATCCCTGATCAGGCAAGACCTTGAGCGCACGCTGGATCATCGCCACGGCCTGGCGATAGGAGATGCGTTGCGCCGGGTCATCCAGGTCGGCCAAGGTGAACCCCAGGCCACGGCACAGGGCTTCGGCACTGGCGCCCTTTTGCGCCACCACCTGCCCGAGGGTCTGCAGTAGGAACGGCGACACGAGCGCCAGCTCAAAGTGCGGGTCTACGGCTTTCCTTTGCATGGATCACGGGTTCCTGACTGAGTACTTCAGTTCTTGTTTTAGAAACATTCTGACAATCATAGGCGCTTGCAAGATTCACTGCCCCCTGAGTGAAACCTGTCCGGCAAAGCCCCCCTATCTGGCCGCAAAAACCCTGCCCTGCAGGGCGCACAGGGCTTATTTCTATGGCCTGCAGTGCCCTAACAATAATAATGAGGCCAGACATGAACCCCACCCGTGCACTTCACTCGCTGCAACTCGCGCTGTTGAGCCTGATCAGCCTGCCGGCCCTGGCCACCGAAGGCGGTGTCGACAATATCGGCCCCGGCACCGATGGCTTCTACACCCTGCCCCTGAATGTGAACAATCTGCCGGACCATATGTTCGCCTTCAACCTGTACTACAACCACTACGAAGCCAGGAAGCTGGACATCAGTTCCCTGGGCGGCAAGGTCTCCGATGTGCGCATCCAGTCGGACGCGATCATCCCGCGCCTGGATTACCTGAGCCCGGTGCGTATTTTCGGCGGGCGCCTCGGCGGCTATGTCGCTCAGCCGTACCTCAAGCAGCAGGTGGGGCTGTTCGGCATGTCCGACACCCGGGAAAGCATGGGCGACACCACCGTGGCGCCGATCATCCTGTGGGACCTCGGGCCCAGCCTGACCCTGGGCGCCGCGGTGGAAATCACCCTGCCCACCGGCGAATACGACGCCTCGCGGCTGGCCAACACCAGCAATAATTTCTACACCTACAAACCGTTGGTTTCGGCGACCTGGATGCCTAACGAACGTACCGAGTTGTCGATCAAGACTACCTACAGTTTCAACAAGGAAAACCACGACACCGACTATCGTTCCGGGCAGATTTTCCACTTCGATTATTCGGCCAGCTACAAGGTCACCGACAACCTGAGCCTGGGTGTGAATGGTTATTACCTCAAGCAGACGACCGACGATAAGCAGTACGGTCATACGGTGGTGAACATCTTGGGTGAAGAGGTGAATGATGGTGTGCGGGGGCAGGTGTTTGCGATTGGACCGGCGGTGTATTTCACCTTTTTGAAGTACGCCAGTGCTGAGGTGCGGTGGGCCAAGGAGTTTGAGGTGGAGAATCGGCCGGAGGGGGATATGTTGTGGGCTAAGTTGACGATTCCCTTTGCGCTGTGAAAGCTGGCTTGCCAGCGATGGTCTTCAACGATAACGCGGGGCGCCAGAATGCACGCGGCGCCCTCGCGTTTTTCGCCGGCAAGCCGGCTCCTACGGGACCGCGTATCCATGATGCGAACCGCAGCAATGGATATACGCCCCGTTATCACGAATAAACCGGCCAAACCTCAATAACCTTACCCCCCCGTACCCCCAGCAAATCCCCAAACTGCAACAACACAAACTCACTCTGCGTCGGCCGCAAAAACACCTGGTCATCCACGTTCAACCCCACAGCCGGCGACCCATTGACCATCTCCTGATTAGAACTACGCCCATACAACTCATTACTCTTCAGCCCCTGCGGCGACTCAAACTCCGCCAGCCAATTCCCCCCATAAATAAAGTAAGTCCCCCGCTGGTTCGGATCCCACCACGAAAACACCCGAGACTTGCCATCCAACGCCGGAATATCCACCGGCCCCGTGCTCTTCAACACCGGCGCGGCAATAAACACCGCCGGCACATGCTCGCTCAAGGAAGGCAAATCATAATGGGTAGGCTTGAGCAACGCGGTCCCCACCGACACTTCCGTACTCAGTCGCTCCTGCTCATGAATCCGATAACTCGGGCTCCCCGCCGTATTCAACGTAAGCCCCTCCCTCCACAACCCGGCGAAGTGCTGCCGAGTAAAATCCACATAGCCGTTGTAGCGCTGCATCACCTGCTCGAACAACGCCTGGGGCGAACCCAGAATGCCGGGCACGCCCATGCCCACGAACGGGTCGTAGCCCATAAACCCGGCGAACGCCAAATACTGCGGGTTCGCGCTGATCAGCGTGAGCATCTGCCCCAGCACCGCGTTGTCACGGATACCGCCACGATGCAGCCCCACATCGAGTTCGATATTGACCCGCAAGCAAACACCCAACCCCTGCGCCAACCCCAGGTATTGCTGCAACCGCTCAGGCGTATCCAACAACCACTGCAACTGCCGCGACGGGTCGAACGGCCCCTTGTGGCTTTGATAAAACAGCTCAGCCGAACGCACCGGCAGCGGCTTGCCCAGCAGGATGTCCGCCTCGGGGAACACCTGCGCATCATGATTCAGGAACGGCTGGTGAAACGACATCAGCCGCTGGGTGCCGGCACGCTTGGCGATGTAGGCCAGCAGCCCGGGTGATGGCAGGGACTTCTCCACCAACCGCAGGTGTTTACCGCCGCGTTTGACCGACTGCATGACCACGTCGATGTTGTGATCCAGCCGATCCAGGTCGATCAGCATCACCGGGCGCATCGGCCCGTGGGCCTTGAGTTCGGCGTTGAGGGTACGGAAGTAATCGTTGTAGGGACTGCCACGGTCACTCGGGCGCAGCAACCAGATACCAGCGGCCAACAAAGCGCCCGTGCCGAGTACAAAATGTCGACGGTTCATCGGGCCACTCCCAGGATGGATGACAGGTGCGCATTGAGGAATTTTCCACTCGGGTCCAGCTCACGGCGCACGCGAGTGAACGCGTCCCAGCGTGGGTACAGCGGCTGCAGCGTGCGCGCATTGAGGGTGTGCAATTTGCCCCAGTGCGGGCGGCCGGCGTATTTCCAGAAGATCGGCTCCACGGCGGCGAAAAAGTTGTGATGGTCCATGGCGTAGTGTTGGTGCACGGAGATCGAGCAACTGTCGCGGCCTTCGAACATGCTCAGGGGAATGTCATCGGCCTTGACGTAGCGGTACTCGATGGGAAACCAGGTGCGCAGGTCCTTGTCGTTGATCAGCTTGAGGATCTCGCGCAGGCACGTCGGCCCATGCTCGGCAGGCACCGAATATTCCATCTCGTTGAAACGCACATTGCGCACGTTGGCGTACACCTCGAAGGACTCGGCCACGCGGTCCTCGAAGCTGGCAAAAAAGCGCAGGCTGTTGAGCAAGGTGCGACGTGTGCCGGGGAAGTCGCTGGCGTATTTGTCGAGCTTTTCGATGATCGTCACGAACTCATTGCCGCCCGCCTCCGCCGGGTCGATGGGCGGCGTTTCTGCATCGTTGGTTTCATTGAGGGCAATCGACAGCGCATAGTCGGAATGGGTGACCACCAGCATTTCCCAGTGCTGGTTCTCCCGCGTGTTTTTTTCCACGTCTTCCAGCAGCTCTTCGGTCTTGGCGATCCACTGGCGTTCGCGCAGGCGATAGGGCGTGCGGTTCTGCGAGCGAATGCGGGTGGCCACGCCCAGCGCGCCGAGGGACACGCGTGCCGCATTGAACACCTCGGGATGGCGCTGGGCGTCGCAGTCCAGCACTTCACCCTGTGCGGTCACCAGTTGCAAGCCGGTGACGCAGCCAGAATATGAAGTGAAGCCCACGCCGGTGCCGTGAGTCGAGGTGGAAATCGCCCCGGCCAGGGTCTGGTAATCGATATCCGCCATGTTCGGCAGCGCCTGGCCCACTGCCTTGAGCGCCGGGCCCATGCGCGACATCGGCGTGCCGGCGGCGAAGGTGGCCTGCAAGGTTGCCGGGTCGTGATCGAGCAGCCCATTGAAGTAGCTCAGGGACAGCAAGGTGCCGTCGGTGGGCACCAGGGCGCTGAAGGAATGCGCCGAGCCAACCGGCCGCACCTGCCCCGGCGCCTGGCGAATCACCTGCACCAGTTCGTCCAGGTCTTTCGGCGCCAGGCGTGCCAACGGCAAACAGGTCTGCGCCCCCGACCAGTTGCGCCACGGAATCAGACGAGGTGCCCGCGCCAACTGGGCCAGCACCGGGTTGCTGGCCAACGCCATGAAAATCCCTGCCACTGCTGAGCGCTGCAAAAGTTGCCGCCGTGAAAGCACCATCCATCACCCCGTCTTATTATTGGATTTGAACACCGGCCATAAAGCCGATCAGCGCCACAAACTGCTCTTCGGAACACTGCATGCACAGGCCCATCGGCGGCATGCCGTTGTAGCCGTTGATGCTGTGGTCGAGCAGCGTGTCGACACCCTGGGCGATGCGCGGGCTCCACGCGGCGCGGTCGCCTGTCAGCGGCGCGCCGGAGGCTGGGTTGGCGTGGCACAGCTTGCAACTGCTGTCATAGACCTGGGCCAGCGCCGGGTCGGCGGGCATGGCAGTCGCCGCAGTGGCGCGTTCGGGGGAATGTCGGGGTTTGTCGTCACAGGCCGTGAGCAGGCCGAATACAACCAACAGCAAGGCAATGCGGGGCATGGCCACCCTCTCTTCTTATGATGTGGAAAGCTGTTTCCACACTAAGGCAGCGGCGCAGCGACGTTGAGGGTTTTGGCGGACACAAAGGGGGGCTGTTGCGGACAGTTGAACGTGGGCGTTGGGCACCCACGTCCAAGGGTGGCACTTAGAACGTGATGTCGTGCTTGTTCGGCGAAGACTCTCTCTCAACGCGATTAAGCGTTAGCTATTACAAGGCCATCAAGGATCTGGCGCAGCGCCGGCGAGGCCGGTACGCGAATTCCAAAGGTCTCGGTCAGCACATCCAGCAGTTCATCGGCACTGTCGAACGTGCGTTTTTCGCTCGGCCGATCCAGGTAGTGCACGGCGTAGTGGGCGTTGTTCAAAGTATGGCGTTTACCCGGTGCCAGGCGTGCGACTTTCAACTGGCCCACGAAGGGCGAATCCGGGTGCGTAGAGACGTACCAGTTGCCGATCTCATAGTCGATGGCCGCCTGTTCTTGCAGGTCGAACACATACAACCCACGCCACTCCTCCCCGACTTGTGCCCACAGCGTGTAGCTGCCCTGCCCGTCGAAGCTCAGGCGATAAGGCTCATGCGCCGTGGCCTGCACCGCTTCGGTATCCAGTTGCAACGGGCTGCTGGGCACCATGCCGCCAAAGCCGACATCGCTGATATAGCGCACGCCATCCAGCGTCACCAGGCTCAGGCGATGGGTGCGCGCCGTGTGCGCATCCGGCGGCCCGCCCATCACCACCCGACCGGTGATGCCGCGTGCGTCAAAGCCGAGTTCCTGCAACAGCGCCAGGAACATCTGGTTCAACTCATAGCAATAACCGCCCCGGCCCTCCAGCAGCACTTTTTGCTCGACACTGGGCAGGTCGATAGGCACCGGCAGGCGCATCAAGGTCGACAGGCTCTCGAAGGCAAAGGTGCACACGTGGCGCAGTTGCAGTTCCTGCAGGGTTTGCAGGGTCGGCGCTGGCGGTGCGTCATAACCCAGGCGTTGCAGATAGAGGCGGCTATTGGTCAGCAGAGGCATGGCGCAATCCTTGGGCGCGAGGTGAAGCGTCACTATGCCGCGCCAGCACGCAGATTGTCATTTTGAATGAACCTTTTTGAACACTCCCGTATCCATCTATAACAACACAGGGAGGCAACATGAGTACCGCAAAAATCTACACTATCCACTACCAGTTGCACGGTAAACCGAAGTCCTTTGTTGTACGTGCCGACGTGATGAACAACGCAGAGGCCTGGCACTGGGCGGCGGTCGATGCCGACATCGCGCACGTGAGTCGCGTGGGGCGCGTGGGGCATGAACAGGTGAAGAAAACGACTCGGCCTTGGGCGGAGAAGTTTGGAATTACCGAGGTGACGTGGGTCGCGCCCAAGTAAGGGGAAAGCCCCGCTGTATGAGGCGGGGCTTTTACAGGTCATTTGCGCATTTTGTGTTGCCTGGCAGGGCTTTGTCGGGCTTCCCGCCTTGTTTCTTTCCTGCAGGCGAACGGGCCTGGTTACCTACCGAAACATCGATATCCTGCCTTCTGACTGAAGCTCAATGCCGTCCCCCCGAACGCAGGTTCGTGCTGTGTACCGATTGAACTTACAATGGCCAACCCCCGGGCGTATCTATACGCCTGTTCTGCTTTCCCCCACGTCAGAGGATCCTGTTTATGCAACGCACGGTATGGGCCGAAGCAAACTGCCCATTGGCACGGGCTGTCGACCTCATTGGTGAATGGGGCAGCCTGTTGATCCTGCGCGAGGCTTTTGGTGGCGTGCGTCGTTTTGACGATTTTCAGGCAAGGCTGCAAATGTCGCGCAACCTTCTGACGGCTCGCTTGAAGAAGCTGGTGGCAGGCGGCGTATTGATGCAGCAGCCGGTTGCCGAAAATGCCCGCCGGCTCGAATACGTCCTGACGCCGATGGGAGAAGATCTGGCCACGACCATCGTCGCCATGCGCCAGTGGGGAGACCGCTGGCTGTTCGCGCCAGCCCCTCATCCTGTGGACATGGTCGACTCGGTCGATGGCGGCGTGATCCCGCCCTTGGAAGTTCGTTCTGCAACGGGAAGGCGGGTACTGCCCTCGGAAATTCGCCTGGAGCCATCGACGGCGAGGCAGGAGAACTGATAGCAGAAAAAGCATGCCTTAAGCCCACCTCTGAATTTAAGTTCAATATTGAGACTAATATGCTAGATTCATATCTCCCATCCAGCGGAGGTACCGATATGAAAGCGGCTTTTTTAACCGGGTATGGTGGCAATGAAGTGGTGGCGTTCGGCGAATTGCCAGAACCAGAGGTCAAGGACGGTGACGTTCTGATTGATGTGTTCGCCGCGGGCGTCAATCCGGTGGAACTGGCAATGCGCGAAGGCAACTATCGTCAGTTGCTGCCCTTCACGTTTCCGCAGGTACCGGGTTTCGACGTGTCCGGTGTCGTCATTCGTGCGCCGGAAGATTCGGGTTTCAAAGCCGGTGACGCCGTCTTCGCGCGCCTGCCGGGCAACGCTGTCGGCGCTTATGCAGAACGCGTGGCTGTACCGGCTCATCTGCTGGCCCGCAAGCCCTCCACGCTGTCGCATACCGAGGCTGCCAGTCTGCCGACTGTGGCACTCACTGCGTGGCAGGCGTTCCTTGAGCGTGTGCACCTGAAACCCGGTGAGCGCGTGCTGATCCAGGCCGGAGCCGGCGGTGTCGGCACGTTCGCGATTGCCTTCGCCAAGCACCTGGGTGCCCATGTAACGGCGACCGCCAGCACCGCCAACCAGGAGTTTCTGAAAGAACTCGGTGTCGACCAGGCCGTCGATTATTCCCGCGAACGTTTTGAAGACTTCGGGCCTTACGATGTCGTGTATGACGGCGTGTGCGGCGAGTTGACCGAGCGAGCGATCCTGAGCCTGAAGCCGGGAGGACGCTATGTGGGGCTGGTCCGTTTAGCCGACGCACGCGCCTTCATGTCGCTCGGTTTGCCAGAAGCAATGGCCAAGGCAGCCTCCGCTGGCAACGCACGTTTCGAAGCATTGGCGGCGGAGCACGGCGTAGCGTTTCACGGCCTGATCACGCGCTCTGACGGCGAGCAACTGCAGGAAATTGCCGCACTGGCGCAGGCGGGCGTCATCGAGCCGGTGGTGAGTAAAGTCTTCCCGCTGGACAAGCTGGATGACGCCTATGCAGCGCTGGCGACAGGTCGCACGCGAGGCAAGCTGGTGATCGAGGTTCAGGCGGGGCGTTAATCCGGCAAATGGCAGTTAGCGCGAGCGGCGTTGAGCATGTACCCGTCTGCCCGGGAACAAGGCATATTCACCTGATCAGCCCTGAATGGGTCAGGTGAATAGCCGCCTGAGGGACATTTGGCTGTTTGCAATCCAGCAGCAGGAGCGCCCTGTTCTCAAGAGCGCCCCTTAGCGCTGCGTGCCGGCTCAAGGCTTCAAATCGCTCAACGGGTCATAGGGCGGCTTTTTCTCGTCCTTATCCTTCTTTCCCTTATCCAGCGGCGCAATAGCCGGGCCGATAGGATCCACTTGCGGATCCGCCACGTCCGGCGAATCCGGGTCGAACCCCAGCTCGTCCTTGCCACTTGCATGCTCGCCTGAAGACGGGCCTTTCGGCGTATTACTCACGGCGTTCTCCTTTTTCAAAGTGGGCGGGCTTTGTCGTGGAGGTTTTCCAGGTCTTCCTCGACATGCTCTACGTCATTGTCCTGACGCTCCGCCGGGTCGTTGGGGCGCAACGCATCGTTGTCGCGCTCCTCTTCACCGGGTGTGCGGTCAGGGTTCGGGGTGCCGGGTGGTGGCTGGTTGTAGTCGGACATGATGGTTCACCTCAAAGGGTCTACACAGGTTTAGAGAAACCGCCCTGCGCCATCGTTCAACTTGTTTGCCCAGGCGTGAGATGATGCGGGCCCCTTCTGGAGACATGAACCGGATGTTCGAGCTCAAACCCTGCGACCCTGTGACCTTCCGCCAACAGACCCGGCGCAGCACGCTGATTGTCGCGGTGCTGTTCCTGGCCCTGGCCATGGTGCTGTCGACCCTGGCGGTGATGCTGTTCGGCGAGCCTGGCGGTGACAATTTCCGCTTCAATGTCGGTGGCGTGTTCGCCGGGGTGCTGATCACGCTGGCCCTTGTGCGTGGCCCGTTCTGGACCCAGGCGTGGCTGGCGCCGGCGGTGTATGGCTGGCAACTCAAGCGCAACCTGATGAGCGTGACGAATGTGATGCACAAGGTCACCGAACGGGTCCAGGCCAATGACCCGACGGCAATCAAGGTGCTGCGCTTCTATCACTTGGGCCTGACGCAGATGCATGAACTGGATGCCAATTCCAGCGCCCAGGTGCAGTTGGTCGCGGAGGTCGAGGCGCACAAGGCCAAGATGCAGGCGCTGGGGATCGAGACCGAGCAAACCCGGTTCGACCCCGCGTGGCTGGATGCCTTTAAGACCGCTTAAGCCAACACGCCGATGCGCTGTTCGTCGGGCCAGAACAACGCCGCCTGCCCGCACGCCTGGCCGGCGTCATCGAGCAGGGTCCACACCACGCCGGCGTGGATCATGAACGGTTGCTGGTGAGCATCCACGCGCCAGCCGCTGTAGCCTTGGGCGATGCCGTTGGCGGTGACTTGCTCGAGCAGTTCCTGGCGCGCCGCGCGGTCGAGTTCCGAGGCGCTGTAGCGTGAGGGCATGCCGATGAAGGTGTCGCGCGAGTATTTGAAGCACCGCAGGGCGCAGTCATTCACATAGGTAAAGCGCGGGTCGGCGCCGCCGTCATGGGCCAGCAGGCTGTAGGGCGCGTCGCTGTGCAGCCAGGCCAGCCGCTGTTGCGGGTCCAGGTGTACGGGGGCCGGCAGGCCCTCGCCGGTCCAGTGTCGATACGCCGCATCCAGCAGGCTTACGAAGTTTTCTTGAAGGGACACACACAACCTCACCGTGTCAGTTGGACATTTTTGCCTGCCAGCAGAACACCGCGCTCACCGCGATCGCCGCGCCCGCCAGGCCAAACACCCAGGGGGCCGAAGCAATCGGCAGCAGCAGGCCGGCCAGCAACGGCCCGAGGCCGGCGCCGATATCCCGCCACACGGCATTCGAAGCCAGGGCCGAGACGCGCAGCGAACCGGGGTTGCGCTCGGCCACCAAGGTGGTCACCAGCGGCAGTTGCAGCGCGCGCAGCACCAGCACCGCCGCCGCGCCGACGATCACCCAGTAACTGCCAAACGCGGTCAGGGCCAGGGCACTCAGGAACGAAAACAGCAGCAGCATCGAGGTGGCGCCAAAGCGCTGGGCCGCACGCCCGCCCAGGGGGCTCAGGAGCATTTCCGAGACATAACGCAGCGCCATCAGGCCACCGGCGATCAGTACTGCATCGCCGCCCAGCAGCTTCTGCGCCTGGATCGACAGGCCGAAGATAAACAGGCCATCCAGCGCCACACCTTCGATAAACGACCACACCGCCACACTGTCCGGCCACTTGAAGCGTCGCCCCGGCGTGGTGTGCAAATCATGCCCCACCGTAGGCAAGCCGCGCGCCATCCACCAGCCCACCAGGCAGCACCCGGCCAGAATCAGAAAAATCGGACGCGGCCCGGCCCACAGGGTCAGCCAGCCGCCCAGCGGCAACGCCAGCATCGGCCCGAGGGCGATCAGCGCCCGCGAACGCCCGGCCCGGCGTGCGGCACCGGCGGGTTCCGAGGTGGCCAGCACTTGGGTCGACAGGTTCAACGCGGCGAAACACAGGCCCCACACCAACCGCAGCCCCAACAACGCGGCGAAACCCGACAGCACCGAGTTGCCCACCGCACACAGGGTCGCCGCACCGGCAGCCATCATGCAGGTCAGGCGGTCGCCGTTGCGCGCGTAGAAGTTGAGGACATGCCGGTAGCCGAAAATCCGCACCAGCCGGTTGGCTGCCAGCAACACCCCGGCCTGGGCCAGGGTGATGCCGAAGGCCTGGGACTCCATCGGCAGCAAAAGGTAGAGCAGCACGTCACTGGGCAAGCATAAAGCCAGGGTCAACGCGGCGCGGCGGGAGTGTGTATCAGCAGTACGGAGGGCCAGGCTGGACATAAATCTGAAACATCCCGAAATACTCAGGTCGCCACGGTAGCCTTCCGCACCCGTGTTTTACAACGCCCAATCACGGCTTTTTGCCGTAGGGCAACAAACGCAAGCCACTGGCTACCGCGCCGACCAGGGCAAAGCCGCAGCCCAGCCACAGCGCATAGTGCGGCCCGCTGCCCACCGACAGGTGGAAACACAAGGCCACCAGCGACGCCCCCAGCGTTTGCCCCAGCAACCGCGAAATCGCCACGATGCCACTGGCCCCGCCGCTGCGGGCCAGCGGCGCGCTGGTCATCAATGCCTTGAGGTTGGGCGACTGGAAGAAGCCGAAACCGGCACCACACAGCGCCATGCGCCAACCGATATCAAATGCCGAGGCGCCACTGCCCAGGGTGGCCAGCGCGGCCATGCCCACGCTGAGCATCAACAAGCCGATGCCGCACAGCACACCCAAGGACACACGGTCGGCCAGGCGCCCCGCCACCAGCGCCATCACCGCCACCACGGCCGGCCACGGCGTCATCAGGAAACCGGTTTCCACCTGGCTATGGCCCAGCACCGCCTGCAGCAGAAAGGGCAGCGACACAAACGCCAGGCCTTGGGCGCTGAACGCACAAATCGCGGTCAGGGACGACAAGGCAAACACCGGGCGCTTGAACAGGTCCAGTGCCAGCATCGGCGCCGGGTGCCCGGCCTGGCGCCGCAGCAGCAAGGCACCGCACACCAGCGCCACGGCGATCAGGCCCAGCGTCAGCACGCCCTGGGCGCCGTGCACCGCCGTGCCCAGGCCCAGCACCAACAAGGCAAACAACCCGGCACACAACAACGCCGCGAGTCGGTCAAAGGCATGCCCGGTCATGGGCAACGCTGGCAATGAACGCAGGCCCAATCCCAAGGCCAGCAAGCCCAGCGGCACGTTGATCAGGTACAGCCAATGCCAGGTCGCCACCGACAGAATCGCCGAGGCCGCGGTGGGCCCCAAGGTAAACGCCAACCCGACCACCAGGGAGTTGTAGCCCAGGCCTCGTCCGAGCATTTTCGACGGGTAGATATGCCGCAACAACGCCGTGTTCACGCTCATGATCGCCGCCGCCCCGAGCCCCTGCGCCACGCGCGCGGCCGTCAGGGTGACCAGCGAACCCGCCAGCCCGCAAAACAGCGACGACACGATAAACAGCAGCAACCCGCCGAGGTACACACGGCGATGCCCCAGCACATCACTGAGCGACGCAAACGGCAGCACTGTGGCAATGATCGCCAGCTGATAGGCATTGACCACCCAGATCACCGAGGCGGAATCGGTGCCAATCCCCTCGGCCAGGGTCGGCAAGGCCGTGTTGACGATGGCCGTGTCCAGGGTCGCCATGCCGATCCCCAAGGAAATCGCGAGCACCGCCGGCAGGCGTTTATTGAGGGGCAACCCATCGGCAACAGAAGACATGAACAATCCGCACAGGTGACAAAGGCGCTTAGATTAAGGGCTGCGGGGATTTTTTTCAGTGCTGGATTGGCTGCCTGTCAGTATTTTCATGTTCGCCAGTGCCCGGTGTTGGCCATCACCCCCACGGCCTCGGCAAAACCGGCCTGGGGCGTGGTATTCAATGTCACCAGCCCCACACACCGACTCGGCTTCAACACAGCCGCACGCGTGGCCACCCGCCCGCCCACTTCCACGCCGGCCAGGACCGCCTCGGGGATATGCAACGCGTTCATCAGGTCCAGCACATCCTGGCCGAGCACGGCGTCGTCGGCGGTGCGCAGGTACGGAACGATCACCCGAAAACCCTGGGCCGCCAGCGGGGCCGTCACGTCGGAAAACGCACTGACATCCGCCGCCAGCAAAATGATCACCCGGCCCTCCTCCGGCCCGAACTGTTCATAACGGATCTCCTGGTCATCGGTACTCACCTGTTGCAGCGCAAACGCCGGCGCGGACAACACCACGGCGCTCAGCAGTAAAAAACCTCGACGATCAAACATGCGTCACTCCCACGATCAATTCACTGCCCAGCCAACCGGCCAGGTAGTCACCGGCCTGCATCACGCCGGCCTCTTCGCCAAGGCGTTGCACCAACCACTCACACAGCCCGGCGAAACGGCCGTCGGCCTGCACGTGCTGCAACGCTTGAAGTTCTTGCACATCCACCTGGCGCAGTCGCGAGGTGAATTGACGCCGCCATACCAGCAAGCCGCCCGCCTGCTCCAGCATTACGGCCTCGGGCGCGGGCGCGTCCTGCCACAATGCCGACCAGATGGCTTCGGCATTGGTGCTCAGGCCATGGCAGCGCAGCGACGGTGTCAGGTGCAGCACTGCCGTGTCCCAGTCCAGCTCGGCCAACGTCTCCAGCGCCAACGGCTGCGCGTCGGCGGCGACGAACGCTTCGTTCAGGGCTGATTCGATCCAGGCCAGCTCATGCACATCCGGGTTGCGTGGGAACACGTCTTTCAAGGTCGCGTAGAACCCCTCGGGGTACGCGTCCAGGGTCCAGGCATGGGGTGGATGGTTGTCGATATGGGTGATGCTCGCCGCCAGGAAGGCGTCCTCGCCCAGCCAGCGGCGCAGATTGGGAAACGCCTGTTCCAGGCACCCGACCAACTGCGCGCGGTAGTTGTTCTGGTACACCGCCAGGCCGGCGTGATGATTGCCCAGCGACTGCGCGGATTCATCCGACGCGCTCACCAACCATTCGCGAAAGGTCTGCTGCAGTTGCGCCAGGTTCATCGCGGCGTCCCCAACGTCCGAGCCATGGCCAATTCCTGGAGCAGCTCGGCAAGTGGCGGGATCTCATCGTCGCGTTCGATCATGGTCGCCACCGGGCCCAGCCGGGTCATGGCCTGGGCGTACAGCTCCCAGACGCCGGTGCAGACCGGGCTGTCATGGCTGTCGATTAAGATGTCGCGGCCCTGGCTGTGACCGGCCAGGTGCACCTGGCGCACACGCTCGGCAGGGATGCCCTGGAGAAACGCCAGGGCGTCGAAGCCGTGGTTGCTGGCGCTGACGAACACGTTGTTGACGTCCAGCAGCAATTCGCAGCCGGTGCGCTGGGCCATGGCCGCGATAAATTCCCACTCAGTCATGGAAGCGCCTTCAAACGCCAGGTAGCTGGAGGGGTTTTCAAACAGCATCGTGCGGCCGAGCACCTCCTGGGCCTGATGGATATTGGCGCAGACCCGGTCCAGTGCTTCGTCGGTGTAGGGCACGGGCAACAAATCATGGGCGTTGAAGCTGCCACTGCGCGACCAGCTCAGGTGGTCGGAGACAAACAGCGGCTGGACCTCGTCCACCAGCGACTTGAGGCGCTGCAGATAGTCGGCGTCCAGCCCCTCGGCCGTGCCGATGGACAGGGACACCCCATGCAGCGCCACCGGGTAGCGCTCGCGCACCTGGCGCAGGATATGCCGGGGCTGGCCGCCCGCGACCATGAAGTTTTCGGAGATCACTTCGACGAAATCCACGGGCACCGAGGTCTCCAGGAAGTCGCAGTAGTGCTCCTTGCGCAGCCCCAGGCCGTAGCCTGAGAAGTGTGGGTTGGATGTCGACATGGCGGATCTCCGCTAAGAATAAGTGGCGAGCCCGCACGGGGCTCGCCGGGTGGGTTACTTCGGTTCAGTCAGGGTGCCACCGGCCTTCAGGCACTCGGACGGGGTCTTGACGATCACGCCTTCGCCCTTGCAGCTGTTGAGGCCCTTGCAGTCGTTCTTGGCGGTGGCGCACAGGCTGGTGCCTTTGCAGGTGTTGACGCCGTAGCAGCGGCCGGGTTTTTCCTGCTGGTCGGCGGCGCTGGCGGCCGTGGCAAACGAGGCGGATGCCATGGCGATTAGGGCAGCAGCGGCAGCGAGGCTCAGGCGGGATTTGAGTGCAGTGTTCATGGGTATTTCTCCGGGGTTGGGGTGAATTACTGGATGACGGACGCAGCGTCTTCGATGACCTTCGCCACAGCCTCGGGCTGGGAGATGTACACCGAGTGGCTGGCCTTGATTTCGGTGACCTTGGAACCGGCGCGTTTGTACATCCAGCGCTGCAGGTCCGGGCTCAGGGCGCGGTCTTCGGTGGAGACCACCGCGTAAGTCGGCTTTTTATGCCAGGCTGCGGCCCACGCGGTGCCACCGAACAAGGCAGTGGTCGCAGGCACTTGGGAGGCGGCCATGAAGTCGGTGCGGTTGGTGGTCAGGTCGGCGGCAAAGTCGGCGTTGAACTTAGTGCGATCAAAAAACAGGTGACCGTCGCGGCTGGCCTTGATGCCATCGCTGGGCGCCGGCATGGAGCCGATCAACTGGGCCATGTTCTCGCCCACTTCCGGCTGCAGCGCCGAGACGTAGACCAGCGACTTGACCTTGTCGCGGTCGCCGGCAATCGAGATCACCCCGCCACCGGAACTGTGGCCCACCAGCACCACCGGGCCGACTTGCTGCTCCAGCACTTCGCGCGCCTCGGCCACATCGGCGGCCAGGCTCTCGTGGCCCTGGTGCACCACGGTGACCTTGTAGCCCTTGTGAATCAGGATGTCGTGCACCACGCGCCAGCCGGAACCGTCGACAAACGAACCGGGCACAATCACCACACTTTTACCGGCGCCGGGCTGCGGGGCATCCGCCGCCTGGGCGAGCATCGGGACCGTCAGGGCCATGGCAATGGCCAGGGAAGAAAGCATACGCATTGGAAATCTCCATCAAAGTTATGAACGTTTGCCTGAGATCAGGCGGTCCAGCGACCACGCCCCGGCGCCATACGCCAGCAGCGGCAACAGCAGGCCCGCCCACGTCAGGTGCACCGGCCAGGCATCGGGATAGACAAACACCTCGATCACCAGGGTCATGCCCAGCAGCGCGGCAGCGGCCGGACGGGTCAGCAGGCCCAGCACCAGCAACAGCGGAAACAGGTGCTCGGCGTAGGTCGCCAGGTGCGCCGCCCACTCCGGCGGGATCAGCGGCAAGGCGTACTCCGAGCGAAACAGCGTGTAGGTCGACGGCTTGAGCTCGAGGAACCCGCTGACCTTGGTGCGTCCCGACAAGAAGAACACCGCCGCGATGCCCACCCGGGCCACCAGCAACAGCAAGGCCTCGGGCAGCAGGCGCTGGATCAGCGCCGGGGCCGCTCGGCTCATGGCTGTTCCGTCAGGCTGCCGTAGCCTTTAGGGGTCTTGATCTGGGTGCAGGTGCCTTTGTCCACCAGTACCCAGGCGTTGCCCTGGTAGTCGGTAGTGGCGGTGCCGGCGCACGAGGTGCCTTTGCCCGCGGCGCAATCGTTGGCCCCGGCGAGCGACACGCCGAAGCATTTTTCCTGGGGCTTGGGCTCATCGGCATGGGCCACGGCCGCAAAAGCGCTGAGGGACAGGGCGAGGGTTGCCGCGAGGGCTGCATAAGGACGCTTCATGGGGTGAGTCTCCTGGCTTGACTGAGTGTGGCCAGGGCGCCTTGGGGTCGGGGACCGCCGGCGCCAGCTGGTGAACAGAGTTAAAGCCAGGCGTGTATCCGGTCTGTGTCGCGAACGCGATAGAACGTCATGCCGGTGTATCAGGATGGTGCGGGGATACAGTTCGATACACAGTCAATAAAACAGTGCCAAAACCCCGGCGTTTTATTCGGCATCCCGAACGACACAATTAGAAATATTCGCCTTTCCGAACAAGAGCGTTTCAGCACCATCGATGACCGCAAAAATCACCATAAATTTCATGCGGTTGTTGTCATGTTTGTTACATGCCAACTGGCATACATTCTGCTTTATCAGTGTTTCTGGTAATAAAATGTTTCAGCTCTGAGACAGTCTCATCACCTGAAACAGCTTGTGTGACACGCCAATAAAAACCACAACGCCCCAAAGGAGGGCGACCTTTTCGACTTTTTGATCGACATCAACTTTCCAAGACTGCTGCTGCACATCTGTACCCCAAAAAGGGCGAATGGCCTGATCGCCAATAACAAGCCCGACTATAAAAAGGATGATTTGATGAGCTCGAGCAAGAACCACGCAGTGTCCTTCCTGGACGCAGACCACCCCGCGCCGGCAACCCCCGACAGCACCATTGGCTTTGGTCCCTTTCTATTGCTCGCCCGCCAGCATGTGCTGTTGCGCGATGGCGAACCCGTGACCCTGGGCAGCCGTGCGCTCTACCTGTTGATCGCCCTGGTGACCCGTGCAGGCGAATTGCTGGAGAAGGCCGAACTGATCGCCTTCGCCTGGCCCAAGGTGGTGGTGGAGGAATGCAACCTGCGCGCGCAGATCGTCGCGCTGCGCCGAGCCTTGGGCGACGATGGCAACTTCAGCTATATCGTTACCGTGCCGGGGCGGGGCTATCGATTTGTCGCGCCGGTCACGGTCCAAGCGGCCGGTGAAGAGCACCTGCCGGTCCCTTCGGTGCGGGTCGATGAGCCTGCCGGCGCGTTGCCTGCGGTTGAGGTGATCGGCCGCGACGCCCTTGTCGCCAGCCTCGCCGACCAGGTCATGAGCCAACGTTTCGTCACCCTCACCGGTCCGGGTGGTATCGGCAAGACCACCGTGGCCATGGCCGTGGCACAGCGTTTGGCCGTCGAACTCAACCTGGGCAGCTGCTTTGTCGACCTGGCCCCCGCCACCAGCGGGCAATGGGTGGCCGGCATGCTCGCCAGCGCCCTGGGCATCCAGACCGTCAGCGCAGACCCGCTGCATTGCGTGGTCGCCAGCCTGGCCAACCGGCGCTTGCTGCTGGTGCTGGACAACTGCGAACACGTGTTGCCCGCGACCGCCGACGTCGTGGAAACCCTGCTGCGCAGCGCGCCCCAATGCGTTGTGCTCACCACCAGCCGCGAACCGCTGCGCGCCGAAGGCGAACGGGTGCACGACCTGGCGCCACTGCAGGTGCCCGACGAACACGCCAGCCTCAGTGCCAGCCAAGCCCTGGCCTGGTCCGGCGTGCGCCTGTTTGTGGAGCGCGTACGTGCCCTCGATCCCGGCTTTGTATTCAGCGATGCCGACGTGCCGGCTGTCAGTGCGATTTGCCGCAAACTCGACAGCAACGCGCTGGCCATCGAGATCGCCGCCGCACGGGTGCGCACGTTTGGCATCCAGGACCTGGTGGGCCTGCTCGACGGCAGTTTCCGCCTGCAAATGACCGGCCGGCGCACCGCCCTCGCCCGGCATCGTTCCCTGAGCGCGACCCTGGACTGGACCTACGCCATGCTCAGTGGCGACGAGCAAACCATGCTGCGCCAACTCGCGGTATTCACCGGCGCCTTCACCCTGGAGGCGGTCAAGGCGATGACTGCCAGCAGCAGCCTCGACCCCCGCAATGCCCTGCCCTTGCTCGAAAGCCTGATGGACAAGTCACTGCTGATCGCCAGTGACGCCAGCGTGCCCAAGCGCTACCGCCTGCTGGAAACCACCCGCGCCTATGCCGTGGAAAAACTCAGCGAGCAGGGCGAAACCAACGCCACCTGCCAACGTCACGCGCACTATGCCCTCAGCGTTCTGCAGGAAGCCGGGCAGACCCTGGACGGCCTGTCCCCGGAAACCTGGCTGGCCCTCTATGGCCCGGAGATCAACACCATCCGCGCCGCCCTCGACTGGGCCTACTCGCCCGCCGGCGACCTGCCCCTGGGCATCGAACTGACCCTGGGTGGCGTGCCGTTGTGGCTGCGGTTGTCGCTGGTCAGCGAGTGCCGTACCTGGGTCGACAAAGGCCTGGCCAGCGACACCCTTGTCCCGCTGCCCTTACGCCAGCGCATGTTGCTGCAGACCGCGCTGGCCAGTGTCTTGATGCTCACCTACGGCACGGGCAGTGCGATGCGTGAAGCCTGGCGCCAGGTGCGTGAAGACGCCCGTGACCTGGACGATGCCGAGCACAAACTGCGTGCACTATGGGGCCTGTGGACCGACCGCTGCGGCTGCAACCAATACGCCGAAGCACTGGAGCTGGCCGAACGTTACATCGCCCTGAACAGCAGCGGCAGCCAGCAACTGCTGGGCAAGCGCATGCGCGCCGTGGCGCTGTTCCACATGGGCGACCTGCTGGGCGCACGCCTGAATATCGACGAAGCCCTCGGCTCACCGTCGGCGCCGCGCTCGCATATCATCGACGTGCACTTCGACCAACGCATCGCCGCCCGCTGCCTCAAGGCCAAGGTGCTGTTGCTCGAAGGCGATGTCGACCCGGCGCTGCGCCTGATCGGCAGTTGCGTCGACGAAGCCGTCTCACTCGATCACCCCGCGACCCTCTGGTACACCCTGTGCCTGGGCGCAATTCCGTTAGCACTGCTGGCGTCCAACCTGCCGAAAGTGCGCTGCTACCTGGCCCTGCTGCAAGACAGTACCACCGGCCAGGACCTGCATATCTGGCGGCAATTTCGCCTGTGTTTCGAAAGCATCCTGCTGATCCGCGAAGGCTCGCCGGAAGCCGGCGTGCCGCAACTGGGCGAAGCCCTGCACCATCTGCAAGGCCAGGGCGACAGCCAGCTCTACAGCCTGCTGCGCTGTGAATATGCCCTGGGCCTGGCACGCCTGGGCCTGGAAAAACTCGCCCTGGAAGTGCTGGAAGACACCCTGCAACTGGCCCTCGGCCGACATGAGCGCTGGTTCGCGCCGCAAATGCTGCGGATCAAGGCGCAACTGACCCTGCGCCAGGCCCACTATGGTTCGGTGGACAAGGCCAAAGTGCTGTTGCGCCAGGCGTGGGTGGATGCGCAATTGTCCGGGGCGCACTTCTGGCGGGCGCAGATCGCAACCGACCTGGCGCGCCTCCAGGAACCCAAGTTGCGCATCGCCTCCCTGCCCCGCTTCCAGCACCGATAGAGACCTCGATTGGAAATGACTTACTGTGGTGAACCGGCTTTATTGCGGTGAGCGGGCTTGCCGTGGTGAAGGGGCTTACTGTGGTGAGCGGGCTTGCCGTGGTGAAGGGGCTTGCTGTGGTGAGCGGGCTTGTCCCGCGCTGGGCTGCGAAGCGGCCCCAA
>NZ_JFCA01000071.1 GCF_000612585.1 Pseudomonas sp. CHM02
ACAGGGGGGCGCCGCAGTGAGTTACAACTCGACTTTGACCCAACTCATCTTCTGATCGAGCCAATCGGCAAACTCGTCGATAAAGCTCTGCTTGAACCCCGCTTCCGCCCAGTTGTTGAAAATGAAGCCCAGGTTGGAAAACCCGCATTCCTGCAGGAACAGGAAGCCGTTGATGTCGTCTTCATGCCCACACAGCGGGCAGGTGAAGTTGTCGGTGTGGCCGGGCATCCAGTCTTCCAGGCTTTCAAACAGCGCTTCGCCGACTTCCTTGAGGCATTCCGGGCAGCCGGCTTCTTCGAGAAAGCCCTTGGCCGGGGTGTAGATGCATCGCTTGTAGATGATCTCCAGGCCGTTGATCGGTTCGTTGAACGGCAACGCCTCGGGGTGCAGCACCACCGCACGGGCACCGTCGGCCAGCGCATAGCCCATGCGATTGCCGGTGCGACCACAGGTGGTCAGCTCTTCCTTGATGATGTTCTTGCGCACCAGCCAGCGCACGATCGCCCGCGCGCGGGGTTCATGGACAGGCAAGGTGGAGATTTTCGGGACAAGGATGCTTTGGGAGTTCATGGGAGTCCTGCGGTGTGGCGTCTGGCGCCATCGCCGGCAAGCCGGCTCCTACATTGAAATGCGATCAACTGTAGGAGCCGGCTTGCCGGCGATAAGGCCCTGAAGGCTGGCAGCTTAATCCCTGCCCCACACAGGTCAAGTACTCAGATACCGCCCAATCAACGCAATGCCACTGGCCAACACCAACCACGTCACCAACCGCACAAACGCCTCACGCGACATACGCATCGTCAAACTGCGCCCACACCACAGCCCCAGGGCCATCGCCGGCAACAGGCACAGCGCCAAGATCAGCAGCGGCAGATCCGCATACACCCCGGCGATCAGGAACAGGCTCAGGCGCACCACCGTGCTGCAACTGATCAATGCACTCTGGGTCGCACGCGCCGCGTCCTTGGGCAGGCGGCTGTTCAGGTAGATCGCATATAAAAAGCCACCACTGCCAAACAACGCCCCGAACAAGCCGCCAACCGTGCCCATCGGAATCGACCACCCCGCCGCCAACTGCGCGGGCCGCGCCTTCACCGCCAGGCTGTAGATCGCGTAGGCGCTGATAAACAGCCCCATCAATAGCAACAACACATCCGAATGCAGATTGAGCAAAAACACCACACCCAGCGTGCAACCGATGGCCATGCACGGCAGCAATCGCAGCAACTCCGGTTTGTTAACCTCCCGACGTGATTGCAGCAGGTTGCCAAACGCCGCGACAAAATCCAGCAGCACCAGCAGCGGGATGATCTTCGACAGCGGCATAAACAGGATCAGGATCGGCCCGGCGACCAGCGCGGTGCCAAAACCGGCGATGCCAAACACGATATAGGCCACGACAATGCCCACGCCAATCACCAGCCAATCCACACCACCAAACGACCACTGACTCATCAGCTCAACCGGGCTCATGGGTTATTCCTTATCAGACATGGCCATCACTTTAGCCATCGGCGAGGGATGCGACTAATATCTTCAAAGCCCTCCACCCATCTCGAAAAGGCATGACGCGTGATTTCCACCCGCCAACTGCGCTACTTCGTCGAAATCGCCGACAGCGGCAGTTTCAGTGCCGCCGCTGAGCGCCTGTTTGTGGCGCAGTCCGCCTTGAGCCGGCAGATCAAGGAGCTGGAAACCCAGCTGCAAACGCCCCTGTTCGAACGCACTGCACGCCAACCGCGACTGACCGCAGCGGGTGAAGCCTTCTACCCGCGAGCACGCAACCTGCTGAGCGAGCTGCTCAAGGCCAGCGAAATGGCGACACAGGTGGGTAATGGTGAACTGGGCACGCTGCGCCTGAGCCATTCAAGCACCGTGCCCATGAGCGGCCCGCTGCTGCAAGGCATCAGCACCTGGCTGGAGCGTTGCCCTGGGGTGTCGATGGATATCGTCAAACTGTCTTCTGAAGCGCAGTTGGAAGAAATCGCCGACGGTCGCCTGGAAGTCGGCGTGCTGCGTTTGCCCGTTTTACGCCAGCGCGAAGGGGTGCGGGTCGTGCCTTTATATAGCGAGCAACTGCTGCTGGCCGTGCCGCCGAATCATGCGCTGGCGCGCAGTCAAGCGCCCATCGAGCTGGAGCAACTGAAGGACGAAGCGTTTATCTCGATCCCCCACCCTCAACGTGGCGGCCTGAGTTATCTGTCAGCCGATCTGTGCATGCGTGCGGAATTTTTCCCCAAGGCTGCACGGGTGATGTCACGCAAGACCACCCAATTGCAGTTGATCCAGGCCGGCTTCGGTATTGCCTTGTTACCAAAATCCATGCAGGACATCGCCCCCGCCAACGTGCACTTTCTGCCCCTGGCCGACCCGGACTGCCTCAGCACCGTGGCCCTGGCCTGCGCACAGGCGCCGAGCGCGCTGGTGGAGCAATTCTGCCAAACCTTGCGCGAATGCCTATAAACTGCCGCCCATGATTAAAGATCGCCGCTCATGATTAAAGACCCGTTCGCCCGCCTGGGCCTGGACCGCGAAGTCCTGACTGTCAGCCAACTCAACGGCCGCGCGCGGGTGTTGCTGGAAGACGTATTCACCAATATCTGGGTCGAAGGCGAGATCTCCAACCTCGCCCGCCCAGCTTCCGGCCATGTGTATTTCACCCTCAAGGACAGCGGCGCGCAGGTGCGTTGTGCACTGTTCCGCAACAATGCTGCGCGCGTGCGCCAGGCACTGAAAGATGGCCTGGCCGTAAAAGTACGTGGCAAGGTCTCGCTGTTCGAGGGCCGCGGTGATTACCAACTGATCCTCGATACCGTCGAGCCGGCGGGTGACGGGGCGTTGCGCCTGGCATTCGATGCGCTGAAGGAAAAGCTCAGTGCCGAAGGCCTGTTCAGCGCCGAACGCAAAGTGCCGTTGCCGGCACATCCGCGGCGCATTGGTATTATCAGCTCACCGACCGGCGCGGTGATCCGCGACATCATCAGCGTGTTCCGCCGTCGAGCGCCAAACATCGAACTGACACTGATCCCCACAGCCGTGCAAGGCCGCGAAGCCATCCCTCAGATCGTGCGCGCGTTGAAACTGGCGGATGCACGCGGTTTCGATGCGCTGATCCTGGCCCGTGGCGGCGGATCCCTGGAAGACCTCTGGTGCTTCAACGAAGAGGCCGTGGCGCGAGCAGTCGATGCGTGCGTCACGCCGATCGTCAGTGCCGTCGGCCATGAGACCGATGTATCGATCAGTGACTTCGTGGCGGACGTACGCGCGCCTACCCCCTCCGCTGCGGCCGAGTTGCTCGCGCCAGACGCGAGCCATCTGGTGCGCCAGGTCGAAAACCTGCACCGCCGCCTGGTGATGCTGATGCGCAACCGCCTGAGCCACGACCGCCTGCGCCTGGAAGGCATGGCCCGACGCCTGCGTCACCCCGGCGAACGCCTGCGCCAGCAGGCCCAGCGCCTGGATGACCTGGACATGCGCCTGCGCCGCGCGTTCGAACGCAGCCTCAATACCCGGCGCGAACGCCTGATCCGCCTCGAAACCCGCCTCGCCGGCCAACACCCCGGTCGCCAACTCGCCCTGCTGCGCCAGCGCCTGGAGAGCCTCGCCGAACGCCTGCCCCGCGCCATGCGTGAAGGCCTCAAGGCACGGCGCCTGCAACTGCAGAGCCAGGTGCAGACGCTGCAGGTGGTCAGCCCGCTGGCGACCCTGGGCCGTGGCTACAGCATCCTGCTGGACGAGCGCGGCCAGGCCATTCGCAACGCCGCACAGACCCACACCGGCCAGCGCCTGACCGCGCGCCTCGGTGAAGGCCAATTGCAAGTGCGGGTGGAAGACAACCACCTGACACCCGTCACCCTTTCGTTACTGGATTGATTGATGCCACGTCTCTTTAGCCTGCTGATGTTGTTTTGCCTCGCCTTCAACGCCAACGCCGACAGCTACATCACCCGCACCCTGAACAAACCGGTGCCGGGTGGCGTTGCCGTCGTTGAACTGGGTCCCGCAGCAGCGGCCCCCAAAGCCACCTATCAGGGCAAGCCGGTGCTGGTGGTGAAAGAGGCGGACAACTGGCTGGCGATTGTCGGTATTCCTTTGACGGTCAAGCCGGGTAACGAGCGCATCAGCAGCGGTGGGCGCAACCTGCCGTTTATCGTTGGCTACAAGAAGTACCCGGAACAACGCATCACCCTGAAAAACAAAAGCCAGGTGAACCCCGACCCGGCGCAGCTCAAGCGCATCGAGGCGGAGCTGGCGGTGCAGATCAAGGCCTATCGCAGTTTCAGCCCGAACCTGCCGAGCAACCTGGTGCTGGACAAACCGGTGAACGGGCCGCTGTCGAGCAAGTTCGGCGTGCGTCGTTTCTTCAACGGTGAAGAACGCAACCCGCATTCGGGCCTGGATTTCGCTGTGCCGGCCGGAACCCCTATCAAGACCCCGGCGAACGGTAAGGTGATCCTGGTCGGTAATTACTTCTTCAACGGCAACACTGTGTTCGTCGACCATGGCCAGGGCTTTATCAGCATGTTCTGCCACATGTCGAAGATCGACGTGAAAGTCGGCCAGCAATTGGCGCGCGGTGCCGTGGTGGGCAAGGTCGGCTCGACAGGCCGTGCGACCGGGCCGCACATGCACTGGAACGTCAGCCTCAACGATGCGCGGGTTGACCCGGCGATCTTTATCGGCGCGTTCCAACCCTGAAACGCTCGATTGCGCGCCTGATAATGGGCGCGCAATTAAAACCAGCCAGCAATCAATTACTGACCATAAAATCTCGTTTCCCACGCCAATAGCAGAACTTATCTCAATTTTTCTCGACTGCTTGCCATCTTTCACCCCGGCGGTTAGGGTTGAGCTTATGAAAACCTCTCACACCCTCATTCAGCTCCGCCAGCACCGCAGCCTGTGCCTTGTCAGCGCACGACTGCCAGGCTGAATCGATCTGCCTCGTCTTTACGTTTTATCCCCAAAAACAGTTCTACGGCAGGCCGCCTTTTCTCGGCCCCTACAACAAAGGATTTCCCGATGAGCATGCTCAAAGACCCGTCTTCGAAGTACCGCGCGTTTCCGACCATCGATATCCCGGACCGCACCTGGCCATCGAAGACCATCACCGAAGCGCCGATCTGGTGCAGTTCCGACCTGCGTGATGGCAACCAGTCGCTGATCGAGCCGATGGACGCGGTGAAAAAGCTGCGTTTCTGGAAGACCCTGGTCGCCGTCGGCGTGAAGGAAATCGAAGCCTCGTTCCCGGCCGCGTCGCAAACCGACTTTGACTTCGTGCGTACCCTGATCGAAGACAACCACATCCCCGAGGACACCACTATCCAGGTGCTGACCCAGGGCCGTGAAGACTTGATCGCGCGTACCTTCGAATCCCTGCGCGGTGCCAAGAAGGCCATCGTGCACCTGTACAACGCCACGTCGCCGTCCTTCCGTCGCATCGTCTTCAACCAGGACAAGGAAGGCATCAAGGCCATCGCGGTCAACGCCGCCAAGCTGTTCGTCAAATATGCCGCCCAGCAGCCGGAAACCCAGTGGACCTTCGAATACTCCCCGGAGACCTTCAGCGCCACTGAGCTGGAGTTCGCCAAGGAAGTGTGCGACGCGGTGATCGAGGTGTGGAACCCGACGCCTGAGCACAAGATGATCCTCAACCTGCCGGCCACCGTGGAATGCGCCACGCCGAACATCTATGCCGACCAGATCGAGTGGTTCGGTCGCCATATCAACCGTCGTGACAGCGTGATCATCAGCTTGCACACCCACAACGACCGCGGCACCGGCGTGGCCGCCACCGAGCTGGGCCTGATGGCCGGCGCCGACCGTGTCGAAGGCTGCCTGTTCGGCAACGGCGAGCGTACCGGTAACGTCGACCTCGTCACCGTCGCGCTGAATATGTACACCCAGGGCCTCGACCCGCAGCTGGACTTCTCCGACATCGATGGCGTGCGCAAAGTCGTCGAAGAGTGCAACCAGATCCAGGTTCACCCACGTCACCCGTACGTCGGTGACCTGGTGCATACCGCCTTCTCCGGTTCGCACCAGGATGCTATCCGCAAAGGCTTCTCCCAGCAGAAAGACGATGCGCTGTGGGAAGTGCCGTACTTGCCGATCGACCCGGCCGACATTGGCCGCAGCTACGAAGCGGTGATTCGCGTGAACAGCCAGTCGGGCAAAGGCGGCATCGCCTACCTGCTGGAGCAGGAATACGACATCAGCTTGCCGCGTCGCATGCAGATCGAGTTCAGCCAGGTGGTACAGGCCGAAACCGACCGTGTCGGCCTGGAGATGACCGCACCGCAGATCTACGCCTTGCTGCAGCGTGAATACCTGCAAGCCAACACCCCGTACGCGCTGGTCAGCCATCGCCTGCAGGAAGAGAACGGCAACAGCTTTGTCGAGGTGGAAGTCTCGGGCAAGGGCCAGGGCGAAACCAACCTGCACTGGAAAGGCAAAGGCAACGGCGCGCTGGAAGCGCTGGTGGCAGGCCTGCCGATTGGCGTGGAGATCATGGACTACAACGAACACGCGATCGGTGCAGGCACCAACGCCAAGGCAGCGGCCTACATCGAACTGCGTGTGAACGGCGAACGCCCGGTGCATGGCGTGGGTATCGATGAAAACATCACCACCGCCAGCTTCAAGGCGCTGTTCAGCGCGCTGAACCGCTCGCTGAGCCAGCAGGAAGCGAAAGCGGCGTAAGCCGGTTCGTAGGAATGCAAAAGGCCCCTGGGTGAGAACTCAGGGGCCTTTTTGTTGGCTGTCCGATTTGAGTTGCCTGTGAGGGCCTCATCGCGGGCAAGCCCGGCTCCCACAGGTAATCGCACCCAAGTGTGGGAGCCGGGCTTGCCCGCGATGGCGGTGGCTCAGACAAACTGAAAGCTATCGGCATCCAGGTTGGCCGGGAACTTGGTGCGATATGCCGCCAATTCCGCCGCCTCCAGGTTCACCTGGAACACCCCATCCGCCTCCCCCGCACTCAGCAGCGTCTCCCCCTGGAAGTCCAGCACCTGGCTGTCCCCGGTGTAGGCAAAGCCCTTCCCATCCGTGCCCACGCGGTTCACCGCCGCCACGTAGCACAGGTTCTCGATGGCCCGCGCCGGCAGCAGTCGGTTCCAGTGCTGGCGCCGTGCACCCGGCCAGTTGGCGGTGTACAGCAGCAAGTCAGTGTCCTGGGCATCGCGACTCCATACCGGGAAGCGCAGGTCGTAGCAAATCAACGGGCGAATACGCCACCCCTTCAACTCGAACTGCACCTGGCGCTCGCCGGGGGTGTAGTGGTCGTGCTCACCGGCCATGCGGAATAGATGGCGCTTGTCGTAATGCAACACCTCGCCATCCGGCCGCGCCCACAGCAGGCGGTTGCGGTGGCTGCCGTCGACGGCCTGGATGATCACACTGCCCGTGATCACTGCGTTGTACTTCGCAGCCTGGGCCTGGAGCCAGCGGTGGGTCGGGCCGTTCTCAGGTTCTGCGAGGACTTTCGACTCCATCGAGAAACCGGTGGTGAACATCTCCGGCAGCACGATCAGGTCAGCGCCTTTCGCCTGCTCCAACAGCAGCTCGAAATGTTCAAGGTTGGCTTGGCGGTCGTGCCAGGCCAGGTCGGTCTGGACCAGGGCGAGGTTCAGGTTCGGCAGTGCACTCAGATCACGCATAGTTTTTCAGCCGCTTGTTGCAGCGTCTCCTCGCGTTTGGCAAAGCACAGGCGCACCAGGCGCTGGCCTTGGGGTGGGTTCTGGTAGAACACCGAAACCGGAATCGTCGCCACGCCATGTTCGCGGGTCATCCACAGCGACATGGCGACGTCATCCAGGTCCGGACGGATCTGTGAGTAATCCACCAACTGAAAGTAGGTGCCGGTCACACGCGTAAAACTGAAGCGCGACGGCGTCAGCAGGTCGCAGAACAGGTCGCGCTTGGCCTGGTAGAACGCCGGCAGTTCCTCGACGTGTTCCGGGTGTTCGACCATGAAGTCGGCCAACGCGTATTGCAGCGGGGTGACACCGCAGAAGTTGACGTATTGATGCACCTTGCGCAATTCGGCTGTGAGAGCAGGCGGTGCGACGACATAGCCGGTTTTCCAGCCGGTGACGTGATAGGTCTTGCCGAACGAACTGACCACGAAGGCGCGCCGGTACAGCTCTTCATGGGCCAGCACGCTGACGTGGGGCACGCCATCAAATACCAGGTGTTCGTAGACTTCGTCGCTGACCAGATAGATATCACGGTCGCGGATCAGTTCGGCCAGTTGGTCGAGTTCGGCGCGGCTGATCAGCGCGCCGGTCGGGTTATGGGGGGAGTTGAGGATGATCATGCGCGTACGCGGTGACAGCGCCGCCTTGATCTTCTCGAAGTCGAGGGCAAAGCCTTGCAGGCTCAGTTGCACATGCACGCAGCGACCACCGGCCAGCTCGACCGAAGGCTCATAACTGTCGTAGCTGGGGTCGAACACGATGACTTCATCGCCATTGCGAATCACCGCCTGGATCGCGCAGAAGATCGCCTCTGTGGCGCCAGGGGTAATGGTCACTTCACTGTCGGCATTGACCGTTGCGCCATAACTGCGGGCGATCTTGGCGGCCACCTGCTGTCGCAGCACTGGCAGGCCGGTCATGGGCGCATATTGGTTGTGCCCGAGGGCAATATGCTTGCCCACTGCATCGAGCAAGCCCTGGGGGCCATTGAAGTCCGGAAAACCCTGGGACAGGTTGAGTGCGCCGGTTTCGGCAGCGAGTTGCGACATGGTGGTGAAAATGGTCGTGCCGACATTCGGCAGCTTGCTGGTGATCATCGGAGGCCCCTGCAGGTGAGCCCCAAGTTTTAAGCTGCCGGCCGCACCGGGTCAAGGTACAAACCGTCGCGCACAAAAAAGGGCTCTGAAAGAGCCCTTTTTGCAAGGTCGGAATCAGCGCTTGTCGCGGCGCTTCTTGTCGGCCTTCTTGTGGTGAGTCATCAAACGACGCTTCTTGTTCACCTGACGGTCGGTCAGTGTGTTCTTGTTGCCTTCGTATGGGTTCTCGCCCCCCTTGAACTCGATACGGATCGGCGTACCGACCAGTTTCAAGACACGGCGGTAGGTGTTTTCCAGGTAACGCACGTAGGACTTGGGCACCTTCTCTATCTGGTTACCGTGGATCACGATAATCGGCGGGTTGGCCCCCCCCAAGTGGGCGTAACGCAGTTTGATCCGGCGGTTGTTGACCATCGGCGGCGCGTGCTCGCCAACGGCGTCTTCCAGGATCTGGGTGAGACGGTTGGTCGGCCAGCGGGTGACCGCAGACTTGAACGAGTTCTGTACGGACGCGTAGAGGTTGCCCACGCCGGTGCCGTGCAGTGCCGAGATGAAGTGGATGTCTGCGAACTCGACGAAGAACAGCCGACGTTGCAGCTCGATCTTGACGAAGTCGCGCTCGCTCGGCGTCATGCCGTCCCACTTGTTGATCGCGATCACCAACGCACGACCGGCTTCGAGGGCAAAGCCCAGCAGGTTGAGGTCGTGGTCCACCACGCCTTCGCGGGCGTCCATCACGAAGATCACCACGTTGGCGTCTTTGATCGCTTGCAGGGTTTTGACCACCGAGAACTTTTCAACTTCCTCGTGGATCTTGCCGCGCTTGCGCACACCGGCGGTGTCGATCAGCGTGTACTTTTCCTCGTTACGTTCGAACGGGATGTAGATGCTGTCGCGGGTGGTGCCGGGTTGGTCGTAGACGATGACCCGGTCTTCACCGAGCATGCGGTTGACCAGCGTCGACTTGCCGACGTTAGGACGGCCGATGATGGCGATCTTGATACCGTCTTTTTCGCTCGGGCCAGGAATGCGCTTGGCTTCCTCGCCTTCGGCGACGATCTCTTCCTCGCCCTCTTCTTCCTCGGCGTTATCCTTCGGGAAGCTGCTCAGGGCAATTTCCAGCATCTGGGTAATGCCGCGACCGTGGGCACCGGCGATCGGGATCGCATCGCCCAGGCCCATCGGGCTGAACTCGGCGCGGGCCAGTTCAGGATCGATGTTGTCGATCTTGTTGGCGACCACGTAGGAACGCTTGTTGCGCTTGCGCAGGTGCTCGCCAATCATCTGGTCGGCAGCGGTGTAGCCCGCACGGGCGTCCACCAGGAACAACACGACATCGGCTTCTTCAATGGCCAGCAGCGACTGCTCGGCCATCTTTTCGTCCATGCCATGCTCGTCACCGGAGATACCACCGGTGTCGACAATAATGTAGGAGCGCCCTTGCCACTTTGCCTCACCGTATTGGCGATCACGGGTCAGACCGGACAAGTCGCCGACGATGGCGTCGCGAGTCCTGGTCAGGCGGTTGAACAAGGTGGACTTGCCGACGTTAGGTCGGCCCACCAGGGCGATTACGGGAACCATGCGGCTCTCCACTTCGTTATTTCAGAAAATACAAAAGCCGCTGCAAGGCAGCGGCTGGTGCTCGACTGTAGGAGCGAGCTTGCTCGCGAAAAACGCAAAGGCACCGCGTTTATTCAGACAGCACGCGTTATCGGTAACGATTTTCGCGAGCAAGCTTGCTCCTACAGGTGAAGCTACTTGAGGGGCTACCCCGCAAGCATAGTTCTTACTTGATGGTCAGGGCTTCCAGCTTGCCGCTGTTGCCATACACATAAAGCATGTTACCCACCACCAGCGGACGCGCACGCAGGCCGTCGCTGTCGATACGCTCGCGACCCACGAAGCGACCATCTACCTGGCTCAGCAGGTGCAGGTAGCCTTCGAAGTCACCCACCGCCACGTAGCTGGAGAACACTTCCGGTGCCGACAGTTGGCGGCGAGCCAGGGAGTCATTGCTCCACAGTGCAGTGGTGGAACGCTCGTCGACACTTTCAACGGTGCCGGACGCCAGGCTTACGTAGACGCTGCCAAACCCTTGGGCGACACCGGCGTAGCTGGAAGCATCACGCTGCCAGTTGACTCGGCCGCTCTGCAGGTCCAGTGCCGCAACACGGCCCTGGTAAGTGGCTACGTAGAGGGTTTCACCGGACAGCAGCAAGCCGCCGTCGATATCCACTACGCGATCCAGTTCGGAACGACCTTGAGGAATGGCCACACGGGTTTCCCAGGCCGGCACGCCGTTCTGGGTATCCAGGGCGACCACTTTACCGGTCGACAGGCCTGCAACGGCCAGATTGTTGGTCACAATCGGACCACTGGTACCGCGCAGCGTCAGCACCGCTGGGGTGCTGTCGTACAACCAGCGCTGTTCGCCAGTGCTGGCGTCGAGGCCAATCACACGGTCGTCCTGGGTTTGCACCACGACGATATCGCCGTTGGTGGCAGGCGGTGCGAGGACTTCACTGGTCACGCGAGCGCGCCATTTCTCTTCACCGGTGCTGGAATCCAGGGCCACGACTTCGCCTTTCAGCGTGCCGAGCATGACCATGCCGTAACCCACGCCTACGGCGCCGGAAACTGGCAATTCGAGGTCTTTCTTCCACTTCACGTCGCCGTTCATGCGATCCATGGAGATCACCACGCCGGTCACGTCAGCGGCCACAATGTTGTCACCGTCGATTGCCGGTACCAGCATGTTGTAGGTTTCGCCCTGACCGTCACCGATGGAGCGGCTCCACTGCTTTTGCAGGACCACTTCTTCCTTGAAGCTGGTCAGCTCCGCAGGTGGCAGTTCTTTTTTACTGTTGCTGCTGCAACCCGCGGCCAGAACGGCCAGAGCCAGCAATGCTGCATGTTTCCAACGGATCACGTCACGCATCCCCTTTGGCCAAGTCGTCCAGCTTGATTTGTAAGCCACCGACCGCCGCTTCATCAGACAGCGCCGCCTTGGCTTTTTGGTACGCAGCATTGGCTTCGTCGGTACGACCCAATTGGACCAACAGGTCGCCCTTGAGCTCTTCGCGAGTGGCTACAAATGCCTTGTCAGCATCGCCGTCGAGCAGTTTGAGTGCTTCGTCAGCCTTGTTCTGTGCCGCCAGTACCTGAGCCAGGCGCTGACGTGCGATTTCACCCAGGGTCGGGTTGGTCGGCTTGTCGGCGATGGCCTTCAGCTCAGCGGCTGCGTCATCCAGCTTGCCGGTGTCGACCGCGACTTTCGCGACGAACAGGCTGCCGTATTGGGCGTAGGTGCTACCGCCGAATTCGCTCTTCAGCTTGCCGGCCAGGTCTGCAACCTGCGCAGGGTCAGGCTTGCCATTCGGCGTCAGGGTGGTTTCCAGCAATTGCTGATAGAGGATCGAGGCGCCTTGGGACTGGTTGGCCTGATACTTGGTCCAGGCTTGCCAGCCGAACACCACCACTAAAGCCAGCAGACCGCCAGTAACCAAGGGCTTGCCGTTACGCTGCCACCAGTCCTTGAACTCGGCCAGTTGCTCATCATCAGTACTCGACACCCCAATACTCCTTAATCGCTAAATTCGGCTGTTCGACAGCTTCAACCCTGCACGACGCAGGTGGCCAAGTGCGCAGCGAGCGCATCAAAGGCAATGTTCTGTTGCTCACCCTGGCCACGCAGGGGTTTGAAACCTATCACTTGCTGGGCCAGTTCGTCTTCGCCGAGGATCAGTGCATACAACGCACCGCTCTTGTCGGCCTTCTTGAACTGGCTCTTGAAGCTGCCAGCGCCGGCATTGATCTGCAGGCGCAGGTTCGGCAGTTGGTCGCGGACTTTTTCGCTCAGGGCCAGGGCCGCCAGTTCGGCCGCCTCGCCAAAGGCGCACAGGTACACGTCCACCTGACGGGAGATCTCTTCAGGGACCTGCTCCAGGGTTTCCAGCAGCAGGATCAGCCGCTCGATGCCCATGGCAAAACCCACGCCCGTGGTCGGCTTGCCGCCCATCTGCTCGACCAGGCCGTCATAACGACCACCGGCGCACACGGTGCCCTGGGCGCCGAGTTTGTCGGTGACCCACTCGAACACGGTCTTGCTGTAGTAGTCGAGGCCACGCACCAGTTTCGGGTTGATCACATACGGAATACCGGCCGCCTCCAGGCGAGCCCTGAGGCCCTCGAAGTGCGTACGGGATTCGTCGTCCAGGTAATCGGCCATTTTTGGCGCGTTGACCAGCACGGCCTGGGTGTCGGCGTTCTTGGTATCAAGGACGCGCAACGGGTTGGTCTTCAGACGGCGCTGGCTGTCTTCGTCCAACTTGTCCAGGTGGGCGGACAGGTATTCGACCAGGGCCACGCGGTAGCGGCCCCGGGATTCGCTGGTGCCCAGGCTGTTGAGTTCAAGCTTGACCGCGTCGCGGATGCCCAGCAGGCCCCACAGGCGCCAGGTCAGCACGATCAGTTCGGCGTCGATGTCCGGACCGTCGAGGTTGAACACCTCCAGGCCGATCTGGTGGAACTGGCGATAACGACCTTTCTGCGGGCGCTCGTGGCGGAACATCGGGCCGATGTACCACAGTTTCTGCGGCTGGCCGCCACCGGTGAGGCCATGCTCGAGCACGGCGCGCACGCACGCGGCAGTGCCTTCCGGACGCAGGGTCAGGGAGTCGCCGTTGCGGTCCTCGAAGGTGTACATCTCTTTTTCGACGATGTCGGTCACTTCACCGATGGAGCGCTTGAACAGCTCGGTGAACTCGACGATCGGCATGCGGATCTGCTTGTAACCGTAGTTATCCAGCAGGCGCGCGACAGTGCCCTCGAAATAGCGCCACAGCGGCGTCTGCTCCGGCAGGATGTCGTTCATGCCACGAATGGCTTGCAGAGACTTGCTCACATCAAATCCTTAAATTCGTTCTTAGCCGCGCGCGATCAGCGCTGCGTCAGCCGCGACCTTCTCGGCCGCTTTCTCGCGGATCAACCTTTCGAGCTCATCCACCAGATTGTCATTCGTCAACTTCTGCGACGGCTTGCCGTCGATGTAGATCAGGTTCGGTGTACCACCGGTCAGGCCGATGTGCGCCTCTTTGGCTTCACCCGGACCGTTGACCACGCAACCGATCACCGCCACATCCAGCGGCACCAGCAGGTCTTCGAGGCGCCCTTCCAGTTCGTTCATGGTTTTCACCACGTCGAAGTTCTGCCGCGAGCAGCTCGGGCAGGCAATGAAGTTAATGCCACGGGAACGCAAATGCAGGGATTTGAGAATGTCGTAACCGACCTTCACTTCCTCTACCGGGTCTGCCGCCAGGGAGATGCGGATAGTATCGCCAATCCCTTCGGCGAGCAGCATACCGAGACCCACCGCAGATTTCACTGTGCCTGAGCGTAAACCGCCGGCTTCGGTGATCCCCAGGTGCAACGGCTGCACGATTTCCTTGGCCAGCAAGCGGTAGGCTTCTACCGCCATGAACACGTCCGAAGCCTTTACGCTGACCTTGAAGTCCTGGAAATTCAGGCGCTCCAGGTGTTCAACGTGGCGAAGCGCCGATTCAACCAGTGCCGCCGGGGTAGGCTCGCCGTATTTCTTTTGCAGGTCTTTTTCCAGCGAGCCGGCGTTGACGCCGATACGGATCGGAATGCCCCGGTCGCGAGCAGCGTCAACCACTGCGCGCACACGGTCTTCGCGACCGATGTTGCCCGGGTTGATACGCAGGCAGTCCACACCCAGCTCGGCGACGCGCAATGCGATCTTGTAGTCGAAGTGAATGTCGGCAACCAATGGCACCTTGACCAGTTGCTTGATGCGGCCAAAGGCTTCGGCGGCGTCCATGTCCGGCACGGACACGCGCACGATGTCCACGCCAGCGGCTTCCAGACGGTTGATCTGGGCAACGGTGGCGGCCACGTCATTGGTGTCGCTGTTGGTCATGCTTTGTACCGCGATGGGGGCGTCACCACCCACCGGCACCGAGCCGACCCAGATCTTGCGCGATACGCGACGTTTGATTGGAGATTCGCCGTGCATGACTATTGTCCCAACTTCAGGCGAGCGGTCTCGCCACTGGTGAACGGCGCCACGTCCACAGGCTGGCCGTTGTAGGCCACTTGCGCGCCACGGGCAAAGCCCAGACGCAGCGTCAAAGGAGGTTTGCCGCCTTGGTCAAGCGTATCTCCCTTACGCTTCAGACCGCTAAACAGCACTTTGCCATTGCCGTCGGTGACTTGCGTCCAGCAGTCAGCGATGAAGGTAATCTGCACGCGGCCATCGCCGGCAATCAACGCTGGGGTGGTGGGCGGCGAAATCGCAGGGGCGGCCGGCGCGGCTGGCGCTGGAGTCGCTGGCGCCTGCACAGGAGCAGTCGGCGTATGGGCTTGGGCGACCGGGGCAGCCGGGGTGTGAGCCGGTGCAGCAGGCGTCGCGGGAGCCGGTACGGCAGCAGTTGCGGCAGGCGCGGTTTCTGGTGCTGGTTGCTCTGTGGCAACCGGCGCCTCAGGCGCGGCCTGACCTTCGGCCACCGCCTGGTCTTCCGGCTCATCCAGCGGATGAATCTGGGTGGTGCCGTCGGCGCTTTCGACTTCGACGTGCTCCATGGCGTTGCTGGTCAGGTCCTTGGTGCGCTGGGAAGTCTGGTCTTGCCACCAGACGAAACCACCACCAATGACAGCGATCAGCAGCAACAAGCTGACAATTCGCAGAATCGTGTGGGAAACCCGCACCGGCTCTTCGATGCGGCCCAGGCCATGTACGTTGCTGCCCTGGGAGTCGGTGCCGGTGAACTGGTCGAATTCCTGGACCAACACGGCCTGGTCGATCCCCAGCAACTTGGCGTAGGCACGGATATAGCCGCGGGCGAAAGTATGCCCAGGCAGCTTATCGAACGCGCCGGCTTCCAGGTTGGCCAGGGACGTGGTGGTCAAATTGAGCTTGAGGGCCACTTCTGCCAACGACCAACCATTGCTTTCGCGGGCCTGACGCAAGGTGTCGCCTGGGTTTACGCGATTAGCTGCTACAACTTCCGGGTGCGCCGCTTTCATCATTGCTCCGACAGGTATTGCTGATATTCCGGCGTACCGGGATAGAGTCGTTCGAGTTGCTGGCCAAAACGTGCGGCCGTGTCGCGTTCTTCATGAACCGTCGCCAGGCGCACACCGAGCAATAGACTACGTGCATTTTGCCCGCTGAGCAGGCTAAAACGCTCGTAATAGTCACGTGCCGGCACATAATGCCTGTCTTCGTAGGACAACTCAGCCATTTCGAGCAATGCCCGAGGCTGGTGACTGTTCAAGTGCAGGGCTTTTTCCAGTTGCTGGCGAGCGCTGTCACGCTGCCCCAGGCGCATCGAGGTGACCCCGAGGTTCTCGAACACCCTCGAACGCTCAGGATAGAGGGTATCGGCGCTGGCTTGCTGGAAATAAAGGGCGGCCTGGTCATAACGTTTCTGCTCGAACAGGAAGCTGCCGTAGTTGTTCAGCAGCCGCGGGTCGGCAGGACGGGAAGCCAGGGCCTTGTGAAAATACTGCTCGGCCAGCTCAGGCTCGGCCTGGGCTTGGAAAACCAGGGCCAGCGCGGCATTGGCGTCGGCGTCGTCGCTGTCCAGCTCAAGGGCCTTCTTCAGCGGCACCTTGGCCTGTTCGCTCATGCCTTGTCGAAGGTAACCCAAGCCCAGCTGCACATAGGCAACTCGCGCCTCATCACGGCCTTTACCGGTTTGCAAAGGGCTGTCATGGCCCGATGAAACACAACCGGCGGCGAGGCCGGTAACAAGCAAAAGCAGCGCAAGGCGCAAGGGCATAGAGATCCTCTCTCAGATTCGATTCACAGCAATTTGCGGCAGATCGTCGGCGGCGTTCAATTCACGCACGGCGATATAGCGCTCGCTGCGGCGGGTGCGGTCCATCACCTGCCCTACCAATTGGCCACAGGCGGCGTCGATGTCTTCACCACGAGTGGTGCGTACGGTGACGTTGTAGCCAGCCTGGTGCAGTTGATCCTGGAAACGGCGGATGGCGTTGTTGCTCGGCCGCTCGTAGCCTGAATGTGGAAACGGGTTAAACGGAATCAGGTTGATCTTGCACGGGATATTCTTGAGCAACTCGATCATCTCGACCGCGTGTTCAACCTTGTCGTTGATGTCCTTGAGCAAGGTGTACTCGATGGTCAGCACGCGCTTTTCGCCCAGCGACGACATGTAGCGCTGGCAAGATTCGAGCAGCATCTTAAGCGGATACTTCTTGTTGATCGGCACCAATTGGTTACGCAATGCGTCATTGGGTGCGTGCAGCGACAACGCCAGGGAGACGTCGATGTGCTTGGACAGCTCATCGATCATCGGCACCACGCCGGAGGTCGACAGGGTCACACGGCGCTTGGAGATGCCGTAGCCCAGGTCGTCCATCATCAAATGCATGGCCGAAACGACGTTATCGAAGTTCAGCAGCGGCTCACCCATGCCCATCATCACCACGTTGGTGATGGCACGGTCGACGGTCGCCGGGACGCTGCCAAAGGATTTGTTGGCAATCCACACCTGGCCGATCACTTCGGCGGCGGTGAGGTTGCTATTGAAGCCTTGCTTGCCGGTGGAGCAGAAGCTGCAGTCCAGGGCACAGCCTGCCTGGGACGAAACGCACAAGGTGCCGCGCTTGCCCTGGGGAATGTACACGGTCTCGACGCAGCTGCCGGACGCCACGCGCACCACCCACTTACGGGTGCCGTCGCTGGAGATGTCCTCGCTGACCACTTCCGGACCACGGACCTCAGCAATGGCCTTGAGCTTGTCGCGCAGGGCCTTGCTGACGTTCGTCATGGCGTCGAAATCATCGACGCCAAAGTGGTGAATCCATTTCATTACCTGACCGGCACGGAAACGCTTCTCCCCGATTGAGTCGAAGAATTTCTCCATTTCCGGCTGGGTCAGCCCCAGCAGGTTGGTTTTTACAGTCGATGTCGTCATGGATTCACCCTCACTCTTTAAGCCGATGCTTAGCGAGCGGTTACTTCAGTAGCTGCGAAGAAGTACGAGATTTCGCGAGCAGCAGCGGCTTCGGAGTCCGAACCGTGTACAGCGTTGGCGTCGATGGACTCAGCGAAGTCAGCACGGATGGTGCCGGCAGCGGCTTCTTTAGGGTTGGTAGCGCCCATCAGCTCACGGTTCAGAGCGATAGCGTTTTCGCCTTCCAGCACCTGAACAACAACAGGACCGGAGATCATGAAGGCAACCAGGTCACCGAAGAAGCCACGGGCGCTGTGCTCAGCGTAGAAGCCTTCAGCTTCAGCCTTGGACAGTTGCTTGAGTTTCGAAGCTACAACCTTCAGGCCGGCTTTTTCGAAACGAGTGGTGATCTCGCCGATGACGTTTTTTGCAACAGCGTCAGGCTTGATGATGGAGAAAGTACGTTGAACAGCCATGGTGTAACTCCAGAAACGGTAATTTACGAAAAATTAAACCCGCGAATTATACGCGGGTTATTGGGTATTGCCTAACTGCGTAAAAAGTCGGCTCAGTCGTCTGCTTCTTCGATCCACAAACCCTGAATCGCTTCCAGAACCTTTTCGCCACCCCGGTCCGGGATGTCGTCGAATTCCGGCAGCGCCATTACGAGGTCGCGCAGCTTGACGAAGTTCACAGTAAGAGGATTGACCTCAGGATGAGCTTCAGCAAGCTGTATAGCGATTTCTTGTACATCAACCCATTTCAGGCTCATGACACTTCCTTGAATCAATGCGGCGCTTCGGCGGCATGGTTGAGGGAATATTTCGGGATTTCGACGGTGATGTCTTCAGTTCCGACGATGGCCTGGCAAGTCAGGCGCGAAGTCGCTTCCAGGCCCCAGGCTCTATCAAGATAGTCTTCTTCCAGCTCATCGGCTTCGTTGAGCGAGTTGAAACCTGCGCGAATCACGCAATGGCACGTGGTGCAGGCGCACACACCGCCACAGGCGCTTTCGATTTCGATGTGGTTGTCATGGGCAACTTCGAGGATGGACTTGCCGGTCTCAGCCTCCACGACCATACCGTCCGGGCAGTGCTCGGCGTGTGGCAGAAAAATGACCTGCGGCATTGATTATTCCTCGATTTCATTCAGGTTGCGCCCGGCCAGTGCGGCTTTCACCGTCTGATCCATGCGGCGGGCGGCAAAGGCATCCGTCACCTGCGACAAGCGCTTGGTCTGTTGCTCGATGGCATAGCCATCGCTGCCTTTCATCAGTTCGGCCAATTCCTGCATCTGCAGGTCGATGACCATGCGCTCTTCAGCATCCAGCAGGCGCTCGCCGTCAGCTTCAAGGGCACCCTGCACCGCTTCGAGCAGGCGCTGGGCATCCACTTGCTGCTCACGCAATACACGGGCGACCTTGTCGTCACCGGCGTATTGGAACGAGTCCTTGAGCATCTTGGCGATTTCGCCGTCGGTGAGGCCGTAGGACGGCTTGACCTGGATGCTGGCTTCAACGCCGGAGGCCAATTCACGCGCAGCGACGCTGAGCAAGCCATCGGCGTCGACCTGGAAGGTCACGCGAATCTTCGCCGCACCGGCCACCATCGCCGGAATGCCGCGCAATTCAAAGCGCGCCAGCGAGCGACAGTCGCTGATCAGCTCGCGCTCGCCTTGCAGCACATGAATCATCATGGCCGTCTGGCCATCTTTGTAAGTGGTGAAGTCCTGGGCGCGGGCGACGGGGATGGTGGTGTTGCGCGGAATCACCTTCTCCATCAAGCCACCCATGGTTTCCAGCCCCAGGGACAGCGGGATCACGTCGAGCAGAAGCAGTTCGCCACCATCGCGCTTGTTACCGGCCAGGGTGTCGGCCTGGATCGCGGCGCCAATGGCGACCACTTGGTCCGGGTCGATTTCAGTCAGCGGCTGACGGCCAAAAGCTTCGGCGACGGCTTCACGCACGCGCGGCACGCGGGTGGAACCACCGACCATGACGACGGCACCGACGTCTTCCAACTCGATACCGGAATCGCGCACCGCGCGGCGGCAGGCTTTCAGGCTGCGGGCGACCATCGGTTCGATCAACGCATCGAAGGCTTCACGGGTCAGCTGAGCCGACCAGGTGCCGTAGGACACTTCAACAGTTGCGGCATCCGTCAGCGCTTCCTTGGCGGCGCAGGCGGTTTGCAGCAGGTTGCGCTGCGCGCCTGGATCCAGGTCTGCCGACAAGCCGGCGCTGGTGATGATCCAACCGGCGATGGCGTGATCGAAATCATCACCGCCCAAGGCGCTGTCGCCACCGGTGGCCAGCACTTCGAAGACACCACCGGTCAGGCGCAAAATAGAGATGTCAAAAGTGCCGCCACCCAGGTCATAAATAGCGACCAGGCCTTCTGCGTGCTGGTCCAGGCCGTAGGCCACGGCCGCTGCAGTCGGTTCGTTGAGCAGACGCAGCACGTTCAGGCCGGCGAGTTTCGCCGCATCCTTGGTGGCCTGGCGCTGAGCGTCATCGAAATAAGCCGGAACGGTGATCACGGCACCGACCAGTTCGCCGCCCAGGGTTTTCTCCGCGCGCAGGCGCAGCACCTTGAGGATATCGGCCGACACTTCCACCGGGCTTTTCGGGCCTTGGACAGTGTCGATGAACGGCATATGGGATTCGCCGCCGACGAAGCGGTACGGCAGTTGGTCGCCCAATTGCTTGACGTCGGACAGACCACGACCCATCAAGCGCTTGACCGACAGCACGGTGTTCAAAGGATCGGTAGACGCCGCCAGCTTGGCCGACTCACCGACTTCGGTGCGATCAGCGTGATAGCGTACGGCAGAGGGCAGGATCACCTGGCCATCGGCGTCGGGCAACGGTTCGGACATGCCACTGCGCAAGGCAGCAACCAGGGAATTGGTGGTGCCCAGGTCAATCCCGACCGCCAGGCGACGCTGGTGCGGTTGAGGGCTTTGGCCGGGTTCGGCGATTTGCAGTAGGGCCATGGTAATCAGGTCTTATCTGTCTATCAGGCGTGCATCACGGGCAGCACACTGGGTTAATCGTCGAGGCGCTCTTCTAGCTGGCGCACTTCGTAGGTGAGCTTGTCGAGGAACTGCATGCGCCGCATCAGGCGTTCGGCCTGTTCGCGTTGCGCTGCATCATCCCAACAGGCTGCGAAGCTTTCGTTGAGCTCATCCTGGGCCGCTTTCAGACGACGCTTGAAGACCGCGACGCCGGCCAGATCGGCTTCGTCCTGCAAGTCTTCGAGTTCTTCGCGCCACTGCATCTGCTGCATCAGGAAATCCGGGTCGTGAACCGTCACTTCCAGCGGCAACTCCCCACCGTTCATCGCGAGCAGGTAGCGCGCGCGTTTCGGAGGGTTTTTGAGCGTCTGATAGGCTTCGTTGAGACTGGCCGACCGCTCCAGCGCCAGGCGTTGCTCACGCTCGGAAGCGTCAGCGAAGCGGTCCGGATGCACGCCACGCGCCAGTTCTCGGTAGCGCGTGGCAAGCTGCTCAAGGTCCAGCCGAAAGCTCGGCTGCAGCTCGAATAAAGCGAAATGACAAGGAGTACCCACGAATAGCCTCAGATGTTGAAGCTTTCGCCGCAGCCACATTCACCGCGTACGTTGGGGTTGTTGAACTTGAAGCCTTCGTTCAACCCTTCCTTGACGAAATCGAGCTCGGTGCCGTCCAGGTAAGTCAGGCTTTTAGGGTCGATGATCACTTTCTCGCCGTGACTTTCGAACACCTGGTCTTCCGCAACCACCTCGTCGACAAACTCCAGCACGTAGGCAAGGCCGGAACAGCCCGTGGTGCGAACACCCAGACGAATCCCCTCACCTTTACCGCGCCCATTCAGGGAGCGGCGAATGTGCTGCGCAGCCGCTTCTGTCATGCTGATAGCCATCGTTGACTCCTTACTCGTCGCCAAATGCTTAGATCAAGCCTTTCTTCTGCTTGTAGTCGCGAACGGCCGCCTTGATGGCGTCTTCTGCGAGTACCGAGCAGTGGATTTTCACGGGCGGCAGGGCCAGTTCTTCGGCCAGCTGGGTGTTGCTGATAGTGACAGCCTCATCCAGGGTCTTGCCTTTCATCCATTCGGTCGCCAGCGAGCTGGAGGCGATGGCCGAGCCGCAGCCGTAGGTCTTGAACTTGGCGTCTTCGATAACGCCAGCGTCGTTGACCTTGATCTGCAGGCGCATCACATCGCCGCACGCCGGAGCGCCAACCATGCCGGTGCCGACATCAGGGTCTTCCGCGTTCATCTTGCCGACGTTGCGCGGGTTTTCGTAGTGGTCGATGACCTTTTCGCTGTAAGCCATGGTACTGAATCCTCACTCATCAGGGCCGCTCTGGAACCCTGTAGAAACGCCTGCGTTTTCCGCCACGTTCCTACAGAGCTTGGGTGGCGGCTTCTATATTTAGTGTGCCGCCCACTCGATCTTGGAAATATCGACACCGTCTTTGTACATGTCCCACAGCGGCGACAGAACGCGCAGCTTGTTGACAGCTTCGCAGACCTTCTGCGCGGCGTAGTCGACTTGCTCTTCGGTGGTGAAACGGCCGAACGTAAAGCGGATCGAGCTGTGTGCCAGTTCGTCGTTGCGGCCCAGGGCGCGCAGTACGTACGAAGGCTCAAGGGACGCCGAGGTGCAGGCCGAACCGGACGAAACCGCCAGGTCCTTGAGTGCCATGATCAACGACTCGCCTTCGACGTAGTTGAAGCTCAAATTCAGGTTGTGCGGTACACGGGCGGTCATGCTGCCGTTGATGTACAGCTCTTCAAGGTTCTCGACCTGCTTGTAGAAGCGATCGCTCAGGGCCTTGATGCGCACGTTTTCGGCAGCCATGTCTTCCTTGGCTACACGGAAGGCTTCGCCCATGCCGACGATCTGGTGGGTCGCCAGGGTGCCCGAACGCATGCCGCGCTCGTGACCGCCGCCGTGCATGGTGGCTTCGATGCGCACGCGTGGCTTGCGGCTCACGTACAGGGCGCCGATGCCTTTAGGGCCGTAGGTCTTGTGGGCAGAGAACGACATCAGGTCGACTTTCAGTTTCGACAGGTCGATATCGACCTTGCCGGTGGACTGAGCAGCGTCGACGTGCAACAGGATGCCCTTCGAGCGGGTCAGCTCACCGATGGCCGCGATGTCGTTGATGGTGCCGATTTCGTTGTTCACGTGGATCACGGAAACCAGGATGGTGTCTTCACGCAGCGCGGCTTCGATCATGGCCGGGGTGACGATACCGTCGGTGGTTGGCTCGAGGTAGGTGACCTCGAAACCTTCACGCTCCAGTTGGCGCATGGTGTCGAGGACCGCCTTGTGCTCAATCTTGGTGGTGATCAGGTGCTTGCCTTTGGTCGCATAGAAATGCGCCGCGCCCTTGATAGCCAGGTTGTCGGACTCGGTGGCACCGGAGGTCCAGACGATTTCACGCGGGTCTGCGCCAACCAGGTCAGCGACCTGGCGACGAGCGTTCTCGACCGCTTCCTCGGCTTTCCAGCCGAATACGTGGGAACGGGAGGCCGGGTTGCCGAAGTTTCCGTCAACCAGCAGGCATTCGCTCATCTTTTGCGCGACACGCGGATCAACCGGGGTGGTCGCTGAGTAATCAAGGTAAATCGGCAATTTCATGGACTTTCTCCTAAATCAGGCTGGCTGGCGTGCCGTTAGCTCTTCGGCTGTCACTCGACGGCGGACGCTTCGATCTTGTCCAGACGCGGCGCCTTGGTGTTGCAACGGCGCTGGTCCTGACGCTGGGCTACTTCTTGCACCTCACGGCGAGTGACAAGATCAGCCAAGCTGATACCACTCAAAAACTCATGGATCTGCAGGCTCAAATCACACCACAGGTGGTGTGTCAGGCAGGTGTCGCCGGCGTGGCAGTCACCCAGGCCCTGGCACTTGGTGGCATCGACGGATTCGTTGACCGCATCGATCACCTGAGCTACCTGGATGCCCTGCATGTCACGGGACAGCTGATAGCCACCACCTGGACCACGAACGCTGGAAACCAGATTGCTGCGGCGCAATTTGGCGAACAACTGCTCGAGGTAGGACAGGGAAATGCCTTGGCGCTCGGAGATATCGGCCAGGGACACCGGCCCAGTTTGCGCGTGCAAGGCCAGGTCAAGCATGGCGGTCACCGCGTATCGGCCTTTTGTAGTCAGTCTCATGGACAATTACCAAGGTGTTTCAGAATGTGGGCAAGTATGCGATTCCCGAGTATTTAAGTCAACTATAAGACCTAGTACTTTAGTCAGGATTACCCGTAAAAAGGGCGCGCGAATCATAGCAGGGTGCGAGAGGTAATGGCACATTCAACAGCATGTGGCCGATAAAGCGTAAACCTTGTAGGAGCCCGGCTTGCCGGCGATAGCGAACTTAACGACGCCATCGCCGGCAAGCCGGCCTCCTACAGGAATGAGTACTTCAGCTAGCTTGCTGGTTGGTTTCGGCCTTGATCTCGGCGAAGTCCTCTTCGCGCAACTCAGGCAGATCCTTCGCGCAGTAAGGGCTGCCCAGGTCCTTCAGCGCACCGCACATGCCGTCCAGCTTGCCATCCACCGCTTGCAGATGGTCAAGCAACTGACCAATAGCACGGGCTACCGGGTCGGGCATGTCTTCGCTGACGCCATAGGCATCGAAGCCGATCTTCTCGGCCATGGCCTTGCGCTTGGCCTCCTGCTCATCGCCGACTTCCGGCTTGACGATGATTCGGCCAGGGATACCGACCACGGTTGCGCCAGGCGGCACCGCCTTGGTCACCACGGCATTGGAGCCCACCTTGGCACCCGCGCCGACGGTGAATGGCCCGAGCACCTTGGCGCCCGCCCCTACCACTACGCCATTTTCCAGCGTCGGGTGGCGCTTGCCTTTGTTCCAGCTCGTGCCACCCAGGGTCACGCCTTGATAGAGCGTCACGTCATCGCCGATCTCAGCAGTTTCGCCAATCACGATACCCATGCCATGGTCGATGAAGAAGCGACGACCGACCTTGGCCCCAGGATGAATCTCGATGCCAGTCAACCAGCGCCCAAAGTTCGACACCAGCCGCGCCAGCCACTTCCAGCCCATGCCCCACAAGGCGCCAGACAGGCGGTGGATCCAGATCGCGTGCATGCCCGGGTAGCAGGTCAGCACTTCAAAGGCGTTGCGCGCCGCCGGGTCACGGTGGAAAACACTCTGGATATCTTCTCGCAAACGCTCGAACATTTTTAATCCTTCCGCTTAAGAAGCTCGCCACGGGCCGCTTTCTGGGTTTCCGTGAGGATGCCACGCAATATATTCATTTCTGCCCGGCTGACCGAGCTGCGTCCGTAAAGGCGACGCAGGCGCGCCATCAAGTGCCGTGGTTTTTCCGGATCGAGGAATTCGATGGCAACCAGGGTCTGCTCCAGGTGCTCATAGAACCGTTCCAGCTCGTCCATGGTGGCCAACTCGCCACTTTTGGTCGAGGCAACCTCTTCCTTTTCTACCTTGCTTGGCTGACCAGCCGCGGCCAGCCAGGCCATGCGCACTTCGTAAGTCAACACCTGCACCGCTGCCCCGAGGTTCAGCGAACTGAATTCAGGGTCTGATGGGATGTGCACGTGGTAATGACATCGCTGCAGCTCTTCATTGGTGAGGCCGGAGTCTTCACGACCAAAAACCAAGGCGATTTCAGCGCCACCGGCGGCCTCTTCCACCACCTTGGTGCCGCATTCACGCGGGTCCAGCAGTGGCCAGGGGATACGGCGGTCGCGGGCGCTGGTGCCAAGCACCAGGTTGCAGCCGACCAGGGCGTCTTCCAAGGTGGCGACGACCTGGGCTTTTTCCAGGATGTCATTGGCGCCGGACGCACGGGCATCGGCCTCGTGGTGCGGGAACACACGCGGTTCGACCAGCACCAGGCGCGTCAGCCCCATGTTTTTCATGGCTCGCGCCACCCCGCCGATGTTGCCGGGATGACTGGTATTGACCAAGACGACACGAATGTTTTGCAGCAAGGGAGGCGCTCTCGGACACGGGAAAGGGGAGCAAATCTTACAGAACAGCCTAAGGTTATGCCATGAAAGCTAACGTCGTCCTTCACCTGAAGAAAGTTTCTGCTAGAATGCTCGGCTTTCTTTAACAACCTTAGGTGACACATCCATGCAGCCCATGCTGAATATCGCGCTGCGCGCCGCCCGCAGCGCCAGTGAATTGATCTTCCGCTCCATCGAGCGCCTGGATACCATCAAGGTCGACGAAAAAGACGCCAAGGATTACGTGTCCGAGGTGGATCGCGCCGCCGAACAGAAAATCATCGACGCTCTGCGCAAGGCCTACCCTACCCACGGCATCCTCGGTGAAGAAACCGGCCTGCACAAAGGTAGCGGCGAAGGCGAAGACTACCTGTGGATCATCGACCCACTGGATGGCACCACCAACTTCCTGCGCGGCATCCCGCACTTTGCCGTGAGCATCGCGTGCAAATACCGTGGCCGTCTGGAACACGCCGTTGTCCTGGACCCCGTCCGCCAGGAAGAATTCACCGCCAGCCGTGGCCGTGGCGCCCAACTGAACGGTCGTCGCCTGCGCGTCAGCGGTCGCACCAGCCTGGACGGCGCCCTGCTGGGCACCGGCTTCCCATTCCGTGACGACCAGATGGACAACCTGGAAAACTACCTGGGCATGTTCCGCGCCCTGGTTGGCCAGACCGCCGGCATCCGCCGCGCCGGCGCGGCGAGCCTGGACCTGGCTTACGTGGCCGCCGGTCGTTTCGACGCATTCTGGGAGTCGGGCCTGTCCGAGTGGGACATGGCTGCAGGCGCCCTGCTGATCCAGGAAGCGGGCGGCCTGGTGAGCGACTTCACCGGCGGTCACGACTTCCTTGAGAAAGGCCACGTGGTTGCCGGCAACACCAAATGCTTCAAGGCAGTACTGACGGCGATCCAGCCGCACCTGCCGGCCTCGCTGAAGCGCTAAGCGAGCGAGCACAAAAAAGCACCCCGAGGGGTGCTTTTTTTATGCCTGGAGCTTGGGAAAGAACCAATATCACTGAAACAAACACAATCGACTGT
>NZ_JFCA01000072.1 GCF_000612585.1 Pseudomonas sp. CHM02
TACAGACAAGCGCTCACCACAGGCTCGCACTGCGGGCGCCAATGCGGCACAATTGCGCGCATTAGTTTTCAGATGCCTTGGCTGACTGCCCTGGCAGGAGTTTCCATGTCCCTGATCATCACCGACGATTGCATCAACTGCGACGTCTGCGAACCCGAGTGCCCGAACGCCGCGATTTCCCAAGGCGAAGAGATCTACGTGATCGATCCCAACCTGTGCACCCAATGCGTCGGCCACTATGACGAGCCACAGTGCCAACAGGTGTGCCCGGTCGATTGCATTCCGCTGGATGAAGCCCATCCGGAGACGGAAGAGCAGTTGATGGCCAAGTACCGGTTGATTACCGGTAAGGCCTGAGGGCCTCATCGCCGGCGATGGCATCAGCAGCCATCACACTGCAATCAGCTCTGGCACTTGGGGCAAAACACACTCGCCCGCTGCCCCAGCACCACATTGCGCAACTCGGTCCCGCAGACCTTGCACGCCTCGCCGCCACGGCCATAGACGAACAGCTCCTGCTGGAAATACCCCGGCTGTCCGTCGCCGCCGATAAAATCCCGCAACGTGGTACCGCCCCGCTCGATGGCAGCGGCCAGCACACGTTTGATCTCAATGGCCAGCTTCAGGTAACGCCCGCGCGAAATGCCGCCAGCGGCCCGACGCGGATCAGTCCCCGCCGCAAACAGCGCTTCCGTCGCGTAGATATTACCCACGCCCACCACCACCGCGTTGTCCATGATGAACGGCTTCACCGCCATCGACTTGCCACGGGACAGTTGGAATAAACGCTCGCCATCAAACAGGTCGGTCAACGGCTCCGGCCCGAGGCGGATCAGCAGCTCGTGGTTGTGCGGGTCCTGGCTCCAGAGCATCGCGCCGAAACGCCGCGGGTCGGTGTAGCGCAAGGCCATGCCGGATTCGAGTTCGATATCCACATGTTCATGCTTGGCCGCCGGCATACCCACTTCCACCAGGCGCAGGTTGCCCGACATGCCCAGATGGCTGATCAAGGTGCCTACTTCGGCATTGATCAACAGGTACTTGGCCCGCCGTTCCACCAGCACGATACGCTGCCCGGACAGGCGCACATCGAGGTCTTCCGGGATCGGCCAGCGCAGGCGCCGCTCACGCACCACCACGCGGCTGACCCGCTGGCCTTCCAGGTGCGGCGCAATCCCGCGCCGGGTGGTTTCGACTTCTGGTAACTCGGGCATGCGTACCTCTTGTAAGGAAGGGTCAGTGGGCGCCCAGTTCGCGGATCGACAACTTCATGCTTTCAAAGTCGTAGTCCGACAGCCCGATGTAATCCAGCACCAGGTGGCCAACGGCATTCCACTCGTGGTCCACCGCTTGATTACCCAGCACGCGGTAGGACGAGCAAATGTGCTCGGCCATTTTCAAGATCGCCAGCAGGTTTTTAAGCTGTGAATTGCGCGACGACTCATCGCTGAAAATCGCCAGGGCGTTGTGGTGGTTGGCGATCGCGTCGGTCACATGCTCCGGCAGGCGCCAGGACTTGGCGGTGTAATAACCCACCACGGCATGGTTGGTGTTGAACGCGTTGTTCTCGGTGTCCACCACGCGGCAATCGGGACCGGCATTCGCGTAGGCCTCTTCCAGTACCGTCATGTAATTGGGGAAGCGCTTGAGCATCAGCGGCACGCCACAATCGTGGAACAACCCCAGGGCATAGGCTTCGTCCACCGCCTGGGTGCCGGTGCGCTTGGCGAGGGTGAGGCACGTCATGGCCACATCCTGGGCGGTGTCCCAGAAGCGGTTGAGAGTAACGATGGTGTCGTCGCTCATTTCGCCCTTGATCGACAGGGCGTTGATCAAGTTGATGATCGACCGGCTGCCCAACAGGTTCACTGCACGCTGGATCGAGGCAATCTTGTTGCTCAGCCCGTAATACGACGAGTTGACGATCTTCAGCAGCGAACCGGACAGGCCCGGGTCCTGGGAAATCAACCGGGCGATCACCTCCAGGTCCGGGTCGGGCATGTATTGTTCCATCTGCAAATCCACCATGATTTGCGGCTGGGGCGGCACGCTGATGCCTTGCAGGGCCTGTTGGATCTGTTCGGAAGAGAGTTCTTGGGACATAAGTACATACTCTGGGCTAGGGGGCGATTCTAACCCCTATCGAGGACTTTTGTGGGAGCGGGCTTGCTCGCGATAGCATCACCACCGTACGTCAGATACACCGGGTCGCCCGCATCGCGAGCAAGCCCGCTCCCACATGAATACCTGCACAACAGGTATACTCCCGCTCTTTTTTCCGGAGCGACGTCATGTCCCTGCCAAGCCTGCGTCTCAAAGCCAACGCTGATCGTCGTTTGCGCAACGGCCACCTGTGGGTCTACAGCAACGAAATCGACGTGGCCGCCACCCCGCTCCACGGCTTCCAGGCGGGCGACCAGGCCATCCTGGAAGCGGCCGGCGGCAAGACCCTGGGCATCGTGGCCATGAGCCCGAACAACCTGATCTGCGCACGCCTGCTGTCGCGCGACATCAAGTTGCCGCTGGACAAGTCGCTGCTGGTGCACCGCCTGAACGTCGCCCTGTCCCTGCGCGACCGCCTGTTCGACAAACCGTTCTACCGCCTGGTCTACGGCGATTCCGACCTGCTGCCAGGCCTGGTAGTCGACCGTTTCGGCGACATCCTGGTGGTGCAGATCGCTTCGGCGACCATGGAAGCCCATAAAGACGACGTGATCGCCGCCCTCACCCAAGTGCTCAAGCCCAGCGGCATCCTGTTCAAGAACGATTCTGCCGCGCGCGACGCCGAAGGCCTCAACCGCTACGTCGAAACCGTGTTCGGCCTGGTGCCGGAGTGGGTAGCGCTGGAAGAAAACGGCGTGAAATTCGAAGCCCCGGTGATCCAGGGCCAGAAAACCGGCTGGTTCTACGACCACCGCATGAACCGCGCACGCCTGGCGCCGTACGCCAAAGGCAAACGCGTGCTGGACCTCTACAGCTACATCGGCGGCTGGGGCGTGCAAGCTGCAACGTTCGGCGCCAGTGAAGTGTTCTGCGTCGACGCCTCGGCCTTCGCCCTCGACGGCGTCGAGCGCAACGCCGCGCTCAACGGCGTCGCGGAGAAGATGACCTGCATCGAAGGCGACGTCTTTGAAGCGTTGAAAGAACTGAAAGCCAGCGAAGAACGCTTCGACGTGATCGTCGCCGACCCACCGGCCTTCATCAAACGCAAAAAAGACATGAAAAACGGCGAAGGCGCCTACCGTCGCCTGAACGAACAAGCCATGCGCCTGCTCAGCAAGGACGGCATCCTCGTCAGTGCATCGTGCTCCATGCACTTGCCGGAAGACGACCTGCAAAACATCCTGCTGACCAGCGCCCGTCACCTGGATCGCAATATCCAGATGCTGGAACGCGGCGGCCAGGGCCCGGATCACCCGGTACACCCGGCGATTGCCGAGACGCGGTATATCAAGAGCATTACGTGCCGATTGTTGCCGAATAGCTGATCGACATCAGAAATGGGGACTCCACATGGAATCCCCAACTTCATTACCTAAAATCATCACGCTCGACAGTCTCTCAATGGCCGTCAATTAAAAATCAAACGAAGAACCCGCACCACTTTGTAGTACCAATCCGACAAAAAAACTCGAAGAGTCTTACGCAGTCTTTTCTTGAAAATCCATAATTAGCCCCTATGATTTTAAATATCACCTTCGCCGGTGATATCAAGGAGATTCAAAAATGAAAACAATCAGCCTGGAAACTTCTCACATTGCCAACTTAGCTTTCGTGGTAGCACCGAAAGCCCGTTAAGAAAATGAAACGCTGGGGAGTGCCGGCTACCCAGCGCTTTCAGAAAAACTGGAAGGCATGGCAATGCAGATAGCCCCTTATATATTCATTCTTCCCCGAACACCGGCCACGGTAGTGTGGGACTATAAAAACCATAAACAGTTTGAGTTAAACCTGGCCTACTCAATACGGCTCACCGAACTGATAAACAACCCATACAACTTTGATAACTCAAACCCAATAGACGCTCAATTATTCGCAGCAGGAATATTGACAAACCTCGCACCCGACCGCCTTATTTGGGGCTGGGATGAACTATCAAAAATTTTTCATTTTGGCACCAAGAACATTCCTTGTAGCCTAGTACCCGAAAACGCTGCTGAATGGGCGAGTATCTATCTTGAGCACTGTACGAAAACACTAGCCACCCCTCCTCCTCTAGCCCGAACATCCATCAAGCACGTTGACACTCCTTTAATTCGCTTACCAACGCCACTTAAACTGCCAGAGCACTCACTTCAACATGTTTTGCTTACCCGAAAAACCTGCCGAACCTTCACGGGCGAACCTGTACCTTTACAGGCCATAAGTACGATCCTTTATCTATGCTTAGGCTATCTAAAAGAAAGAATAAACACTATTGATGAAAGCGTCGCGCAAGGCCTTGAGGCTCGAAGAAGCAGCCCATCCGGCGGAGGATTAAATGCATGCGAAGGTTTTCTGTATGCTCAAAATATAGAGGGCTTGCAACCCGGTATCTACGCTTACAACGCAGCGGAGCACACGCTGAGCCTCGTTAACCCACAGATTAATCAGTCATTAGGACATGTGCTATCAGGACAGCACTTCATCAACAATCTTCCAGCGGGTCTTTTCATCACTTGCCGACTCGACAAACTGTGGTGGAAATATGAACACTCGCGAGCTTATCGGATGGCCTATGTCGAAGCAGGTCATATCTCACAAACCTTTCAATTAGTCGCGACCGCGCTGGGACTGAGCACTTGGTTGACTGGCGCGCTGACAGACCATCAGGTCGAATCATTGTTAAAGATTGAAGAAAACAACCCTGAACAAGTCTTATTTTTTGTTGGGTGCGGTAAAAGCGACGGACAAGTAATGTGCAAAGAACTGAAATTACTGTTGAACAACCGAGGGTAGAACGTATGATTGAGCCACTCATCGATCCTGGCATATGGAAAAACCGTTTCACTCTTGGAGAGTGGAATACTCACGCATCGGTACGCACCAGTGATCACCACTATAAATTGCCTACAGACATAGAAAAACAACTGGAATCACAAGATTGGTTTCCCCCCGCTCTCCTTCCTTACCTCAGTCATCCGGAAATCAGCTCAGCCGATCCGGCCATCACTAAACGTCTTTGCGCTAATCACCTAGTCAATTTCCTTCACTACACAACACTACTTGAGCACCGAATTGTTAATCGCTCCGTCGAAGTAATCATTCATGATGAGCTCGAATTTACAATACCGCCGCGTATGAAAACAGCTGCGCTGCAACTCTATACTGATGAAGGTTACCATGCGCTATTTTCCAATCAGCTTGCCGAGCAAGTTATTGACTTCTACGGAATGACTGACCGACCGACCACGCACAGACGAATAACGCGGCTCAATCATCTTATCGACAGAATCCCGGATAAGCAGAGAGCACTCACATGGTTTCTAATTGGCTTCGTATCGGAAACGATCATTGCTAAAGATCTGCGTGAGGTTTGTCAAAATACGCTGGTATGCAGCGTTCAGGAGATGCTCAGTGACCATCTGGCTGACGAAGCAAGACACTGCCGTTATTTTAGCGAGGTATTTTATTATTTGTGGTTTCAAATGAGCGACGAAGTACGTCTCTCGTCCGCACGACAGCTCTTAGAGATTCTTTTTATTTTCTTTGAATCTGATAAAAAATGGCTCGAACGAAGTTTACGTAGCGTGCAATTGAGCAAGACCGCTGTTCAGCAAATACTGATCACGATGGCGGACCCACAGGCTCATATTCTTCGCACGCGCTCAGGTGCTAGTTCGACGCTTCAAGCATTGAAAAGAGCCGACTGCTTCAAACAACCTGAAATCCGACAGATGTTCTCTAATAGGGGACTTTTAGATGAATGATGCATCTACATCTATCGAAGGCAAAAAAAAGCGTAGATCGGCGGTCATTCTATTAATGACTATGGTGTTACTCGGTGTTTTCCCTCTGGATGTCCTACTCCCATCCTTTCCCGCACTGGCTGCACACTTTCAGAGTAAGCCTGCAGACATTGCGTTCTCCATCAGCCTTTTTGCCGTCGGCATCTCCCTATCACAACTTTTAATCGGTCCACTCTCAGATACCCTTGGGCGTAAGGGCTTGTTGATTGGAGGGATGGTTGTATCAATCATCGGGGCAACCGGTTGTGTGTTCTCGAACGAATACACATGGTTTCTGATATTCAGGATGATCCAAGCCATAGGCTGCGGCTGTTTCGTGCTGTCACAGGCCTTGGTTCAGGATATGTTTGAAGGTAAAGAGAGGGATCGGTTACGCATCCTGATGATTACGGCCAGCGGAATTTTTATCTCCGTATCACCGCTACTCGGCAGCCTACTGCAACAGTTTCTTGATTGGCCTGGCAGCTTTTTTCTTTTTATTACATTGGCTGTTGGCGTTTTATTAAAAGCGTACTTTTTTCTGGATGATCATCCTACAACGCCACACCCGAACCCAAATATCGTCCGCGCTTATCAGCGGGTACTGAGCAGCGGAAGTTTCGTCGGTTATTGGCTAATTGCAGCCATTGCTTTCGCCTGTCATTTTTCATTCATTGTCATATCACCGCTCATATTCATGGATCAGCTGAAGCTGTCTACCTATGAGTTCTCCCTAACCTTACTGCTTTACGGCGCAGCTTACGTGACTGGCGGCATTGTGGCTCGCGTACTCTCTAATTGGCTGGCGCCCACGACTCAGATCATTTTCGGTTTGGCCCTGATTTTTTGCTCCGGACTGTTGATGCTTTTTCTGTCCCGCGCGTTTGAGCTTTCAACGGTGACGGTATTGGTGCCAATGATTATCTGCACGACTGGCACGACCATTTGTCGGCCCATCGCGACCTCTAAAGCCATGGACGTGTTCCCGGAAAGTGCCGGTACGGCGGCATCGACTGGGAACACTTTAATTTTTATACTGGGTGGATTGATTAGCGCATTGATCAACATAAGCACGATTAACCTGCAAATGACCCTGGCATTGGCTTTTTTGCTGCTGAGTACAACGGCTCTCGTGTTGAATTCATTGATTTCACGTCGCCAGCAACTATTGGACGTCGGTTGACGCCGCCAATACACGCCCAACCATTCCCTCCAGCCGCCAGCGGTGTAGAATCGGCCCTATTCATCGCCAGTCATCCCCCGGCGGGTTTATGAGCTCAAGGCCAATGCGCACGGCGATCCCGCAGCGTTTGCGGCAACTTCCGGACACCAGTGCCATTTTTCGGGTGTTCCAGACGTCAATAGAAGCTCACTCCCTTTTGATACCGATTAGCCGCCCGGAGTGCTCCATGCCAGATTACCGCTCGAAAACATCCACCCACGGCCGCAACATGGCCGGCGCGCGCGCACTGTGGCGTGCCACGGGGATGAAAGATGACGACTTCAAGAAGCCGATCATCGCGATTGCCAACTCGTTCACCCAATTCGTACCCGGCCACGTCCACCTCAAGGACCTGGGCCAACTGGTCGCCCGCGAGATCGAACGCGCCGGCGGTGTAGCGAAAGAATTCAACACCATTGCCGTGGACGACGGCATCGCCATGGGCCATGACGGCATGCTGTATTCGCTGCCGAGCCGCGAGATCATCGCCGACTCCGTGGAGTACATGGTCAACGCCCACTGCGCCGACGCCATCGTGTGCATCTCCAACTGCGACAAGATCACCCCCGGCATGCTGATGGCCGCCCTGCGCCTGAACATCCCGGTGATCTTCGTCTCCGGCGGCCCGATGGAAGCCGGCAAGACCAAGCTCGCCTCCCACGGCCTCGACCTGGTGGACGCCATGGTCATCGCCGCCGATTCCAGCGCTTCTGACGAGAAGGTCGCGGAATACGAGCGCAGCGCTTGCCCAACCTGCGGCTCGTGCTCCGGCATGTTCACCGCCAACTCGATGAACTGCCTGGTGGAAGCCCTGGGCCTGGCCTTGCCGGGCAACGGTTCCACCCTGGCCACCCACAGTGACCGCGAGCAGCTGTTCTTGCAGGCCGGCCGTACCATCGTCGAGCTGTGCAAGCGCTACTACGGCGAGAACGATGAGTCGGTGTTGCCGCGCAATATCGCCAACTTCAAGGCGTTCGAGAACGCCATGACCCTGGACATCGCCATGGGTGGCTCCACCAACACCATCCTGCACTTGCTGGCCGCGGCCCAGGAAGCCGAGATCGATTTCGACCTGCGCGACATCGACCGCCTGTCCCGTCACGTGCCACAGCTGTGCAAAGTCGCGCCGAACATCCAGAAGTACCACATGGAAGACGTGCACCGCGCCGGCGGGATCTTCTCGATCCTCGGCTCGCTGGCCCGTGGCGGCCTGCTGCACACCGACCTGCCGACCGTGCACAGCAAGTCCATCGCCGAAGGCATCGCCAAGTGGGACATCACCCAGACTGACGATGAAGCCGTGCACACCTTCTTCAAGGCTGGCCCGGCGGGCATCCCGACCCAGACCGCCTTCAGCCAGTCGACCCGTTGGGACACCCTCGACGACGACCGTGAAAACGGCTGCATCCGCAGTGTCGAGCACGCCTATTCGAAAGAAGGCGGCCTGGCTGTGCTGTACGGCAACATCGCGTTGGATGGCTGCGTGGTGAAAACCGCCGGCGTGGATGAGTCCATCCATGTGTTCGAAGGCAACGCGAAGATCTTCGAAAGCCAGGACAGCGCGGTACGCGGCATCCTCGCCGACGAAGTGAAAGGCGGCGACATCGTGATCATCCGCTATGAAGGCCCGAAAGGCGGCCCGGGCATGCAGGAGATGCTGTACCCGACGTCCTACCTGAAATCCAAGGGCCTGGGCAAAGCCTGCGCCTTGCTGACCGACGGCCGTTTCTCCGGCGGCACCTCGGGCCTGTCCATCGGCCACGCTTCGCCGGAAGCCGCTGCCGGTGGCGCGATTGGCCTGGTGCAGGATGGCGACAAGGTGCTGATCGACATTCCGAACCGCTCGATCAACCTGTTGATCAGTGATGAAGAACTGGCAGCACGCCGGGTCGAGCAGGACAAGAAAGGCTGGAAGCCGGTCGAGAAGCGTCCGCGCAAAGTGACGACCGCGTTGAAGGCGTATGCCTTGCTGGCCACCAGTGCCGACAAGGGTGCTGTGCGTAACAAGGCGATGCTCGACGGCCTGTAAGCCTCGCGCATAAAAATGCCCCGCCAGGTGCGGGGCATTTTTTTGTCTGGTGAAAACCTTCAGGGCACTCAGGATCAAAAATGTGGGAGCGGGCTTGCTCGCGAATGCGTTGGATCAGTCAATGAAGTGTCAACTGACACTGCGCATTCGCGAGCAAGCCCGCTCCCACATGAGGCTATGCGTAATGGCTCAGAATTGTGGGGTGTAGGTCATGGTGAACATCACATTGCGCGGGTCGCCATAGTAGTTACTGCCCCAGTTCGCGTTGTACGCCGGGATGTAATACTTCTTGTCGAACATATTGTTCAGGTTCGCCGCGACAGTGAATTCCTGGTTGATCTTGTAGGCCACCCGCGAATCCCACAGTGCATTGCCCGGCACGCTGAATGTGCGGTCATAGGCAACGGTGCTGCTTTGCGCCGTCACACCGGCGCCGACGCTGACTGTGCTCCAGTCGCCCGGCAACTGGTAATCCCCCCAGACCTTGAGCAGGTGCTTGGGCGTCCAGGTGCTGAAGATCTTGCCTTCGTAGGTGTCGTCCTTGAGGAATTTAGTGGTGTTGTAGGTGTAGCTGGAGACCAGTTGCAGGCCAGGCAGCACTTCACCGCTCAAGGTGGCCTCGAAGCCCTGGCTACGGACCTTGCCGGACGCGAGCGAGCAGTACCAGCCGCCACAGACTTTGCCGCCTTGCAGGTCTTGGGCCGCACGATTTTCCTGGTCATAGCGGAACACCGCAAACGAGGTATTGAGGCGACCGCCAGCCAGTTCGCCCTTCAGGCCCAGCTCGTAGTTCTGGCCCTCAATGGGCTTGAGCACGGTCAACGCGGTGGTCAGGTTGGTTTGTGGCTCGAAGGCATCGGTGTAGCTGGCGTAGGCAGACCATTGCTCGTTGAGCGCATACACCAGGCCGGTGTACGGCGTGACGTGACCATTGCTTTGCGTAGTGCTCTGGGTAGGGGCGTCGTACACACCGTGGAAACCGCTCTGGTCCGTGTAGGAATAGTCATACCAACTGGTGCGCGCGCCCAGGATCAACGTCAGCGGGTCCACGAGTTGGACGCGCCACGTGCCATAAATCCCCTTCTGACGAATGTCATACCAGCTCTTCGTCGCATTTCCCGCCTGGAATAGCTGATTCCTGTCGCGCTGCGGGCGGTTGTGGTCGATGTTGAAGATATCCGCACCCGGCGTGGCCGCGCGCGCCCAGAAATCATCCGTGGTGAGCTTGGAATAGTTGGCGCCCAGTACCATCTCCTGCCGCAAACCCAGGCCTTCGAACTTGCCGTCGACATACACATCTACACCGCGACTCTTGGTGTTGAAGTCAGTGACCCAGTCCACGTAACGCACGGTACCGATGTCACCGGGATTGGGGATGGTGTCCCACGTCGCCTGGTAGGTCGCGTCGTTGCGCTCATCCATGGCCACCAGAGCGGCCTTCACCTTCCAGTCATCGTTGAAGCGATGCTCGATATCGGCAAACACCTGGGTCTGGTTATTGACGTTGCGGTTCCAGCTGGCACCGACGAAGGTCGAGCGCGGGAGGCCAATGTCGCTGCCGTTGGCGTAACGCGGCAACGACATGAAGTTGGGGCGCGAATGCCCCTTCTGGTTGCTGATGCCCACGCCGACGGTGGTGTCTGGCGTGAAATCGTAGTCCACCGCTGCGTAGACTGTCTGGTTCCAGCCGCCGGCGTAATCGACAAAAGAATCGGTCGTGTCGTAGTCCGCCACAAACCGGCCGCGCAAGGTGCCTTCGGCATTGAGCGGGCCACCCGCGTCCACTTGAGTGCCGTAGTGGTCCCAGGAACCGGCCTTGGCAGTGACCGTCACCGTCGGGGCCTGTTGCCCGCGCTTGCGCACCAGGTTCATGGTGCCGCCAGGGCTGTTCGCACCTTGCAGCAAGGCGGCCGGGCCACGCAGGGTTTCCACGCGGTCGTAGATCGCCATGTTTTCGGTGAGGTAACTGCCCAGCGCGTAGGTGTTACGCGGAATACCAACACCGTCGTATTGCAGGGTGCCGACTTCGAAACCCCGGGAGTAGATGAACATCCCGGGGCCAGGGGATTTGGTCGCCGTCAGGCCGGGGGTGCGCTTGACCACTTCGGACAGCTTGGTGGTGTTCTGGTCGTCCATCTGCTTGCGGGTCATGACGCTGACCGATTGCGGGATGTCCTTGAGTTTCTGTTCACCTTTGCCCAAGGTCACGGCCCCCGTGGTATAGGAGCCGGTGCCTTCGGTGGTGGCGCCCATGCGTTCGGCGCTGATGGTGGTGGCACCGACTTCGAGGGCGCCACCGGTGTCCACGCGCTTTTCCAGGGTGACGGTGTCTGCGTTGATAAATGCCGCACTCAGCCCCGTGCCTCCGAGCAGTTGCCCCAAGGCTTCACGCTGCCCCAGGTTGCCACCCACCCCCGGCGACACCACCCCTTGGGTCAACTCACCATTCACCAACACCTGAACCCGCGTCACCGCCGAAAACGCCGCCAATGCACCGTCCAGGCTCTGTCCTGGAATATCGAAGCGGTAGGTTTGGGCCTGAGTGGTCTCGGCGGCCTGCAAATACAGCGGCGCAGTGCCGCAGGCCATGGAAATGGCCAGTGCCAGCAAGGGCCGTGCGGCGAATCGGTGTGCCATGGATGGTGCTCCCCGGTGCAAAAGTCTGTGATCGGCGCCGCACTACTTGAGAGTGCTTACTATTTACGCCTCAGTGATCAAGGACGATGGCTTGTGGGAAAACCCTGAAAATATTTTGAGAAAGTTGCGGTCAGGACGCGTTGCCTTCACGCAACACCAGTAAATACGGGGTGTAGTGCTCGGCGCGCAGGTTGAGGGTGTATTCCAGTGCCTTGATCACGGCATCGGGTTTGTCGATCTCGAACACGCCGGACACCACGCGATTACGCAGCGCCTCGCCCAGCACCAGCGTCTTGCCGGGCCAGTAGCGGTTCAACTCGCTGACCACTTCCGACAGCGGTTGCTGACGGAACACCAGTTGCCGCTGACGCCAGGCAAAGCCGCTGGCCGGATCGAAACCGTGAACGTCGGCAAGGCGCTGGTCCTGATACTCCACCGCCCGCCCTGGCTCCAGGTAAACCGGCGCGCCGCTGCCGGCACTGACCTGCACCTTGCCCTGCGCCACTTGCACACGCGTCTGCGCGTCGCGTCGCGCCACGCTGAACTGGGTGCCGACCACCTTCACCCAGCCATCGCCTGACTGCACTACGAAAGGTCGCGCCGGGTCCTTGGTGACGCTGAAAAACCCTTCACCGCGCAGCAAGCGAATCTGACGCTCCCCGTCACGCATGCGCACTTGAATCGCGCTGTCGGTATTGAGCTGCAGCTGGGAGCCGTCCGCCAACTCGACGGTGCGCGATTCGCCAGTGCTGGTGGCGTAATCCGCACGCAGTCGGTCCAGCCAGGGAGTGTTCTGCACGGTCAGCCCTACGGCCAGCAGCATCGCGGCGGCATAGGCCCAACGCCGGGCGGGTTTGCGCCAGGCAGCCTGCTCGGCGCGGCGAATCAGGCGTGCCGGCTCACGCAAACCGCCCAGCATCGCCTGCACTTCCTGCCACGCATCATCCTGGGCCTGGCCCTGCCCGAGCCAGGCGGCAAAGGCGTCCATTTCGGCCGCGGTCACGTCCTCGGCCTGCAGGCGGAAGTACCAGCCGGACGCCTCCTCGAACAACTCATCGGCAGTATGTATAGCAGTCATGACCGACGTCCCTGTGTGTCGCAGGCTAGCCGCGTCTGGATGTAGGCGCGGCATTCCATCAAGGCGCGACGCAATTGATATTCCACACTGCGCGGGGTGATCACCAGGCGTTCGCCAATCTCGCGGTAGGAAAGTTCGTCGACATGATAAAGCAGGAAGATCTGCCGAGTCGCTTCGGGCAGCGCCAGGATCGCGTCCTGCATCAGTTGTTCCTGCTGGTAGGCGGCCAATTGTTCGTCGGCACCGGGGTTGCTGCAGGGCAGCTCCTCGCTGGGTTCGCCAGCATCGAGGCGCTCGCGGCGGATGGCCTGGCGCTGGTGATCGCGCACCAGGTTACTGGCGATGGTGAAAAGGAAGGCTGGCAGGTTGTCGATCTTCTCGCCGGAGTCCAGCCGCGCCAGGCGCAGGAACGACTCCTGAGTCAGGTCGGCAGCCACTTGGGCGCTGCCGGTGCGGCGGGTGACGAAGGCTTCAAGGGCTTTCTTCTGCTCCGCGAACAGGCGCGCGATCTGCGAATTCCAGGAGGACACAGCACTACCTTGAGAAGAACGGAGGGTTCAGGAAGTGCGCACGCTAGCAGAAGATGAGATTTGTTCGCAATTGATATCTATTTTTGCCGACCGCTGTAGGAACCGGCTTGCCGGCGATGACGAGTCTTGCGTTGATCTCACTGACGCCATCGCCGGCAAGCCGGGCTCCAAGGTTGCGTGGGGGCTACTGGATTTCGTCAGGCTTGACGATCACCCAGTTCTTGTCCGCCGTCACCGGCAACCCTTCCTTGGCTTGCGCCGCCGCGTGCTTGGCGATCATGCCGTTGAGTTGGGTCATGTACTTGTCCTTGCGGTTGATCCACAGGTGGATGCCGCCCTTGGCCACGTCCACATCGTGGAACAGCATGTAGCCATCGCTGGTCGGCGTGTCGCCCCCGACGATCACCGGTTTTTTCCACTCGTCGATATAAGTGAGGATCGCTGCGTGCTTGCCCGCCATCCAGGTGGCCGGGGTCCACAGGTACGGAGTCAGTTCCAGGCCGAGGTTGGCTTTGTCATCATATTTGCCGGCGGTGATCTGTTTGCGCGCGCTGGTCAGCTCGCCGGTCTTGCGGTCCTTGAGCAAGGTGGTCACGCCGATGACGTTCTCGGGCTTGACGTTGTAGCCGTACTTCGGATCGGCGGCGACCATGCGCACCAGCTCTTCCGAGGCGGCGGTCATCACGTACACCTCAATGCCGTTTTCCATCAATTTGTTGTACAGCTCGGCCTGGCCGGTGAAGACTTTCGGCGGTTGCACTTCGGACTGCTTCACCACGTCGCCTTCGAAATAGCTGACGGGCACGGGCTTGCCGGAGGCCATCAGCTCATCGACCTGCACCTTGAGCTCCTTGAGGGTGAAACCGGAGAACACCTGGGCAACCCACGGGTAGCAGACCATGTCGTCCACTTCGCAGAGGCGATAGTAGTAACTGAACAGACTTTCCTTATGGTCGGCGGTGTCTTTGAACGGCATAAGCTTGAGCGACGGATCAAGGCTGTCGCGGGTGATCAGGCCCTTGTTTTCCATGTAGGGCAACAGGGATTCTTCGAGGTCGTAGCGGTAGCTGGTGTTGTCCATGTCGAACACCGCGTAATTACCCTTGTTGGCATTGGCGGCGATCATTTTGTTCAGTTGCTCGGCGGCGGGAGCCGGCCAGTGTTTCAACTCGGTGGCGGCCATGGTTTGTCCGGCAAGGCCCAGACACAGCGCGGCGGCAAACAATCTCGAAGCGAGCTTCATATGCGTTTTCTCCCTGAGTTAAAAACATCGACGCTAACAAATCCCTGTGACAGTTTCCGCCCGAGCACGACCGCTTGCGTCGTGATCGCGCCAAAGGCATGTGCATCTGCGCCAGATGCTTATTCCAAAAACGACAGTCACCATTCCATATCGGTATTAAATCAATATATTTCAAGCTGTTAGGCTTTCCGGTTCGCAATCGCAGGCTCACGCGATTGGCTGCCTTCTCAACGGAGCTTCAATGAATCTGCCCCTGACTCTCAACTTACTGGTGTTCGTGGCCCTGCTGCTGGGCCTGGCACAAACCCGTCACACAAACTGGAGCCTCGCCAAGAAGGTACTGGTTGCCCTCGTACTTGGCGTGGTGTTCGGTACCGTTCTGCACACGATCTACGGTGACGGCAACCCGGTGCTCAAAGCCTCCATCGGCTGGTTCGACCTGGTCGGCAACGGTTACGTGCAACTGCTGCAAATGATCGTGATCCCGCTGGTGTTCGCCTCGATCCTCAGCGCCGTGGCACGCCTGCACAATGCCTCGTCCCTGGGCAAGATCAGCTTCCTGACCATCGGCACGCTGCTGTTCACCACCGCGATTGCGGCGCTGATCGGTATCGCCCTGACCAACCTGTTCGGCCTCACCGCCGAAGGCCTGGTGGCCGGTACCCAGGAAATGGCGCGCCTGCAAGTGATCCAGAGTGATTACGCCGGTAAGGTCGCCGACCTGAATATCCCGCAACTGCTGCTGTCGTTCGTGCCGGCCAACCCGTTTGCCGACCTGGCCCGGGCCAAGCCGACCTCGATCATCAGCGTGGTGATTTTCGCCGCTTTCCTGGGGGTTGCCGCGCTGCAACTGCTCAAGGATGACGTGGAAAAAGGCCAGAAAGTGCTCAACGCCATCGACACCCTGCAAGCCTGGGTGATGCGCCTGGTGCGCCTGGTGATGAAGCTGACCCCCTATGGCGTATTGGCGCTGATGACCAAAGTGGTCGCCGGTTCCAACCTGCAGGACATCATCAAGCTCGGCAGTTTTGTCGTGGTCTCGTACCTGGCCCTGGGCCTGATGTTTGTGGTGCACGGCCTGCTGCTGTCCCTGGCCGGGATCAACCCGCTGCGCTTCTTCCGCAAGGTATGGCCAGTGCTGACCTTTGCCTTTACCAGCCGCTCCAGCGCGGCGGCGATCCCGCTGAGCATTGAAGCGCAGACCCGTCGCCTGGGCGTCCCGCAATCCATCGCCGGCTTCGCCGCTTCGTTTGGTGCGACCATCGGCCAGAACGGCTGCGCCGGTCTTTACCCTGCAATGTTGGCGGTGATGGTCGCGCCGACCGTGGGCATCAACCCGCTGGACCCACTGTGGATCGCGACCCTGGTGGCGATTGTGACCCTGAGTTCGGCCGGTGTGGCGGGCGTGGGCGGCGGTGCGACCTTCGCCGCGCTGATCGTGCTGCCGGCCATGGGCTTGCCGGTGTCACTGGTGGCACTGCTGATTTCCGTGGAGCCGCTGATCGACATGGGCCGCACGGCGCTGAACGTCAATGGATCGATGACGGCCGGTGCGATCACCAGCCAGGTCATGGGGCAGACGGATAAAGCGTTGTTGAATGCCGATGAGCATGCTGAGTTAGTGCAGGCCTGATGGACCGCATTCGCGAGCAAGCCCGCTCCTACATTTGACCGCATTCTCATGTTAGAAATCGGTCAAATGTGGGAGCGGGCTTGCTCGCGAAGCTCTTAGGCTTTTTCCCAGACTTCGAAGTTGTAAGCTGGCTTGTCGCCTTCAGCTGGGTTCTCCAGGTTCGACACCAGCTTCCACTGGCCCGCATCAAACTCCGGAAACCAAGCATCCCCCTCCGGACTCAACGCTACCCGCGTCAGATACAGGCGATCCGCCTGCTCCAGCCCCTGCGCATACAACTGCGCGCCACCAATCAACATCAGCTCGTCCACGCCTTGCGCCTTGGCCCATTCCTCGGCGCGCGCTACCGCCGCATCCAGTGACGGAAAAACTTCCGCACCTTCCAGCGCCAGATCGGTCTGACGGCTAACCACAAGGTTCAAGCGTCCCGGCAGCGGTCGGCCCAGGGAGTCCCAGGTCTTGCGTCCCATGATGATCGGCTTGCCCAGGGTGGTGGCCTTGAAATATTTGAAATCCCCCGGCAAATGCCAGGGCATGCTGTTGTCGACGCCGATCACACGGTTTTCACCGAGGGCTGCGATCAGGCTTAAAGGGAGAGTTTTTTTCATGGCGACGAGAATACCAGAGCCACGACCCAGCGGTTATGCTCCAGGCTCACTGATACGACAGGATGGCGCGTGACTGCACTGAACCCGCTGCACACACTCTGGCTGACAGAAACCGTGCGCCTGCGCGAAGAACACGCCGGCAACTTGGAAGACCTCGAAGCCAACCGCCTGGCCCGCACGGCCGGCGGCGACCTGCCGACGCGCATCCAGCAGCGCGCCCTGCACTTGGCCGAGCGCGACGGGCTCACGGCGGCCCTCAACCGCTGGCTGCAGGGCGCGCGTCTGGCGTTGGTGCTGCTGGCCCTCGTCGCCGTGATCAGCGGCGCCGGCCTGGCCTTTGCTGCGCTGGGTAACGGCCTGACGCCGGTGAATGTGTTCTGGGCCTTGGGCAGCCTGCTCGGCTTGAACCTGATTCTGCTGATCAGTTGGGGCCTGGGCCTGCTGTTTGCCGGCGAGCACAGCGCCAGCCTCGGCCGACTGTGGCTGTGGCTCAGTGAAAAGCTCGCCCGCGACGCCAAGGCCGCCCAACTGGCACCCGCGCTATTACTGCTGCTGCAACGGCAAAAACTCAATCGCTGGGCGGTGGGTGTGCTGGTCAACAGCCTGTGGCTGCTGGCGCTGTTCAGTGCCTTGGTGATTCTGCTGACACTGCTCGCCACCCGCCGCTACGGCTTTGTGTGGGAAACCACCATTCTCGGCGCCGATACCTTTGTGGCCGTCACCCAGGCCCTCGGCACTCTACCCGCCCTGCTGGGCTTCAACGTGCCGACCGTCGAGATGATCCGCGCCAGCGGCGATTCCGCCCTGAACATCGAAAGTGCCCGCCAAGCCTGGGCCGCCTGGCTGGTCGGCGTACTGCTGGTCTACGGCCTGCTGCCGCGCCTGCTCCTCGCCCTGCTGTGCCTGTGGCGCTGGAAACGTGGCCGCGCCGCCCTGCGCCTGGACCTCAACCTGCCCGGGTACAGCCAGTTGCGCGAGCGCCTGATGCCGAGCAGCGAGCGCCTTGGCGTCAACGACGCTGCACCCGAACAACTGCACCACGTCAGCGGCGGCGTCAGTGAACTGGAAAGCGACGGCGCCCTGCTGGTAGCCATCGAGCTGGACGACCAGCACGCCTGGCCGCCCAGATTGCCGGCCAGCGTGAAGAACGCCGGCATCCTCGACAGCCGTGAATCGCGCCACAAACTGCTGGAACAACTGACACGTTTTCCGCCCGCGCGCCTGGCCATCGCCTGCGACCCGCGCCGCTCGCCCGACCGTGGCAGCCTGGCGCTGATCGCCGAACTGGCGCGCAGCGCCACCGCCACCCGCGTGTGGCTGCTGCAAGCGCCGCCCGGCCAGGCCCTGGACGCCGAGCGCCTGGGCGACTGGCATGCCGCGCTGCAACAGCTTGAACTGCCGTTCGCCGACTGCGCGCCGTTGAACTGGCTGGAGACCGGTCATGACTAAGCCCCTGAAACTTGCCGTGGTCGGCCACACCAACGTTGGCAAGACCTCGCTGCTGCGCACCCTCACCCGTGACGTGGGCTTCGGCGAAGTGTCCCATCGCCCCAGCACCACGCGGCATGTCGAAGGTGCGCGGCTGTCGGTGGAGGGCGAAGCCTTGCTGGAGCTGTATGACACTCCCGGCCTGGAAGACGCCATCGCCCTGCTCGACTACCTGGAGCGCCTGGATCGCCCCGGTGAACGCCTTGACGGCCCGGCACGCCTGGCGCGCTTCCTGGAAGGCAGCGAAGCCCGCCAGCGCTTCGAACAGGAAGCCAAGGTGCTGCGCCAACTGCTGGCCTCGGACGCCGGCCTGTATGTGATCGACGCCCGCGAACCGGTGCTGGCCAAGTACCGCGACGAGCTGCAAGTGCTGGCCAGTTGCGGCAAACCGTTGCTGCCGGTGCTCAACTTCGTCAGCAGCAGCGACCACCGCGAGCCGGACTGGCGCGAAGCCCTGGCCCGTCTTGGCCTGCATGCGCTGGTGCGCTTCGACAGCGTGGCGCCGCCGGAAGACGGCGAACGGCGCTTGTATGAAAGCCTCGCCTTGCTGCTGGAAAACGCGCGACCGCAGTTGGAGCGGTTGATTCTCGACCAGCAAGCCCAACGCCAGGCTCGCCAGCAAAGCGCGGCGCAGTTGATTGCCGAGCTGCTGATCGACTGCGCCGCCTGCCGCCGCAGCGTGGTCACCGAGGATGAGCAGCAAGCCATCGGTGATTTGCGCAAAGCCGTGCGCCAACGCGAACAAAAATGCGTGGAAGCCTTGCTCAAGTTGTTCGGCTTCCGCCCGCAGGATGCCGCCGCGAGCGACTTGCCTTTGCTCGACGGCCGTTGGGGCGATGACCTGTTCAACCCGGAAACCCTCAAGCAACTCGGCGTGCGCGTCGGTGGCGGGATCGCCGCCGGCGCAGCGGCGGGTGCCGGCGTGGATCTGTTGGTCGGCGGCCTGACGCTCGGCGCCGCCGCCATCGCGGGTGCGATTGCCGGTGGCGCGCTGCAAACCGCACGCAGCTATGGCAGCCGCCTGCTGGGCAAGATCAAGGGCCAGCGGGAGCTGACCGTCGACGACAGCGTGCTGCGCCTGCTCGCCCTGCGCCAACGCCAATTGCTCAAGGCCCTGAACCTGCGCGGCCATGCGGCGATGCACAGCATCAAGGTCGACACGCCGCAGGACAAGACTTGGCGCGAAGGCAAGTTGCCCGACGCCCTGCACAAGGCCCGCGCCCATCCACAATGGTCGTCGCTCAACCCCCACGCCAGGCTCAGCCAGGCCGAGCGCCAGGAACAGGTCGAAGCATTGGCCACCCGGCTTGACGAAGCGTAACGCGGTTACAACGCGTACCACTCAAATGCCAGAAACGTGGTGCATAACGTTCGAATCAGCGCTTTATCAGCGTTATCGGCGATACCGTTGCGGTCGACATCACTGTTGGTAAACGATTCCAGCACGCCGTCGCTGTCGCCGTCATAGGCAGCGGCCTTATAAACCAGCGATCCCTTGAATTCCGATGCTGTGCGTTCATGGAAGTCCAGCTTGATGGCGTTAGGGCGCCCCGTTTTCCCGAAGTGTTCGACGTACAGGGTCAGCGTGCGTTGCCAATGACTGCGCTTATTGAACCAGTTCAACTTCAAAAAGCTGTCGGCAAAGGTGTCCACTTGGTGCTTTTCCAACATGCGTGGCCGTGTGACCGGGTTAAGGTCGTCCGCCCATTGAAGATCGACGTTGCCATCGGCACTCATATCCACCGCAAAGATCTCGTGGACCAATTCATCAGGACAGCCGGCCCGCTGCTGATAAAAGTGCAGGATGACCGTATCCGCCTGACCATTGCCGCTCATGTCCTGGGCCGTCACTTTCAAGTAGCGCATTGGCCCACTGACGGGTTTGCGCTCACTGACGCTGGCGCCAGCCTGGTCATACCACTTGAATGCCAGGAAGCTGTTGCACATCGACCGAATCAGCGCCTTGTCGGCGTTGTTTGCGATACCGTCGTTGTTCACATCGGTCTGCGTAAATGACTCCAGCACGCCGTTACCATCGCCGTCATGGCCTGATGCCCGAAATATGAGGGTAGGTTTTCGAACAGGGCTGAGTCGGTCGAAAAAGCCCAATTCGACCGCACCAGGCACACCTTCAGAGGTGTATTGAGTAGCGGCCAGCACCAGGACGCGCTGTGAGCTTTCCCCCTGGTTGAACCAGCACAACTTGAGAAACGTCTCGGCAAACGCCCTGAGCAACAATTTGTCGGCGATATTGCCAATGCCATCACCGTTGATATCTCCAGCGAACTGAAAGTCCGTGACGCCATCGGCATTCATGTCAACAGCAACGGCTTCGTGTATCAGGTCATCAGGCTGCCTGGAACTGCGTTCATAAAAATGCAGCAGGATCGTATCGGCTACGCCGTTGCCACTGCGGTCTTGAGCGATCGCCTTCAGATAACGCATGAGAGTGCTCCTTTGGTAAGAAGCACTCACTTTAAGGACATGGATAAGCCCACTACAGACGGCGAATCGGCGTTTGCCGTGCGGTGTATCTACACGGTCAGTAGCCGTTCGGCCTTCACCTTGAGAGTCTGCAGGTCAAGCACCGGCACATGCATTTCCTTAGCCTGTTCGTCCCAATGACGCATGCGCAAACTCACGGCGCAGAGCGGGTCCTGTTCGAACGCCTGGGCTTCTTCGGCGCTCATCACCCCGCCCTGATAAGCCAGGGTGCGGCGGCTGGCTTCGCTGAGGCGGGCGTAGTAGTCCGGCTGGCTGAAGGTCAGGTAACGCTTGGCTTGCACGTGATATTCCACCAGCTTGGCCATGCGCTCGCTGAAGCCCGCGCGGCGCAGGTAATCCGCCCCCAGCCGCTCATGGCTGACCACGCCATACCCGCCCATGTTCTCGCCACCCTGGCCGCAAAGGTGGCCGATATCGTGGAAAAACGCCGCCAGCACCACTTCGTCGTCAAAGCCTTCGGCCATGGCCAACTGCGCAGCCTGGGACATGTGCTCGATCTGCGACACCGGCTCGCCGATGTAATCCGCCGTGCCATGTTTTTCGTATAAGCCGAAGACCTCGGCAATCGCCTGTTCCGGGTTCATCACGCCGCTCCCCACAGTGTTGTGATATTTCGCTCGGCCATCGCCGGCCCCACGCTCATGCCCACACCGGTGTGCATCAACGCCGCACTCACCCCTGGAGCAGCCCGCACGAAGGAGAACGGGCCCGGCCCGCGCGAGCCATACACGCCCTGCCAGCGCTCCACCACCTGGATCCTGCAGCCCAGGGTCTGCTCGGCCAGTTCGATCATCCAGTCGTCGATCTGCTCGGCATTGAACGGCGATGCATCGCTGCCGTAGTCATGGGAGTCGCCGATGATCAGTTCACCATGGGGCGTCGGGCTGATCAGCAGGTGAATCCCGTGCTCATGCAAGTAAGGGGTTTCACGCAGGATTTGCGCCTGCACCGGCGCGGCTTCCGGCAAGTCGGCGAACGCGCCGTAGTGCACGCAACTCAAGCCGGTGAGCAACGCGTGTTGCAAGTTCAGGTTCACGGTTGGCCGGGCACGCAACATTTGCAGGCGACAAATACTCGGGTTGAGCTCGGCGATCGCTTCGGCCAGCAGGGTCTGATAGTCGTGACCGGAACACACGATGATCTGCTCGCCGCGAAAACTGCCTGCCGCACTGTGCAACTGCCCCGGCTCCACGTCTCGCACCAGCGTGGAGAAGTAGAACTCCACGTTCAGCTCTTGCGCCAGGTAGTGGATCAGCGCCGGGATCGCTTCACGCGAATACAACTGCTGATCGTCCCTGCCATGCAATGCCGCGCGGTGATGACGGAACTGGCCACCGTACAGATCCTTCATGGCTGCGCCTTGCAGCAGTTCGACGTTGTAGCCGTGCTCTGCGGCGCGGCCGGCGCAGAAGGCCTCCAGCAAATGCTCTTCCGCTTCGGTACGGGCGAACAAATAGGACCCGTTGCGCTTGAGCTGCAGCCCCGCCCGTTCGGCCCATTGCCCCCAGATAGCGCGGCTTTCCCGCGCCAGGTCGAGCATCGGCCCCGGCGGTTGCCCGGTGACCAGCGCCTGGCCAAAGTTGCGCACCGAGGCGCCCAGTGGCGTGGCGCTGCGCTCGAACACCTTGACCTTGAGGCCGCGTCTGGCGGCGGCATAGGCATGGGACAGGCCGAGGATGCCGGCGCCGATGATCAGCAGATCGCTGTGGTGTGTCATGAAATGATGTCCTGGAGGTACGGGCGCTATCGCCGGCAAGCCGGCTCCTACATTGGATCGCGTAAACCCTGGAGCCGGCTTGCCGGCGATAGCGGTCTCTGATTACTGAGCCACCTTCTCCGACTTGCCGTCATAACGCTTGCGCCACTCGGCCAGGATGCTGTCGCGGTTCTTCGACGCCCAGGCGAAGTCGTTCTTGATCAAGCGCTGTTCATAGTCGGCCGGCAATTCGGTCTGCGGCTTGGCAATGCCGGGCTGGGCGAGAACGGCAAAGTTGTCCTTGTACAGGTCCATGGCAGCAGGGCTGGCGGAGAAGTCGGCCAGTTTTTTCGCAGCGTCAGCGTGGGCACTGCCCTTGATCACCGCCGTGGCTTCGATGTCCCAGCCCAGGCCTTCTTTCGGCAGGATAATGTCCAGCGGCGCGCCCTGGCGTTTCAACTGCACGGCCGGGTATTCGAAGGAAATCCCGATCGGGAATTCACCCGAAGCCGCGAGCTTGCACGGCTTGGAGCCGGAGTGAACGTACTGGCCGATGTTCTGGTGCAGGTCGTCCATGTACTGCCAGCCTTGCTTCTCGCCGTAGGTCTGCAACCAGGCGCTGACGTCCAGGAAACCGGTGCCGGACGAGGCAGGGTTGGGCATGACGATCTTGCCCTTGTACTCAGGCTTGGTCAGGTCCTGCCAGCTCACCGGCTTGGTCAGGCCCTGCTTCTCGGCTTCGACGGTGTTGAAGCAGATGGTTGCGGCCCACACATCCATGCCGACCCAGGCCGGTGGGTTGGCGGCGTCGCGGTAGTTTTTGCCGATCTTGTCCAGGTCCTTCGGCGCGTAGCTGTCCAGCATGCCTTGCTGATCAAGAATCGCCAGGCTGGACGCGGCCAGGCCCCAGACCGCGTCGGCCTGCGGGCGGTCTTTCTCGGCCAGCAGCTTGGCGGTGATGATGCCGGTGGAGTCGCGCACCCATTTGATCTCGATATCCGGGTTGGCCTGCTCGAAGGCCTTTTTGTAGGTCTTCAACTGCTCGGCTTCGAGGGCCGTGTACACGGTCAACTCGGTCTTGGCGAAGGCATTCAGGCTGAATGCGGTGAGTACGGCAGCGACCAGCGCCAGGGGCTTGAACATGGAGCACCTCCTTCAAGGATGTTTTATTGGCCAGGCGCGGTCTGGCGCCAGGCTTGGGAACGGCGCAGCGCGCCACGTGAGGCCCACGCCAGCAACAGCGAGACGCTGCCTGAGGTGAACAGGATCAGGGTCGACATGGCCGCCGCACCGCCCACGTTGCCGGCGTCGTCCATGTTCAACACGGCAACGGCGGCGAGGATGGTGTCGGGGCTGTAGAGAAAGATCGCGGCGGACACGGTGGTCATCGCCGACACAAACAGGTAGCGCACGATGTCCAGCAGCGCCGGCAGGCAGATCGGCACCGTCACTTTCAGGTAATGGCGGTACAACGGTGCCTTGAGCGACAGCGCGGCAGCTTCGAATTCGGCGTCGAGTTGGCGCAGTGCGGTGGTGGCGGTCATCTGTGCGGTGGTCAGATAGTGCGCAATGGTGCACACCACCAGCAGGGTCATGGTGCCGTAGAACACATGCAGCGGGTTGCCGTTGAGGTTGAAAAAGAACACATAGCCCAGGCCCAGCACCAACCCAGGCACCGCCATCGGCACAAAACTGAGCAGGCGCAGCGCCAGGTTCAGGCCTTTCTGCCCACGGGTCTTCTCCATCAGGTAGGCCCCGGTGAAGATCAGCACGCTGCCGATCAACGCCGTGCACAACGCCAGGGTCAGGCTGTTGCGATAGGCCAGCCAGCCGCCGCCGGCGGTGTCTTCGAACTGGTAGTGGTTGAGCGACAGCGACAGGTTGTACGGCCAGAATTTCACCAGCGAGGAATACACCGCCATGCCGAACACCAGCAGCAACACTGCGCAGATCAGCAGCACGATGGCCAGGTAGCAGGCGTCCCTGGTGCGCGATGGCGCTGGCTGGAAGACCTGGGCGCGCCCGCTCATTGAGTCGCCATGACGACGACGCAGCCACGCATCGACACCGAAGCTGAACAGCGCCGGCAGCAGCAACACCATGCCGATCAGCGCGCCGCGACCGAACTGTTGCTGGCCAACCACCGCTTTGTAGGCCTCAAGCGCCAGCACCTGATAATCGCCGCCGACCACCACGGGCACGCCGAAGTCGGTGATGGTAAGGGTAAACACCAGGCAAAACGCGGCGAACACCGCCTGGCGCGTGGCCGGCCAAGTGATGCTGCGAAATGCCCTGGCCGGACTCGCGCCCATGCTGGCGGCTGCATCGAACAGGCGCGCATCCGCCAGGGACAGCGCCGACAGCAAAATCATCAAGGCATGTGGGAAGGTGTAGATCACCTCCCCCAGCACAATGCCCCAGAAGCCGTAGATGTTCTCCGAGAGCAGCCCGCGCAGCAGGCCCTGGTTGCCGAACAGATACACCAGCGCAATGCCCGGCAGCATCGACGGCGCCATCAGCGGCAGCAAGGACATGCCGCGCCAGATCGCCTTGCCGGGGATCAAGGTGCGTTGCAGGGCATAGGCAAAGAGGTAGGCAAGCGGTACGACAATGGCCGCCACGCTGAGAGAGACCTTCAGGCTATTGCCCAACAACCAGTGGAAGTTGGCGCTCGTGACCAGTTCCCGTGCAGCCACCAGGCCACCGCCCTGCCCGGCTTCGGTGCTGAAACCACGCCAGAAGATCGCCAGCAATGGCAGCAGCACGGCGATGCTCAACAGCAACAGCCACAACAGCTTGCCACCGAGCACAAACATGCGATCGCCGGTTTCAGCGCGGGTGGCCTGGCGCGGCAGTGTCATCACCGCAGCCATCTCAGGCAAACACCTGCAGGCTGCGCGGTGGCAAGGCCACCCAGATATCCTGGGCACCCAGGCGTGGCAAGGCTTCCGGAGCCAGTTCGGCCAGCAGCGGATGGCCGGGCAGATGCTCCAGCTCAAAGCTCATGCGGCAGCGGTTGCCGAGAAAGGTGACCTCGCGGACCTTGGCCGGAAACAGGTTCTCTTCATGCACCGGCGGGTTGACGCTGATGGCTTCCGGGCGGCAGAACAGGCGCCCGGACCTGGCCGCGCCGGCATCGTCGGCCAGGCGCATGTTCATCCCGCCGACCTGGGCGTGGCTGGCACTGTTGCGGCTGAACGGCAGCCAGTTGCCCTGGCCGACAAACTCCGCCACGAACGGCGTGGCCGGGCGGTCGTAGATCTCCTGGGGCGTGGCATATTGCTCGACCTTGCCGTTGTTCATCACGGCAATGCGGTCGGCCATCAACATGGCTTCGTCCTGATTGTGGGTGACCATCAGGGTGGTGATGCCCAGGCGTCGTTGCAGCTGGCGCAGCTCGGTGCACAGGTGCTCGCGCACGCGGGCGTCGAGGGCCGACATCGGCTCATCCAGCAGCAACAATGAAGGTGCCGGGGCCAGGGCACGGGCCAGGGCAACCCGTTGCTGCTGGCCACCCGAGAGTTGGCCGGGGTATTTCTTTTCGCTGCCCACCAGGCCGACCAATTCCAGCATCTGACCGACGCGCTTGCGCACTTCGTCCCGCCCGCTGCCGGTGAGGCCGTAGCCGATGTTCGCTTCGACGGTGAGGTTGGGAAACAGCGCGTAGGACTGGAACAGAATGCCGTAGTCCCGTGCCTGCGGCGGCAATAGGGAGACATCGCGGTTGCCCAGGTAAAGTTCGCCGCTGTCCTGGCGCTCCAGGCCAGCGATGCAGCGCAGCAAGGTGGTCTTGCCGCAGCCGGACGGGCCCAGCAGGCACACCAGCTCGCCGGCCTCGACGTCCAGGGAGACGTTATCCAGCGCGGTAAAGGCGCCAAAGCGTTTCTGGATACCGCGCACCTTCATGGGCGCGCCGGGTTGGGTCAGGGCTGTGTTCATGCAAGGCACCTCATCGAACGGATGAAGGCCATGCTAGGCAGGCAATGCGTCCCTGGTGTGGCAGAAAGGCAAAACCCGGCGATAGTGGTATTGGTGGATTTGGGTAGGACGCGAACACCATTATGGTGAGCGGGCTTGCCCGCGCTGGGGCGCGCAGCGGCCCTAAAATCAGGCTCCCGGTTTTTCCTGCAAAAAATGCGGTGGCATTATTGGGGCTG
>NZ_JFCA01000073.1 GCF_000612585.1 Pseudomonas sp. CHM02
CTCCTACAGGTTTTTGCGCTTGGGCAGATACGGCGGCAGGTAAAGCCCTACATACGCATCGAACACCCGCATGCCTTCCTCGGCCATGCGAGGAGTTATCTGGCCGTGCTGGTGCACCGAGCGCGCATACACGCGGTCGCTCAGCTCCAACGCCAGGGCAAACACGTCCACGTCGCTGGGCAGTGTCGGCACTTCGAAGTGGCGGTTGAACACTTCCAGCATCAAATCCCCCAATTCCAGATCATGCTGACGATCCGCCTGGGTCACTTCGGTGAGCCCGTGCTGGGCCAGGATCAACTGGCGTGCGGCGGCGTCGTGTTCGTAGATGGTGAGCATGCGTTGCTCGACGATGCAGGACAGGTCACGCCAATGCTTGAGTGACTCGTGCTCGATGGGCGCCTGGATCGCTGCCCGGAAGGCCGCATGGACGTCTGCCGTCAGTGCCTCCAGCAGCGCCGGCACACTGGCGAAGAAGTGATACACCGACGACGGTGGAATCTGCGCACGCTCGGCCACGCTGTAGATCGACAAACTCGCCACGCCTTCGGCGGCCAGCAAGGTGCGGGCGGCGTCGAGAATCGCATCGATCCGGGCCTGGCTGCGGGCACGGGGTTTGCGAGGGGCGGCGGGGCGGGTGGTCATGGACGTCTCCTACAAGGCAGAGCGCATTGTACGCAGAGCCTGGGGAGGATCCATACCTAGGGCGGGGGCTTTTGTGGTGAGCGGGCTTGCTGTGGTGAGCGGGCTTGCCCCGCGCTGGGCTGCGAAGCGGCCCCAATAAAAACGCCGAGTTCTTTCAGAAAGAACCCGGCGTCCGGATGTAGGGCTGCTGCGCAGCCCGGCGCGGGGCAAGCCCGCTCACCACAGCAAGCCTGCTCACCAGAGCAAGCCGGCTCACCCCATTTACGGCAGCAACCATTTAGACGGTATGCAGGTACCAGTTGTACTCAAGGTCGGAGATGGAGTGTTCGAACTCTTCCAGCTCACTTTCCTTACAGGCGACGAAGATATCGATGTATTTAGGATCGATGTACTTGGCCATCACCTCGCTGTCGTCCAACTCGCGCAATGCATCACGCAGGTTGTTCGGCAGGCTTTGCTCGTTCTGCTCGTAGCTGTTGCCTTCCACCGGTGCGCCAGGCTCGATCTTGTTGGTCAGGCCGTGGTGCACGCCTGCCAGGACCGAAGCCATCAGCAGGTAAGGGTTGGCGTCGGCGCCGGCCACGCGGTGCTCGATACGTACGGCATCGGACGAGCCGGTCGGTACGCGAATCGCCACGGTGCGGTTGTCCAGGCCCCAGCACGGCGAGTTCGGCACGTAGAACTGTGCGCCGAAACGACGGTAGGAGTTCACGTTAGGGCACAGGAACGCCATTTGGGCGGGTAGGGTCTCGAGCACACCGCCGATCGCATGACGCAATGCGGCGTTCTGCTCGGGATCCTCGCTGGCAAAGATGTTCTTGCCGTCTTTGTCCAGGATCGAAATGTGTACATGCAAACCGTTGCCTGCCTGGCCTGGGTAAGGCTTGGCCATGAAGGTGGTGTCCATCTCATGGTCGTAGGCGATGTTCTTGATCAGGCGCTTGAGCAGTACGGCGTAGTCGCAAGCCTTGATCGGGTCGGCGACGTGGTGCAGGTTCACTTCGAACTGTGCCGGGGCACTTTCCTTGACGATGGCATCGGCCGGGATGCCTTGCTCTTTTGCACCTTCCAGGATGTCCTGGAGGCAGTCGACGTATTCGTCGAGGTCGTCGATCAGGTAGACCTGTGTCGAATGCGGGCGTTTGCCTGAAATCGGCGAGCGGGGCGGTTGTGGGCGGCCGTTCACATTCTCCTGGTCGATCAGGTAGAACTCAAGCTCGAAGGCGGCGCAGATGGTCAGACCGAGGTCGTCAAATTTGCTTACAACTTGGCGGAGCACTTCGCGCGGATCGGCGAAGAAAGGTTCACCTTCAAGTTCGTGCATGGTCATCAGCAGTTGCGCGGTAGGGCGCTTTTGCCAGGGTTCATTGCACAGGGTGTCGGGGATTGGATAACAGATTCGGTCAGCATCACCGATGTCCAGGCCCAGGCCGGTGCTTTCCACCGTAGAGCCGTTGATATCCAGGGCAAATAAAGAGGCAGGCAGGTTAATGCCCTTCTCGTAAACCTTGTGGAGGCTGGTGCGTTCGATGCGCTTGCCGCGCACCACACCATTCATATCCGCAATTAGAAGGTCTACGTACAGAACCTCAGGATGATCCTTAAGGAACGCGTTCGCTTCGTTAAGCTGAACGGCACGCGGGGGTACCGACATGATGCAACACCTTTGTTGTTAAAAATATCAATCATTGATCTTTTCTGGTTTCAGTCAACCCGAACGGCATGCCGAAGTCAAGCGAGGCCTTTTTTGCCCTAAAAAAGCGCCACGAAGGCTTTTTTGGGGCTTTTTGGGGCGGTTTTTTGGGTTTGAAGGGCTTGGGACTAGCAGGCTTGAGCGGGCCGTGTTGTATTTTTTACGGGGGTGTTGTGTAAAAAAATGAACAAGGCTAAGCTCGATTCAAACCCATAACAGCAATAATACCGGGGTGCTTCATGTTTTTCCTGCCGCCCAACGGCGTCTTGGCCTGCTTCAGCCAGGCTGTGTCACCCGTACATTCCTCATGCGTGATCGCTCGCACCCCGGCCAATATTCTTGACGCCCGGTCCGACCTCTTTTTTGCCTCCTCGCTTGCCTCCGAACGGCGCCTGCCCAGCGTGCTGCTCAAGATTGCGCACAACTTTGGCGTGAGGAATGCAACGCAGCAGCAAATGGCAGGTAAGCTCCTACCCTGAACGAAAAAACGACGCGGATGCTGCGTCAACCAACGCCTGGCCTTTAACGGATGCCAGGAAACCCAGCCCAGAGGCACTTATGAGTAACAACCTCGACCAGCTCACCGATTGGTTGAAAGACCACAAGATCACAGAAGTCGAATGCATGATTGGCGACCTCACCGGCATCACCCGGGGCAAGATTTCGCCGACCAACAAGTTCATCGCCGAAAAAGGCATGCGCCTGCCCGAGAGCGTTCTGTTGCAGACCGTGACCGGCGACTATGTCGAAGACGACATCTATTACGAATTGCTCGACCCGGCCGACATCGACATGATCTGCCGTCCCGACCAGAACGCCGTATTCCTGTGCCTTGGGCCATTGAGCCGACCGCCCAGGTGATCCACGACACCTACGACAAGCAAGGCAACCCGATCGAGCTGTCGCCGCGCAACGTGCTCAAGAAAGTCCTCAAGCTCTATGCCGACAAAGGCTGGCAGCCCATCGTGGCGCCGGAGATGGAGTTCTACCTGACCAAACGCTGCGAAGACCCGGACTTCCCGCTGCAACCGCCGATCGGTCGTTCCGGTCGCCCGGAAACCGGTCGCCAGTCCTTCTCTATAGAAGCGGCCAACGAATTCGACCCGTTGTTCGAAGACGTCTACGACTGGTGCGAGCTGCAGGAGCTGGACCTCGATACCCTGATCCACGAAGACGGCACGGCGCAGATGGAAATCAACTTCCGTCACGGCGACGCATTGTCCCTGGCCGACCAGATCCTGGTGTTCAAGCGCACCATGCGTGAAGCCGCGCTCAAGCACGATGTGGCCGCCACCTTCATGGCCAAGCCCATGACCGGCGAGCCTGGCAGCGCGATGCACCTGCACCAGAGCATCATCGACATCGCTACCGGCAAGAACGTCTTCTCCAATGAAGACGGGACCATGAGCCAGCTGTTCCTCAACCACATTGGCGGCCTGCAGAAATTCATCCCTGAACTGCTGCCATTGTTTGCCCCCAACGTGAACTCGTTTCGCCGCTTCCTGCCCGACACCTCGGCGCCGGTCAACGTGGAATGGGGCGAAGAAAACCGCACCGTCGGCCTGCGTGTACCGGATGCCGGCCCGCAGAACCGCCGTGTCGAAAACCGCCTGCCGGGTGCCGACGCCAACCCGTACCTGGCGATTGCCGCCAGCCTGCTGTGTGGCTACATCGGCATGGTCGAAGGCCATAACCCGAGCGCGCCAGTGGTGGGGCGTGGTTACGAGCGGCGCAACCTGCGCCTGCCGTTGACCATCGAAGACGCCCTGGAGCGCATGGAAAACAGCAAGACCATCGAGAAATACCTGGGTCAGAAATTCATCACAGGCTACGTCGCGGTCAAGCGGGCCGAGCATGAAAACTTCAAGCGCGTGATCAGTTCGTGGGAGCGGGAATTCCTGCTCTTCGCCGTCTGATGCGCCGGGCGCGCCGGTTGAAACGGCGCGCCCTTCACTGAAAAGTCTAGGAGATTGGTATGTCCAGCAACAACCCGCAAACCCGTGAATGGCAAGCCTTGAGCAGCGATCACCACCTGGCGCCGTTCAGCGACTTCAAGCAATTGAAAGAGAAAGGCCCACGGATCATCACCAAAGCCCACGGCGTTTACCTGTGGGACAGCGAAGGCAACAAGATCCTCGACGGCATGGCCGGCCTGTGGTGCGTGGCGATCGGTTACGGTCGCGATGAACTGGCCGACGCCGCCGCCAAGCAGATGAAAGAACTGCCCTACTACAACCTGTTCTTCCAGACCGCTCACCCACCGGTGCTGGAACTGGCCAAGGCCATTTCCGACATCGCGCCTGCCGGCATGAACCATGTGTTCTTCACCGGTTCCGGCTCCGAAGGCAACGACACCATGTTGCGCATGGTTCGCCACTACTGGGCGATCAAGGGCCAGCCGAACAAGAAAACCATCATCAGCCGCAAGAATGGCTACCACGGCTCCACCGTAGCCGGCGCCAGCCTGGGCGGCATGACCTATATGCACGAGCAGGGCGACTTGCCGATCCCGGGCATCACCCACATCGCCCAGCCGTACTGGTTTGGTGAAGGCGGCGACATGAGCCCCGAAGAATTCGGCGTGCGGGCAGCCAACCAGTTGGAAGAGAAGATCCTGGAACTGGGCGTGGACAACGTCGGTGCCTTTATTGCCGAGCCGATCCAGGGTGCCGGTGGCGTGATCGTGCCGCCCGCCACCTACTGGCCGCGCATCAAGGAAATCCTCGCCAAGTACGACATTCTGTTTATCGCCGACGAAGTGATCTGCGGTTTCGGCCGTACCGGTGAGTGGTTCGGTAGTGATTTCTACGACCTCAAGCCGCACATGATGACCATTGCCAAGGGCCTCACCTCCGGTTACATCCCGATGGGTGGCCTGATCGTGCGCGATGAAGTGGTGGAAGTCCTCAATGAAGGGGGTGATTTCAACCACGGCTTCACGTACTCCGGTCACCCGGTAGCCGCGGCGGTGGCGCTGGAAAACATCCGCATCATGCGCGATGAACAAATTGTTAAGCGTGTGCACGATGAAACGGCACCTTATTTGCAGAAACGTCTGAGGGAGCTGGCTGATCACCCTCTGGTGGGTGAAGTGCGTGGTGTCGGCATGCTCGGTGCGATCGAACTGGTCCAGGACAAGGCAACGCGCAAGCGTTACGAAGGCAAGGGCGTGGGCATGATCTGCCGCACCTTCTGCTTCGAGAATGGCCTGATCATGCGCGCCGTGGGCGACACCATGATCATTTCGCCGCCGCTGGTGATCAGCAAGGCTGAAATCGACGAGCTGGTCACCAAGGCTCGGCAGTGCCTGGACCTGACTTTGGCGGCATTGCAGGGCTAAGTGCTAGGCTCAGGACGCAGCGGCTTTCGGGCGCCGCGTTCCGAGCCGTTATAAATGAGGCTTTGGTTGAAAGCCGGCCTCGGAACTTGCCAGACTGTCGCCCTGTTTTGTTGCCCTTTGGCTGGGCCTCGAAACATATAAAGCTTGTGGCCCAAAAAAGAAAAAATTGGAGCATCACCAAATGAAGGCATTAGGTTTGAAGAACGCTGGCAAGACCCTCCTCGCCTTGTCCCTGATGGGCGCAATGGCGGGCGCGGCCCAGGCAGACGATAAAGTGCTGCACGTCTACAACTGGTCCGACTACATTGCACCGGACACCATCGCCAACTTTGAAAAAGAGTCGGGCATCAAGGTGGTGTACGACGTGTTCGACAGTAACGAAACCCTGGAAGCCAAGTTGCTGGCCGGCAAGTCCGGTTACGACATCGTCGTACCGTCGAACAACTTCCTCGCCAAGCAGATCAAGGCCGGTGTCTACCAGGAGCTGGACAAGTCCAAGCTGTCCAACTACGACAACCTGAACAAATCCCTGCTCAAGGCCGTGTCGGTCAGCGACCCGGACAACAAGCACGCTTTCCCGTACATGTGGGGTTCGATCGGCATCGGCTATAACCCGGAGAAGGTCAAGGCTGCGCTGGGCGTGGACAAGATCGATTCCTGGGATGTGCTGCTCAAGCCCGAGAACATCGCCAAGCTGAAAAGCTGCGGCGTGAGCTTCCTCGACTCGCCAACCGAAATGCTGCCGGTGGCGTTGCACTACCTGGGCCTGCCGACCGACACCCAGAAGAAAGCCGACCTCAAGCAAGCCGAAGACCTGTTCTTGAAACTGCGTCCTTCGATCGGCTACTTCCACTCGTCCAAGTACATCTCCGACTTGGCCAACGGCAACATCTGCGTCGCCGTGGGTTACTCGGGTGACATTGAACAGGCCAAATCCCGCGCGGCTGAAGCCGGTGGCAAGGTCAAGGTGGCCTACGACATTCCGAAAGAAGGTGCTGGCAGCTTCTTCGACATGGTCGCCATCCCTAAAGATGCCGAGAACGTCGACGCGGCCTACAAGTTCATGAACTACCTGCTCAAGCCAGAAGTCATGGCCGGGATCACCAACAGCGTGCACTTCCCGAACGGTAACGAGAAGGCCACCGCACTGGTCGACAAGGAAATCACCAGCGACCCAGGCATCTACCCGCCAGCGGATGTGCAAGCCAAGCTGTACGCCATCGCGGACTTGCCGGCTGCCACCCAGCGTGAAATGACACGCAGCTGGACCAAGATCAAGTCGGGCAAATAAGCCTTAACCCTGTGGGAGGGGGAAATGTGGTGAGCGGGCTTGCCCCTCACCACAGCAAGCGCCCTCCCACAAATTAAATGACAGAAAGTTTTGCCGGATCGGTTTATCGAGGGTAAGTTGCGCGCCGGTTTTGTTGCCGGGCAACAACTTCAAGGCCCAACTATTTAAGAGGACCTCCACTTGCCAATTTCTTTATTTCGCAAAGCCATGCTGGTGGGTGCAGGTATCACGTTGGCCGCCAGCGTGCAGGCTGCACCGACTGTGCATATTTATAATTGGTCGGATTACATCGGCACCGACACCCTGGCCAACTTCGAAAAGGCCAGCGGCATCAAGCCCGTGTATGACGTGTTTGACTCCAACGAAACCCTGGAAGGCAAACTGCTGGCCGGTCGTACCGGTTACGACGTGGTGGTGCCGTCCAACCACTTCCTCGGCAAGCAGATCAAGGCCGGGGCGTTCCAGAAAATCGACAAGTCGTTGCTGACCCACTACGCCAACCTCGATCCGGTGCTGCTCAAGCGCCTGGAAAAGAACGACCCGGGCAACCAGTACGCCGTACCGTATCTGTGGGGCACCAATGGCATTGGTTACAACGTCGATAAAGTGAAGGAAGTGCTGGGCATCGACCATATCGATTCCTGGGCCGTGCTGTTCGAGCCGGAAAACATGAAGAAGCTGGCTACCTGTGGTGTGTCGTTCATGGATTCGGCGGATGAGATGTTGCCGGCGGTGCTCAATTACATGGGACTGAACCCCAATAGCGAGAACCCCGAAGACTACAAGAAGGCCGAAGCCAAGCTGCTCAAAGTGCGGCCCTACGTGACCTACTTCCATTCTTCCAAATACATCTCGGACCTGGCCAACGGCAACATCTGCGTGGCGGCAGGCTTCTCTGGCGATGTGTTCCAGGCCAAGGCCCGTGCGGCTGAAGCTGGCAAAGGCGTGAACATCGCCTACGCGATTCCGAAAGAAGGCGGCAACCTGTGGTTCGATGTGCTGGCCATCCCCAAGGATGCGACCAACGTCAAAGAGGCCCACGCCTTCATCAACTATTTGCTGCAACCTGAGGTGATCGCTCAGGTCAGTGATTACGTCGGTTATGCCAACCCTAACCCAGGGGCGGACAAACTGATGAAGCAATCGATACGCACGGACGAAGCGGTTTACCCACCGCAGGCGGTACTCGACAGGACATTCGTCAACTTCGAGCTACCCCCGAAAGTGCAACGTTTGATGACCCGTAGCTGGACCAAGGTCAAGACGGGCAAGTAAGGCTCAAACTATCCAAGGCAGGCCCGCATTGGGTCCGCTGCACTCTTTTTTTCTGGGAGTTTCGTAAATGGCAGTTGCCTCCGGCGCCTATAAGAAAGCCCTCGAGGGCGACCAGACACCGAAAAAGGTGCTGGTCAAAATCGACCGGGTCACGAAGAAGTTCGACGAGACGATTGCCGTGGACGATGTGTCCCTGGAAATCAAGAAAGGCGAGATCTTCGCCTTGCTCGGCGGTTCGGGTTCGGGCAAGTCCACCTTGCTGCGCATGCTCGCAGGTTTCGAGCGTCCGACTGAAGGTCGCATTTACCTCGACGGCGAGGACATCACCGACATGCCGCCGTACGAGCGGCCGATCAACATGATGTTCCAGTCCTACGCCTTGTTCCCGCACATGACTGTGGCGCAGAACATCGCGTTCGGCCTGCAGCAGGACAAGATCCCCAAGGCCGAGATCGATGCCCGCGTGGCCGAGATGCTCAAGCTGGTGCAGATGAGCCAGTACGCCAAGCGCAAGCCGCACCAGTTGTCGGGTGGCCAGCGTCAGCGAGTGGCGTTGGCGCGTTCCCTGGCCAAGCGCCCGAAACTGCTGCTGCTCGATGAGCCGATGGGTGCCCTCGACAAGAAGCTGCGTTCGCAGATGCAACTGGAGTTGGTGGAGATCATCGAGCGCGTAGGCGTGACCTGCGTGATGGTGACCCACGACCAGGAAGAGGCCATGACCATGGCCGAGCGCATCGCGATCATGCACCTGGGCTGGATCGCCCAGATCGGCAGTCCGATCGACATCTACGAAACGCCCACCAGCCGCCTGGTGTGCGAGTTCATCGGCAACGTCAACATCTTCGATACCCAAGTGGTCGATGACGCCGAAGGCCACGCGGTGCTCAAGTGCCCGGACCTGGACCGCGACATCTATGTGGGCTACGGCATCGCCACCTCGGTGGAAGACAAGTCGGTGACCTACGCCATCCGCCCGGAAAAGCTGCTGGTCACCACCGAAATGCCGACCTGCGAGCACAACTGGTCCAGCGGCAAGGTGCACGACATCGCTTACCTGGGCGGCCACTCGGTGTTCTACGTGGAGTTGCCGAGCGGCAAGCTGGTGCAGTCCTTCGTCGCCAACGCCGAACGCCGTGGCCAGCGACCGACCTGGGGTGACCAGGTCTACGTATGGTGGGAAGACGACAGCGGCGTGGTACTTCGCTCATGAACACGAGGAAACTGAAGCGGCGGCTGCAACGCATCGTCCCCAGTGGCAAACAAGTGGTCATCGGGATTCCGTTCCTCTGGTTGTTCCTGTTCTTCGCCTTGCCGTTCTTTATCGTACTGAAGATCAGCTTTGCCGAAGCCGACGTGGCGATTCCGCCGTACACCGAGATCTACACCTTCGTTGAGCAGAAACTGCAGTTGGTGCTCAACCTGGCCAACTACGCAATGCTCGGCGACGACGAGTTGTACATCGCCGCGTACCTGGGCTCGCTGAAAATGGCGTTCTTCAGCACGTTGCTGTGCCTGCTGATCGGCTATCCGATGGCCTATGCCATTGCGACTGCACGCAAAGAGATGCAGACCGTGCTGGTGCTGCTGATCATGATGCCGACCTGGACCGCGATCCTGATCCGTGTGTATGCGTGGATGGGCATTCTCAGCAACAACGGCTTGCTCAACGGCTTCCTGATGTCCATCGGGTTGATCAACGAGCCGCTGCAGATCCTCAACACCAACATCGCGGTGTATATCGGCGTGGTCTATTCGTACCTGCCGTTCATGATCCTGCCGCTGTACGCCAACCTGGTGAAGCACGACCAGAGCCTGCTGGAAGCCGCGTCGGACCTGGGTTCGAGCACCTTCAACAGCTTCTGGAAGATCACCGTGCCGCTGTCCAAGAACGGCATCATCGCCGGCTGCATGCTGGTGTTTATCCCGGTGGTGGGCGAGTTCGTGATCCCGGAACTGCTCGGCGGCCCGGAAACCCTGATGATCGGTAAAGTGTTGTGGCAAGAATTCTTCAACAACCGTGATTGGCCGGTGGCTTCTGCCTTGGCGGTGGTGATGCTGGCGATCCTGATCGTGCCGATCATTCTGTTCAACCGCAGCCAAGCCAAAGAGATGGAGGGCAAGATATGAAGCGCTTCAGATTCTCCAGCTTTATGCTGGTGGCGGGGTTGTTGTTCATCTACCTGCCAATGCTGATCCTGGTGATCTACTCGTTCAACGAATCCAAGCTGGTAACGGTGTGGGGCGGTTGGTCGGTCAAGTGGTACGTAGGCCTGTTGGACAACACCCAGTTGATGGGCTCGGTGGCCCGCTCCCTGGAAATCGCCTGCTACACGGCGGTGGCCGCGGTGGCATTGGGTACGTTGGCAGCCTTCGTGCTGACGCGTATCAGCCAGTTCAAGGGCCGTACGCTGTTCGGTGGCCTGGTGACCGCGCCATTGGTGATGCCGGAAGTGATCACCGGTCTGTCGCTGTTGCTGCTGTTCGTGGCCATGGCCCAGATGATCGGCTGGCCCCAGGAGCGTGGCATCGTCACCATCTGGATCGCCCACACCACCTTCTGTGCGGCGTATGTGGCGGTGGTGGTGTCGGCGCGCTTGCGTGAGTTGGACCTGTCGATCGAAGAAGCCGCAATGGACCTGGGCGCGCGGCCGTGGAAGGTGTTCTTCCTGATCACCATCCCGATGATCGCGCCATCGTTGGCGGCGGGCGGCATGATGTCGTTCGCGCTGTCGCTGGATGACCTGGTACTGGCGAGTTTCGTGTCGGGCCCTGGGTCGACGACCTTGCCGATGGAAGTGTTCTCGGCGGTGCGTTTAGGGGTTAAACCCGAGATCAACGCCGTGGCCAGTCTGATCCTGTTGGCGGTGTCGCTGGTGACCTTCCTCGTGTGGTTCTTCAGCCGCCGTGCCGAAGAGATGCGCAAGAAGGCGATCCAGCAAGCCATCGAAGAAGCGGCGGCGGACGGCTGGCAACAGCCCGACAAGCGCCGCGCGCCTGCACCGGTCTAACTGGCGCAACGCGGTTAAAAAATGTGGGAGCTGGCTTGCCTGCGATAGCGGTGTATCAGTCGACAGATGAGTCGACTGGCACGGCCTCATCGCAGGCAAGCCAGCTCCCACAGTGGTTTTGTGGCGTTTATAAGGTTGTGTTTCAGGCAACCCACGGCGACTTGCGGATCACCTCCACAAAGTTCATCGGCTTGAACCCTGGCTCCTGATCCACCAGCACATCCGTCTTCACGTTGCCGAACGTGGTCTGCGGGCGATGGCGCAAGCCGTCGGCAAACGCGCAGATGATGCACTCCTTGAACCCTTCGCCGCGTGGATGCGCATGCACCACGGCTTCGCGCTGCACAGTGCTGAATGCGGCGTAGTCCATGCCCAACACGTCCATTTCGACACCCGCGGTCACCAGTGCAACGGTTGGGCGCAGGTGCTGGGGCACGCCCGGCGTGGTGTGCAGGGCGATGGACAGCCACACCTGTTCGATATCGTCATCGCTCAGCCCGTAAGGCTTGAGGAAGGCGGCGGCCGCGTTGGCGCCGTCGACTTCGAAACGTTCGTTGTCACTGCGATGGCCTTCGACCAAGCCCAAGTCATGGAACATCGCGCCGACGTAGAGCAGTTCCGGGTTGTACGCGAGTTGCTTGCGCTCACCGCTCAAGGCGCCGAACAGGAATACCCGGCGGGAGTGGTGGTAAAGCAGGTCGGATTCGATGTCGCGGATGTATTCGGTGGTGGCCTTGGCCAGGGCGCTGTCCGGGATCTTGATGCCGGCGATGGTGGTGCTCATGGTCGTTCTCCTCAAGAAAGCGCCTGGGGTGGCGCCGAGGTGTCCAGTCTGGTCGCGCGCCCGCGAAGGGGCTATCGCGTTGAGGGAGCGATGTCGGCCAATGTGCTGCCATATCACGCCAAGGGTGTACTCGGTCAAATGTGGGAGCTGGCTTGTCGGATCACCGCACCGCTGAGATATCATCACCTCGGTATACCTGATGGACCGAGTCGCTTGCATCGCAGGCAAGCCAGCTCCCACAGGGTTTTGCGTTCGCCCGGACATAAAGGTCTACCCATGCAAAAAACCGTCGCCATCCTGATCTTCCCCGGCGTCCAGTCACTGGACGTGACCGGCCCCATGGACGTGTTCTGCGAAGCCAACCGTTTTCTGTCGCCGCAGGATCACTACCAACTGGAAGTCATCGGTTTGGGGCACTGCAACATGGCGGCTTCCAACGGCCTTTCTTTGCAGGCCCACCGGCATTACAGCGAAGCCCTGCAAGCCTATGACCTGCTGCTGGTCGCCGGCGGCCCGCAGCTACCCTTCGAAGACTTCGGCGCTCAGTTCGATGATTGGCTGCGTGGCGCCACTGCACGTGCACAGCGCTTCGGCTCGATCTGCAACGGCGCCTTCATGCTGGCCCGGGCCGGGCTGCTGGACGGGAAAACCGTCACCACCCATTGGAACGATGCCGCTGGCTTGGCACGTCTGTGCCCCACCGCCCAGGTCGAAGCCGATCGTCTCTATGTGCAGGACGGCAACCTCTACACCTCGGCCGGGGTCACGGCAGGCATCGATCTGTCGTTGTATCTGCTGGCCCAGGATCACGGCCCGGAAGTCGCCTTGAGCGTGGCCAAGCGCCTGGTGGTGTTCACCCAGCGTTCGGGCGGGCAGTCGCAGTTCAGCCCGTTTCTCACGCCCCACGCCGAGACCACGTCAGCAGTGGCGCTGGTGCAGTTGTACGTCTTGGCGAACCTGACCGGCGACCTGACCATTGCCGACCTGGCCAAGGCGGCCAATATGAGTGCACGCAATTTCTCCCGGGTGTTTGCCCGCGAGGCGCGGATCACGCCGGCAGAGTTTGTCGAGCGCGCGCGGGTGGACGCGGCGCGGGTCATGCTCGAAAGCAGCCCCGCACCGCTCAAGACCGTGGCCTATCAATGCGGGTTTCGCGATGCCCAGCACATGCGCAGTGTGTTCAACCGCCGGCTGGGCGTGACGCCGCAGCAGTTCAGGCTCAATTTTGCGGCGCCGGTGTAGGCGCGAGCAAGCTCGCTCCTGCAGAACGGGTTACTGCGGTGCGCGTGCGGGCAGCAGCTTCAGCGTGCCACGCGTGTTAGCCGTCACTTCCTCATCGGTGAAGTGCGCCTGTTCGTAGCCGCCTTCGATGTAGGTTTCCGCCTGGTCGGCGTAGTGCTGGTCAAACGGTACACCACTTTGCCCGACCGGGTTGATGGTCAGCGCGTGAGCCACGTCGGCGAAGTCGATCAGACGGCGAGTAGACGGCCCATAGGTGACGGGCCACGGCGCCGGGCCGATGTTGGCGGACTGGTTGTTCGGCACTTCATGGGTGCCGGGCGCCGGGAACGGGCCGACATTGACGATCAGGTCCAGTGGCTTCTGCGAGCCCAGCGGGTGGCTATGGGTCAAGGTGTGGGCCTTGCCCCACTGCCATTGGCTTGGGTCATCACCGAAGGTGGCCTTGAGGTGCGCAAGGCTGTTGTCCCAGGCGAGCTTGACGGTGGCGGCGCGCTTGCCGTCCCACCATGGCGAGTCCGGCGTGGCGGCCAGGCGTGGCAGGGCGGCGTCAATCACACGGGTGCCGAGCAGAGTCTTGAACATCCCATCACCCAGCTTCGGGTGGAAGGTGGCGTCGGCCAGGTTGAACAGGAGCTGGTTGAACAGTGTGGCGCTGGTGGAATCCAGTGGGTAGTCGCCTTTCCAGGTGGCCAGTTGTTCCACCAGTTTCAATTGCGCCGGGTCCTTGACCTCCTCACGCAGCACCGGCAACAGCGGCGCCAGCAGGCGCGGGCCGAAGGCGGTGGTGGTGCCCAGCTGCAAGGCCTGGCTGTTGTTCACGTCCCACTTCACGCTCTTGTCGCTCAGTTGCGCGTTGAGCTGCTGGCCACGGTCGGCCAGGTTGTAATAGCCGGGGATCTCCATGCCGGTGGGCGACACGGGCTGGGCGTTGGCCGATACCACATAACCGCGCACCGGGTTCTCTTCCTGGGGGTTGGCGCTGAAGGGGTGGAAGCCCAGCTTGTCGGCCTGGGCGCTGCTGCCATCGAGAATGAACCCGGCGTTGACCCCGGCCGGGCGGATCGGCAATTGCGCCGCTGCCCACCAGCCGATATCACCCTTGGCGTTGGCCCACACGATATTCAGGCCCGGCGCGGAGACCTTGGCTGCCGCTGCGCGCGCCTTGACCAATGTGTCGGCGCGGTTGAGCTGGTAGAAGCCTTCGAGGATCGGGTTCTGGGTGTCGAGAAATGCCCACCACATGGCAATCGGTGTCTTGCCGGCGTTTTCGCCCAGCACGTCATTGATGATCGGGCCGTGGGGCGACTGGCGCAGGGTCAACGTCACTGGCGCCTGGCCCTTCACCGCAATCTGTTGCTCGGTGCTGGTCATGTCGACCCACTGGCCGTGGTACCAGACCTGGTTGGGGTTATCCGGGTTGACCTTCTCGGCGATGAGGTCGAGGTCGTCGTTCTGGAACATGGTCAGGCTCCAGCCGAAATCCAGGTTGTGCCCAAGGAACGCCACCGGCACCAGTGCATTGTGGTAGCCGTACAGCTCAAACCCCGGCGCCGACAGCTGCGCTTCGTACCATACCGATGGCACCGAGAAACGGATGTGCGGGTCACCGGCCAGCAGCGGTTTGCCGCTCTTGGTGCGGTTGCCGCTGATGGCCCAGGCGTTGCTGCCTTCGAATTGCGGCAGGCCATTGTCGGCCAGGGCCTGTTCGCTGAGGGAGGCGATGGCGCCGAGGGTCTGCCAATCGCTGGCTGCCAGGTTGAGGGCGCCCTTGGGCTGCCAGTCGAGGTCGAAGACTTTCAGGTAGTCGCTGCCCAACTGGTCGCGTACGTAAGTCAGCAAAGGCTCGGTACGAAACGCGGCGGCAAAGCTGTAGGCCATATACCCGGCGACACTGATGGTGTCTTCGGCGGTAAACGGCCGCTTGGGGATGCCCAGCACGTCGAATTCCATCGGGCGGGCGTGGCTGTCCTGATACTGGTTGATCCCGTCCAGATAGGCTTGCAGGGCCTTCCAGTGTGCCGACTCATGGTCCAGCTGCGCCACATAGGTGGCCGCGCGGTCGCGGATGCGCAGGCTGCGGAACAGCTTGTCAGTCTCCAGCACCTTGGGGCCCAGCACCTCGGCCAGCTCGCCACGGGCCAGGCGGCGCATGATTTCCATCTGGAACAGGCGGTCCTGGGCATGCACATAGCCCAGGGCGCGATACAGGTCGGTTTCGTTCTCGGCACGAATGTGCGGCACGCCACGGTCGTCGTAGCGCACCGTGACCGAGCCTTGCAGGTTGGCCAGTGTCACCGTGCCCTGGGGGGTGGGTTGCTTGCTGTAGATGTATGCGCCTGCGCCAAGGGCGACCAGCACCACCAGAACCGCGAGAACCTGCAAGACGCGCTTCATGAACATTCCTTACCAAGAGTGGGGTGGCGAGTTACGAGCCTTTTGGCCACGAACAATAGCAGCCCACCGCCAGGGTGTGCGTGGCATTCACCGCGCGCCCCGTTTCAAGGGCCTTCAAGATTGGCTCGATAAAGCTGTTACTGGAATTGCACGTGAGGCCTTCGCTGTAGGGCCCGAAATACGCAAGCTTGCCGCTGCGGTCCCAGATGCCCACGGCCGGGCTGGCCGGCACCTGTTCTGCGCCGGGCAGGCTGGTGAGCGTTTTCATACTGCGCAGGTTGTCGGGCAGTTGGCCGTGGCTGCCAGGCTTTTGCAGGGCGTAGAACTCGACGCCTTGGGGCGCGTAGTGCTCGATCAACTCGCCCAGGTGCTGCTGGTTGCCGACGTTGCAGGGGCAGGCCGGGTCCCAGAAGTGCACCAGGCGGATCGGACCGGGGCCGGCGAGGTCGGCAGGCAGTGTCAATGGGTCACCGGAAAACACCGCTGTGTGTTCGCTGAAGGCGCGCAGGTAGCGGCCCTGGAACCAGTCATACGCCGCCCACAGCACGCCGGCGCAGATAACCAGGAGCAGGCTGGCGAACAAGGCGGTGCGGTAGGACTGTCGCATTCAGATGTATCCTCGAAGGTCGCGTAGCTTGCCATGCTTGTCCTGACAGATGAATATCGCAGCTCGATATTCATCTTCGCCGTCAGTCTGGAACCCTTTATGCCTGTCACCTTTGACCCCGATCATCTGCGCGAAAGCTTGCGGCCCCTGGTGGATGCGCAACCGCTCAGCGCCGAGGCTCGGGTCTACCAGCGTTTCTACGGGCTGGACCTGGCGGCGCGTAAAACCCCGGTGGTGAGCCGCCTGGGTCGCTTCGAGGTGGAGGGGTTCGAGGTGGTCGCGCAGGTGTGGTGGCCGCCCGTACCGGTGGCGACGATGTTCATGTTCCACGGCTTCTACGACCATATGGGCTTGTATCGCCATGTGGTGGACTGGGCGTTGGACCAAGGCTTCGTGGTGATCGCCTGCGATTTACCGGGGCATGGCCTGTCCAGCGGCGTGCGCGCCAGCATCGATGATTTTGCGGTGTACCAGCGTGTGGTGCAGGCGTTGTTTGCCCAGGCCCAGGCGCTGCAATTGCCACAACCCTGGCACCTGTTCGGGCAAAGCACCGGCGGGGCGGTTGTAGTGGACCACCTGCTCAACCATGGCGTCGACAGCCCGGCCCAGGGCAAGACCTTTCTGCTTTCACCCTTGGTGCGGCCACGGGCGTGGGGCTGGTCGCAAGTCAGTTATTACTTGCTGCGCCCGTTCGTCAAAGGCATCGCGCGGCGGTTCAGCGAGAACACCAACGATCCTGCGTTCAAACCCTTCCTGGAGGCCGACCCGCTGCAGCCACGCCAACTGCCCACCGCCTGGGTGGGCGCCCTGGCGCGCTGGATCAAACGCATCGAAGCCGCACCGCGCAGCCCGCGGCGGCCGGTGATCGTGCAGGGAGAGGAAGACATGACAGTGGACTGGCAGCACAACCTGCAGGTGCTACGGAGCAAGTTCGACCAGCCCGAGGTGTTGATGCTGCCGCGTGGCAGGCACCATTTGGCGAATGAGATTCCCGAGATTCGCCAGCAGTACTTCAACTATCTCACCCACCACCTGAGCTGATACCACCCACCGTAGGAGCCGGCTTGCCGGCGATGGCGGCATTGGATTTGTCGTAGGGCTTGAAGCCGCCATCGCTGGCAAGCCAGCTCCTACAAGGGGTCAGGGGGCGAGGCTTGAGGTGCTTTGGCCGACCGCCAAGCCGGCGCGAATGGCTGCGAGGGCCGCCTGGTAATACGCCTTGCCCTCCGGCGATTCGGCAAACGTAGCGAATTCTTCCAGCTCCGGGTCGGACAAATCCCGATAGACGTAAAGCAACGTGTTGTTCAGATCCTTGTCGATCTGCTGCATCAGCCGCTCGCGCTGGCCATTCAACATGCCCTGGGCCTGACCGCCGCCCAACAGGCCAGGGATCATCTGGCTCAGGCTGTCAGCCGCCACACCGGCAATCGCCAGGCTGACTTCCGCACCGGCTTCGCGGGCGGGCAGCGCCTGGGCCAGGTGGCCGATGATCAGGCTGCGGGTGGCGTCGGCTTCGATTTTCGGCAGGCCGTTGGCGTTTTTCGCCAGTTGATCACGGCGGGTGGCCAGCAACTCGGCGGCAACAATCTTGCGGCCCAGGGGCGATTGGAAAAACGCCAGGGCGGGTTTCGGGTCCGCCAGGTTCTTGCGCAATTGCGCTTCAGCGCGCTGGTCCACGGCCTGGGCGGCAAAGCGTTTATTGCTGTTGTCCACCAGCGCCTGGTAAACCGCTGGCGGCAGGCTGTTGCGGTAGCGTTGCTGGGCGGCACTGAGGGCGTCATTGAAATGCGCACGTTGTTCGGCCCAGCCGGCGACCTTGTACAACTGGTCATGGCCGTCTGCCCAGGCGGGCAAAACGCAGAACATCAGCAAGGAAAAAAACAAACGACGCATATGGACTCCTGTCAGTCGGCCACTATTGTCCGTGTCGGGCGTAGGATTTGTCGAGAAGTCCTATCAGTCACCTGACTAAAGTGTATTCAGACGCTCGGCGGCTCTGTCGGATTCACAGGCGTATGGATACTATGCGCGCCATGCAAATACCCCTCGATCACCCCTTGCTGCAACGTATTGTCGACGACCTGGCCGAAAAGGGCTGGTCCCGGCAGGACGGCTTCCTGCCCCAGGCTCTGACCCTGGAACTGGCGGCTGAGTGCCATAAACGTGCAGCCGAGGGTGAACTGGCTCCGGCAGCGGTGGGACGCGGCCCGTCCCAGGAGATTCGAGAGGGCATTCGCGGTGACCACATCCAGTGGCTGGAAGAGGGCGATGCGGCGGTCTGCGACACCTATATGGCGTTGATGGACAGCCTGCGCCTGGCCATGAACCGCAGCCTGTTCCTGGGCCTGGAAGATTTCGAAAGCCACTTCGCGATGTACCCGCCAGGGGCGTTCTACCTCAAGCACCTGGACCGTTTCCGCGACGATGACCGACGCATGGTCTCGGCGGTGATCTACTTGAACGACGCCTGGTTGCCCGAGCATGGCGGCCAGTTGCGCATGTACCTCAAGGACGGCGTCGAATACGATGTGGTGCCCACCGGCGGTTGCCTGGTGGTGTTCCTGTCGGGCGAAGTGCCCCACGAAGTCCTGCCCGCTACGCGCGAACGCCTGTCCCTCACCGGCTGGTTTCGCCGGCGGGGCAACGAGCCGTTTTAAGTATGCAAAAGATTCTGATCAGCCGCTGTCTGCTTGGGCACAAGGTGCGCTACGACGGTGGGGCCAGCGGGCCGTTCGACCAATTGGCCGCCTGGCAGGCCGAGGGGCGTGTGGTTGCGATCTGCCCGGAAGTGTCGGGTGGTTTGCCGACGCCGCGACCAGCGGCGGAGATTCCGGGCGGGCAGGGCGTGGATGTGTGGGAGGGTCGCGCCCAGGTGCTCACGGCCGAGGGCGAGGACTTCAGCGCTGCGTTCCTCGACGGTGCGCGCCAGGCCCTGGCGCTGGTGCAGCGCCACGACATCCGCATCGCCGTGCTCAAGGCCAATAGCCCGTCCTGTGGCAACCGGCTGACCTACGACGGCACGTTCAGCGGCGTGAAGGTCAGCGGCGAGGGCGTGACGGCGACGCTGCTCAGGCAGCATGGGGTGCTGGTGTTCAGTGAGCTTGAGTTACCCGAAGCTGCCCAGGCGCTGAAGCACCTGTAGGCGCCGGCAAGCCGGCGATCGCAATCTTCCCGCCACCTGATTTGTCGCTGATTCACCGCTATCGCCGGCAAGCCGGCTCCTACAGTTCGGGTTCCAGCCATTTATTGGTCAGCGCCTTCAAGCGCCCATCGGCCTTCACGCGCTGCAATGCCTTGTCCAAACTCGCCTTGAACGCCGGATTACCCTTCTGGAACGGGATCGCCAGTTCCGGCTTGTCGTTGTAAGCCTCACTGAAATCGAACCGATCCTGCAGCTCGGCAGTCATAGCGATATGGTTGATGGCTACGTCGTACTTGCCGGTTTCCACGCCTGGCAGCAGGTCGGTGTCATCGGTGGTGATGAACGAGGGGCGCACGTCCATCTCCTTGGCCAGTTGCTCGCCCAGTTCCACTTCAAAGCCGGTGAGCTTGTCGCCTTCCTTGAAGTTGAACGGCGGGGTGTTGGCTTCGAGAGCGATGCGCAGTTCGCCGCGGTCGAACACATCATCGATCAGTTCTGCGTGAGCCAGCGGGCTCAGAAGAGGAAGCAAAAGTAACAGGCCAGGCGAAAAGCGCATGGTCACTCCTAGAGAATTCGAATGTGCGAGGCGCCGTTCAGCATCGCTTTGCTATGGTGTTGAGTGCCTTGGACAGCAATTTGTCGCGAAGTTGTCATAACCCTACAGATTTCATAGAAAAACTGGAGAAGCGAATGAACGCCTTTTTGTCCCGTGCCACCCTGGCCTCCCTGATGCTGGGTGCTTCGATGTTGGCCACTGCTGCGGACGGTATCCCGCGCAGCGCTCCACCTGCAGATGCCAAAGTATTTATCGTCTCGCCAAAAGACGGCGCCACGGTCGATAAAACCTTCACCGTGAAGTTCGGCATGGAAGGCTTGAAACTGGCCCCGGCCACCAGCCAGGACCCAGGCACCGGTCACCATCATCTGCTGATCGACCAGAAAGAACTGCCTGACGCCAGCGTGCCGATCCCGGCCACCGACACTGTCATCCATTACGGCAAGGCCCAGACCGAAACCGAACTGACCCTCACCCCAGGCAAGCACACCCTGCAACTGGTGGCCGGCGACAAACTGCACATGCAGTTCAACCCGACTGTAGCCTCTAAAGTGATCACGGTTAACGTCAAATAAGATTTGTTCAGATGTAAAAAAGGGAGCCCCGAGGGGCTCCCTTTCTCGTGGTGCAGTTGAAACCTTAGAACAACACGCGGCTACGGATAGTGCCGTTGATGTGCTGCAGCTTCTCTTGCGCCAGGTCCGAGTACTCGGCGTCGACGTCGATCACCACGTAGCCGACCTTCTCGTTGGTCTGCAGGAACTGACCGGAGATGTTGATGCCGTTTTCCGCGAAGACCTTGTTGATCTCCATCATCACGCCAGGGATGTTCTGGTGGATGTGCAGCAGACGGTGCTTGCCAGGGTGAGCCGGCAGGGCCACTTCCGGGAAGTTCACGGACGACACCGACGTACCGTTGTCGCTGTACTTGACCAGCTTCTCCGACACTTCCAGGCCGATGTTGGCCTGGGCTTCAGCGGTGGAACCGCCGATGTGCGGGGTCAGGATCACGTTGTCCAGGCCACGCAGCGGGCTTTCGAAGATGTCGTCGTTGGAGCGTGGCTCCACCGGGAACACGTCGATGGCGGCGCCGATCAGGTGCTTGTCCTTGATCGCGTCGGCCAGGGCGTCCAACTCGACCACGGTGCCGCGCGCTGCGTTGATCAGGATGCCGCCTTTCTTGATGGCGCGGATTTCCTTCTCGCCGATCATCCACTGGGTCTCAGCGGTTTCCGGAACGTGCAGGGTCACGATGTCGGACATGCCCAGCAGCTCGGTCAGGCTGGCCACTTGCGTTGCGTTGCCCAATGGCAGCTTGGTCAGGGTGTCATAGAAGAACACCTGCATGCCCAGCCCTTCAGCCAGGACCGACAGCTGAGTACCGATCGAACCATAACCAACGATACCCAGCTTCTTGCCGCGGATTTCGAAGGAGTTGGCCGCGCTTTTGATCCAGCCGCCACGGTGGCAGGAAGCGTTCTTCTCTGGAATGCCGCGCAGCAACAGGATCGCCTCGGCCAGCACCAGCTCCGCCACGGAACGGGTGTTGGAGTACGGTGCGTTGAACACCGCGATGCCGCGCTCGCGCGCTGCGTTGAGGTCGACCTGGTTGGTGCCGATGCAGAAACAGCCGACCGCCACGAGTTTCTTGGCGTGGTCGAAGATCTCTTCAGTCAGCTGAGTGCGGGAGCGAATGCCGATAAAGTGCGCGTCGGCGATCTTTTCCTTGAGCTGGGCTTCCGGCAGAGAACTGGTGATGTACTCAATGCTGGTGTACCCGGCGGCTTTCAGAACGTCGACAGCCGATGGGTGGACGCCTTCCAGAAGAAGGAACTTGATCTTGCTCTTATCGAGAGAAGTCTTGCTCATCTGCGTAAACCTGTATCCCGGAGAAAAATGGCAGGGAATCGAGCAGCACAGAGCTGACCCGGACGGCAGGAAAGCCGTCACCGCAGAAACGCCCTTGGGCTCTGTCCTGCGGGGGCGGTATGCTAGCATACGCGCCCCGCTAAACACCTATTCCTGCGACGTGAAGCGTTCTCAGGATGACCATGAATTGTTCGAGAGTTCTGTCGATGACCCATCCTGCCCTGATTGATGAGCTAAAGACCCTGGTTGAGCCCGGCAAAGTGCTGACCGATGCAGACTCCCTGGAGGCTTACGGCAAGGATTGGACCAAGCACTTCGCCCCCGCGCCGACCGCCATCGTCTTCCCCAAGACCATCGAGCAGGTCCAGGCCATTGTGCGTTGGGCCAATACCCACAAGGTGGCGTTGGTGCCATCGGGCGGGCGTACTGGCTTGTCGGCCGCTGCTGTGGCGGCGAATGGCGAAGTGGTGGTGTCGTTCGATTATATGAACCAGATTCTCGACGTGAACCTCACCGACCGCACCGCCGTGTGCCAGCCGGGTGTGGTCACCAAGCAGTTGCAGAATGTCGCCGAAGAAAAAGGCCTGTACTACCCGGTGGACTTCGCGTCGTCCGGTTCCAGCCAGATTGGCGGCAATATCGGCACCAATGCCGGCGGGATCAAGGTCATTCGCTACGGCATGACCCGCAACTGGGTGGCGGGCATGAAAGTCGTCACCGGCAAGGGCGACGTGCTGGAGTTGAACCGCGACCTGATCAAGAACGCTACGGGCTACGACATGCGTCAGCTGTTCATCGGCGCCGAAGGCACCCTGGGCTTTGTGGTCGAAGCCACGATGCGCCTGGACCGTGCGCCGAAAAACCTCACCGCGATGGTGCTGGGCACTACCGACTTTGATTCGATCATGCCGGTATTGCACGCCTTCCAAAGCAAACTGGACCTGACCGCCTTCGAATTCTTCTCCGACAAGGCCCTGGCCAAGGTCATGGGCCGTGGCGACGTGCCGGCGCCGTTCGAAACCGAGTGCCCGTTCTACGCGCTGCTGGAGTTCGAAGCCACCACCGAAGAGGTCGCCAACCACGCGCTGGAAACCTTCGAGCACTGCGTCGAGCAAGGCTGGGTGCTGGACGGCGTGATGAGCCAAAGCGAAACCCAACTGCACAACCTATGGAAACTGCGCGAGTACATCTCCGAGACCATTTCCCACTGGACCCCGTACAAGAACGACATCTCGGTCACCGTCTCCAAAGTGCCGGCATTCTTGAAGGAAATCGATGCGATCGTCGGCGAACACTACCCGGACTTCGAAATCGTCTGGTTCGGCCACATCGGCGACGGCAACCTGCACTTGAACATCCTCAAGCCGGAAAACCTGAGCAAGGACGAGTTCTTCGCCAAGTGCGCCACCGTGAACAAGTGGGTGTTTGAAACCGTCGAGAAGTACAACGGTTCGATCTCGGCTGAACACGGTGTGGGCATGACCAAGCGGGACTACCTGACCTACAGCCGCTCGCCGGTTGAAATCGAATACATGAAGGCAGTGAAAGCCGTGTTCGACCCGAACGGGATCATGAACCCCGGCAAGATCTTCGCTGTTTAACCGCCCCTGAAGGAGTCGTTCCATGAGCTACCAGCACAAGTATGTCGACGGCACCAACATTCACTTTCCGGTCGGCAAAGTGGTGTGTATCGGGCGTAACTACGCCGAGCATGCCAAGGAACTGGACAACCCGGTGCCGACCGAGCCATTGCTGTTCATCAAGCCGGGCAGTTGCGTGGTGCCGCTGGAAGGCGGTTTCAGCATTCCGACCGAGCGCGGTTCGGTGCACTACGAGGCGGAAATCGCGGTATTGATCGGCAAACCGCTGTCGACCAAGCCCAGCCGTGAAGAAGTCCTGGACGCCATCTCCGGTTTCGCCCCGGCCCTGGACCTGACCCTGCGCGACAAGCAGGCCGAGCTGAAAGCCAAGGGCCTGCCGTGGGAAATCGCCAAGTCGTTCGACGGCGCGGCGGTGATTGCACCGTTCGTGGTGGGCAGCACCTTTGCTGACGTCACCGATATCGGCATTCGCCTGACCATCAATGGTGAAGTGCGCCAGGACGGTAACAGCGCGCAAATGCTCAACCCGATCATCCCGATGATCCAGCACATGGCCGGCTGCTTCTCGCTGCAAGCCGGCGACGTGATCCTCACCGGTACCCCGGCGGGCGTAGGCCCATTGAATGTCGGTGATGAGCTGGTGCTGGAACTGTCGAACGTGAGCCGTTTCGACAGCAGCGTGCGCTGAGCTTGCCCTTGTAGGAGCCGGCTTGCTGGCGATGGGATCACTGCGGTGCAACTGGCACACCCAGTCGATCCCATCGCCGGCAAGCCGGCTCCTACAGGTCATTCGCTTTTTGCATTTTTTTCACACGCCATCCGGATAATCCTCAGCCTCCAGCGCACTGGCCCTGTGTTCCTGTGCTATCACCTAACGCTGACTTTCCGGAAAAAGCGCCCAATGGTCGTGCCCCTGCCTACCGTCACCCCCAAGCCGCGTTCCCGTTTTGCCCTGCGCTGGTATTCCTGGCTGTTCCTCGTCGGCGCCATTGTGTATGGCATTGCCTGGGCCATGCATTGGGATGATCGCGGCGTGTTGTGGGTGCTGGAGCGTTTCGAGACGCCCGCCGAACGCCAGGAAAGCGTGTGGCTGCCGGACTATCACGCGGTCATCGATGCCAAGTTGCTACCGGGCATGGAGAAGGACGAAGCCTCTGACCTGGCCTACAACCCCCAGACCAGGACCCTGTTCTCGGTCATGGGTAAAAACCCGTTCCTCGTCGAACTGACCCTGCAAGGCGATGTGCTGCGCAAGATGCCGCTCAATGGCTGGAACAACCCGGAAGGGCTGACGGTGATGGAGAACGGCCTGATGGCCGTGGTCGATGAGCGCCAGCACAGCCTGACCATCGTCAAGGTCGACGCCGCTACCACCGCGCTGAACAAGGCTGACTTCCCGAGCTATGACCTGGGCCCGTCCAAGGACCAGAACAAAGCCTTTGAAGCGATCACCTGGGACTCGCGCAACCAGCAGTTGGTACTGGGCGAAGAGCGTCCTCCGGCATTGTTTACCTGGAAAAGCGACGGCAGCCAGGCCTTGGCGGGTAACAAGGTAAAAGTGGCCAACAGCGAGCTGGACATGCGCAACCTCTCCGCCTTGGCGGTCGACCCGCGCACCGGGCATCTGCTGGCGTTGTCGGCTGACTCCCATCTGTTGCTGGAGCTGGACGAGAAGGGCGAGCAAGTCAGCTTCATGACCTTGCTTGGCGGCTTCAATGGCCTGAAAGACACGATTCCCCGTGCTGAAGGGGTGACTATGGACGAGGACGGCACGCTGTACATGGTCAGTGAGCCCAACCTGTTCTATCGTTTCGAAAAACAGAAGTAGCACACCGATTACGTCGCAAATGTCTCTGTGAGCGGCATTCGCCAGACATCAGGGCGCGTTTAAGTTTAAATTCAGACAGGCGTGATATTCATTCGCCACTTTTGACTTTGAGCCCGCCCGATGCGACGACTAGCCCGCCCCAAACCCCTCTTCTTCATGCTTGCACTGACCGCCCTGGTCAGCGCCGGGGTCGTTGCACAACATTTTCGCCTGTTCGAGCGCGCCTGGTTTAACTGGCAGGCGTGGCGCCAGCCGACCAATGAGCGTTCCATCGGCCTGGCGGATTACCGCGTGGCGCTGGAGGCTCAGGTCATCGAGGGCCTTGATGACGATGTGTCGGCCCTGACCTACGACCCCGTGCGCAAAAGCCTCTTTACCGTCACCAATAAAAACGCCGAACTGGTCGAGCTGTCGTTGGAGGGCAAGATCCTGCGGCGTATTCCCCTGGTCGGTTTCGGCGACGCCGAAGCCGTGGAGTTCATCAGTGACAACATTTATGTCATCAGCGATGAGCGCCAGCAGCGGCTGATCAAGGTGCACGTGGACGACGACACCCAATTCCTCGACGCCGCCGATGCGGAGCAGATGACCCTGGGCCTGCATGTCGGTGGCAACAAGGGGTTTGAAGGCCTGGCCTATGACTCGGTGGGTAAGCGCTTGTTCGTGGCCAAGGAGCGCGACCCGATGCTGATCTACGAGGTGCACGGCTTCCCGCATTTCAAACCGGAAAAAACCTACTCGGTGCACGTGATCAACAACCCCAAGCGTGATGCCGGCTTGTTTGTGCGCGATTTGTCGAGCCTGCAATACGATGAGCGCAGCGGTCATCTGCTGGCGCTGTCGGACGAGTCGTTCCTGGTGCTGGAACTGGATATCGACGGTCGTCCGTTGAGCAGTCTGTCACTGCTGAACGGGCGCCATGGCCTGACGAAGCGGGTGCCGCAGGCCGAGGGGATCGCCATGGATGACGAGGGCACGTTGTACCTCGTCAGCGAGCCGAACCTGTTCTACGTCTTCAAGAAAACCCATCCCTGAATGCCCTCTGTAGGAGCCGGCTTGCCGGCGATGGCGAT
>NZ_JFCA01000074.1 GCF_000612585.1 Pseudomonas sp. CHM02
CTCCGTCCAAAAAAACTCGAAGACGTGCCATCGAATGCTATACAGCCCGAACTCATCGCTATGTTTTATTTTTCTTCAAGGCGACCCGTTTTAAATAGGGAAGCGCCTTTGCCGTCCTCCTTAGTCATAAAGCTTTGCGCATTTTCAACGGAATAGAAAAATCCGAATATCATGACAAAGTAAATACCTACTACCAGCACGCATGCCTCTATGAAAGCTGACTTTCCGTATTTCAGTAGATAAGCGAAAGTCAGACGATTCTTACGCTTGAGGTCTTGCCCAGCCAAACTCTTAATATACGGATCAAGACCGGGGGTTGCCCCAGCCCTAAACTCTATAAAGAAGTTTTTAATGTTTGCGTGGGCGGCCAGATAAAGTAACAAGAATATGAGGAAGCAAATCAACCCCATGGTGCTGCGTCTCCATAGCGCTGTTTTGCTATGAGCGTATTAGCTTTTCCTGCGGATATGGCAACCAGCACCATAAGGAAAAACTGAATTGACGTATTGCGAAGAAACTCTAAAAAATGTTTCCTCCCCGAGTTCAAAATCCACATAAATAGCTCCGTGCTAGCGATTGCGCCAATAACATTGTGAAAGGTGAGGCATGCTCACGTTTAATTTTCATAAAATCTTAGAGGAGATTACGACGACCCCAATCTATCGTAATGGCAGGCTGAAATGACAATTGCACCTACAAGGTTTTCAACAGTTGTTCGAGTGTCTGATGTTCCCAAGCGCTAAGCAGCGCAATGGGATCTGTGCCAAAGCGATCTCCCGAGTCAAACGACCAACGACGCCCATCTGGGCTGATGCATTCTTCGCAGTAATCGAGCGTGTCACAGTCGTTGTAGATCGATATCCGCCAACCTTCGATGCTCACCACGAAATGGCCATCATAAACCTCTTCCCAAGACGCCTGGCCTACCTTGGTCATCGTCCGTCGCTCGAAGGTGACCTCCCGCAATACTTGGCATACCTCTCTCGCGGAGAGCTCAGCCGCAGTGTTTTGGCTGCCGCTACCTACCTGAGATGAAAGAGCTGCCGCTCTGGCCTCTTTCAGTCTTTGCTCAGCGTACATAGCCGGATCATCATTTGGCAGCGGATATCCTGCGGCTGAGAGAGCTTCGGCGCGCTCTTCAATGAGCAGGCGCTCAGGATCGCGAACCGTTTGGTAGGCTCTGCCTGGTACGCGTTGAGTTGTGTCCAATCCCGGCTCCCCAGAAGGCTGATGACTAAGAGCGACTAACTTACTTTTAGAACGATAACAGAACGCTTCGAATAGCGATGCCGAGCTCCGAATCATGAGGGTAGGATGCGTTGCGATCTATGCTTCACAGAGGCTCAGACACCAAGCAAGCGGAGCGCGCAGGCGTGAGGGATGCCAGCCCGCAGGGGCGAGACACGCCTTGGCGGGGCTCGATTCACGGCAGCCTGACGCAGCAGGCGGCATGCCATCAACGCCAACAAGAGATGACTCAAATGCCCGACGATGAACTTCGCGAACTGGAGGCCAAGAGACGAAAAGCTTTGTGGATGCTTGCGAACATATCTCCAGGCGATTCGAAGGCGTTCGATCCCTTATCCATTCTTGATGACCTTGAACTTCAAGAGCGAAAAGACTCCCCTCATGCTGACAAGGCACTTGAGCTCAACCAGCTTCGGGATTGTGTCACCGTGCAGTATCACCACTCCGGAATCGACATCATTTTGGAGCAGGCTATCCCCCAGCCCTGGAGGGAGCGCTTCAATCAGGCGAGTATCGGGTCGACCAGATTGTTAGATGGGCCTTACGCTGCGGACTGGTATAAATTCCTGGCTTGTTGGGAATCAGAGATGCGGCACCTGCAGCAGCACAGGACTGCCAGACGTAAACGAGGAATCGATTGAGCGAGTACCAGCTGCTACGTCGCGCAATCTATCCCGTTTTATCGACCAACAAGGTTTGGAAACTCTTTCGTCATGAATTTCTCAACGAATGAATGTACGGGCGGTTCCTCCAAGTAAACACCAGTCAAAAATTCCGGATCAAAAATCACGTCATTCTTGGAGGAAATGTTCACTTCTTGGAACGTGCTCGTTTTCCCCGGAAACTCGTATTTCACCTGTATGAGACTCCGTGTGCTCTCGGGTAAATTCCAATATTCGTTGGTGTTTGAGACGCTACCTTTGTAGAAAAATCTGAAGCCGTAATCCCGAAGATAGCGCTTCTCTTTCGGCAAGGGCATAAAGTCCATGAGGGTCAGCAGCACAGCCAACACATCTTGAACGCGCATGCCCCGGTAACCCCACATCCCATGGCGGTTAGCGTATTTGAGTACCTTGCTGAAATCGAAAACCGAGGCGTACTGGATGATCCGATTGAACTCTACCCAGTGAAATTTCCAAGTGGTGAAGAATGCTGTTTTAAGTGCGAGTGCTGCTTGTGGGTCAGCGTCGACAGGATTGAGCCTTCGATATGCCTCAGCGTTAAAATCCTTGGCAGGACAAAAGCTGCTATTACCTAGATGGCTGAAATTAGGTATGCGGTACTGGCTATGCTCTGCGCGTAGGTAAACGTCCTGGTCACAGATGTCGCAAAGCGCATAATCACGGTGCCGCTCATTACCTTCCCCGTCGACGGGCTTGCCATAAAATTCCTCATACCGAGCGGCGGTCAGTACCTGACGTGTGATTCGATGTAGAGCGGTGCGCATAAGATTTCCATATCAAAAAACTGATTTTCTCAGCAAAGCGGAAGTGCATCAATATCCGGAACTGGTATCCCATTCGAGAATTTGGTAGGAACGGTCGATGATGTGTTCCAAAAGTATTGCCATTCTGGAGTGGTGTATTACCGATACGATGACAATGTGGAGCGCTCTGAGACAGAGCAGACCGGTGACCCTCTCATCTTTCATGTAGCTGAGACGAAAGGTAGCAACCATAAAGTTCTGAAGGAGTGGAAAGCTGAGTACGGCTCACACAGTCGAGAGCTGGTTGGCTCAGTTGAATAGTTTTAGTACGAATGGAGGGGCCGACGGTGCCCTTCTTCATGGAGAGAATAAGTGCTTTGTTCATCAGTGTTTGAGTTGGCAAATGCCTTCAGAACGGCAGTCGAGGCTGTCATCAAGACTGGCGATATTCCGATGCACATTCAGGGATACCCTAGCGGGTGCTGCGGAATCATTTCTGAACTCATGGGCGATTATTTCAATACCTTGGGTGTCGGTGAGTTCTTCTACGTTTGTGGGGTGAAGGAGGGCTCTTCGCATGCCTGGCTTGAGGTCGATGGACTGATCGTTGACATCACCGGTGATCAATTCCCCGCCCGACCTCGCATCTATGTCGACAAGCCAGACGCTTGGTACTGCGAGTGGGAGCTGGACATCAAGCACCTGGCGATCCACGACTCCTCTGCATTCTTCTATGGTGAGGAACGCCGATTCCTAAAACGAGTGCTGGAGCAACTCATCAGGAGTGAGACGACGGCCTCTGGCTGACCAGGGTTGCGAGTAGTGCGCCTTCCGCTCTCGAAGGGCAAGCATTAACCACAAGCTATGTGGAGAATCAGATGGGTATGACAGATGATGACGACACAGTGTACTGCGACGTTCAAATGCACTTAGCGCAGGGCCGCGAGCTGTAAGAGAGTCAAAAGCCCACCCGACTCTGGACAGGGTTTTTGAGCGCATGCAGTACGAGCTCAGTACCTCAATCGATATAATTGAGAACCCGCCGACATGGGGGCCATGGCGCCATTGAGTCAGAATTCCATCTGACACACCCTCAAAAATCTTGTCTGCGCAATTTGAAGCACCCAGGTGGTTGACCACTCGATACTGCTATCTTTTCACCAGTTCTTTATACCGTTCTCGTGACGCAAGGATCTGATCTCTTAGTTCTTCAGGATCAATCCTCATCCCGCCACGAGGAGTTGTCTGCAGCGTTTGAAGGCTGTTCACAGCTTTGATGAACTCTCGTTCTTCTGCCTGTACCCAGTCAGAGCGTTTGTCTTTCCAAAATAGCCATGCCATCGGTTTTGCCCCATGTCTGGTTGGGTGGAGGGGAACGCTAGACTGCGTCTACCGGTCGATGAACCCTTTGCCGACATATTCCCTGTGAAACAGCTCAGCTCGCTCAACTGCATGCCTATGAGAGTCTGCAGGTATCTCGCCAGGCTCAGCAGGAAAATCACTTGGCTGCATCGCTCGGAGGAAATACAGCTCCTCAAGATTCTCTTGGGCTTGCGTGGTGTACCTATCTTGAAGTGCCTCGGCGACATCTTTGAAGCCAGCGCTTGATGGGCCGTTGTCCCAGTACCACTGCTTCATATCCTGATAGATCTGAAGATGGACGCTGTCGAACCCTCCGTGATGCTCATCAATGTCGAATGTGTACCTACCAGGATCAAGCTGATAGAGGACGAACTCTTGCAGCAGATAGGCTGTTCCATACATGCCATTGAGGAGGATTTCGCGATGTATCACGTATGGTGACTGGTGCATTGGTGACCTCTCACTGAGCTAAGTTCGCGACTGGACTGTCTGGGGAGACTCTGATTTGTCATGCAACTGGGCAGGCGGAGCGCGCAGGCGTGATGATGGAAGCCCGGAGGGCCAAGGACGGCGAAGCCCTGCTTGGCTACCTTTGTCATTACCTCAAGGTTGGCGTCTTTTCACTGGAGAGCGCTCAACACGAGGTAATTGCAGGTGTCATCGAGTGTTACGGGGGCGCTTTCGGGGCGAAACAAGGGTGAAAAGGTCATGCCGGCATCTCTCTTGGGTGATTGCGAGAAATGAAGACCATGGGGTGCAGTTGGTCAAGGTTATGAAGGGTATGTTTTTTGGTTTTCCGACGAGAAATCAGTATCTTGGGAGCATACCGTTACGACGTAACCGCCTTTTGTTAGGGACGACTTCAAGCTTATCAAGACCGTCTTTCCCAAGGCTGTGCGGGGACAGTCGCAACCTTCAAACAGGAGCAGCAAGGTGGAACGGCCTTCTTTTTTTATTGATTTTGAAGCCTCTGGAATAGCTCCTGACAGCTATCCGATTGAAGTTGCTGTCGTGTCCAGTGAGACGTCCTTCAGCTCTCTGATCGCGCCAGCGCGTTACTGGACGCACTGGTCGTTTGATGCGCAAGACATGCACGGTCTCTCTCAAGATCAGTTACATCAGAAAGGTGATACCGCAGTCTCTGTGGCGAGAAATATGAATCAGCTGTTTTCAGGCCAAGTGCTTTGCAGCGACTCACCTCAAGACAGTTTTTGGTTCGATGTACTTTTCGAGGCCGCAGATCTGATGCCTACCTTCGAGTTGAAGCCTTTGGAGGTGTTGGTGGGTAGGGAGGCGGCTAGTGACATTTATCGCCTACTGCCAACAACTAGGCACCACCGAGCTTTCCATGATGCGACTGCTTTGATGGAAGCCTGTCGTGCTTTTTTCGAAGCTTGAACTACCAGAGGGGTGGATGCCTACCCTCAGCTATGCGAAAGCGATCAGTCCATTAAAGTATGGATGTAGCACAGGGTGTGCGACCGCTCGAACCGAAGGCAGGTGATCACGTGCCTGGTAGGCATGGCAAGCGGAGCGCGCAGGCGTGAGGGATGGAAGCCCGAAGGGCCGAGACGCAGGCTTTGCCAAGGCTCGGTTCACGACAGCCGCTACCCGCAGGGGCACGCCCTGAGCGAAGGTGCAGGGTCATCGTAGCTCCGCATCCCAAGCCTTCATCGCCTCACTCACACTACCGAACCAGCGGATCTCACTGCTCTGGAGGGCAGTAGCAACTTGCCTATTGGTATTGCCGTCGACCCACGTCGGGAGACTCTCCATGGCCTCTGTGAACAGACTGGCTGTAGCGACAGCGGATCGCCCCGTGCTTGTAGACTGGAGGCACACGTAGCGCAATGCAGCGCCACTGGAAAGCCTACGCCAGGCCACGACCTCAATGCAGTCCATTGGCTCCACAGGAGCCTCCACTGCGAAACCCGCGCCCTCATCCGCCCTATGGCTCTCAGATGCTTGGAACGGCCCGCCAAGCGCTCTTGGGTCGTGTACGATGCGCTTCAACTGCTCACGTGCGGAGACAATTTGCTCCCGGAACTCTTCTGGATCAATGAACATGGCCCCTTCCGGCGTCACCCTGAGGGTCTTGAGGCTGTTCGCGGCTTGGATGAACGCACGTTCGCGCTCAATCTCACGCTGAGGGCGGTGGTCTTTGCTTATGAGATCCCATAGCGTACGGACTATTCGCATCTGACTATTCTCCCAGGTATCGGTAACCGCACACCGGTAGCGTATGGCACCGTGATAACTCTGGTTCACAGGCCGGTCGGGTGGTGTAGAAGCACTACTAAGCACTCTCGCGGTTGCTTAGCCGCATTTCCAGCTTTTCGGCCAGAGCTTTGAGGTTTTGGATCTCAACCGACAGATCATTTTTTTGCAGCTTGGATTTATGCTCTAGAGCAGTGAGCGTGTCTTTAACAGAGTCCAGTTCGTCCTGGGCCTCAAGCATCGAACTGTAGGTCGAGCTCGACGTGAGCGCCTTGTATTCAGCGTGAAAATAATGATGGAGAGATTCAGGGTCAGAGTGCCCGGTGAGTTGTGCCACCTCTGCGCAAACATCGTCTCGCAGCGCCGGCGTCCACCCTTTCTTTAGAGCGGGGGCTTGGGCGAATCTTTCCTCCAGCCTGATATTGATTTGACGCGTGACAAAACGATGTCTAAACATGGACAGGCAAACGCGGGTGCCTGACAAACCAGCACCTAAACACAGTCGGTCAAACTCCTTAGTGATTGACTCTTTTTTCAATCGACTACCATTTTCACCTAGGAATATATTGTTGGGCTGGTCGAAAAAAATTTTACGATCTGCTAGGAAGTCAATGTAAGCTTTCCTGGCTTCAACGTAAATTTCAAACCGCCTTGCATCTGCAGCATTGATTTTAAAACGGCGTAACGGTGCCGGAGTTCCGCGCTTTTTAGTGGGGATCACAATCTCTAGTGTATTCGAAATGTTTTGATTGAGCTGAAGGTCGAGGTCAAATAGCTCCTCAGGACGTAGTCCTGTGAGTTTCATCATTCTTAACGTGAACATCCGCCGCTCGTATAGATACACACTGGTAGCATCGTAGAGTTCGAGGTCACTGATTGATTTAAGCTTGGAGCTAGCAGGCAGATCCTCCCAGTCTCGCTTCCGGAAAATCTCATCCTGGATTTTTTGGATGATGTGTTCGTCTATTGCCACCTTGTCATCGTTGTACGGCACGGGAGCTACAAGCAGGGGATGAACCATGTAGGATCGCTTGGTTTTGGGATTTATCTCATAAGATATCGTGATATTTGCACCACTATTCTTTAGGCCTACCAACGGCGTTTTAGAAAGATCTGGATAGTTTTCTGTTAGCCAGTGCAAAAAGTTAAGCGTGGTGTGCTGGATTAGCCTGGTGCGATTGTTATTCCTTGCTGGTGCGATACCACGAAGGGTAGACCTGGTTTCTTGAACTAGCTGTTCAGTAAAATCCTTAAAATTAGTTTCGTTGAAATTGCTGAATTGAATGCTCTTGACAGAGCAAGAGCGAATGAAGTGCGTAATGAGCGCTGCGTCTACCCGCGCAGAATCTCTGGCGCCTGTGGACGCGCAGATCTCAGCGATCCATAGATTGGCAAGGTTGCACGGCCTACCGTTAGGCCAGCGAATAAGTACGAAGTTTTCGATAGTGCGTGACTTTCCAATGAACGTCCCAGCCTTCCGAATCGGCATAGCTTTGTCTGGCAGGCTTACGGATTCATATTCCGTGTAGAGTTGCTTACCCATCCTTTTTGCCGCCGTCGATAACCTTCATTTTCTCTGAAGAAAATATCTGGTCGCTTATCAGGAAAGATTGATATTTGGCCTTGGATGTTTTGACTTTAAGTCTGATGGTTGCGCGGATTTCGTCAGCGCTACGGTTGCTCTGAGGGTCAATACGCTCTAGGAAAGTCAGGATGTCAAAGTACGCCATCGAGGCGATGTGAGCCTCCAGCAGCGCGATGCGTGCCTGATCCTTGTCTGAAGGAAGGTTAGGTGCAGGCGCCGGGTTAACCTTGGGAGTCAACAGGGCAAATGCCCTGGATCTCATCTGTAACATGTTGTCCCACAGGCTTGACCCAGAGATGCCAAACTGTGCGACCTTAGCCGCTTGCTTCAGGGAGTTGAGCGAAATCGATGTGAAGCAGCCAGCGATATCGAGTTTGCAGAAGCCTCGCATCGAGGATAGGGCTCGAAGCTGGGCTTTCGACGGTGTAATTTCTTTAGATAGCACCTGTGAAAGCCAAGTGTGACGAGAGTGGAGATTTTTATTTGTTGTATCTCTCATCTTTTTGGCCTCCTAGGCAAATGGCGAAATCAATGGTGTAGATTTCTTCGTCGTAAGATTCAAGCCTGACTTTATATGTGGTCATATCGAACTCAGGTTGTTGCACCATTTTGTCTAGGTATTTGAGCAATTCCTTGTTACTAATCGAGGCGATGCTGGTGGCTTTGAAGTGCTTCAAGGCTTCTATGTAAAGCGCTAGAAGCCCTTGGTTTGTATCTTTGGACAGCAAGCCGTTTTCAAGAGCAATGAGCTTGTCGTCGATGCATTCGGATTCATATCGGACGGCTTCCGAATCTGACGGTTCATAATCTGTGTAATCATCAATATGCTTCCTATTGGAGTGACCTGCCATATACCTCAGCAATTCTTTCCCTGAATCTCCTACGTGTCTATGTACGAGCAGGAGGAAGAATTTTCTCATCTCGTGAATGCGCACATACCATCGCCGACCTATTTTATCGACGGGCAGTTGGATAGCATCACAGAAAGTATTAATGCACAAGTTTACTTTCCATTCGGGAATTTCGCCACTAGGGCATTTGAATCCTCTGCCCGGAATATAAAACAGCCTCCCTGCGTACTCCGATTCATCTCCATAGATATCTGCTAGCTTTTCGCCGAGCACTTGGAGTAGCTGGATGGCATGGGCAGCAACGTAGGGAATAGGGCGCTCAATGAAGTCGTTTGCACCCAACTCCCCAGTTTTGCCAACCATGTGGCCCATAAAAGCGCCATTGTTGCCCTGGTCAGTAGATAGGCAGTTACGTTCAAGGGTACTAAGCTCAGTATTCCGAATAGGTTTTACGATGCCGATAATTATGGCGCAAGCGCCATAAAAAGATTCCATCACCATTTTGTAGTTGGTTTTATCTACAGGGAAATTTTTCTTCTCTTTGGTTTGGAGCCTGCTTATGTTGAGCGCTTGGAATAGCGGCTGGGCAGGTAGGTTTTCCATACCTCTCGTCATCCAAAGGTGTTTTGTTTTCTGGAAGAGCTCGTTCTTTTTTACGGACTGTTTCGACAATGAATTGTCTTCGTCAATAGAGACGAATTGCTCGATGTAAAAAATCAGAGACTCAACTATGGCATTTCCGTAGACGGTTATCCATTTGCAGGCCTGATTCAGGCATTTGAAGCCAATATCAAGAGGTAGCAATTTGGTGTGGCCACCTGGCTTCAAGTGTGGCTTGTAATCAAGAACAAGTTGATCAATGTTCAGTTTAATGTCGGGGATGTCTTCGGGCAGAATATCATGGCCTTGGAAAAATAATTTTAGGCACGACATGGTATCCATAAAAGAGCTGATGCCCATCGCCCCGTCAGCTGCTTCATCTATTGTCTTAGTATTTTGAGTGCTGTGAAGGTTTGCTCGTACACCTCTTTGTAGTAAGTCGTCATGGGCTAAGGCCGGCTCAAACTGCCTAATGAACAGTCGAAAATTTGCATTATGCAGAGACGTTGAAGGTCGACCGAGAATGGAGCCAATATAGTCTCTTGACAGCAATCCTTTATCATAGGTGCTGTTTTGGGCGCTGGAGACATAGAGATCATTTCGAGTAAAGTAGGAAATCGCTTCTCTTGTGAGCTCAACTGGCAGGGCGTCCGGGTCTGATATAAGATCTTCTAATGAGAAGGAGACAGGTAAGATATCGAGCAGGTGTGAAATGAAACGCTCCTTCAACAACAAAGCAGCAGTCCATCCACCCTGACTGAAAGTTTCGGCGATAGCTTTGCAGGCGTCCTCATCGAAGAGCCTGAAGCCATGCGTACTGGTTTCATAAGTATCTTTATAAAGATTGGCGCGTGCCGCCAAATTCATAGCGAAGCTAAAGTATGTGATCCATCGACCTTCCGCGACTGGTTTACCTGTAATGGTGCCCATGCGACAGTGAAATAACCATTTCTGCACCGTTTCCAGCAGCAGCTTATTAGCGTCGTCGGTGAGGTTGGTGCCGTCCGCCATCAAGCGATCAAAGCTCATGCACTGAAGCTTTGACCCACCTGGAAAACTGACCAGCCATTCCTGACTTCCGATCCCACCTCTTACCAGCCAATCTGCTTGATAGCTGTGGCTTCTTTTATAGATTTTGATTTGCCGTTCCGCGTGCTCGATCATCGCTTTGATACGACGTTCGTCGAATGAAAAGTCTTCCATTAGATGGCCTTCCAATCGGAAAGGGAGACTAGCGGACGAAGGTCTTGCTTCAGGATGGTCGCACGAGCATGCGATTTTCGGAGTTCACTTATGGAGTCGCCCGAAACCCTGCCCGCAATAGCCATCTCAGCGTTAGATGCGCTATCGAAATCGAGGGAAATTGTTTTCGCTACTAAATCCCTGAGCACCGGGAAGATCCATAAGGGCACGCTAGTTCGCTCATCGATCACTAAGCGTTCTTCTGGTGCAAGCTTATCGACGGCATCTGCGTATGCGTAGATCGCGGCAAGGCTACCCGCACTCCGATCAAATAGCAGCTCGCGCTCTACAAACATTTCAATTAGAGAGCTGGGGTCAGGCGAGTAATGACCCAGCTTCGAGCGTAAGGCTTCGCTTAAGGGATCTCCCTTCTTAAGGCCTAATAGTATCCGTCGGACAAAAGCCTGTAGCTCTTCTCGAGTGCTAAAGTCAGATGCAGCTAACTGCCAAGGCTCGCCCTCTGTTGCTACTAAGATGACCTTTTGATGTAGCACCCTGAAAAACCTCGTCGCCCATCGATGAACCATCCAGGCCGGAATATATTTATCTCTGACCACCTGCAAAGAGTTACCCAGCATGTCCGCTACGGCCTGGAGACTACCAGTACGCAAAAACTCCAAAATCCCTTGAGTGCATCGGATCGTGTAGAGATTGACCATGCTTGGAGTTACGCCTACTTTGTCTAGTTCATCTTTATATAAATCGTGCAGAGAGAGTCCAGCATTTGTAGTCAAGGTTTTTGCAAAGTTAGGACTGGAGCCAATTTGGTTTCTGCTCGAGACAAGGAACAGCTTCCTCCACCCACTCTTACCCTCCGATAAAAGGCGTCGTCTTGGCATGTTTGTACACCGAATCACATCCATAACGATCCGAGTGCTCAATGGGGGAAGTACAGAGACCTTGCGTGACTGCGCGCGAGGTTTGCTAACGCTGACTGTTATTCGCTTGGTGTCACTATTGCCGCGTAGATAGAATTTTCCGTCTCGTCGGTATAACCTTATGTTGGTCAGTGATGATGGATTGAACGAAGGGTTTTCTGATGCAATGATCGCACTTGCAACTGCGCAGTCTCTGGGTGACAAGTAGCCGAGTAGTCGGTTGAAAGTTTCGTTAACTGTATTGTTATCGATACAGTCGTCGCCGGCAGCCTCCCATAGTCGTGCCCTAAGTTTTGGCTTGCTATGGGAGTTGTAGATGACGGGCCTGAAGAAAGGTAGTTCTTGCAGGTCATCGAATGTCATCGATTTAAGCTCGTCAGTCTGTTCGGCGTAATATCGAGCGACGGCTAGAAACCAGTTAATACCTGTAGGCGAATCTGGATGCGCAAGATGCATCCCATTTCTGCTGAATTGTCCGCTCTCAAGCACCGCCTCGATTTCGTCGTTCGAGATGTTCTTACATAGCTCATCACCTCGGGCGTGGCATCTTAGCATTCGATTCCAGTAGTCTACCGAGCATTCGACAATGGCATCGGCCCTTGTCTCGAGAGTGTTCTTAAGATTAAGTAGGTACACGTCATCTTCAAAACTCAAGCCTTCTTCCACAAGGTATTTTTTGGGAAGCAGAAATCGTGGCCCTTTGGGAATAGGCGTGTGCACAGTCCCGTAACCAGCCGGTTGAGACATATTCTCCGGTTGACTGACGGAATTCGCTTTTGCATCTGGGATGAATGTGTCTTCCGGTATGAATCCATCCCGTCTCAGTTTTTTGTAAACAAACGCCACCGCGTTCCAATGGTCATATCGGGTTTTGGGCTTATGATCTTTGTTGTAGAGGTGATGGGAGTAGTGTGTAAGTATGAAGTTGCTCCAGTCATCTTCCGCAGGTGGGAACTTTAACCGGAACTTGGTAACGTGGTTGAAGATATATCTACTTGCCCGGAAGCGTCCTGAATAGCTAGTAGTCTCTCCAGTGATGCATAATACCCTAACCGCATCGGCTACTTTATAGAGCACTTCTTTGTCGATCCACGATGGAGTGTGGATAGTAGAAATCCTGTAGTCGTGAATACATTCATCATCATCCCACTTGAATGTGATGCGATCATCCTGCACTTGGTAGGTAAGCATAATGAGATCCTACGTTGAAAGCGGCATAGCGTAATGATCTGGTTGCTCTGGTCAAGAACTTTCGTGCGTGCTTCTAAAGTTTTAAAGAGTGTATTAAAAGTATACTCTTACATGTATTTCGGGACGGGATTTTGCATTAGCCTCACGTCACAGTGAAAGGTTGGCCGACAATTGATATGTTGTTTGGTATATCTGTTGGTCTGTGTTTCGCTGATAAGGAGTTGCCGGCCTGGACGCTGATCAGCGAATACGCCGGGGGGTAAGGATTAGGCTGGACGAGAGGGTTCGTCGTTATCGGCATACCTAAGCTTGGGTGAGCGCAAGGAAGGCGGTTGCTGCTTCCCAGTGTACTCAGTTCCTAGGCAGCATTTCACTGAGCGATTGCTTGGTCATCCTCAACCAAGTGGTCTCTAATAGCTCTTTGCCGGGACTGCTGGCGGGGCATTAATTAAATCAATATTGACTTAGAGTTTGAACCAATTATCGATTTATCCGTCGCCGTGTTCTACGGAATACAAGCGCTACCTCCGCATATATTTAGTCCGGTTGGTGTTCAGCCCCTAGCTTGTGGTATCGAGTCTAATGTTAGGCTCCGAATCGGCTTGAATCACGTCCAGCGCAACCGTGATTTTTTTCAGGTGTGACTGGACATCCCGCGCCTCGCCGCACACAACACTGCGATATGCGCCTGCTGTCCACCCTTGAGATTGGTGATCTGTGGGGGGGGCAAAGGCGATGGACGGTGGGCTAGGGCTTCTCACCCGTCAATCCGAGGTGATGGGCAACCTGGCCACGATGAACTCATATCGATCATTGTGAGATCTCTCTTCCGTTCTCAGCCTATGGGAGGTGGTGGCGTGTCGATGAATTCAGCGTTTTTTCCGTCTGGGGTATCCGAAGCACATGGAAATGGGTGTCAAGTTTTAGGTGTCAAAATCGTTTTCTAAGCTGTTGATTCGTATAGGGTTACACCTTGTAGATGAATTCATGTGTCTAGAAAAGTATTTTGCTCGACATCAATGGGATTCTCGGCCTGGCCGCGTTGATGGGCGGCATCAAGCATGGTGAACAGTCCTACAACGATGATTCGGCGCGCACCTACAGCGTGATGATCCTCACCGCCATGGGCGTGTCGATGGTGGTGCCGGAATTCATCCCCGAAGCCGACTGGAAAATTTACTCGGCCTTCACCATCGGCGCGATGGTGGTGTTGTACACCCTGTTCCTGCGCATGCAGGTGGGGCCGCACAGTTACTTCTTCAGCTACAGCTACCCGGAAAAACGTCGCAAGAAGCAGCCGGAAGAAGAGCAGGCGCCGCCGGTCAACCTGGGGTTTTCCATCGGCACATTGGTGTTTGGGGTGATTGTGATCGGCGCACTGGCCGAGGTGATGTCCAAGACGTTGGACCTGGGCCTCGAAGGCACAGGTGCACCGCCGGTGATCACGGCAATTGTGGTCGCGGCGATTTCGGCAGCGCCAGAGATCCTGACTGCGTTGCGCGCCGCGTTGGCGAACCGCATGCAGTCGGTGGTGAATATCGCGCTGGGTGCATCGCTGTCGACGGTGATCCTGACGGTGCCGGTGATGGAGGCCATGGCGCTCTACACCGGCCAGCCGTTCCAGATGGCGATGACGCCGGTGCAGACGGTGATGGTATTTATCACGCTGATCGTCAGCGCGATCAACCTCAACGATGGCGAAACCAACGCCATCGAAGGGATGACTCATTTCGTGTTGTTCGCGACCTTCATCATGCTGTCGCTGCTGGGACTGTAACCGCGCAGCCAACTGCAGGAGCCGTGTCAGCCGGCGATCAGCTGTCGCGCTGCCTGGCTGTGATCGGCGATCAGGCCTTTCATATCCAGGCCTTCCACTTGGCCGTCGATCACCCGCCATTTGCCGCCGATCATCACCCGATCCGCGCGGTCCGCGCCGCACAACAGCAGCGCCGAGATCGGATCATGGCTGCCGGAGAAGCGCAGTTCATCCAGCTTGAACAGCGCCAGGTCGGCCTGTTTGCCGACGGCCAGTTCGCCGATATCCGTACGCCCGAGCAACTGCGCCGAACCCTTGGTCGCCCAGCCCAGCACGCCTTCGGGCGTGATCTTTTGCGCACCATAACGCAGGCGCTGGATATACAGGGCCTGGCGGGTTTCGAGGATCATGTTCGACGCATCGTTGGAGGCGGAGCCGTCCACACCCAGGCCGATAGGCGCGCCCGCTGCGAGCAAATCCAGGGTCGGGCAGATGCCCGACGCCAGGCGCATGTTCGAGCTTGGGCAATGGCAGATACCTGTGCCGGCGGCGCCGAGGCGCGCAATTTCATCTGGGTTGAAGTGGATGCCATGGGCCAGCCAGGTGCGCGGGCCGAGCCAGCCGACGCTGTCGAGGTAATCCACGGTGCGCAGGCCGAAGCGTTGCAGGCAGAAATCTTCTTCGTCGAGGGTTTCCGCCAGGTGCGTGTGCAGGCGCACATCCAGGCGGTTGGCCAGTTCGGCGCTGGCTTCCATGATTTCCGGGGTGACGGAAAACGGCGAGCAGGGCGCCAGGGCGATCTGGATCTGCGCGCCGTCGCCACGCTCGTGGTATTCGCGGATCAGGCGCTGGCTGTCTTCGAGGATGACTTGGCCTTGCTGCACGGTCTGTTGCGGCGGCAGGCCGCCGTCGGCTTCGCCCAGGCTCATGGAACCGCGGGTGAGCATGGCGCGCATGCCCAATTCGCGCACGCTGTCGACTTGCACATCAATGGCGTTTTCCAGGCCGTCGGGGAACAGGTAGTGGTGATCTGCCGCTGTGGTACAGCCCGAGAGCAGCAATTCGGCCAATGCGACCTTGCTGGCGAGGGCGAGTTTTTCCGGCGTCAGCCGCGCCCATACCGGGTACAGGGTTTTCAACCAGGGAAACAGGGGCTGATTGACCACCGGCGCCCAGGCGCGGGTCAGGGTCTGATAGAAATGATGGTGGGTGTTGATCAGCCCGGGCAGGACCACGTGCTCACGCGCGTCGAACACTTGCGGGCAGGGCTGTGTAGGTTCTTTTCCCAGGGCCAGCACTTCGGTGATTACACCGTCTTGCAGCACCAGGCCGCCACGGGCGTCGAGGCCGTTGGCTGTAAAAATCGCGCGGGGGTTTTTTAACCAGATACGGGTCGCAGGCATTGGCCGGCTCCTCTGAATGATGGGTTCAGGTTTGCCAGCTCAGTGTTGCCCTGTCTGCTGATCCAGGGTCGCCGGTGAGGGCGAGGGGCACAGTCTACTTGTAGTCTGTGTTCGGGTCTATTTGTAGGAGCGAGGTGCCTTGAGAGCATCGCGGGCAAGCCCGCTCCCACAGGGCTGCCAACTACCAGGCGATGGTATCGCCTTTGTAATCGATGAAATGATGGCCGCCTTTACCGGTATAGGCGTTCACCTGTGCTACCAGGCCGCGCACGCTGGTGTCGACGTCGATGTGCGCGTTTTCGCCGCCCATATCCGTCTTCACCCAGCCCGGGTGCAGCGACAGCACCGTCAACGTGTGATCGCCAAGTTGGGTGATAAAACTGTTGGTCATGGAGTTGAGTGCGGCCTTGCTGGCTTTGTATAGCGCCAGGTCGGAGCCGTCGGGGATGGTCACGCTGCCCAGCACCGAACTCATGAAGGCCAATACACCACTGTCCTTGCGGATCTGCCCGACAAAGCGCTGGGCCAGGTTGATCGGCGCGACGGCGTTGGTGAAGAACAGTTGGCCGACTTCCGCCAGGGTGGCGAGCCCCGGTTCTTGATTGGCGGGGCCCTTGACGCCGGCGTTGACGAACAGCAGGTCGAAGGTGCGCGCCTTGAGGCGTTGGCTCAGGGCGATCACGGCTTGCTGATCGTCCATGTCGAGTTTCTCGATCTGTACCGGACCAACGGCTTTCAGGGCATCGGCCTTGTTTGGGTCACGCACGGTGGCGGTCACGTCCCAACCGTCCTGAAGCAATTGCTTGACCAGGCCAAGGCCCCGCCCGCGCGACGCGCCGATGATCAATGCGGTTTTTGGCGTAGACATGAAAAGCTTCCTTTAAGAGTCGCGGTTCAGGGTGTTCAACGTTGTAGCAGGATACGCCCACGGCTGAGGTCGGCAAGCTGGGTCTGCAGGGTATCGATATGCGCTTCGCCCAAGGCGAGCTGCAGCTCGACGCCGTTGGCGGTGAAGGTTTCCTCGACCACCAGCCCGCCCAGGTCAGCGACGCGCAGTTTCACTAGGTTCAGCTCGGCGAACCCACAGGCGCAGCTCAACGGGACACGGCTGATCAGCTCGATGCGTTCGGCATTTTGCAAGCATTTATTCGCGCCACCACCGTAGGCGCGGGCGAGGCCGCCGGTCCCCAGTTGGATGCCGCCGTACCAGCGAATCACCAGCACCGCGACCTGATCAAAACCTTGCGCCTCGATGGCCGCGAGGATCGGCCGCCCGGCGGTGCCGCCGGGTTCGCCGTCGTCATTGCTGCGGTATTGGTCGGCGAGTTTCCAGGCCCAGCAATTGTGCGTGGCGTTCAGGTCGCTGTGCTGCTCGAAAAACGCCTGGGCGTCTTGCGCGCTGGTGATCGGGGCGGCGAGGGTGATAAAGCGGCTTTTGCGTATTTCTTCGCGAAACTCGCAAAGGCCGGTGAGCGTGAAAGGCATAAGTCGCTTCGATTAATAGGCGGGCTTGACGCCACAGCCCTTGAGAATGATGTGGATCAGGTTGGTGCCGGCGTCTTCCATGTCCTGCTTGGTCAGTTTGGTGCGACCGGTGACGCGGCAGATCTGGGTGGCGAAGTCGGCGTAGTGCTGGGTGCTGCCCCACAACAGGAAGATCAGGTGCACGGGGTCTATTGGGTCCATCTTGCCGGCGTCGATCCAGGCTTGGAACACCGCCGCGCGGCCGCTGAACCAGGCGCGGTAGTCCTGGCTGAAGTATTCGGTAAGGCACTCGCCGCCGCTGATGATCTCCATCGCGAAGATCCGCGAGGCCTGGGGGTGGCGCCGCGAGAACTCCATCTTGGTGCGGATGTAGCGGGTGAGGGCGGCGGCCGGATCATCTTCGGCGGTCAGCGCGTTGAAGGTGCTGTCCCACAGTTCGAGGATGTTGCTGAGCACCGCGATATACAGGCCCAGTTTGTTGGTGAAGTAGTAATGCAAATTGGCCTTCGGCAGCCCGGCGCTGGCAGCAATGGTGTTCATGCTGGTGCCTTTGAAACCATGACGCGCGAACTCATCTTCAGCAGCCTGGAGAATCGCTTGTTCGTTCTTTTGCCGAATGCGGCTGGCGGGTTTACCGGCTTGGTTGCTGTGGGCAGGAACTTCGAGGCTCATGGAGGTTTCCGTGCTGATCGATAGAGACGACGTGTGCACAGATAACCCACCCTCAAGCCTCAGACAAGTCCTGATGCAATAAAACCGTCAAAGCGGTTCCAGGCTGTCGCTTTCCGGCGCTTTGTTTGCGGCAGCCACGGGGGCTTTGCTTTCCGGCAGCAGCAGGCACAACACGATGGCGGTCAGCCCGCCGCTGGTGATGGCCGAGTCAAACAGGTTCTGCACCAGCATCGGCATCAGATGCAACAGGCCCGGTTGGGCGGCGATACCCAGGCCGACGCCAAACGAGGTGGCGATGATCAGCATGCTGCGCCGGTCCAGCGGTGCCTGGGCGAGGATGCGCACGCCAGCGGCGGCCACACTGCCAAACATCACCAGGGTTGCGCCGCCCAGTACCGGCTTGGGGATTTGCTGCAGCACGGCGCCAATCAACGGAAACAGCCCCAGGCAAAACAGCACTACGCCGATGTAGAGGCCGACGTAACGGCTGGCCACGCCAGTGAGTTGGATCACGCCGTTGTTCTGCGCGAAGGTGGTGTTGGGGAAGGCGCTGAAAGTGGCGGCGAGCATGCAACTCACGCCGTCGCCGAGTACGCCGCCTTTTAGCCGGCTTATATAGGAGGGGCCGCTGATGGGCTGGCGGGCGATCATGCAGTTGGCGGTGAGGTCGCCAACGGTCTCGATGCTGCTGATCAGGTAAATCAGCGCGATCGGCAGGAAAGCGCTCCAGTCGAAGTTGAAACCAAAGCGGAACGGGATCGGCACGCTGATCAGCGGCAGGTCGGGCAGCGCCTGGGGCACGAGTTTGCCGCTGAACCAGGCGGCGAGGCTGCCAAGCGCCAGGCCGATGATGATTGCCGAGAGGCGCACCCACGGGGTGTTGGAGCGGTTGAGCAAAATGATCGTCAGCACCACGAACAGGCCCAGTGCCAGGTTGGTGGGCGCGCCGAAATCGGCGGCGTTGAACCCGCCGCCAAGGTCAGTGATACCGACCTTGATCAAGCTGATGCCGATCAGGGTGATGACAATCCCGGTCACCAGTGGCGTGATGACCCGTCGCAGTTGGCCGATGAACCGGCTCAACACGATCTGCACCGCAGCACCGAAAAAGCACACGCCAAAGATCATCGCCATGATGTCTTCCGGGCTCCCGCCGCGCTGCTTCACCAGGAAGCCCGCCGACAGCACCGCGCCGAGAAACGCAAAACTGGTGCCTTGCAGGCAGATCATCCCGGCGCCGATACCAAATGGCCTACGCGCCTGGATGAAGGTGCCTGCACCGGAAACCATCAACGCCATGCTGATCAGGTAGGGCAAGTGGGCGGTGAGTCCCAAGGTTGAACCGATGATCAGCGGCGGGGTGATGATGCCGACAAAGGCAGCCAACACGTGTTGCAGTGCAGCAAGGAAGGCTGGGGCAGGTTTGGGCCGGTCGTTGAGGCCGTAGATCAGGTCGCTGGGGCTGGAAGATTCTGGTGGCATGGCGGGCAAACTCGAGTCGGACGGTTCTAGGTCCTTGTGCGCTTGCAAAAAGCTGTCCATGTGCTCAGCTTTTTGCGCAATGCCCGAGTTAGCGCGTTGCGGCCAGGCTCTCGAGGAAGCTTTCCAGCACCAAATGGGGGCGACGGCCCTTGCGCGTGACCGATGCGAGGCTTAAATCGTAAAACCGTGTAGCCGGTTTCAGCGCACGCAGTCGGCCTTGTTGTACCCACAGACTGGCGTAGTGATCAGGCAGGTAGCCGATGTAGCGGCCGGTGAGAATCAGGAACGCCATGCCTTCACGGTCGGAGGCGCTGGCGGTGCAGTTGAGTGCCTGGTAATGGGCCTGGATCTCGGCGGGCAAGCGGAAGGTCGGGGCGATGGCGTCCTGAGCATCGATGCGCACATCGTCCAGTTGCTTGTCGTCGGCATAGAACAACGGGTGGCCGACCGCGCAGTAGAGCAGGGAGCGCTCGCTGTACAGCGGCTGGTAGTCCAACCCCGACAGGGCGCTGGCCTGGGGTACTACGCCGACATGCAAGCGACCGTCGAGTACGCCTTGTTCGACTTCATTGGGGGCAATCATGCGGATCTGGATCTGCACATCCGGGCCGCGCTCCTTCAACTGCGCAAGCGCGTGGGTGATGCGCATATGGGGCAGGGTGACGAGGTTGTCGGTGAGGCCGATGATCAGTTCGCCACGCAGATGCTGGTGCAGGCCGTTGACCTCGGTGCGAAAGCTTTCCAGGGCACTTAATAGTTGCAAGGCCGACTGGTAGACCTCGCGGCCCTCTTCAGTCAGTGAAAAACCAGCGCGGCCGCGTTGGCACAGTCTCAACCCGAGCCTTTGTTCGAGGTCGCTCATTTGCTGGCTGATCGCCGAACGCCCGATGCCCAGCACGGTTTCTGCTGCTGAAAAGCCGCCGCATTCCACCACGCTGCGAAAGATACGCAGCAGGCGAATATCGAAGTCACTGACTTGGGCCAGGGGATCGGGTCGACGGCTGCTCATAGTTTAGTGAAGGCCTGACTGAAGGTTAGAAGAGTTGAATTTCACCGACTTTATCGCCGTGGCAATTTAGCTGCAACAACGCTTTTCAATCCCGACGCTGCCTTTTGCCCTGCGAGGTTTTGCTGATGAACATGCCCGAAAACGCCCCATCGTCCCTGGCCAGCCAATTGAAGCTGGACGCTCACTGGATGCCCTACACCGCCAACCGTAACTTCCAGCGTGACCCGCGCCTGATCGTGGCCGCCGAAGGTAGCTGGCTGACGGATGACAAAGGCCGCAAGGTGTATGACTCGTTGTCGGGCCTGTGGACGTGCGGCGCCGGGCACACCCGCAAGGAAATCCAGGAGGCCGTTGCCAAGCAACTGGGCACTTTGGACTACTCGCCGGGCTTTCAATACGGTCATCCGCTGTCCTTCCAACTGGCGGAAAAGATCACCGACCTGACCCCAGGCAACCTGAACCATGTGTTCTTCACCGACTCCGGCTCCGAGTGCGCCGACACTGCGGTGAAGATGGTGCGTGCGTACTGGCGCCTGAAAGGTCAGGCCACCAAGACCAAGATGATCGGTCGCGCCCGTGGTTATCACGGTGTGAACATCGCCGGCACCAGCCTGGGCGGCGTCAACGGTAACCGTAAGCTGTTTGGTCAGGGACTGATGGACGTTGACCACCTGCCGCACACCTTGCTGGCAAGCAATGCCTTCTCCCGTGGCATGCCGGAGCAGGGCGGTATCGCGCTGGCCGACGAATTGCTCAAGTTGATCGAATTGCACGATGCGTCGAACATCGCCGCGGTGTTTGTCGAGCCAATGGCCGGCTCTGCTGGCGTACTCGTACCGCCTCAGGGTTATCTCAAGCGTTTGCGTGAGATCTGCGACCAACACAACATTCTGTTGGTGTTCGACGAAGTGATCACCGGTTTCGGCCGTACCGGCTCGATGTTCGGTGCCGACAGCTTCGGTGTGACGCCGGACCTGATGTGCATTGCCAAACAAGTCACCAACGGCGCGATCCCGATGGGCGCGGTGATTGCCAGCAGCGAGATCTATCAAACCTTCATGAACCAGGCGACGCCGGAGTACGCGGTGGAATTCCCCCACGGCTATACCTATTCGGCGCACCCGGTGGCCTGCGCGGCTGGCCTGGCGGCATTGGACCTGTTGCAGAAGGAAAACCTGGTGCAGAACGTGGCCGAAGTCGCACCGCACTTTGAGAATGTGCTGCATGGCTTGAAGGGCAGCAAGAACGTGATCGACATCCGCAACTACGGTCTGGCCGGCGCGATCCAGATTGCCCCGCGTGACGGCGATGCCATCGTGCGTCCATTCGAAGCCGGCATGGCCTTGTGGAAAGCCGGGTTCTACGTGCGTTTTGGCGGCGACACCCTGCAGTTCGGGCCAACCTTCAACAGCAAGCCGCAGGACTTGGATCGCCTGTTCGATGCGGTCGGCGAAGTGCTGAACAAGATCGACTGATTTCTCCTTCTATATAGAACAACTTTTCAGGAGCCCTGCATGAGCCTTATCCAGCATTTGATCAACGGTGAGTTGGTCAACGACAGCGGTCGCAGTGCCGACGTGTACAACCCGTCCACCGGCCAGGTGATCCACCAGGTGCCGCTGGCCAGCCGTGAAACCATTCAACAGGCGATCGACGCGGCCAAGGCGGCATTCCCGGCCTGGCGTAATACCCCGCCGGCCAAACGCGCCCAAGTGATGTTCCGTTTCAAGCAATTGTTGGAACAGAACGAAGCGCGTATCTCCCAATTGATCAGCGAGGAGCATGGCAAGACGCTGGAAGACGCCGCCGGTGAACTGAAGCGTGGGATCGAGAACGTTGAGTACGCGTGCTCGGCGCCAGAGATTCTGAAGGGCGAGTACAGCCGTAACGTAGGGCCGAACATTGATGCGTGGTCGGATTTCCAGCCGCTGGGCGTGGTGGCCGGTATTACGCCGTTCAACTTCCCGGCGATGGTGCCGTTGTGGATGTACCCGTTGGCGATCGTCTGCGGTAACTGTTTCATCCTGAAACCATCGGAGCGCGATCCGAGCTCAACGCTATTGATTGCACAACTGCTGCAGGAGGCTGGCCTGCCTAAAGGCGTGCTGAGCGTGGTGCACGGTGACAAGGGCGCGGTGGATGCGCTGATCGAAGCGCCGGAAGTGAAAGCGCTGAGCTTCGTGGGCTCGACGCCGATTGCCGAGTACATCTATTCCGAAGCGACCAAGCGCGGCAAACGCGTGCAGGCGTTGGGCGGCGCGAAGAACCACGCGGTGCTGATGCCGGATGCGGACTTGGACAATGCGGTCAGTGCCTTGATGGGCGCAGCATACGGTTCCTGCGGCGAGCGTTGCATGGCGATCTCGGTGGCTGTGTGCGTGGGCGACCAAGTGGCGGATGCGTTGATCGCCAAGCTGGTGCGGCAGGTCAAGGCCTTGAAGATCGGCGCGGGTACCTCGTGCGGCCTGGATATGGGGCCGCTGGTGACCGGGCAGGCTCGGGATAAAGTCAGTGGCTATATAGAAGACGGTGTTTCGTCGGGCGCCAAGTTGGTGGTTGATGGTCGCGGTCTGAGCGTGGCGGGCCATGAGGAGGGCTTCTTCCTGGGTGGCAGCCTGTTTGATCATGTGACGCCAGAAATGCGTATCTACAAAGAAGAGATCTTTGGGCCGGTACTCTGTGTGGTGCGGGTGGCTAGCCTGGAAGCGGCGATGCAGCTGATCAACGATCACGAATACGGTAACGGTACATGCATCTTCACGCGTGACGGTGAAGCGGCGCGTCTGTTCTGTGACGAGATTGAAGTGGGCATGGTGGGCGTTAACGTCCCACTGCCGGTGCCGGTGGCCTATCACAGCTTTGGCGGGTGGAAGCGCTCGCTGTTCGGCGACTTGCATGCCTATGGGCCGGATGGGGTGCGTTTCTATACTCGTCGCAAAGCGATTACTCAGCGTTGGCCACAGCGTGCCAGCCATGAAGCGTCGCAGTTTGCCTTCCCTAGCTTGTAAGGTTGGCTAGAAAGCCGGCCCCTTGGGGCCGGCTTTCGCGTTTTTGGGGGCTTTTTGACCGATATGACAGAAATGTGAAAAAAGGTGTTGACGGCAGATTCTGGAA
>NZ_JFCA01000075.1 GCF_000612585.1 Pseudomonas sp. CHM02
AAAAGCGGGTTGACAGTGGGGGCGAGTCCATACATAGGAGCCGGCTTGCGGGCGATGGCGTCCGTGAAATCGCCATCGCCCGCAAGCGGGCTCCTACAGGTCGCGCGTATCAAATCGCAGGCACAAAAAACCCCGGTCTTTCGACCAGGGTCTTTGCTATCGGATCAAAGTAGCCAGAGGCTTCTTTGTGCTTCAAGGCGTTCAGTGGGCCTTGAGGCAGATATGGCGCAGCGGACGGGATCATAACTCATCCTCTAAATCATTGAAAGATCGATGTTTCCCTAGCCAAGCGTGTCGTTTATGGACTCGATTATGTACTTTTAATGACCAATTGGCAATCTGAGCAACGCCTGAGCTTGGTGCAATGCCCGAGCGTATTGCTATCCTCAAACCGTCAAAAGCATGCGTACTATGACTCGGCATAATCCAGCAATTTGGACCAGCAAGCAGGTTGGCCGTGGCGAGAATCGAGCCCTCTTCAGACACGGCGTCAGGACGACACCTGGTCCTTGACCACGGCCAGAACGGCGACTGGACACCGCATGACATACATCGCACGGGAGCAATCATGGTGCAGGCTTTGGGGATCAACCTAGATATCACTGATCGCTGCCAAAACCATGCACTGGTCAGCTCTCGTGTGAGACAACACTACCTGCATCAAGATTCTGCCGAAGAGAAGAAAGACGCCTGACATCTGTTGGGTTATCGACTCGATGCGGTGCTGTCCTCAACTTACGAGCACACGCCAAGCGAGTCGATGTTGTCTTTCCAGCGTACGCGGCCGCTGAATCAGCGCCTCCTCCATAGGCCCGATTCATCGATTTATAGGGATTGCTGCTTCGGGTCCACTTCCAAGCACCGACAGTTAATCAGTCAGGTGCAAACAGCAACTGACTGAAAGCGCCACACGTATCAGGCTCTGTCTATCTGGAAGCGGAACGCCGTAACTGAGTATCGAACTCAGCCTGCGATTCGACTATGTACTCAACCAGATACTGCGCATCGCGCGCGACACCTGAAAAACGTCCCGATCCCCATGTGTACAACCAAGGCAATCCAAGGAAGTACAAACCCGCTTGAGCGGTGATCCCTCGTTGGTGGCCGGGATGACCACGGCCGTTGAAGACCGGTGCTTCGACCCAAGTAAAGTCGGGGCTGAAGCCGATGCACCAAATGATGCAGGTGATACCTTCTGCGTCTAGGTCCAGCTCGCTACGCTCCTGCTCGGGCACCCAGGTCGGCTGGTAGCCCTCACCCGGCGGAGCGTCAATCGCGTGCTGTTCGATGTACTTGTCGATCGACGCATTAATCCGGTTATAGACAGCATCGGCGCTGTCCAGGCTCTCACCCAGATTGCGGGCAAACTGCAAACGAGTGCCCTGCAACCCGTCCAGGCGACCGAACAATTCCATGCCCTCACGGGCAAAACTGCGTAGGTCGATATCCCGCCCGCCATCGCGTCCGGTGACGTAGTGGTTGGTGTTATCACGCACACCTTCACGCAACGGATGCGTGTCGACGCCAATCTCGTAGTAGCCCATTTCTGCCAGCCAATCGACCACGTCCTTGCCACGGTAAAAACGCGCACAACGGGGGGCGTCACCCACCGCCAGATAGACCTTGCGACCGGCCAGGTGCAAGTCTTCGGCAATCTGTGCACCTGACTGCCCGGAGCCAACGACCAGCACATTACCGGCGGGCAAGACCTGCGGATTGCGGTATTGCTCGGAGTGAAGCTGGTGAATGCCGACCGGCAAGCGTTCGGCAAGGCGCGGGATGATCGGCGTGTGATAACCGCCCGACGCGACAATCACGTGGTCAGCCGTGAACTCGCCTTGCGAGGTATGCACCTCGAAGCCACCCTGGCTTCGCGGCACCACGCGCTGCACTGTGACACCTTCACGAGCCGGGGCGTTGACCGTTTTGACGAAGCCGGCCAGGTACTCGTTGATCTCGTCCTTCTTCATGAAGCCATGAGGATCGCTGCCGTTGAAGCCGTCGGTGTAGGTGTAACCCGGCAACGCACACTGCCAATTGGGCGTCACCAGACTGAAGGCATCCCAGCGCTGGTTGCGCCAGGTGTGGGTCAGGCTGTGTTTTTCCAGCACTAGATGATCGATGCCCTGTTGTTGCAGGTAGTAGCTGGCGGATAACCCGGCCTGACCGCCGCCGACGACGATCACGCTGTGGTGTGGAGTGTTGATTGAAGTGAGGTGGCTGGTCATGGGGTGCTCCGGTACTGGGTAACGAAAAAGGGTTAAGGGAAAAATCGATAAATCAAAATGAGCTCCAGCCCGCGCCGATCACTTGGCCTGCGCCTTCGGTGCGCATGCTGAGAATGTCCACTTGGCCCTCTGTGACGGTTGGGTCGATCAGGTAGCTGGCCTGGCCCTTGAGTGAACTCAAGGTGTCCATGGCCGAGCTGCAATAAAACCCTTTGACCTGCTTCACACGCTCCGAGGCATTGTTCAGGGCGCGTTCGATGCGTTGCAGAAAGTCCGTCAGCGGGTAACTGGCGCCCTCTTCCAGGTATTCATAGATGACGGTCGACGGCGAATAGCCAATCGCTTCTTTGCCATTCGGCCAGCGAATTTTGAAATTGACGGCGGGCATGTCAGTGCTCCTGTTGCCTGAGGTTTAAAGGAGTAAGGTCGAGATGGGGATAGCTGAAGCCGGTAAACGGCTGCTGGCGTAGGTTCCAGAAGTCGCCGTGCTGTGCACCGGACTGGACACGCAACGTGCCACTGGCGTTGACCAGACCTATGCGTTCACAGCGCACACCCTCGAAGGCAAATGCGGTTTGCACCTGCGGCCAGTCGCGCTCGTCGAGTGTCATCACGAAACCGTAGCTGGGAAACACCTGTAGCCAGCGTACGAGGGTGGTCTCCGGTGGACACGGCAGTGCTGCCAGATCTATGGTCGCTCCGCACCCGGTGGTTTCCAGCAGCATCAACAGGCTGCCAAGAATCCCGGCGTTGCTGATGTCCTTGGCTGCGTGCAGCAATCGGGCGTCCGCCAAGCGCGGTAGCACGTCGAGCTTGCTGCGCAGGCGTTCGGCTGGCATGCCTTCGAAAGCTTTCCAGTACGTGCTGTCTGCATGCCACTTTCCGTCTAGATCAACCGCCATAGCGATCACTTGACCGGGCGCGACATGCAGGGTCGAGAGTAACGTTTGCGCAACCCCGGTAATTGCCACCGCCAGTGCGGTCGGGTTTCCCTCCGTGAGGCTGGTGTGTCCGCCGGCCAGTAACACCCCATAGGCTTCACAAGCGGCGCGAATACCCGTCAACAATTCTTGCGCGGCAGCGTTGTCGTGATGCCAGTAAGCATTGACCACCGCCGTAGCGCGACCGCCCATGGCGGTGATGTCGCTGACATTGGCCATGACCGCCGACCATCCGGCAAACCAGGGCGCCGCTTCGACGAAGGCCGGCAACATGCCTTCGATGGCCAGCAGTTGAAAATGATTGCCACAGGCAATCGCGGCCGTGTCATCGCCGGGCAAGGCGTACATCTGTTCGCGGGTCAGGACTTGTTCGTTGCAGCCAATCAACGCCGCCGGTTGCTGAATCGCCTGCTTCGAACGCATCGCCGGGGTGTTGCGCAGGGTGTCGATCAGGGTCACGAGATCATTCATGGCGAGCCCCCTTCAGCGCACGCAATGAAACCTGGCGTGACATCAACGGGTAGCTCGGCAAATCCGCCTGCATCAAACAATGCGGCTGGCCGAGTAACTCCAGCTGTTCGAGGGTTTGCCAGCGCAAACCATGGAAATAGACTTCGTTCTGCGCTTGCACCGTGGCGCGAAAAATCTCGCACCCCAGCTCCTTGGCACGTGACACCGCTTCGTTGACCAACGCCTTGCCGATCATGCTGTGCCGCCGATACGCCGGGGCCACACACAAGCGTCCGCCAAACCACAGGCCCGGCTCTGGCTGATAGATGCGCACCGCACCCACCACCTGATCGGAGATCCCGCAATTGCCAGCCAGGGCGACGATGGCGATCGCCTGAAAATCATGGTGATCCTTGTCCTGTAACAGCAGCTGTTGCTCATCGGAAAACACCGAACGTCGCAGGGCGAAATAGGCCTGTTTCTCCCAGCTCTCGCTGGCGGGCTTGACCACCAGGTCACCAGCGCGAAACGGTTCGAAGGTGCTGTCGACCAAAGCAAAGGCGAGATTCGGCATGGACGTTCTCCGGTTTATTCGTAGCTTTTCAGGGCCGAGCACGCGCCGCATTTGGCGCAGCCGGCGTTGATCTGGTCGGAGTGCAAACCGTGACGACGCAGGCTGGCGCCGATCTGCGGATACAGGCGGGCCATCATGGCGCTGTCGGGTTTCGGGTGATTGGCCAACGGCGTGCCGTCAATGGGTACGAAGGGCACCACGAACGGGTACACACCCAGCGCACACAAGCGCTCGCTCATCTCACTGATCGCCGCTTCGCTATCGCCCAGTCCGGCCAGAATGTAGGTGCTGACCTGGCCCCGACCGAAGACGTCGACCGCCGCGCTGAAGGCTTCGAAATAGCGGCTCAGCGGCACTTCGGCCTTGCCGGGCATGATCCGCTGGCGCACCTCGTCGGTGACCGCTTCCAGGTGCATGCCGAGGGACACCACGCCGCTGTCAGCCAGGCGTTGAAACCAGCGATCGTCGTCCGGCGGCTCGCACTGCGCCTGAATCGGCAGATCAACCGCAGCCGTCACCGCAGCGGCAGACTCACACAAAATCGCCGCGCCCCGGTCCGGGGTTTGCGGGGTGCCGGTGGTCATCACCATGTGCTTGACGCCGTCGAGTTCCACCGCAGCTTTCGCCACTTCCGCCAATTGCTGCGGGCGTTTGCGGGCAATGGTCTTGCCCGCTGCCAGCGACTGGCCAATTGCGCAGAACTGGCAGGAACTGCCGCGATCATTGAAACGAATGCAATGCTGCAACACCGTGGTCGCGAGTACATCGCTGCTGTGCAGCGTGGCAATTTTCCAATAGGGAATGCCGTCAGCCGTACTCAAACCATAGAACTTCGGCACGCCGGGCATCTGCACCTGACCGACCTGCAAACCTTCGCGAAAGATCAGCGCTTGGCTACCATCGGCGCTGGGTTGCGCTTGATAGGGTGAATCCTGGGACGCTTGATTGAGGATCGGCACCATCATCGTCCGGCTGCCAAAACTCAGCGCCTTGTGATCCGAAGGCCCCGCCCCACCTTGTCGCGACAGACCGTTTTGCGCCGCGGGCCAACGCACGCCATGGCACTGCAATTCAGCCAGCAATTCATTGGTTTGCATAATCGAGCTCCTCGGTGACAGCCGCCACAACGTGCGCGCTGCGCTCATGCACATGCGCGGTGGGTGTGCGGTCGATCAACAGGCTGAGCAGTTCCGGCCGGCTGTAATGCCCGACCGAATCCATCATGCGTTTACGTTTGTCGATCAGTGCCAGATCGAGATCGGCAATCACCACGCCTTCGCCGGAACGCAGCGGCTCGCCGAGCAATTTTCCTTCAGGCGAGACGATGGCGGTGAAGCAACCACCCGAGATCGGACCGAGGCCACACCCAGTGTCCTGCATGATCTGGCCCTGCTGATCGGCATCCAGCCACGCGGTGGCGTTGACCACGAAACAGCCGGACTCCAGGGCGTGATGGCGGATGGTGACTTCAATCTGCTCGGCGAATATGTCGCCCACCAGGGAACCGGGAAACATCGCCGCGTGAATCTGCTCGCCGTCGGCCATCAAGGCGTAACGGGCCAGCGGGTTGTAATGTTCCCAGCAGGCCAGCGAGCCAATGCGCCCGACTGCGCTGTCGATGGCCCGCAGACCGGAACCATCACCCTGCCCCCAGACCATGCGCTCGTGGTAGGTCGGGGTGATTTTGCGTCGATGCTGAATCAGGCTGCCGTCGGCATCGAAGAGCAGTTGCGCGTTGTAGATCGTGCCGCCATCGCGCTCATTGACGCCGATGGAGACGACCATCCCCGCTTGCTTACAGGCTTCGCCAATCGCCAGGGTGGCGGCGGACGGCACCGTGACCGATTGATAGAGCAATTTGAGGTGCTGTGCGCCCATGGCAAACGCCGGCTGCACAAACGAAAAATACGGGTAGTAAGGCACCACCGTTTCCGGAAAAACGGCGAACTGCACGCCTTGTCGACCGAGGGCGATGATCTGTTGGCAGACCTTGTCCACGGTGCCTTCGCGACTGTAAAGCACCGGGCTGATCTGTACGGCGGCTGCGCGAATGATGGCCATGAGGAATCCTGGTTTAGGGGTGATTGAGAATGCAAACCCGTAGGAACCGATAAGCCGGCTCCTACGGGGGGTGTTAATCAGGCAGTCCAGGTATCGATGATCATTGCGCCTTCACGGCGCATCAGCAGGCGCAGGTCCATCACGTCCAACGGGTTGATTGGACGAATACCTTCGATCAGGGCTTTTTCGGTCTGGCCGTACAACGCTTGCAGAGCGAAGCGGCAGGCGTAGACCTCGCCGCCCTCTTCCATGAACTGGATGAGTTGCTTGTTCACCGCCAGGTGACCGGGGAATGCTTCGGCACCCAGGGTCGGAAAACCACGCTGCACACCCAGTTGCACGCCTGGACCGTACAGCAGTATTTTGGTTTCGAAGCCTTTGCGCAGCAGACGCTTGGCCTGAAGCATATTCACCAGACCGATGGAGCCTTCGAAGGCAATGGTGTGGAAGGTGATCAGGACTTTTTCGCCGGGTTCGGCTTTGACGTCCTCGAAGACTTTCTCTTCGTAATTGACCAAGAAGTCGCCGTCTTTGTAATGGGGGATGTCCACGGTTGGCATAGTGTCGCTCTCCAGTTGCTTCGTACTTGAACGCCAGCCTGTGTTGGCTGCCGGGTTACAGGAGAGAGAGCGAACGCCGTGCCAGGAAATAAAATTATTTTCTGTGCAGTGGTAAGTGCTTGATTAGTTTACCAATGGCCATCTGATCCGGTTTTTTATGGCGTTTCTGATGCTATCGGCGGATCACGCATTCCCGTAGAAATACGAATATTCGTAGAGACCAATCACGAGATTTCGTAGCCATGACCGAAGCAGACTCTCTCAACGGCTGGGCCGACCTGGCGTATTCGTCGCGGCATATGGTGTTCGAGCATTGCACCGAAGCCATCGTGCTGCTCAATCCGTTTACCGATCGGCTGGGCGATCTGAACATCGCCGCCTGCAAGTTGCTCGGCTATCCGCGTCAGGAACTGCTTGAGCTACCGGTGAGCAAGCTGTTTGGTCATCAGCTGGCGGACCTGATCGTGTTTACTCAGGCCGTGATTGATAAAGGTCGCAGCTGGACCGACGAGCTAAGTTGCAACTGCAAGAGCGGCGAACGCATCGAACTGGAAATCTCCGCCACTACCTTGCAGATCAAGGGCGAGCAACAATTGATTCTGGTAATGCGCGAGCTGAGCCATGAGAAATACCAGCGCGATCAGGCACACACCGAACGCACCATGCGCGGTGGGCTGATCGAATGGCGCAACATTCTCAATCTGTTTCAGGAAACCGAGCGCGATAACCAGTTATTGCTCAGTTCGGTGGGCGACGGTATCTACAGCATAAACAGCGAAGGCCTGGCCACGTTCGTCAACCCGGCCGGCGCCCGCATGCTGGGTTGGGAACCCCAGGACATGATCGGCAAAAACATCCATCGCATTCATCACCACACCCATGCCGACGGCAGCCATTATCCGGTCGAAGAGTGCCCCATCTACAAAGCCGTGCGTGACGGCGTGGTGCACGAAGGACGGCAGGAAGTGTTCTGGCGCCGCGACGGCAGTTCGTTCCCGGTGGAATTCACCAGCACCCCGGTGATTTCCGACGGCCGAATCGTCGGCGCGGTGGTGGTGTTTCGCGACATCACCGAGCGGCGCACCACCGAGAACCAATTGCACAACGCGCTGGAAGAACTGAAGGTACTCAAGCAACGGCTGGAAGACCAAAACGCCTATTTGCAGGAAGAGATACACATCGAGCACAACTTCCGCGAGATCGTCGGCCAAAGCGCCCCGATCCTGAAAATCATCAAGCAGATCGACGTGGTTGCTCCCACCGACGCCAGCGTGTTAATCAATGGCGAGTCGGGCACGGGCAAGGAGTTGATCGCCCGCGCTATTCATCAGGCCAGCCGTCGTAAAACCAGCCCGCTAATCCGGGTCAACTGCGCCGCCATTCCCGCGGAGCTGTTCGAGAGCGAGTTCTTCGGACACATCCGCGGGGCGTTCACCGGTGCGGTGCGCGACCGAGTCGGGCGTTTCGAACTGGCGGACGGCGGTACACTGTTTCTCGACGAGATCGGCGAAATTCCGCTGGAGCTGCAAAGTAAACTGTTGCGGGTGTTACAGGAAGGCCAGTTCGAGCGAGTCGGTGAAGAACGCACACGCAAGGTTGATGTACGGATCATCGCCGCGACTAACCGCGACTTGCGCCAAGAAGTCGCGGCCAAGCATTTTCGCGAAGATCTGTATTTCCGACTCAACGTTTTCCCGATCCAGTCGCCAGCGTTGCGTGAACGTCCGATGGATATCGCGCCTCTGGCGGCGCACTTCCTCAAGCAGACCGGCAAGCGTCTGAACATGCCAGGGCGGCGCCTGCGCAACAGCGATATCGAGCGGCTGCAGAGCTACTCCTGGCCGGGCAATATCCGAGAGTTGCAAAACGTCATCGAGCGCGCCTTGATTACCTCTAACGGCGCCGACCTGAACCTCGACCTGCCCGATGAACCAAAAACCACCGTCACCCAACAACCTTCCTGCTCCTCGACGATCATGACTGACGCACAGTTCCGCGAACTGGAGCGCAACAACATGCAGGCCGCACTCAAGGCCGCCCACGGTAAATTGTTTGGCAAAGGTGGCGCAGCCGAACTGCTGGGCCTCAAACCCACAACCCTAGCCTCAAGGTTCAAGCGTCTGGAAATCAAATTGGAGGAATGACCTACCTTGTAGCAGTTGCCGAGCTTGCGAGGCTGCAACAGGGTCGCGTGAGGGGGGGGGTGGTGCTGAACAGGGTCACGCAATCTCGTGCAAGGCTCTACGAAGATTCGTACTTCTACGTAATTGCGTAGTGTCGCCCCCTAATGACACTCCGCATAAATAATATTTACTTCTAAATCAATCAGTTAAATATCTAATAAATATCCGCATCGAGCTGGTACGGAATTCGCTACGGGTGGCACACCAGCCTGACGGATACTTAACATGCCGACATTCATTGCTACGCGCTCAGAAACCTACCTGGCTTCGATGCCCAACCTGACCTTCACTGGTCTGTCGGAAAACTGGTTGTTGAAAGAGTGTGGTCATCAACAATGGCTCGCACTAACCCAACTGCATGATCGGCCTCTGCCTAATTTCGCCGATGAGCAAGGGCGCATCGCCTATGCTTCGTTCACCGCCGTAAAAACCTGGAATCTGAAGCTGGAAGCGATCATCGAGAATCGCGCGTTCCAGATTCAAACCCGCTTCGGCGCGGTGGGCAGGCCCGGCATCACAGCGAACATAAAGCTAGGCTTGGCACCGAGTCGTGGGGGCAACTGGCGTTGCTGTCCACGTTCGTAACCCGTCATGTACCGGGCGACAATCGCAGTATCAGCAAGGCGTGTCTCAAGGGTAGTCACGCACCCGTAACCCCGCTACCGGAGGGGTTGCAGGAACTACACGTCGACAACCGGCGAATCCGCAGCGGTGACTGGCACACTCATTACAGCGTTGACCGCCAATCCACCGAGGCGGCGCGCTTGTTTGATTTCACCCCCTGCACTGACATCGACTTCAACGGTCCCGAGCTTCTGTACTTCGCTAACTTCCAGGCCATGGTCGAGCGTGCGGAATGGACCTTGTCAGGATTGCGTCGCCCCGGCCACATTCATCAGCGCGAGCTGCACTTCTACGGCAACCTCAATATCAACGACAGCTTGCAGCTCAGACTGCACATGGGTCGAGAATTGCACTGGTGTGAAGTGTATCGGCGCAGCGACCTGTTCAAGCTGGCCGACGTTTTTACCCGCAAAATCCATCTTGCCGATTGCAGCCGAACATGAACCACCCTCCTCTCTAGCGGCCCGAAGGCCTGCGACTGAAACCGTTGTACGACAGCAGAGATCTGGACGGTCTCGAGCACCTGAACAGCTTGCTCGGCAAGGCACCTTTTGTGCGCGGCCCCTACTCAAGCATGTACCCGGAAAAATCCTGGGCCGTGCGTCAATACACCGGATTCGTCGGTGCCGACGCCAGCAACCAGCGCCTGCGGCAACGCCTTGCTGAAGGCCCCACGGGTTTGTCACTGGCTTTCGATTTGCCGACCCATCGCGGTTACGACTCCAGTGATCCGCAATGGCAGGCCGATGTCGGCAAGGCCGGAGTCGCCATCGATAGCGTTGAGGACATGGCCGAACTGCTGGACGGCATTGCCCTGGGCCCTTCAGGCCGGATGACTATCTTCCGTCTCCGCCCCCTATGTAAGTGATGTCGGAGGTAGCAAGCCGGAAATCCCGCGCCGCACAGTATATCGCCGTTCAGCGCGCCAGAGACCGGCGCTCCACCGTACTTCTACGTCATTTCCGATGGGGGCGCCCTAAGAACGAACTCGCGTGCTGCCTAATCCAGAAGCCCCATACACACGTAGAGAGTTGTCGGCTGCGCGGGTAGAGCAGCGAAACGGGCACCAATGGCGGCGGGTGGTTACACAGGATCGACACCAGCATGCCGAGCTAAAGATCCTCCACTACATGGAAGCGCGGAACCTTCGCCGTCCCGAGGCCATGGCGAATGCCGGCGAGGTAACTCTCGGTGCCGGTCGCCGAGAACGTGCTCGGCTAAGAGACCGTGCGCAGTACGCTGCCCTCCCGGCCAAATTCCAGTGGGGTCGATGCGCCGGAGTTCAGGGACCGTAGTCCGACAGCACGATGACCGGCTAGATCCTCGATGCCCGAAGGATTACCGAATTTGTCCAGATATCCAAGCGTTGTGCAGGTGAGCCGTTCGAGGACCGCAACCTGCCCTGCCGACAGGTCACTGTCACGCAATTGCCCCCAGCGTAGCGCGCAATCCACTCCTCCTGGACTAAGTACACTCAGCGTCGACTTGACCACGCGAGTAGTGCGCTGCAACAGCCGTACGCCCGAGCGTCTCCAAGTTGCGGATCACCGTAGTGACCGTAGACTGCGGGATCTCCATGTCATGCGCCGTAATCATTAAACTGCGACGTTCGACAATCCGGAGGAAAAGGTGCATCACGTCAAGTCGATCCATATCGCGCCCTATTGTTCGTTCTCATGGCGCAGCGATTGCAATTTACGGGGATTGTCTTTTCTTTCAGGAGCGCAAGGTTCACTCATCCGCTGAATTCGGCGGTAACCCACCGGAGAAAGCACATGAGCAACACGGAAAGAAAAGTAGCCCTCGTCACGGGCGCCTCACGCGGCATCGGCGCGACCATCGCCCGCCGTCTGGCTGCGGACGGCTTCAATATCGTCGTCAACTATGCGGGCAGCACGGCAGAAGCCGATGCCCTCGCCACGGAGATCGAGAAGGCTGGCGGTCGCTATCACGGCAAAGGCGGACGTCAGCGACGCCAGTGCCGTTGAGCGGATGTTCGACACCGTGGACACCTCGTGTGGGGGGGTATCGACGTGTTGGTCAACAATGCCGGCATCATGAAACTCGCAAGCCTCGCCGAGACCGACGACGCCCTCTTCGACAGCCAGGTTGCGATCAATCTGAAGGGCACGTTCATCACCCTGCGTCAGGCCTCCCGCCGCCTGCACGACGGAGGCAGCATCGGCAACGTCTCGACCAAGGTGGTCGGGCTGCGCCTCGAAACCTACGGTGTCTACGCCGCAACGAAGGCAGCGGTGGAGACGATGACCGCAGTCCTGACCAAGGATCTGCGCGGCCGCTCGATCACCGTCAACGCGTCCGCCCCCAATGGCGGCTGGGTCAACGCCAAGTGCTGCGCGCCAACGGCGCGCATGGTCTGAACCCTGCGGTCGACCTCACAGCAAACACTTCAAGAGAATCGCCATGAACAAGATAATTCTGGTGACCGGCACATCCAGCGGCTTCGGCCGTCTGAGCGCCGAAGCACTCGCCAAGGCGGGTCATACCGTCTACTTTCGATGCGCGTCACCGTCGGCCGCAACGCCGGTAATACCGCGCAGATCACGGCCTTTTCGAAAGACAACAGTGTCAACCTTCGCGCGCTTGAACTGGACGTACAGTCGCAAGGGTCGGCCAACGCCGCCATCGCTGAGATCGTCGCCAAGAGCAGGCGCCTGGGATCTGGTGATGCACAACGCCGGCCATATGGCCTTCAGCCCCGCCGAAACTGTCATCGTCGAGCAGTTCGCGCAGCTGTAGGACACCAACGTACTCGGCGCACAACGGGTCAACCGTGCAGCCCTCCCGCAACTTCGAAACCAGAAACAAGGCCTGCTGGTGTGGGTGTCCAGCAGCAGTTCCGCTGGCCGTACGGCGCCATACCTGGCACCTAACTTCGCAGCTAAGGCCGGCATGAATGCGATGGCGGTTCAATATGGCCGCGAGTTGTCGCTCTGGGGCGTCGAAACCTCGATCATCGTGCCAGGCGCGTTCACCAAGGGCGCCAACCACTTCGCCCATTCCTCTGTGCCCGCGGATGCTGTGCGTGCAGCCGCGTACAAAACGGGTTCGTATGCGGGATTCGGCGAACAAGTGCAGAAGGCCCTTGCCGAGATCGTGTCTGACGACGCCGATGTGGCGGTCGTCGGCGCCCCACTCGGCAAGCGCCCGTTCCGCGCTCACATCGACCCGACTCGGGACAGCGCCGATGTCGGCGTCACTGCGCTCGACCAGCTGCGCGCCAAGATGTTGCATAGGGTTGGTCTCTCGGATTTGCTGAAGTCAAAGGTGCTGACGTAAGCACATAACCCGGTGGAAGCAGTTTCCGGGTCGATCAGTAAGCGTATCAACCTTTTGGAGGGATATGAAACAGACCAAATACGCATTCATCATCAAGGCGCCCGGCTATCGCTGTCCCACGCACACGGCACACATGGCGTCACCCGAGTTCGGCGCAGAAATCATAGGTGGGGAAGACTTTGACCGTCGCCGAAGCGCTCGCCGCTGCGGGCACTCAGATCATCGAACTGTGAGGAGCCTTCTCGATCCAGGAAGCAACGAAGTTGCGACGCCGCTTTCCGGACTGCGACATCGCACGCGCAACTTACCCCTAAGAGCATCCGGCCCTGGGGGGCTTTTCCCATCAACTTCACATGAATTGGAGATACATCATGAAAATACAAGCCTATGACTGTCCAATAGCTTCGTGGAGCCGATCAAGCGGGATTAGGTGGCGCATGCCTGAGTCGGCCGAGATACGGCGCCGCGTAGCCTGGCAATTGCCTTCTAGCATTACAACGAGCAGCGCCCGCACAGTGCTTTGAAATATCGGCCGCCGATAGAGTTCGGGCGCTTAGCAGCATCAATTAAATGAGAGTCGTGTCCGGGTTGGCTGGCGCAAGCGCTCTTTTAGGTGTCATGCCCCCCGACAACGTTTTTACAGACTCTGGCCGATAGCGGACAGCCCGCTATCGACGTTGATGTCGGCTCAGGTTCTGTGAGGATTCGTATCATGTGCACAGGATTCTGACTTGGAAGGAGGACGACATATGCACCTGCCAGGAAAGTGAATACCGAGTCATGATCGGCATAAGAGCCCCAGAGGTCACATGCTCATAGGTGAGGCAATCAGGCAAGTAAGCGATTCCGAGACCTGCCGTTGCGGCATCGATCAGCGCTGTGCCGGGGCTGGCCTTGGAGCACCGTGCCGACGAACCGTTATGATCATATAGCCATCCATGATGCCAGACTTTGGTGCCCTCCATGAGGCTCTCATGGAGGCGAGGGTGTCGCGGTAGTTTCAATACGAGACGACGAATGTGCAGTCTGGACAAGAGGAAGGTAACAACTAGACAAGTGAGTTTCTGGACTACGGAGCATTATAGAAAGGCTAAATATCAACGCTGTCTATGGCTAGCTGCACCAACGGGTATCCCGTTGCATCAGTCTCAGCAACTGACTAGTTTTCCGGAGAAACACACGATGTCATCCGTCAAATCTGCATCAATAGCAGCCGCACCGCGGCCATATGAAGGCTTTAACGACCAATACATCTCAGGCCGGTGGCGGGCTGGTAAACTTGGAACCGTGCTGGTTGATACTGATCCCTATACCGGCAATACCTTGGTTGAAATCCCGGATGCCGATGCCAGCGATCTGGACGAGGCCTGTCGCGCTGCAGAACATGCTCAGCGACTGTGGGCAACTACCGCACCGCACGAACGGGCACAGGTCATGGCGCGCGCTGCTGAAATCATGAAAGCCCGGCACGACGAGATACTGGACTGGCTCATCAGCGAAGCAGGCAGCACCCGAGCTAAGGCTGAAATCGAGTGGCACTTCACGGTAGGCATCACACAGGAAGCCGCGACCTTTCCTCACCGGACCGAGGGGCGCCTGCTTCCCAGCGAGACGCCCGGTAAGGAGAGTCGGGCGTACCGTCAACCTCTTGGCGTAGTGGGTGTGATCAGCCCTTGGAACTTCCCACTCTATCTGACCCAGCGTTCGGTCGCTCCGGCGTTGGCTCTGGGCAACGCCGTTGTCATCAAGCCTGCCGGGGAAACACCTGTCACCGGAGGGTTGCTGCTAGCGAAGATCTTCGAAGAAGCTGGACTACCGGCCGGTCTACTCAACGTGGTCATCGGCCCGGCCGAAGAGATCGGCGATGCCTTTACTCTGCATCCAGTGCCCAGGATGATCTCGTTCACGGGTTCCACACGAATCGGTCGGCGGGTTGGGTCGCTGGCCATGACTGCGCCTCAGATCAAACGTGTCGCGCTTGAACTGGGTGGCAATGCGCCGCTCGTCGTGCTCGATGATGCGGACCTGGAGCATGCGGTCCGCAGCGCCGTGGTCGGTCGATTCTTGCACCAGGGACAGATCTGCATGAGTTCGAACCGCATCATCGTCGACGCGAAAGTGCATGATGAGTTCGTAGAGCGTTTTGTCGCGCATGTCAGAACACTCAAGTATGGCGATCCGCGCGATCCTGATGTGTCCATTGGACCAGTGATCAGTCAAAAGCAGCTTACGGCGCATCTGGCAATGCTGAAGCTAGCCGACGATGCCGGGGCAAGGCGGGTGCTTGGGGGAGAAGCCGAAGGGCTGGTTCTGCCGCCCCATGTGTTCGTTGATGTCAAGAACGACTCCATTTTTGCCCAAAGCGAAATGTTTGGCCCGATCGCACCGATCATCAAGGTCTCAGGCGATAAGGAGGCACTGCGTGTCGCGAATGAAACGGAGTTCGGACTGTCATCTGCCGTGTTCACCCAGGATCAGGAGCGCGGCGTTCGGTTCGCGCTGGGAATCGAAGCGGGAATGACGCATATCAACGATCACAGCGTCGATGATTCCCGGTCCGGTCCGTTTGGTGGTGAGAAGAACAGTGGTCTTGGGCGATTTGGTGGGGAGTGGATTCTTCATGAACTGACCCGCGACCACTGGGTGACGATCCAGCACAACAAAGGGCCGTACCCGTTCTGATACGCGAATAGTTCAACATTGGGGCCGGACGGATGATCAGTCCGGCCTTGGCGTATTTTTTTAAATCCCGGTGCTGTCAGGGCGCTGACGTGCGCATTTCCCTTGGGCTCAGGCCGTAGGCTTGCTTGAACTTCCGGCTAAAATGCGCCGGGCTTGAAAATCCGCAATTCCAGGCAACTTCATCGATCGACATGTTGCCGCACGCAGAGTTCGTCAGCAGGGCGCAGGCGTGCTGGATACGCTGCTGCCATACGTAGCGCATCAGAGACGTTCCGTGCTCCCTGAATAAATGATTCAGGTAGCCTACTGAAAGATTTACGTCGTTGGCTATCTTTGCAGCGTCCAGGGTACTGTCCGCCAGGCGCTCGTTTATGTAACGTTCGATCCGGAAAAGTGCAGCCTCACGGGTCTTGAGACCATATCGCCCTTCCTTCCCCAATAGCGTGATGCCAGCCATATCGAGCAACTGTGACGCCAGCCGAGCGATCGTGGTGCCACGGGCAGCGCCACGATATTGCATCAACAGACTGCTCATCCCCAGAAACAGTTGCACATCAGGAGAGTCGGCATCCGCTTCCACCCAATGCTTCAGGCTTGAAGGGTTACCACGTTGGCGAAGTGCAGATTTCGGGCATCCCATCACCACCATCCGGACCTGCTCGTCAGCTTGCTCCGTGAAAGGCCAAGCAGGATCCACAACCACCAATCCGCCCGCACGTACGCAACCTTGTTTGCCGCTTTGCTCGAACATGACTTTGCCGTGAACGATATGTTTGATCAATATCTGATCGGCTTTGCTGCCTGCTTGCTGCTTTGGCGCAAGCAGTAGTCCGGCCATCTGGACATCAGCAATCGTCAACTCCCCGGTATCCAGAACATTGATTTGCGGTTCAGCGTGGCCGCGGTCTGACTGGCCTTCCAATCCATATACGTTTCCCAGGACGGCCCGCCAATCCGTACCAGGCAAGCTGGTACACCTGATGCCCTGTCTTTCACCGCTCAGTCTGAGTATTTGGTCCACTATGACTTCCTGACTATCGACTTTCTAATCGAGTACGTACATTACTAGGCATAAGACGTCTTGTTCAGTAAGTACTGAATCGCCCCGGACTCTCTAGACACCTTGCAAGCTCATTGCGTAACGCTTTTCAAACTCTACCGGTGACAGCTGATTGTTGAAACCATGGCGGCGTTTTACGTTGTAGAACATCTCGATGTAATCGAAAACATCACTCCGAGCATCTTCCCGCGTGGTGTAGATTTTTCGCTTGATCCGTTCCCGTTTCAGAAGCTGGAAAAAACTCTTGGCCACGGCGTTGTCATGACAGTTGCCTCGGCGACTCATGCTGGCAATCAGATTGTTTGCCTTCAAAAAGCTGCGCCAATCGGAGCTGCTGTACTGGCTGCCTTGGTCGGAATGAACCATCACCTCTTGCTTCGGTTTACGCCTCCAAACCGCCATCAACAACGCATCAATAGCCAAATCACTGGTCATCTTCGACTTCATTGACCGGCCAACGACCTGCCGAGAAAACAGATCCAGTACCACCGCCAAATACAACCAGCCTTCATACGTACGAATGTACGTGATGTCGGTTACCCAAACCTTGTTGGGTTCCACGACATCGAACTGGCGCTTCAGCAAATTGGGTGAGACGACCGCCGACTTACCGCCGTACTTTCCAGGGCGGCGTCGATAACCTGTCTGAGAACGCAGACCTTCAAGACGCATCAGCCTCGCCACACGATGACGACCACAATCCTCACCGACCTCGCGCAGATCGTCGTGGATTTTGCGATAGCCATAAACGCCGCCGCTCCTTAGAACTGATAGCCAATACCAAGGTTGAAATAGTCCGCATGAGTGCCAACGCTCACCCCACTGCTCGCACCGGTGCCATGCAATTCGCTATTAGTGGCGTAGAGGTAACTACCAGTTATCTCCCAGCCTTTACTTATGCGGTAAGTGGCCCCAGCACTGTATTGGTTGTACTGGGAGAGCGGGGCCAAGGCAGCAAAGGTGGCTTGGCTGTCGGGGATGAAATGATTCGAGAAAGATGCGCCAGCTCGCACGGTCCAATGGAGGTCAATGTCGTAACTGGCCCCTACTCGCAGGATCTTCTGGTTGAGCCAACCAAAACCTGGGCCGTCGTTAGCGCCCAGAGCGCCACCTTCAGTCTGGCGGTTGCCGTAACTTCTTTCTCCAGCCCAATTTACCCATAGAGCGTCCACTGCCACCGTGAGTTGGGGAATAACTTTGTAGGCGAGGCCAATACCGGCTTGCTGCGGCAGGTTGAGGCGGCCATCGGGTAATAAGTCGCGGTAGCGATCCAGTTTCTGGAACCAGATGGGGCTGGCATAAGTGGCACCAACGCTCATGCGGTCATTGAGTTTAGCCAGGTAGCCCAAAGCGAATCCGGCACCGTAGGCCTTGTCCGCCCCATCACTGTTGAACCCGAAGTTTTCCAGGCCGGCAATATGTCCCCGCTGATAGGCCAAACGGGGCGAGATACCCACGTACTGGTCTGGAGCGATACGCCAGGTCAACGTCGGAGCGATCACGACCTGTTGCAGTTTGGATTTCGTGTTCCGAGTACCGTAGACAGGCTTGCCGTAATCCAGCGCCACCCCCTGTCCAAACACTGATACCCCCCAAGTCATGTCCGCGTTCAATACCCGGTTGAGGCCGCCTGTGGGAATGGGTATTAAGGCGGTGTCTGAATAGTGATTGCCCCCTACATGCGTATTGAGGGGCGCATGAATGATCGTTAGATCAAGATCTTGTCGGTTCCCCACTATTGCCATACCAGCAGGATTGTTCGCCGATTCGGCGGCATCCTGCGGCAGGGCTATGGAGACACCTCCCATGCCCATGGCTTTTGCGCCATAGGCCGGGAGCATGACACCGTTGTTGGCTTGAACAGGTGTTACGAATAAGAAACCAGTCACCACGGTGGCGGCCAAAGCACCGCGATACAACGTGACAGGAGCACACAGATTTGATCGGGATGGGTACATGAACTTCTCGTTTTATTATTGGGTGTTCCCGCTGAGCCCTTTAACGCGGGCGAAGTCGTCCTTCAAATTCAAATTCAAATTTTTATCGTGGAGTCAGGCTCACTAGTCGCCGGTGCGGAGACGCTCGATGATTTTGCGCGCGCGGTTTGCACCGACGTCGACATGAATATCGATCAGTGGCCGCTCACCAAACCGGCACATGTTGGCGTATTGCGCTTCGATCACTTGCTTATCTTCATCAAACGTCAGGATGGTTTGTTCGATGACCTTGGCTTTGGTGGCTTCCGGATCGCTGATCGGGTTGGTCGCCATCGTCCAGAAATAGTGACTGGTCGTTTCGGTTTCCGGGGTCACTCCATGAAAGCCCCGCATGTGGAAACCACCACGGTTCGGGTCATCCATGGCGGACGTGTTGGCATCGACGGCGCCCGTCCAGATACGCAGATGGCTCACGTGAAACTCTATTTCCTGCCAACGATCGACATTTCCTTTGAAGGGATAGGCGGCGGTGTAGGTGGGTGGAGGCACCGAGTCCAGCATATAGCGCACCACTCTTACAGTGCTGTCATCGCTTTCCACTTTCATTTCGGCATTCATGTGAATGCGAGCATTTCCCCCAATGGTTTTTAGGTGCACATAACCAAGGTGGCTCAAATCCATCAGATTGTCGTGAATAAGCTGGTATGGCGCGTCGTAGTGATAGACCGAACCGTCAAATACATACTTCCCGCTGCTGTGTACATCGTATTCCGGTGGCTCACAGTTGGGCACGAGGTTGTCGGGATTGCCAAACCATATCCAAACCAGATGATCGCGCTCGCGCACCTGATAGACAGGGACCTTGGCTTTACTCGGTATTTTATCTTGACCGGGAATTTCCACACATTTGCCTTCTCCGTTGAACAAAAGACCGTGGTATCCACAGCGCAGACGACCTTCCTCCAGCGTACCGTTAGACAAGGGTAGCGCCCGATGGCAGCAACGATCTTCCAAGGCCGCTACTTGCCCATTAGCGGCACGAAATATGACCACCGGTTTACCAAGTAGCGTGCGGCCAACAGGTTTGTCTTTCAACTCAGAGCTCAATGCGGCCACATACCACTGGTTCAAAGGAAAGGTCGGAAAGCTGGGCGCAGGTGCAATTTCGTATGCGAGCTGCGCGGCGATTGAAGTACTCATGGCGTCCTCCAAATTAACGATTTTGTTATAAGTGAAGCGGTCAAAGATCAAGCACAAGTCGCGGTGACTTGGATCTAGAGCAGCAAGGTGTGAATTGATCATTCCTTGCCTGTTCCGCGGGAGTCATGAACTGGTCTCTGTGATCGGGGACCCCTTGCAGCACTCGGGTAATGCACGAGCCGCAAACACCCTGTTCACATGAGCTGGGAATCTCGATACCGGCCTCATCTAGTACTTCAAATACCGAACGGTCAGCGGGGATTTGGAGAACTTGACCAGAAATCGCAAGTTCAACCTCAAATGGCTGATCACCTTCGTGATCAATGGCCGTGGCTGCGAAGTATTCGCGATGCACCTGCTCCTTAGGCCACCCACACGAAGCAGCTGTGTCCAATATATGGTTCATGAAACCACTCGGACCACAAACATAGAGATGAACATCAGGTTCGATCTGCCCCAGAAACTGTTTGGCATTTAGTTTCTGCTCATCGGCTCCGCTATCATCGTGCAGATAAACACGTTCGCGGAACGGGGATTCCTGGAGGGCGCCAGCGAAAGCGGCGCGGTCGATAGATCTAAAGCAATAGTGCAGTTCAAAATCAGCATCCAGAACCGCTAGCGCATGTGCCATGGCCAGCATCGGAGTAATACCAATCCCACCAGCGAAGAGCAGATGTTTTTTGCCTGATTCCTCAAGCGGAAATAAATTACGTGGCTCGCTGATCGAAATGATTTGCCCCACTTCAATGTTTTCATGCATTGCAATGGACCCACCACGAGAAGACGGGTCCTTGAGAACTCCAATGACATAGCGGTGGCGCTCTTCCGGAGAATTGCAAAGTGAATATTGGCGTGTAACCCCGTTAGCCATACACACGTCGATGTGCGAGCCTGGGCTAAAAGGAGGAAGCGGTTCAGTACCAACCGCTCTTAACTCAAAACTGGATATATCGACAGCCTCAGCTGTCTTTTGAAAAACCTGAACCTGAAGCATGACTTCTTCCCCCACGATAAAGTGGCTGCAAATTTTCAAGAGTATTTTTTAGCGGCTGAGCGAATTAACTCAGTAGTCGAACGGGCTTGAATTGCGACCGCATTGCGATGCGAGGAAGAACGTGACAGGCGGATATGGGACGACTCATGACGTTGACCTTTCTTTATTCTTGTGTGTACTGCGGTCGAATTTGAAGCGATCGCTGCTTTGCACTGAGGCTAGAGATAGAATCTTCGCAATTAGTTGCGATGTCAACTAATTTCAAATGATCATTTCCTTATTAAAACTGTGCTAGATATTCAATACCGTTACGCTGAAAGGGTATTTGATTGAGTCGTCCCACGTAGGCTCGGCACCTACCAATCCTGGCAAAAGCTTTGCACGGCGGAAAAGCTATCTGTTTGAGGGAACCCTATCCAAGCCACAGCCTATTACTAGCCCTGCCCCCCAGGACAGATGACTGTCCCCGCAAACCGCTTCAGCTAGTAAAGGAGAATGTAGTGCGACAGACCGCACTCAGCATCGCAGAACAAGGTTTCGGCGCCTAAATTATGCTCGCCCTCGCATTGTCGGTCTGGGACAGCCCCATAGAGGTCATCGCCAGACCGCTATCCCCCCGGTCACCAGATTTTCAAGCTGTAATCAATGTTGATCCTAGTCTCGTTGTGACTCCGGAAAGTCGACCCGGAACTCTGGTCATTACGGTATGCAGTATGGCGAATACGCAACGCCAAGTTTTTTGCAAATCCTGACTGGATCACATAAGCAAGCTCAATGTCCTTTGAGGACTCGGTCAAATCGTCTCCACCAAGATTCGGCAGATCTATATGAGTACCGCGCATGTAGCGAAGCATTCCCGTCAGTCCAGGGATGCCCACAGCAGCGAAGTTGAAGTCGTAGCGGGCGACCCACGTCTGCTCCTTTGGATTTACGAAATCGGCGCTCATGGCGCCGTCACTGAGTACTGCGGGCTCTCCTCCCGCAATGTAGGCCATCGCGGTATCGCCGGTTTGATGCATATACCCCAAACCAAAGGTATGGGCAGCTACTTGGTAGCTGAACATTGCTCCAACATTCAGATTCTCGACTTTCCCAGCTTCGGCTCGACCATTTTCGCGACTGTCGAAGACACGAATGTCAGTCTTTAGCTTTCCTGGCCCTATGGGTGATGAATGGATAGCTCCCACAAAATCTTGGGTATAGATGTTTTCCAGCGCCGCATGGTAATAGCGCAGGGTCAGTGTGTCGGACCAACGATAATCACCGCCCATGAAGTCAAACCTTTCTGAGCTGACACCTGCCCGAAATCGACCATTGGGGGAAGCCATTAAAAGAGGTTGATTATCGCTTGAGTCCCGAAGATTGACACGATCCATTCGCCCGGCATGTAGACGAAGGCTCTCGATGTCATCAGAGATGGCATAAATCCCACGAAATGACTGCGGCAATAGACGCGCATGGCTCGCTGTGATCACCGGTAGGGAGGGAAACTGTGTACCAACGAAAATTTGGTTTTTTGAAATCTTTGCCTTAAGTGCTACCCCTAACTCTGAATACTCATCCGTGGCCTTCCGTGTCTGAGGATCAAAAGGGAGAAGTTGTGTACCGACCCGATCTGATGACGAGTCAAG
>NZ_JFCA01000076.1 GCF_000612585.1 Pseudomonas sp. CHM02
CAGCAAACACGCTGTGACTGGATTGGGGCCGCTTCGCGCCCCAGCGCGGGGCAAGCCCGCTCACCACAGGAAACCACAACAAGTCCGCTCACTACAGGGGGTTACTTGCTTTTGAAGGCGTACGCCCGTTCGACTTTGCACACCCGTGTCTGGAACGCCGAGTACCAAGTGGTGCGCCCCTGTTCGCGTACCGCCCGGTGTTCGGCCTGCTGCTTCCAGGCCAGGATCGCCGCCTCACTGTCCCAATACGACACGGTAATGCCCAACCCGTCTTCCCGTGCTGATTCCACGCCGAGGAATCCCGGTTGTCCGCGCGCCAGTTCAAGCATGCGGCTGGCGGCCTGGCCATAACCCTGGTCGCCCTCGGTGCGCAGTGAGCTGAAAATCACCGCGTAGTAGGGCGGGGCGGGTGTGCGGGCGATCATGCGGCCGCCGCCTGGCAAGCCTTGAGCAGGGCAATCGCCAGGGCCGGGGTGATGCCTTTCAGCGCGCTGCGTTCGGGCTGGAACAGGGTGGCCACGAAGAACGGATGGTCGAGCAGTTCCACCGCGCGCAGGTCGCCTGCCGAGTCATGGCCACTGGGGATCAGGTCGCCTTCGAGCAGGGCATCGAGAAACGCAGGGTTCACGCCGTAGCGGCACCGATAACCTTCCAGCAGGTCAAGGCTGCCGTAGGCCTCGGCGATGCGGGTGTAGGGCGCCAGGCGCACGCTGTCGGTGGCTTCCACCAGCGCACAGCTCAGTGGCGCGATCACTGCGCGCTGGGCATCCGGGGTGAGTTCGCCATGCTCGGCATCGGCCCAACCCAGCACGTTGCGGGCATATTCCAGCACCGCATGTTGAAAACCGCCGCAGGTGCCGAGGAACGGTCGCCGCTGTTCGCGGGCAAAACGGATCGCCCGCAGGGCCGCCTCTGTGTCGCGGTAGGGCGTGGCGGGGACACACCAGAAACCGTCGAAGCCGTGCAGGGTAGCGGGCAGGGCATCGGTGTCGAGCCACTGCAGGTGCACGGTCAGGCCCAGGGTCTCGGCCGCTTGTTGCAGCGCCACGGGAATCGCCTGGTGGGCGGTCACATCGGGGTTGTAGTCGCCGATCAGGGCGAGGTGCAAAGGCGTGGCGTTCATCGTGTACATCCCATGGCTTGTGGTGTCCTGGGGCGCACTATAGATTGGCGTCCACGCAATCAATATTGGCGTTTGCCCACATGCTCAATGCAGCCGCGCACTATTCAATCGACTACCCCGACCTGTCGCTGATTCTCGCCCTGGTGCGGGGCGGCACCCTGGCCCGGGCAGCGGCGTTATTGCGGGTGGATGTGTCCACGGTGTTCCGTGCAGTGCGGCGCCTGGAGGCGGCGCTGGGCCAGACACTGTTTGAAAAAAGCCGCGCCGGTTACTTGCCCACCAGCCTGGCGAGCAACCTGGCGCAGCAGGCGGAACGTGCCGAGCAAGCGCTGGAAGCCGCGCGCATTGGTGTGGAGCAGGGCGGTGAAGTGATCAGCGGCACGGTGCGCCTGACCTGTACCGATTCGGTGCTGCAGGGTTTGCTGTTGCCCGCCCTGGCGCAGTTCATGCCGCAGTACCCGGCGCTGATCCTGGAGCTGAGCACCTCGAATGATTTCGCCAACCTCAGCCGCCGCGACGCGGATATCGCCCTGCGCCTGACCAAGGCACCGCCGGAGCACCTTGTCGGACGTTGCCTGGGCAGCGTGTCATACCAAGTCTGCGCCAGTGTCGACTATGCCCGCCGTCACGAAGGCCGCGAGTTGGCTGAGCTGGCCTGGATCGCCCCGGATGACTTCCTGCCCGATCACCCCACGGTCGCCTGGCGCCGCGAGCACCTGCCCGGTGTGCGCCCCAGTTATCGCTGCAACAGCATGCTGTCGGTCACCGAGTTGGTCCGCGCGGGGTTGGGGGTGGCGGCGTTGCCGGATTTTCTGTTGAGTGAAGGCCTGCAACCGCTGGGCACCGCGTTGGCAGGGCACGATACCGCGTTGTGGCTGCTCACGCGCCCGGATTGCCGAGCGTTGCGCTCAGTGGTGACCCTGTTTGATGAGCTGGGCCGGCACCTGCGCTTGCCTTAGTTTTTTCGCACAAAGTGCTCATGCATTTCGCTCGTCAGGCTTTCGATACGTTCTGTCAGTTGTTTGGTCATTTCCGTGAGCCGGGTGTTCTGCTCCAGCAGTTCCAGTAGCTGCTTGGTGGTCTGCGCGGCCTGCGCCTGGCGCTCGGAGTTGGCCACGGCCAGCGCCTCTCGGTGCTGCGCATCGGCATCGGACTGGGCTTTGTCGCGGGCCGCCTGGCGCGTCTGGGCCAGCAGGATCAGCGGTGCGGCATAGGCCGATTGCAGGCTGAAGGCCAGGTTGAGCAGGATGAACGGGTACACGTCGAAGTGCGTGATGCCGGTCATGTTCAGCACCACCCACAACACCACGATCGCGGTTTGCGCGCCGAGGAATGTGGGCGTGCCGAAAAAGCGCGCGAAGGCTTCGGCCTTGAGGGCAAAGGTGTCGTTGCCGAAGGTCGGAGCCAGGTGAGCATGGACGCGGTGGAAGCGAAGATGGTCGGCGGGGGTGGCTTCAGGCTTTTCTGGGGTCATGGGGGGCTCGGGTCATCAACCAATAGACAGTGAAGCACTATATTCAGACAAGCAGTCGCAGGGCACTCTTTCAGGCGGAATAGGCAACCTTCTCGTCGCTCACGTTGACCCGGTTGCGCCCGGTGTCTTTCGCGGCGTACAGCGCCCGGTCCGCGGCATTGAGCCACATGGCCGCATCGGTAAAGGACGGCTGGAAGCTCGCCAGGCCGATGCTCAGGCTCACGCGCAATTCAGGAATTTGCGGGTTACGGTAGTTGCTGAAGGTCTCACGCATGCGCTCCATGACCTGGGCGGCCTGTTCCAGGGGCATTTGCGGAAGAATCACACAGAACTCATCGCCACCGTAACGCCCCGCCAGGTCGTTTTCCCGCAGATTGCGCCGCAACTCCAGGCTCAACTGTCGCAGTACGGCGTCGCCGACGATATGGCCGTGGTTGTCATTGATCTGTTTGAAGTGATCGATATCGATCAAGGCGATGGTGGCGTGGCATTGCTGTTGCTGGCACTTGTGGAACTTGAGGTGCAGCAGGTCTTTCCAGGAACCGTGATTGAGCAGGCCGGTAAGGCTGTCGATACGGCTCAGGGCGCTGAGGGCGCGTTTGTGTTCCGATAGTTTGATCGCCAGTTGATAGCAGACCATGCCGATGGCCATGGGATAGAGCGTGAGCATGGGCAGGCAGGCGTAAACCTGGATCAGGCTGACCGAAGGGTTGAACTGCAAGCCGAAGAGCAGAGCGCCTGCACCTGCGCCGAACACCTGGGCCAGTGCGCCGCGTATCAGCAGGCGTTTACCGCCGGCAGCGACATTGTTCATGGCAACCATCGACAGCAAGGTCACGGTGGTCAGCGGGGTAAATTGCAGCGTTGCGGCCCAGAATCCGCTGAAAATGGCGTCGAACACCAGGTTGCGTTGTTCGGCGTTGTAGGGAAATTTGGAGCGGGTTGCCAGTTGATAGGCCACGTGTGGCCAGGCAAAAGCATTGACCAACAACAACGCCCAGACCCATCCAGGCATTGCGAGCGGATACAGGGCGGCGATAACGCTGATACAGCACATGGCTGTGCCGATAATCCTTGGCCTGTAGATACGCCTGGCAAAGGAAAGCCCTTTGCCCTGTCTGTTTTCCATAATGTCCCGGGTCAGCTCTTTTTTGCAGATACGACGACACGCGTTCGCAGGCTTAACCGTTGATCGGATAACACCTATGAATATTGTCAGTTATTCCCGTGGGAATAATCAGTGTCCTTCCAGGCCATTTGCGCAAAACAGAGGGCTAATACGTCAAAAACGACCTGAAATGTCGTGCATGCAACAGCGCTTTCAGCGCGAGTGAGGCGTCGTGACTTCGTAGCCGGCCAGGAACAGGTCGATGGCCGATTCGATTACGTTGGCTTGCCCGGCGGCATCCAGGGTGGGCTGGCCGAGGGTAATCTGTGGCCAGAAGGCGAAAGCCTTGAGCAGGCTCTGGATCTGGTGGGCGGCAAATGCCGGGTCGTTGCAGTTGAGCCGGCCGTCTTCCTGGGCGGCACGTACCCACTGGGTAAAACCTTCTTCGCGCTTGCTCAGGCGGTTGACCATATCTTGCGCACGTTCAGGCGAATGGATGGTTGCGGCGATCGCAACCCGGGCCAGGTCGAGGAAGTTGGCGTCCGACATCATCTTCATCTTCGCCTCCAGCAACCCGCGCAATTGTTCGCGCAACGGGCGGTCGCTGGCGTAGCTGACGTCGAGTTGGGCGACGCTGCTGGCCCAGAGCTGATGGAGAATTTCGGCGAACAGCTCTTCCTTGCTGGGGAAGTGGTTGTACACCGTGCGCTTGGAAACGCCGGCGGTGGCGGCGATCTTGTCCATGCTGGTGACCTCGAAACCGTTCGCGCGAAACTCGGCGATGGCCGCGGCCACGATGGCTTCGCGTTTACGGTCGGTGAGGCGTTGAGGGGCAGTCATGGGTGGCGCTCGGCTCTTCAGGGAAAATTACACTCAGTAGTTTACTTGCTCCGGATTTTGTTGCAATCTAGAAACTACACTGTGCAGTGTAATTTATGAGCGATCCGTAGGAGTCACCCGGTAATGGCCACGATCTCATCCCGTGTCGATTCATCGCCAGCCACGCGCAAGCCTGTCGAGCAGGACCAGAAGCCTTTCAGCAACGACGCTCCCGTGCAGCACGGTGGCTTTGGCAAGACCTTGCGTATTTTCTGGAACATGCTGTTCAACAAACCGCGCAGCACGCGCCCGGTGGGGCAGATCCCGGTGCAACCGTTGAACCGCGAGCAGTTGCTGGCAGCCCCGGATCACAGCGTGTTCCGCCTCGGGCATTCCACCGTTTTGTTGAAAATGCGCGGTAAGTTCTGGGTCACCGACCCGGTGTTCGCCGAGCGCGCCTCACCGTTCAGTTGGGCCGGCCCCAAGCGTTTCCATCAGCCGCCCATCAGTCTTGAGGCGTTGCCGCCGCTGGAGGCGGTGATTCTTTCCCACAACCATTACGACCATCTCGACCGCAAGGCTGTGGTGCAATTGGCCGAGAAAACCCGCTATTTCCTCGCGCCGCTGGGTGTCGGCGACCTGCTGGTGAAGTGGGGCGTGGAGGCCAGCAAGGTGCGCCAGTTGGATTGGTGGCAGGGCACTGAGGTGGATGGCATTCGGTTTGTGGCCACGCCTGCGCAGCATTTTTCCGGGCGCGGACTGTTTGATTCCAACCAGACACTGTGGTGTTCCTGGGTGATGATCGATGGCGCCCGAAGGATCTTTTTCAGTGGCGACACGGGCTACTTCGACGGCTTCAAACGCATCGGCGAACAGTACGGCCCCTTTGACCTGACGTTGATGGAAACAGGTGCTTACAACGTCGACTGGCCCCATGTGCACATGCAACCCGAGCAAACCCTGCAAGCGCACATCGACCTCAAGGGGCGCTGGCTGCTACCGATTCACAATGGCACTTTTGACCTGGCGTTCCATGCCTGGCACGAACCCTTCGACCGCATCATGGCCCTGGCCTGGGAGCGCAACGTGTCGATCACCACGCCGGGAATGGGGCAGGCGTTCAGCTTGAATCAGCCTGAGCGTGGCGTCGCGTGGTGGCTGGAAGTGGAAGCGCAAGGCGCTCAGGAGCACTTCGCCGGCTGACGGAAGACAGCTCGGGAAAAAGGAGTTTTCCGGGTGTTTCCAAGCGGTTCCAGCGTTCGTACGAGGGTGCGATGATCCTGCGGACAGTCATGTTCCGGAGGGTTGTCCGAATGGACATCAAGTGTAGGAAGAATTTGCAGCCGGGCGTGCCTTGTCGATCTGGCCCGCCATCACCGTCGTTGACGGACATCGTCGGTCTGACGAGCGCGCCGCCCAACCCCTCCTTCGATACTGCGAGCCCGAGCGGTATTGCTTTCGACGCAGCTTCCGGCGTCGGGCATTTGGCGGGGAGCATTCGCATTCCCGGTTACGACGCGCCAACCCTTCCCGTGAAACCTGTGCGTGATCCATCGTTATCACTGGTTGCCTTGAGCGGCATCAATCCTTCGCGGCCGATAATGGTGGCGGTGCCCCTGGTGCAGAACAACACCGCGTTCACGGCAGGCCGGAGAGTGAATGGCTTGCGCGTTGGGGTTGCAGGGCGGTACGCGCGAGGCGATGACCACGAACGTATCGAACACCGTGCGTGCTTTACGCGGGCACTGGAGGCCCTGCGCCTGGCCGGCGTGGAACTGGTGCAGGTTCCTGCACGGCGGACGGATGGCACGCTCAAATTCAGCCTGTACACCCACAACGAAATCGATGCGCTAGTCACTCAATATCGGTTGGATGCTCTGGTATCCGACAGCCAGAGTGCCGCGTTTCATGAGGCCTGCCGGGCGGGTTTCCCCAGGCTCGGCGAGCCACTCGGGGACGGTTCAACACTGTGGTTCTACGGCACGCGATTGTCGAAGAATTTGCTGTTGACCCTGAGGCAAGGGTATCGCAGCGCTCGTCGCCTGATGGACCTGGAGGACGGGCTACCTGGCGTGCTGAAGAATCCCACGTCCTAAGCGACGTGCGTCGCGCAGCCGGGAAGGCGAGGGGTTTTTAGACTGGGGCATGGATCGATGTGGATCCTTCGTCGTTTCTTACCCCCGGAAGAGGTTTTATGTTCTCTATTGCCTATGGAATGCGCTGGATTGCCCAACGAACCCTGCATGCCGTCGTGTGTGACTATTCAGCCGCGACCTCAAGGCCCGTCGCCCCCGGTACCGAGTCGCTCAGCGTCAGTGAACTTGGCCGGCAAATGGCCCGGTCGGGAGGGCTTACCTCGGCCGATCTGGTCAGCTACCTGCGGGAGCGGATTCGCAGGGTGGACCCGCAACTGCGCTCGGTGATCGAACTCAACCCCGAGGCACTCGAGACCGCGCGCGAGCTGGATCGCGAGCGCGCCAGCGGCAAGGTGCGGGGGCCACTGCATGGCATTCCCATCTTGCTCAAGGACACCATCGAAACGGCAGGCATGCAAACCAGCGCAGGAGCGTATGGGCTTGTCGGTGCAACGGCCGGCAAGAATGCGCGGTTGGTCGACTACCTGATCCGGCAGGGCGCGGTGATCCTGGGTAAAACCAATATGACCGAACTGGCTGGGTTCCGGGGTGGTCCCGATGGCTGGAGCAGCCGCGGCGGACAAACCCGTAACCCGCATCAGGTGGATGCCGACGTCGGAGGTTCCAGTTCCGGCTCTGCTGTCGCAGTCGCAGCAGGGTTGGCACCGTTGGCGGTGGGGGCCGAAACCAATGGTTCGATCATTGTGCCGGCAGCGCGCAATGGTGTTGTGGGGCTCAAGCCGACTGTCGGCTTGCTGGACCGCAACGGGATTATCCCCGCCAGTCAACGTCAGGATACGCCGGGCCCGATGGCTCGCTCGGTGTTCGATGCAGCATTGATGCTCAACGCCATGTCGGGCATCGATCCTCAGGACCCGGCGAGCGCGGGAGCCCCCCAAGGCATTGATTACACCCGGTTGCTGGTTCCCGGCGCGTTGAAAGACAAACGTATCGGTTATCCCGCGACGTTTTCCACAAACGGCGAAATTCTGCCGGTCGAAAACACGGCGCAATTCAGCCGGGCACTTGATGTGCTTCGCGAGCAAGGCGCGGTGTTGGTACCGATCAACCTGCGCCTGGCCGATGCGTCACGCTACGACGAGTTATTGCTCTCGGATGTGAAGGACGAGCTGAATGCGTATTTGGCCAAGCGCCCTGGGTTGCCGGTGAAGTCACTGACCGAACTGATCAGGTTCAACGACGAGCGCGATGGCGCTGAAGCGGATCATCAGCCAGTGCTCAAGGAAGTAAATGCCTCAACCCTGACGTCGGAGCAGCGCAAACCACTCTGGGATGCGCTTATCCAGGACTTTCGCAGTACCGTCGACGATCCGATCAAAGCGCAGAACCTGGACGCCATGGTGTCGGATTTCGACACCAACAGTTACTTCGGCGTCGCAGCGGCGGGTTACCCAGGAATAGCGGTACCTTCGGGTGTCGATGAGGATGGCCTGCCCACCAGTGCCTACTTTTTCGCCAGCCGCTGGGCCGAACCTACCTTGTTGGCAGTGGCCCATGGGTATGAGCAGGCAGCCCAGGTGGCTATCAGGCCGGCGATTTGACGCCGTAACGTGCGGCAGGGGTGCGATGTGACAGGTTGGGCCCCAGGGCCAGGCGGGCGTTCTCGTAGGCGTCCCAGTCCAGGCTGTCGGGCAGCGATGGGATCGTCACTTTTTCCCCGCGGGCCAGCCCTGACAGTGCGGCGTCCACCAGGTTTTCCGTGGTCATGACGATGGTGTCTGGAAGGTTGTTCACCGGCAGCCCAGCGATCTCCCAGAACTCGGTGGCGGTCGCCCCCGGCAGCACCACTTGTACACTCACACCTTTGTCGCTCAACTCATGCTCGAGCGATTCGCTGAATGCCTGCACATAGGCTTTGGTGCCGCTGTACACACCATTCAACAACTTTGGTGCGAGCGCTACGATCGAGCCAATATTGATCAGCGTGCCACGACCCTGGGCGACAAAACTGGACGCTGCGGCTTTTGCCAGTCGGGTCAGGGCGAGGACGTTGAGCAGGATCATGGCGTCCATCTTGTCCGCGTCCGAGGCCAGTAATGATGCCGTCGCACCGACGCCCGCGTTGTTCACCAGCAGGCTGATGCGGCTGTCGTCATGCAGGATTTTTTCAATGCGTGCCAAGTCTGCCGGCAGGTTAAGATCGGCGGCTACCACTTGGATGGTCCGCTGGGTATCAGTTGCGAGCCGCGTCGCCAATTGGTCCAGGCGCTGCTGATTGCGCGCCACCAGAATCAGATCGTAACCCTGGCGGGCCAGGCGGTCTGCATACACGGCACCGATCCCGGACGAGGCGCCGGTAATCAGGGCATAGCCTTTGGATTGAGTCATTGCAGTTGCTCCAGAAGGGCCGGGGAAGGGCGGCCTTGTTGGAACAAAGATTATGGGTGTAATGTATTGGCTGCAATGTCATATATCCCTCCTTTCGGGACATGAGGTTTGGCCATGGTATCTATCGGTATTCTGCTGTTTCCCGGGTTCCAGATGCTCAGCCTGGGCACCAGCACCGTGTTTGAGTTCGCCAACTTCGAGTTGGACCAGCCGTTCTACCGTGTGGACCTGCTATCGGAGCATGGCGGGCCGATCCAGAGTTCCATGGGCTTTGCCATTGCTACCCTGCCTTTTGGCCAGCACCCCTATGACACGTTGCTGGTGGTGGGCGACAACGAGTTGCTGCGAGCCACGCCCGGCATGCTTACCTATCTGCAGCAAGCCATGCTCACCTCGCGTCGCGTGACATCGGCTTGCACCGGTTCCTTCCACTTGGCAGCCGCTGGCTTGCTGGAAGGCCGCAAGGCGACCACCCATTGGTACCACGCCCACGCATTTCGCCAGGCCTACCCTAACGTGAGGTTGGAGGAAGATCGGATCTTCACCGTCGACGGCCCTCTCTGGACCTCCGCCGGCTTGACCGCCGCCCTCGATCTGGCCCTGGCCTTGGTCGAACATGACCTGGGCGTCGAGGTCGCACGTGCGGTAGCGCGCAAGTTGGTGGTCTACCACCGGCGCGCAGGGGGTCAGTCGCAGTTTTCCGCATTGCTGGAGATCGACCCGAAGTCTGATCGTGTGCAAACCGCCCTGGCCTATGCCCGACAGCACTTGCAGGACGATCTCTCGGTGGAGCAATTGGCCGAAGTCGCCCACTTGAGCCCGCGCCAATTCAGCCGACTGTTTCGTGCCGAAACCGGCCAGTCCCCTGCCAAGGCTATCGAGCGCCTGCGCATCGAAGCGGCGCGTCTGCTGCTCGAGTCCGGTGATCACTCCATCGACATCATCGCCCGCGAAACCGGCTTCGGCGACCCGGAACGCATGCGCCGCGCCTTCCTGCGTGCCTTCGGTCAACCGCCGCAAATGATGCGTCGGGCATTGCAACTGCAGGCTTGACGTTTCACGGTTGATAGGTGGGTGAGATCACCTGCTTTGGGTATCTCGCCGATCTTCGCGAGCTGCGCCTCGACTTGCATTTCGTTCGCGTCAGGCTGGCCGATAGCCTCATACACGTTACCGCTGCCGGCTTCGATCTCAATCGCTTTGTGCTGCTTCTGCATGACCCTGCGCCGCCTGGAGTCGCTGTTTGATCATTTGTATATTGGCCTCCATGGAACTTAAGAGAGAACATACCTAAATGGGGATAGGCGTGAGCGCGGGTTAAAAATTTACTCTGCCGTCTCATAAGCCGTTTCTGTGGATACCTCGGACAAAGTTCCTCTCACACTCATCCCCCACCCCGGCGCAAAACCCGGAAAAAACACCAGCCCTTCAGCCTCCAGACGAAACGCCAGGGCCAACCGGGTTTCATCACCCACGTCGCCCTGACTTTCAAACTGTTGAACCGCTTCGACCGCCACGCCAGCCTGACGCGCCAGGTGCTCTGGGCTCCAGCCCAGCATCGCGCGGGCCTGCACGCTGTGCTTGGCGGTGAATTGATGCAGGACGATCTGCTGTTCTACAAAAGAGCTCATTGCCAGAGAGGACATGGGTTTTCTCCAGGGTTCGACGGGGAGGACAAACTATACTGTGTTTTTGTACAGTTGTTTTGACCGCTCATCAACTGGATTTTTGACGACCCACTATTCCAGCCCTGGCGCCTCCCGAATGATCAGGTGATCCAGGTTCTCGATATTCGCGCTGAACACCCCAAACGTCTGCTCGGGGTTTTTCTTGCTGGGCACCTGTTTCAGTTCCGGCGTCACCCCATAGAAGAAGCAGTACAGCGCTCTCTCGCTGTCCACCGCCGCCTTGATCTGCTCCAGGAATGCCTTGCGCTTGCGGTAGTTGTCGATGAGTTTCTTGCTCAGGTAGACGTTGACCGAATAGGGCTTTTTGTCGAGCCACACCTTCTTGTCGAAGTCGATGCGAAAGCTGTTGGTGTAGTCCTTGATTGCCTTGATCCTGCCCCAGTAGATCAGGCCCTTGTTGTCTTGCAGGTACTCGATCTTCTTGAAAAACGTCCAGTAGGTCGCGGTATGGTCGCCGATCTTCAAGGGCATGGATTTGAGTTTGTCCTTGTCGTCGATGTTCGACACAAAGCATTCAACCGGGTGGGCGAACACGCTGGTTTTGTCCGGGGTGCTGTCGTAGTGGCGATGGGAAGCAGTGACACGGTTCGACGGTGCTTTCGCTGGATCCTGTGGGACGCCTCCCTCGGAGCCAGCAGGGGAGATCTTGCGTTCGTACTGACGGCGGGTGAGTACAAATTCCGATGGGAAATTTTCCTCGCGCTCGTCGTCATTTTCACCGGTGGCGGTCTTGTGGGTGCTGGCGTAGCGGCAGCCATCGATATGCCGGGTACTGGCCTTGTTCTTGAAATGCGGGGTGCGCAGGTAGTTGACGTTTTTGGCGTTGAACGTGCTCAGCGCATTGTTCGCATCAAACGCTGCCCGGCATTCATCGTTGGGGCACAGGAAACGGTCCTTGTCAGAGTCGAAGTCGGCGGTTTCGTCGAAATTCAGGTCTCGCACATCGTAGATCGACAGCTTGTCGTCGAGACTCAGGCTGTAGGCCGTGTCGAATTTCATGGGGCTCGGGTCCGTGAGAAGTTTCGCTATTAATAGCGGGATCCCGCGCAAATATCAGCAAGAACCTGCGACCCGCCGTCCACTCAAGAAGCACAGCGTTCCCCCCACCGCCGTCAGTGCACTCAGCACATAGAACATGCTGGTCGGCGCGGCATTGATCAGCAGATAGCCGCAGATCACCGGGCTCATCGCCCCACCAAACGCCGCCAGGTTCTGCGCGCCGTAGTAACTGCCGCGCAGCGCATCCGGCGCGATGGTGTCGATAAACAGGAACTCGGAGGGATAGATGATCATCTCGCCCAAGGTGAATACGAACATCGCCAGGCACCAGGTGACCAGGCTGTCCGCGAGGCTGAAACCGATCAGCCCGGCAATGAACAGCAGCGTGCCGAGCACGATCCAGTAGCGCAGTTGTTCACGCTTGAGAAAACGGCCGATCTGGTACTGCATCAAAATCACGGTGATGGCATTGCAGGCCAGCACCGCAGACAGAATCTTCAACGCCTCGCCGGGCTTGTAGGCCACCAGCAAGAACTGCGACAGATACAGGGTGTAGCGCCCGTGGACAATGGTGCTCAGCAGGCTGCCGCTGGTGAACAGTATCAGCGTGCGGTCGCTGCGCAAGGTGCGCAGGGTGGTGAGGAAACTCAACGGCTTGTTGCTGTCATCCCGTTGAGTGGGCGGGATGCCGATCATCAGGAACAGGCTGCCAAAGGCGATCGCACTGGCGATCAGGAACGGTGCCAGCTGCATGTGGCCGGCAATCACGACGCCGAGCATGGGCCCCGTGGCGTAGCCGACGTTGGTCAGGGTGTAGCGCAGGGAAAACACCTTGGCGCGGTCGCCTACCGGCAGGTTCTCGCTGATGATGGCTTTTGAGCCAATCAGAAACAGCGCCGACGCCGCTTCGGTGATGACCAGGGTCAGGGTGGTGAGGTAGAGGTTGCTGGCAAAGGTCAGCAACAGAAAACCGATGGAGCTGGAGAGCATGGCCAGGATCAGCAGCTTGCGCTTTTCCAGGCGGTCGATGATGTAGCCGCCGTACAGGCCCAGCAAGGTCGCGATAAACACCGCGATGCCCATCAGCAGGCCGATGTCCTGCTGGTTCAGGCCCAGGCGAGTACTCAGCAATAGGGCCAGCAGCGGGCTGGTCATGGCGCGGCTGACCACGATGGTCACCGAGCAGATCATCAGGCGGCGGATTACCAGGGAGTAGGTGGCCACGGTGGGGGCAAGTGTCCTTGTTATTTTCTCAAGACAACACACATCAAATGTGGGAGCTGGCTTGCCTGCGATAGCGGTGGTTCAGGCAATGATGATGCAAGCTGACCTGCCGCTATCGCCGGCAAGCCAGCTCCTACACGGTTGTGGGTTACTGGCCGGCGTTGATGGAGATTTTTTCTACGGCGCCCTGTTCCAGGTCCCACTTCTTGAGGATCTTGCCGTAGGTGCCGTCATCAATCATGCCCTGCAACGCTTCACTGATCGCTGTGACCAGTTCCGTGTTGCTCTTCTCGATCCCCAGCCCGGTGAACTGCTTGGAAATCGCCAGGCCCACCGGCTTGTATTTGCCCTTATCCAGCGACATCAGATAAGGAATGGTCTCGCTGCCTTGCATCGCTGCATCCAGCCGATTCTGCTGCAATTGCGCCCGTGCATCCGCCGAGCCTTCGGTGCCGATCACCACGATCGCCGGCTTACCCGCTGCTTCGCAGTTTTCCTTGCTCCATGCGGCAATTTCCGACGGCCAGGTGGTACGGCGGCTGGTGCCGACTTTTTTACCGCACAGGTCAGTCAATTCCTTGAGGTCTTCACGCTTGGCCAGGGTGTACAGCTGCGGGCCGCTGGTGAAGTAGTCGATGAAGGTCACGGCCTTCTGGCGTTCGGCGGTGTCGGTCATGCCCGACAACACGATGTCCACGCGCTTGGTGGTCAGGCCGCTGAGCATCTGCTCGAAGCCGGTCTCCTGCCATTTGATCTTCACGCCCAGGCGCTCGGCCAGGGCGTTGCCCAGGTCGAAGTCCAGGCCGGTGATCTTGTTGGTGGCCGGGTCCTTGAAATCCATCGGCGGATAGTTCGGCACGATGGCCGCGCTGATCTCGCCCTTGTCCTTGATTGCCGCCGGCAATGCCGCGAATACACAGGTGGAGGCCATCAGGCCTGCGAGCAACGTTGGGATAAACAATTTTTTCATGGGGGCGTTCTCGTTAGTTTTTTAGTTAAGTGCGAACGGCAGAAATAAAGCTTTGGGTACGCGGGTTTTGTGGGCTTATTAGAATTTCTTCCGGGCTGCCGGCTTCCACAATCTGGCCGGCATCCATGAACACCATGCGGTTGGAGACTTCGCGGGCAAAGCCCAACTCATGGGTGACCACGATCATGGTCATGCCGGTGGTGGCCAGGTCGCGCATCACCGACAGCACTTCGCCGACCAGCTCCGGGTCGAGGGCTGACGTGGGTTCGTCGAACAGCATCAACTTGGGACGCATCGCCAACGCGCGGGCGATGGCCACGCGCTGTTGCTGCCCGCCGGACAATTCCACCGGGTAGGCATTGCGCTTGTCCGCCAGTCCGACGCGCGCCAGCAGTTCCAAAGCATCTTCGATGGCTTCCTTGGGCGAGCGCTTGAGCACCTGGCAGGGGCCTTCGATGATGTTCTGCAGCACGGTCATATGCGGGAACAGATTGAAGCGCTGGAACACCATGCCGGTGGCCAGGCGCTGGCGGGCGATCTGCGATTCATTCATCTCATGCAGCTTGTTGCCGACGACGCGGTAGCCCACCAGTTCGCCGTCGACCCACAGGCCGCCCTTGTCGATTTTTTCCAGTTGGTTGACGCAGCGCAGCAGGGTGCTTTTACCCGAGCCGGACGGGCCGATGATGCACATTACTTCACCTTGCTCGACCTCGATATTGATGTCGCGCAGCGCGTGATACTGGTCGTAATACTTGTTCAGGTTGACGGCCTTGACGATGCTTCTCATGGGGCGAATCTCCTCAACCCAGACTTACGAACGCTTGCCGGCGCCGCGGGCAAAACGACGCTCGAGGCGGCTTTGACCAAATGAAAGAACAGTCACCACCGCCAGGTACCAGATGCCGGCCACGATCAGCAGCTCCATGACCCGCGCGTTGGCGTAGTAGATGTTTTGCGCGTTGTGCAGCAGCTCCGAGTACTGGATCACGCTGGCCAGGCTGGTCATCTTCACCATGCTGATGAACTCGTTGCCGACAGGCGGAATGATCACTCGCATCGCCTGCGGCAGAATGATCCTGCGCAGCGCCTGCAGGCTCGGCATGCCGATGGACTTGGCGGCTTCGTACTGGCCGGTGTCCACCGACAACAGGCCGGCGCGCACCACTTCGGCGGTGTACGCGCCCTGGTTGATGCTGAGGCCGAGCAGGGCGGCCACGAACGGCGTCATCAGGTCGACGGTGTCGATGCTGAACAGGCCGGGAATCGCGATCACCGGGAAAATCAGCGCCAGGTTGAACCACAGCAGCAGTTGCAGGATCAGCGGCGTACCCCGGAACAGCCAGGTGTAGGTGATCGCCACGTAGCGCAGGATCGGGTTGGCCGACATGCGCATGATCGCCGTGATCACCCCGATCACCACGCCCAGTGCCATCGCCAGGATCGACATGACGATGGTGTTGACCAGGCCCCAGAGGATGGCCTCAGACGTGAGGAACTGACCGATGTAGGACCATTCGATCTGGCCATTGGCGAATGCACGCAACAGCGCGGCCAACACGATCACGATCAACGTGGCAAAGAACATGCGCCCGTAATACCGGCGAGGCACGTGCTCGTACTGCGTGATATCGAACTGGTTCTCGGACAGCTTGCGCTCTATTTCCAAGCGCTCGGCCGGGGTTTGGTTCATGGTTTTACTCCAAAACACATCTAACTGAATAACCACCCTGTAGGAGCCCGGCTTGCCGGCGATGACGATCTCACGGACGCCATCGCCGGCAAGCCGGGCTCCTACGGGGACGGGTTAAATTCGAAAACCGGTGTAACTGTCTGCCCATTGGCGTTGCGCGGCCAATGCGCTTTTCAACCGCCCGATCTGCTCTCTCACACGCTCCGGCGCCGTCCCACCCCATCCGCTGCGCGCTGCAATCGCCGCTTCCAGGGTCAGGCAATCGCGCACCTCCGGCGTCAACCGCACATCCACCTCCGCCAACATCGCCGGCGAGGCTTCCCACAATTCAATCTCATGCTTCTCACAGGCTTGAACCAGGGCGCCGGTAATCTCATGCGCCTCCTTGAACGGCACGCCGCGAGTGGCCAACCAATCCGCCACTTCCGTCGCCAAGGTAAAACCCATCGGCGCCTGACGCCGCAGCTCTTCCACCTGCACGTTCATGGTCGCGACCATCCCCGCCATCGCGGGCAGCACCAGCAGCAAGGTGTCCACGCTGTCCAACACGCTGTGCTTGTCTTCACTCAAATCGCGGTTGTACGACAGCGGCAATGACTTGAGCGTCGACATCAACCCGGTCAAGTTGCCAATCAAGCGCCCAGCCTTGCCTCGCGCCAATTCGGCAATGTCCGGGTTCTTCTTCTGCGGCATGATCGAGCTGCCGGTTGCGTAGGCATCGTCCAGCACCACCCAGCGAAATTGCCGCGACGACCACAGGCAAAACTCCTCCGACAGCCGCGAAATATTCACCCCGAGCATGCCCGCCACAAACAGAAACTCCGCCACATGGTCACGGCTGGCGACGGCATCGATGGAGTTTTCGCACGGCCCGGTGTAGCCCATTTCCTTGGCCGAATGCTCCGGCTGGCGCGCAATCGCCGAACCGGCCATTGCCGCCGCACCGAGTGGCGACAGCGCCGTACGCGCATCCCAATCCACCAATCGCTGCACATCCCGCAGTATCGATTGCGCGTGGGCCAGCAAGTGGTGGGCAAACACAATCGGTTGCGCCTGCTGCAAATGGGTAAAGCCGGGGCAGATGCTCTCGATATGCTGCTCGGCCTGCTCCACCAACGCCTGCTGCAAACCCAGCACCTCGGTGGTGATGGTGCGCGCATGGTCACGTAGGAAAAGACGTAGATCGTTGGCGGTCTGGTCATTACGCGAACGCCCGGCGCGCAACTTGCCACCCAAGGCGCCCAGGCGCTCGGTCAATACGCGTTCGATAAAGGTGTGTACGTCTTCGTCATCCAGGGTTGGATGCAAGCGGCCAGCGGCGAAGTCATCACCGATCCGGTCCAGGGCTTCGAGGGTGCGCAGGGTCTCCGACTCATCCAGCAAACCAGCGCGCTGCAACTCACGGGCATGGGCACGGGAGCCGGCCAAGTCGTAGGGCGTGAGGCGGAAATAGCGTTCGGGGCAACGCGACAACGCGGCCAATGCCGCAGACGGACCGGTCTTGAAACGAGCGCCCCAAAGGCGGTCGGTGGGCTGGGACATGGGTATTCCTCACGCTTGTTTTTAGAAGAGTCGGAGGCAGTAAAAATAAGTTTTCAACTAGACTGAATCAGCGTCTGACGCGCCGTATTCAAGGTTGCCAAGGGCGGATGTTTATGTTCATTATCGCCGCCTGGCTATGTTCAAGGACTGGGTCAAAGCCTGTTGAATATGGCACTTGAGGTCAACGCGTATTATGGAAACCCCACTTTCCACTTCTGGAAACATACCGCCAAAACCCGGCACAAGACCGCCCCTGCAACTGAGCGGGCTGGACTTCAAACTGCTGCGCGTGTTCATGGCCGTGGTCGAAGCGGGTGGCTTCAGTGCGGCGCAGAATGAGCTGAATGTGGGCCTGGCAGCCATCAGCAAACAGATCTCCGACCTGGAGATCCGCATCGGCATGCGCCTGTGCACACGGGGTAGGGAAGGGTTTGGCCTGACCGAAGAAGGCAAGTTGGTGTATCAGGCGTCCATCGAGTTATTTACCTCGGTGGACAGTTTTCGCGACAAGCTTAGTTCGGCGCAAAACGAGCTTATTGGCGACCTTAGTGTGGGCGTTATTGATAACACGGTGTCCGATGTTAATTCCCCGCTAATTGCCGCGTTGGGGAAATTACACAGCGAATCACCCAAGATTAGATTGCGCTTACATGCCTCGCAATTGGACGAAGTTGAACGTGGCGTGGTGGAAGGGCGGCTGATTGTCGGTATCGTGCCGGTGTACCAGCGCCGTGAAGAGTTCGACTATTTCCCGCTGTATGAAGAAAAGGCCCACGCCTACTGTGCCGTAGGACATCCGCTGTTCAACGCGAGTGAAATCACACCGGAAGTGCTGCGCCAATACGAAGTGGTTAACCATCGGTATGCGATCCACCGCGACAAGGCCAACTTCGTCACCTACGACAGTCAATCAGCGTCAGCGTCCCAAGTGGAAGCCGTCGCCATCCTGATCCTTACTGGCCGTTTCCTGGGCTTCTTGCCCGAACACTACGCCACACCCTTGGTAAGAGAAGGGCGCCTGCGCGCACTGTGCCCGGAGCAAGTTCACCTGAGCACCACCTTCAACCTCATCTTGCGCCACAACGCCCCCAGAAGTCCGATGGTAAAAGCCTTCGCCACAGCGCTGGGCGTGGACCTCAAGGTCGCTACATAAACGCCCGTTGAACACCGATTAACGGGCTGACAAAGATCAAATGTGGGAGTTGTCGAGCCCCAGCGAGGCTACGAAGGGGTCGACTCGGTTTCCCTGTCGAACCTGCCATCCGCATCGATACATTTTCCGGCTGGGCAACAAACGGCCTGACTTGTATTGTCATCAGCTAACCCAAAGGTGGGATGCCCATGACTCAAACAAAAAACAGCCCCCCAGCAAGAAGCACCTGGGACAGCTATTTTCTCCATGGCGAATCAGTGTCTGACGACTTTATGTCTAAGGATGACCGATTGGACGTTCTGGAATTGAATCAGACAGTTCAGGAACGGCTCGACGCCAGCGAATCGCCCATTCATGTGCCCCTCGACGATCTGACCAATGAGGCTGAGACAGAAACCGTCCGAAAGAATTGAGTTAGGTATCGACGCACAGCGCGTATAAAAAAGCCCAATCTTCCAGATTGGGCTTAATGAAAACGAGATTTCGGGGCAACGTAATTCAATCTCTCAACCCCTAGCACCCCATGCTAGTGCGCGACTACCGCAGCTGCTTGCGCTTCTTCTTCGCATGAAAATGTCGAAAATGCGCATCCTGCGCCGCCGCCAGCAACTCCCTATCCCCACGCGTATCGCCCCAGGCCCGCAGCCGATACTCGCCCAAATCCCCATACACCGCCTCAAGCCGCAGCACCTTGTTCTCACAGCGGCAGTTGTTCCCGGTGAGCTTACCGGTCAGCACTCCATCTACCACCTCAAGCTCAGTCCCGATCAACTTGATCCCCAGCCGATTCGCAAACGGCTGCAACACCAACGCCGGCGACGCCGAACACAGCGTGACCTCCGCACCGGAGCCCAACTCCTGCTCAACCGAAAGCACCCCCGCGGGCCGCATCAACCGCGCCCAATTGCGCTGGCAATATTCCTCGGCCTTCTGCTGCACCCACGTCTTCTGCACCCCGGTCATAAAGGTGCGGATCAACTGCGCCTTCAACTCATCCCGGCTGATCTGCCGCACCAAAAAGCGCAGCCCCGGCACCGCCAGCTTGACCATCCGGCCATAGAACTCACCGGGGCCAAAGGCGAACTTGAGGAAGGGCACGAAACTGTCGTGGTGGGTCAGGGTGCCGTCGAAGTCAAAGACGGAAAGTACTTTGGCGTCAGCGGGGCCGGCTTCGAGCATGTCTGGGTTCACGGGTTGGCCTCGGTCCTATCTGGTATTTTTTGAGTGTGCATCAGGTGTGACAGCAGGAGTTTACTCCCGTGCCAATCTTCCGACGTTGCGGTAAAGCGCTGCAGTGAAAGCGTTCCGATCACTCGACCGGTGACAACGCTGATGACAATTGGGGCACAAGGCTACAGCATTGGTGATGCGATCCGAACCCTTCTGGGCGAGGTTGCCGGCCTGATGTGCTTCAAGAAGTGGCCATTCACCGGGCATAAAAAAACCCTGAACGTGTCAGGGCTTTATGGGGCTGCTTGGTTCAGGAATCAATCCCAGCTCAGCGCGCCGCCAGTCTGGTACTCGATTACACGGGTTTCGAAGAAATTCTTCTCTTTCTTCAAGTCCATGATCTCGCTCATCCACGGGAACGGGTTAGTCGTCCCTGGATACTCTTCTTTCAGACCAATCTGCGACAGACGACGGTTAGCGATGAACTTGAGGTAATCCTCCATCATCGCCGCGTTCATGCCGAGTACGCCGCGTGGCATGGTGTCACGCGCGTATTCGATCTCCAGCTGAGTCCCTTGCAGGATCATCTGGGTCGCTTCTTCCTTCATCTCGGCATCCCACAGGTGTGGGTTTTCGATCTTGATCTGGTTGATCACATCGATACCGAAGTTCAGGTGCATCGACTCGTCACGCAGGATGTACTGGAACTGTTCGGCCACGCCGGTCATTTTGTTGCGACGGCCCATGGACAGGATCTGGGTGAAGCCGCAATAGAAGAAGATGCCTTCCAGGACGCAGTAGTAAGCGACCAGATTACGCAGCAGCTCTTTGTCGGTCTCGACGGTGCCGGTTTCGAACTTCGGATCGGAGATCGAACGGGTGTACTTCAAGCCCCAGGCGGCCTTTTTGGCGACCGATGGAATCTCGTGGTACATGTTGAAGATCTCGCCTTCATCCATGGCCAACGATTCGATGCAGTACTGGTAGGCGTGGGTGTGGATCGCTTCTTCGAAGGCCTGGCGCAGGATGTACTGGCGGCACTCCGGGTTGGTGATCAGGCGGTACACGGCCAGCACCAGGTTGTTCGCAACCAACGAATCCGCAGTGGAGAAGAAGCCGAGGTTGCGCATGACGATGCGACGCTCGTCGTCGGTCAGGCCTTCGGGGTTTTTCCACAGGGCGATGTCGGCGGTCATGTTGACCTCTTGCGGCATCCAGTGGTTGGCGCAGCCGTCGAGGTACTTCTGCCAGGCCCAGTCGTACTTGAACGGCACGAGTTGGTTGAGGTCGGCGCGGCAGTTGATCATGCGCTTTTCGTCAACGGCGACGCGGGCGGAGGCGCCTTCGAGTTCGGCGAGGCCTTCGGCGACGTCGAGGCTGTCCAGGGCGGCCTTGGCGCGGACGATGGCGGCGGAGTCACTGGCAGTGACGGCGCGGGCTTCGATGGCAGCGGCGGCGCCGGCACCGTCGAGGCGGTCCATGTTGGCTTCGGTGGCGTGGCCGGCGTTGGCGCCTTTGGTGGCTACTTCGCCTTCTTCTTCTTTGTCGAATTCGTCCCAGCTCAGCATGACGTGTCGTCTCCTGCGTGAGGGCTCAAAGGTGCCCGTGTGAAACCGGATGGTTGGGTGTTCACACGGCCCCAGGGCCGCGGTGGATCTTAAGGAATCGTTTGTTGCAACAGCTAGCGCAGGCATTAAACGGAATTGGGTAACGGGTGCTCTGCGTGAGGCTTGAGGGGTGGAGCGACAGGTGCATGCTCCAGCGAAGGCCTCAGGTCTGGCTCTTCATCCCAGTGTAAAGGGATATTGCAGGCCCGATTTACCCGCGCATTGTAGGGGAAAAAAACGGCTTTGTGTTGGGGCGGATGGTCACGGGGACCGGCCAGAATGGCGTGTTTTTCGGCCAGAGCGCGGATTTATAAGGCTTTGCTGGGGTTGGATTTTTTTGACGGGCGGTGGGATGTTTTTTGTAGGGATCGGGGGAGGGGAGCGTGGGACGCTTTATGGGGTGGGTGTGGCTGAAATCGCCATCGCTGGCAAGCCAGCTCCTACAGTGGGTTCGTGGTGTATTAGCGGCCGGTTCTTTGCCGCAAGAACGATTTCTTGCGGCGAACAAGATCACACTAATGAATTTATTACCCG
>NZ_JFCA01000077.1 GCF_000612585.1 Pseudomonas sp. CHM02
GGTTTTGTGGCGTGCTAGATATTGAGCTCGACCTCACCCAAGCGCCCACCATGGGGCCCAAAACTGCGCTCCACCATCCGCCGCGTCCCGTCGGCATTCACGATCAGCGCCGTACTCGCCCGCGTCCCATAACTTGGGCTGGCGATAAACACGCTGGATAAAAGACTTTCCGTCGCCAAGCCCACTCCGGTATCTGGCAGGTCTGCAAACGGCGCCGTTTGCGGATCACTCAAAATCCCCAACAAGGCTTCCGGCTGTGGATCATCCAATACCGCGCTCAACGCCGTCTTGGCTTTGAGCAACTTTGGCCACGGCGTATCCAGCCCGGCGTTGGACAGCCCATACACCCCAGCTTCCAATCGCGTCGGCTCGGTGTGATTGGCGTTGTAGTGCCACAGCTCATCGCGCGTGCCTATCAGCAGGTTAAACCCGGCATATTCAATCGAACGGCCGTTAACGTCGGCCAAGTACTCGTCAATCGGCAGCGAACCGTTGAGAAAGCGCGCTACCAGTTCCCCACGGGACTTGCGCGCCGGTGGCTGGTGTGGGTCACGGATATTGGTCAGGGCGGCAAAACGCCCATCGGCATTCACCCCCAACCAAGTGCCGCCTGCTTCCTGATCGCGACCGGCGTAGACGTCGGGCGCATCCGGCCATTGGGCCAGCGGCAGGCTGGGGCGGGCGTAGAATTCATCGCGGTTGGCCGCGACGATCAGCGGTTGGGCGTGGCCCGGCCGCCAGGCGAAAACAATCAGGCACATCAGGCGATCCCTTTTGTGTTTTTCCCCACTCTACCCACACCGGCAGCGGCGTTCCATCGTATCCAGTTGGGTCGTATGCCTTCCATCCGTTAACATGCCGGACTTGGTTTGGGGGCTCCCATGGAATTTCTGCTGTATTTGCTGCTCGGCGCCTGTGCGGGCGTGCTCGCCGGGCTGTTTGGCGTGGGCGGCGGGATCATCATCGTGCCGGTGCTGGTGTTCAGCTTCACCTTGCAGGGCTTCGACCCGCAAGTGCTGACCCACCTGGCCGTGGGCACTTCTCTGGCGACGATTATCTTTACCTCGGTAAATGCCGTGCGTGAGCACCACCGGCGTGGCGCGGTGCGTTGGTCGATTTTTGTGTGGATGACCGTGGGGATCCTGATCGGTGCGGGTTTTGGTGCGCTGACCGCCGAGGCGATTTCCGGCCCGCACCTGCAGAAAATCATCGGTGTATTTGCCCTGCTGGTGGCCGTGCAACTGGCCCTGGACGTCAAGCCCAAGGCCAGCCGGACGGTGCCGGGCAAGGTCGGCCTGACCCTGGCGGGCAGCGTGATTGGCTGGGCCTCGGCGATTTTCGGGATCGGCGGTGGCTCGCTGACCGTGCCGTTCTTGACCTGGCGCAGCGTGCCGATGCAACAGGCGGTCGCTACCTCATCGGCCTGCGGCCTGCCAATTGCGCTGGCCAGTGCATTAAGTTTCATGATTCTGGGCTGGCATGACCCGCTGTTGCCCGCTCATAGTCTAGGGTTCGTGTATTTGCCGGCACTGCTGGGCATCGCCCTGACCAGTATGGTGTTCGCCCGCTTCGGCGCACGCCTGGCGCACCGCTTGTCGCCGCGTTTGCTCAAGCGGCTGTTCGCCGGGCTGCTGTTCTGTGTCGGCATAAATTTTTTGTTTTGAAAAACGTGAGTAATGCAGTCTTAATCGCGCCCGGGCATGGTCCGGTCGCAATAACGAATGATTAACGAGGAGTCGCAATGCTGCCTTACCCGCAGATCGACCCGGTGGCCCTGGCCATCGGTCCGCTGAAAATCCACTGGTACGGGTTGATGTACCTGATCGGCATCGGCGGTGCCTGGTTGCTGGCCTCCCGGCGCCTGAACCGTTTCGACCCGACCTGGACCAAGGAGAAGCTCTCCGACATGGTCTTCTGGCTGTCGATGGGGGTGATCGTCGGCGGGCGCCTGGGGTATGTGCTGTTCTACGATCTCTCCGCGTATATCGCCAACCCGACGCTGATCTTCGAAGTGTGGAAGGGCGGCATGGCGTTCCACGGCGGCTTTATCGGCGTGATGATCGCCGCCTGGTGGTTCGGTCGCCGCAATGGCAAGTCGTTCTTCCAGCTGATGGACTTCGTTGCGCCGATGGTGCCGATCGGCCTGGGCGCCGGGCGTATCGGTAACTTCATCAACGCCGAGTTGTGGGGCAAGCCGACCGACGTGCCGTGGGCCATGGTGTTCCCGCCGTTCAGCGACCCGGCACAATTGCCACGCCACCCGTCGCAGCTTTACCAGTTCGCGTTGGAAGGCGTGGCACTGTTCCTTATCCTGTACCTCTTCTCGCGCAAGCCGCGCCCCACCATGGCGGTGTCGGGCATGTTCGCGTTGTTCTACGGGATCTTCCGCTTTATCGTCGAGTTCGTGCGCGTGCCGGATGCGCAACTGGGCTACCTGGCATTCGGTTGGGTGACCATGGGGCAGATCCTCAGCCTGCCGATGATCCTGGGCGGCCTGGGCCTGTTGTGGTGGGCCTACAACCGCCCGCAACCGCTGAAGAACACCGCGCTTTAAATTCGAATGCCCGGGCCGTTTGGTCCGGGCTTCAACGATACGGGTACCAACATGAAGCAATATCTCGAACTACTGAACGACGTCGTGACCAATGGATTGACCAAGGGCGATCGCACCGGCACCGGCACCAAGGCCGTGTTCGCCCGTCAGTATCGGCATAACTTGGCCGACGGCTTCCCGCTGCTGACCACCAAGAAGCTTCACTTCAAAAGTATCGCCAACGAGCTGATCTGGATGTTGAGCGGCAACACCAACATCAAGTGGCTGAATGAAAACGGCGTGCGCATCTGGGACGAATGGGCCACCGAAGACGGTGACCTGGGCCCGGTGTACGGCGAGCAGTGGACCGCCTGGCCGACCAAGGGCGGCGGCACGATCAATCAGATCGACTACATGGTCCACACGCTCAAGACCAACCCCAACAGCCGCCGCATCCTGTTCCACGGCTGGAACGTCGAGTACCTGCCCGACGAAACCAGGAGCCCGCAGGAAAACGCGCGCAACGGCAAGCAGGCCTTGCCACCGTGCCACCTGCTTTACCAGGCGTTCGTGCACGACGGTCACCTGTCGATGCAGTTGTACATCCGCAGCTCCGACGTCTTCCTCGGCCTGCCGTACAACACTGCCGCGCTGGCATTGCTCACTCATATGCTGGCCCAGCAGTGCGACCTGATCCCTCACGAGATCATCGTCACCACCGGCGACACCCACGCCTACAGCAACCACATGGAACAGATCCGCACCCAACTGGCGCGCACGCCGAAGAAGCTGCCGGAGCTGGTGATCAAGCGCAAACCAGCATCGATCTACGACTACAGGTTCGAAGACTTCGAAATCGTGGGCTACGACGCCGACCCAAGCATCAAGGCCGACGTCGCCATCTGATGGCTAGATGCAGGTGTAACCCGCATCGGCATTGATGATCGAGCCTGTCAGCAGGCTCGAGGCATCCGAGGCGAGGAACTGCACCAGCGACGCCACTTCATGGGGTTGGCCCATGCGCCCGGCGGGGGTCATGTCCAGCCAGCGCTGGATCAACCCCGGCTGGCTTTCCAGTCCGTGCAGCAACGGCGTTTCGATATAAGTCGGCGCCACCGCATTCACCCGCACCCCACGGGTTGCCCACTCCACCGCCAACGACTTGGTCAGTTGGTGCACCCCCGCCTTGGAGGCGTTGTAATGACACTGCGGCTGCGGCACATTCACCACCTGTCCTGACATCGACCCGATATTGATCACCGAACCGCGCCCGGCTTCCAGCATGCGTCGGCCAAACCCCCGACAGGTGCGGAACACGCCGGTCAGGTTGACGGTGATGACCTTGTCCCACTCTTCGTCGGTCATCTCCTCGGCCGGCGTGTTGGTGACGATGCCGGCGTTGCATACCAGGATATCCAGCGGCGGCAGGGAAGCAGCCAGCGCATTGATCGCCGCACTGTCCGTCACATCCAATGCTTCGGCGCGAGCGCTGTAGCCTTTACTGGTCAAGTCCTGCGCAGTCGCTTCAGCCCGCGCGAGCAGGATATCGGTGCACACCACCTCGGCCCCGGTGGCCGCCAGGGCTTCAGCGATAGCCGCCCCGATGCCCTGGCCGGCGCCGGTCACCAGTGCCCGCTTGCCGGTCAGTGCCTGTTTTTCACGGTAGTTCATCGTCTACCTCTCAAGTCAGTGCACAACGCAGTGTCTCGCCGCGCAGGCCTCGCAGCGCTTCTTCGCTGGCCAGTCGTTGCAACGCATCCACCGAAGCGTCGGAGAAAAACGCCGCATGGGGCGACACCAGCAAATGCGGTGCGCTACGCAGCGGTGAATCGGCCGGCAATGGTTCTTTCTCGAACACATCCAGGCCCGCGCCCGAGAGTTGCCCGCTGACCAGTGCTGCGGCCAGCGCCGTCTCGTCGATCAGCCCACCACGCGAACAGTTGATGAGGATAGCGCCCCTGGGCATTTTCGCGATGGCTTCGGCGTCGATCACATGCCGGGTTTCCGGAGTGAGCGGCACATGCAGCGACAGCACGTTGGCACAGGCGATCACTTCGGCCCGCGACATCGGTTCGATCCCGACTTCGCGCGCCTGCTGGTTGGTGACATACGGATCGTAGCCGACTAGCGTGCAACCGAACGCCGCCATGCGCGACGCAAACGCACGGGCAATGCGACCCAGGCCAATCAGGCCGACGGTGGTATCGCGCAGGGAGCGCACACCATCGACCATCTGCGCGATCTTCCACTCGCCGTTGCGAATGCCGGTGCCGTAGTGATCAAGTTTGCGCGCCAGGGCCAGGGTCATGGCGGCGGCGTGGTCGGCCACCTCTTCGACGCCGTAGTCCGGCACGTTGCACACCCGCACGCCCAGTGCCTTGGCGGCGGCAAGGTCGACGTTGTCCACGCCGACGCCGTAGCGCACCACCACCGCACCGGGTGCCATGGCGGCCATTACGCGGTGGGTCATCGGGGCGAAGTTGTTGAGCACCGCATGGGCGCCGCGCACGGCTTCCAGGGTTTCCTCTTCGTTGCGGCATTGGTGCTCGGAAAACGCCGCACCCGCAGCCGTCGCGGCGGCTTGTTCATGGCGTGTATTGCCGAATGCCTGGTCGGTCACGACAAATTTCATAGCAGCCCCCGTTTGGCCAGGTTGCGCATCAGGGCGCGGGTACCGTAGGTCCAGGGCGCAGCTTCGTCCGAATACACTACGGTGTTGCGCAAGGTGCCCAGCAGCGGCGTGGAGATTTCCACCAGGTCGCCGGCTTTGTGGGTAAAGCCCGAGCCTTTTTTCTCGCGGTCCTGGGTTGGCGCGAACATGGTGCCTAGGAACAGCATGAAACCGTCCGGGTACTGGTGCGAATCGTTGCGCGTCTGCTTGACCAGGTTGGCCGGCTTGCGGCTGATTTCGGCCATGTTCGAACCGCCGGACATTTCAAAGCCGTCGAGGCCGCTGACCGACAAGGTCAGGGTCGCGTTTTCGATATCGGCGAGGGTGAAGTGTTCGTCGAACAGGCGAATGAACGGTCCGATGGAGCAGGACGCATTGTTGTCCTTGGCCTTGCCCAGCAGCAACGCCGAGCGGCCCTCCACATCCCGCAGGTTGACGTCATTACCGAGGGTGGCGCCGCGGATATTGCCTTGGCTGTCCACAGCCAGCACCACTTCGGGTTCCGGGTTGTTCCATTCGGAGATGCGGTTGATGCCCACTTGCGCGCCGTAACCGACCGCCGCCATTGGCTGGGACTTGGTAAACACTTCGGCATCCGGGCCGATGCCCACCTCCAGGTACTGCGACCACAGGCCTTCGGCAATCAGTGCGGCCTTGATCTCGGCGGCCTTGGCCGAGCCCGCCTGAACATTCGACAGGCTGTCGCCAATCAGCGAGCCGATCAGCGCGCGCAGTTCATTGGCGCGGCCGGGGTCGCCGGCGGTGCGCTCGTCGATCACCCGCTCGACCATACTTCTGGCAAAGGTCACGCCGCAGGCTTTGAGGGCCTGGAAGTCGCACGGTGCGAGCAGGCACGGGCGGTCCGCGTGATAGCCCATCTCGGAGGGTTCAAGGATCAGGTCCGCAAGGTCGCCCACCGGTTCACCGGACAGGGTGTCGAAGCGTTCCGCAGGATTGTTGTCGAGGAAGTCGGCCATGGAGACCACCGACGGGGTGACATCGATCAGGACGTTTTCCCGCAGGATCACCACACAGGGACCTTTGCCGGGAAGCCAGACCCGACCGACCAATTTGGCGTGCTTGAGTGAGATGGGCAGCATGAGCAGGTTTCCTTATTGTTGATATCTAGTAATGCTACGTTTCGATTTTAAGCACGGTCAAGCGCGCTCGTATGAAAGAAATCGCTTTTTTCGCGATAAAAACGGCGTTTTAAGACTAATTTGCTGAAAAATAACGTGAATATTAAGCGTTTCAACGCGGTGCAGGCTTTTTGGCTGAAAAAGACATTTGCATGAAATTTCACCAGCCTATTGCAAAAAGCTAGCAATACTATATTTTCGAATGAAGCGAGTGGTTCAACCACCCAGACAGGTGACGGAGCAGTTCAATGCCTAACAATAATTCTCTCTCCGATTCGATTGCCGCGCTGGAAGGCGCCTTGTTTATCAATGGCGAGTTGCGCAAAGGGGCCGGTGCGCGCCTGCCAGTCGAGAACCCGGCGACCGGTGATGTGCTGGGCCATATCGCCGCTGCGACCCCGGAAGAAATCAACGAGGCCGTGTCGGTTGCCCGTCGTGCCTTCCTGACCTGGTCCCGCGAACTGCCGAAAACCCGCGCCGCCGCCTTGCATCGCCTGGGTGACCTGATCGCCGCCGACGCGCTGAACCTGGCACAGGTCATGACCGCCGAGCAGGGCAAGCCCGTCAACGAAGCCAAGGGCGAAGTGCTCAAGCTTGCCGAGGCGTGTCACTTTTACGCTGAAGAAGCCACCCGCGTGCACGGCGAGATCGTGCCCAACGACCAGCCAGGCTTCCAGAGCCTGGTGGTGCGCGAGCCGATCGGTGTGGTTGCCGCGATCACGCCGTGGAACTACCCGGCGGAACTGGTGGGCTGGAAGCTCTGCGCAAGCCTGGCGGCCGGTTGCACCATCGTCATCAAGCCCGCTGAACTGACGCCGTACACCGCGTTGGCCATCGCGCAGAAATGCATCGACGCCGGGATCCCCGCGGGCGTGGTCAATGTGTTGACCGGTAAAGGCTCGGTGGTCGGCCAGGCCCTGGTCGAACACCCGGATGTCAGCAAGGTCGCGTTTACCGGCTCCAGCGCCGTGGGCCTGCATATCCAGCGCAGTTGCCCGCAGGTCAAGCGCCTGTCCCTGGAACTGGGCGGCAATTGCCCGATGGTGGTCACCGCCAGCGCCGATGTGGCGGCGGCGGTCAAAGGTGCCACGCGGCGCAGCTTCCGCAATTGCGGGCAGATCTGCATCGCGATCAACCGCATCTATGTGCACCGCTCGATCTACACCGAATTCGTCACCCAGCTCGGCGCCGCCGCCGATGCGCTGACAGTACGCAACGGCCTGCAGAATCCCGGCGCCGATCTGGGCGCGATGGCCTCCGCCGGACCCCTGAACAAAACCCGTGCGCACCTTGAAGACGCCCTGGCCAAAGGCGCGCGCCTGGTCGCCGGTGGCCAGGCGCCCCAGGGCGAGGAATTTGCCCACGGGCATTTCTTTCGCCCCACGGTGGTCGCCGATTGCACCCACCAGATGCGGGTGATGAGCGAAGAAACCTTCGGCCCGCTGGTGGGTGTCGCGCCGTTCGATGAACTGGCCGAGGCGGTGCAACTGGCCAACGACACGCCCTACGGGCTGGCCTCGTATGTGTACGCCCGTGACCTGGTGGAAATCCACACCCTGTCGGCGCAACTGGACTACGGCAACGTCGCCATCAATAACGTCGACGCCGGCATCATGAACGCGCCCTACGGCGGTCGCAAACAGAGCGGCGTGGGCTACGAACACGGCCGCGAAGGGCTGCTGGAATACTTCAATTTCAAACATGTGCGCCTGCACCACGGCGTCGGGAATTGAGCCATGCAGGCCCTTATTGGTATCGACATCGGCACCTCCGGGTGCAAGGCGTTGCTGCTCGACGTCCACGGCGCGGTGATTGCCGCGGACACGGCGACTTATCCACTGTCCCAACCCCGGCCAGGCTGGACCGAACAGGACCCTGAGTTGTGGATCGAAGGCGCGCGCCGCGCGATTGCCGGCGTACTGGGCAAGGCGCCTGGCGTGGAGCTGCTGGCGGTGGGCGTGTCCGGGCAGATGCACGGCCTGGTGCCGCTGGATGCCGCGCAGCAGGTGTTGCGCCCGGCGATCCTGTGGAACGACCAACGCAACGCCGCCGAATGCGAGTGGATCACCCAGACTGCCGGCGGCCTGGAAGGCCTGCTCGCGGCTACCGACAACCGCATGCTGGTGGGCTACACCGGCGGCAAGATCCTGTGGATGCAGCGTCACGAGCCGGAACTGTTCGCCCGCCTGACCACGGTGCTCAACCCCAAGGATTACCTGCGCTTGCGCCTGACCGGCGAAGTGGCCAGCGAAGTCTCCGATGCCTCGGGCACCGGCCTGTTCAATGTGCGTTCGCGCCAGTGGGCGACCGGGCTGATCGAGACCTTGGGCATTGACCCTGCGGTGCTGCCGCCGGTGTTTGAATCCCAGGTGATTTCCGGTCGGGTCAGTGCCCACGGCGCCGCATTGTTCGGCTTGCCCCAAGGCACGCCGGTCGCCGGTGGTGGCGGTGATTCTGTCATCCAGACCCTCGGCTCCGGCGTGATCGCGCCAGGCCAGTTGCAGACCACCCTCGGCACGGCCGGCATTCTTGCGGCAGCCCTGGATACGCCGCAGGACAACCCGGATGGGCGCCTGCAGATTTTCTGCAACGTCGCCGCTGACAAGTGGCATTGCATGGGCGTTTCGCTGAACGCCGGCGGTTCGATGAACTGGTTTCGTGACACTTTTTGCGCCGGCGCGCCGTTCGAGCAGATCGCCGCCGAGGCCGCCGACAGCCCGCCCGGCGCCCATGGCCTGCTGTTCATGCCGTACCTCAACGGCGAGCGCTGCCCGTACCCGGACCCGCTCTTGCGCGCCGCGTTCATCGGCCTGACCGGTCGCCACCAGCGCGGCGACATGGCCCGCGCGGTGATGGAAGGCACGGTGTATGCCCTCGCCGACATGTACGCCCTGATGCGCCCGCTGGGCATCAGCGGCCAGGTGATCAAGGCTTCTGGTGGCGGCGCGCGCTCAGCGCTGTGGCGGCAGTTGCAGGCGGACATTTTCGGCTGTGACGTGGTGACCACTGAAGGCGCGGCCGAAGGGGCAGCGTTCGGCGCGGCACTGGTGGCCGGGCTGGCGGTGAAGGTGTGGGACGACGCGGCGAGCGCTGCGGCCAGTTGCCGTTCGATTACCCGCCAGGCGCCCGATGGCGCCACCGCCGAACTGCACGCCCAGGCGCATCGCATCTACCGCAATTTGTATCCGACGCTCAGGGAAACCTTTGTCGAGCTGGGTGCCCCTCTTTTCGATCAGGAGTCTGTTCATGGCCGTCTTTAACGCGCTGATTTTCGATCTTGACGGGACGCTCATCGACAGCGCTTCCGATATCGCGAAGGCCCTGAATGTCGGTTTCACGCTGAACGGCTGGCCAGAACTCGACCCTGATCATGTGGAGACGTTTCTTGGCAACGGCCCACGGCGCTTGATCGTCGATATCCTCGAAGACCTCGGCATTGCCTATGACGACGTCCAGGTGCAGCGGGCGTTCGAGGGGTATCTGGAGGCCTATATGAACGACCCGGCCGGGCGTACACGGTTCTTTCCCCATGTACGCGAAGACCTGGTGGCGCTGCGCGAAGCCGGGATCCGCCTGGGTATCTGCACCAACAAGAACCACGCCGTGACCGGCAAGGTGCTGGAGCAACTGGGCCTGGCGGCGCTGTTCGATGCGGCGATCGGTGCCGATGCCGTGCCGGCGTGCAAACCCGACCCAGGCCACCTGCTGGCCGTCGCCGCCGCCATGGACCTGGCCGAACACACTTGGGCCTACGTGGGGGATACCCGCGTCGACCAACAGACCGCAGAAGCGGCGGGCGTGCCTTTTTTTGTGGTGCCGTGGGGAGGAGGCCCCCACGTGGAGATTTCTGCACAGCAGCGCTTGAACCGTCTGGCTGATCTGTTACAACGCAGCCCATCAATCGCCAAGGAGCGGATATGAGCGACAGTTTGCTGCAACGCATTATCGATGAAAGCAAGAACATGCACCGCGCCGAACGCCGGGTGGCCAATTTCGTCTCCACTTCGCCGTCCAAAGTGCTGCAGATGAGCATGGCCAAGCTGTCGGAAACCTGCTCGGTCAGCGACCCGACCGTGATGCGTTTCTGCCGGCGTTTCGGCTTCGAGAGCTACCAGGAATTCAAACTGCACCTGGTGCAGAGCCTGGTGCCTTCGGCGCCGTTTGCCTACGAGCAGATCATCCCCGAGGACAGCATCGACAACATTGTGCGCAAGACCTGCCGCAACTCGTTGAACGCGATCCAGCGCCTGGAAGAAGACCTGCAGCCGGAAAAAGTCGCCGAGGCCGCGCAGCTGTTGCAGGCCGCGAGCTGGGTGGGCATCTACGCCACCGGGATTTCGGTGGTCAACGCACTGGACGCCGAGCACAAGTTTCAGCGCCTGGGCATGCGTTGCCAGGCCCTGCTCGGTGGCAAGCGCCAGGAGATGCATGCCGAGGGCGCACGCAGCGGTGAAGTCGCGCTGATCTTTTCGCAGTCGGGCCACACCCGGCAGATGGTCGACATGGCCATCGCCGCGCGCAAGGCCGGGGCCAAGGTGGTGTCGATCGCTGCCGATGACAGCCCGCTGGCCAAGGTCTCCGACGTGCTGATTGCGGTGAAACCTTACGAACACACCGAGCTGATGACCCCGCTGGCGTCGCGGCTCAATCACCACTTGGTCACCAACATGCTGGTAGCGGCGATTGCCATCGCCAGCGGCAGTCAGTTCCCCGACCAACTGACTGCCCTCGACTCGTGGCGCACCGACAAAATCTAAACCCCAGGAACGTGGAGCAGGTAATGAGCACTCAACAGAACGAAGCCAAGAAAGTCGCCGCCCGCCGGGTGATCGAGGAGTTCGTGCGCGATGGCATGAAGCTGGGGCTGGGCTCCGGCACCACCTCGCACTTCTTCGTTCGTGAGTTGGGCAAGCACGTGGCGAACGGCTTGAAGCTGACCTGCACCACCACCTCGCGCTCCACCAATGACGTGGCGCGGGAAGTCGGTATCGACATCACCGACCCCAACGAAATCGGCGAGCTCGACCTGACCGTGGACGGCCCCGACGAAATCGATGGCCAGTTCAACATGATCAAGGGCGGCGGCGCCTGCCTGCTGTGGGAGAAGATCATCGCTCATGCCTCCAAACGCATGATCTGCGTCACCGACGAAACCAAGATCGTCGACAGCCTCGGCGCCTTCCCGCTGCCGGTGGAAGTGGTGCAATTCGGCTGGAAGCAGACCGAGCGCCTGGTACGGCGTGTGTTGGGCGAACACGGCATCAACGACATCCGGATCATCCGTCGCGAACGCAACGGCGAAACCGTGGTGACCGACAGCGGCAACTTCATTCTCGACTGCCATTGCGGCCCAGTGATCACCGACCCGGCGCCCCTGGAAATCGAACTCAACCGAATCCCCGGTGTGGTGGAAAACGGCCTGTTCACCCGTGAAGCGGTGGGCATGGTGGTGGGGTGTTTCGACGGTACTTCCTACGTACGGATGCGCTGACGGCATCCGGGTTTCAAGCAAGGCTGCATCGGCGTGAAAGAAGACGAAAGACGTATTAAACCTACAATAATAAGTCGGAGTTACTGCCATGAAAAAAGTCGATCTATCCAACGTAAGCCGTCGTAACGTGCTGGCCGGCGGTGTTGTCCTGGGGCTGGGCGCGATGCTCGGGCGCAGTGCCTTTGCAGCGGCGCCGCTGTCGATTGCCTACTCCAACAAGAGCCTGGACTACTACTTCTTCGTGATCCAGGAAGAGTCGGTCAAGCGCGCGGTGCAGGCGCTCTCCGGAAAATTCCAGGCGACCAACGCCAGCTTCGACACCACCACCCAACTGGGGCAATGGCAGAGCCTGATGCTGTCCCAGCCGACGGCAATCATTTCCGACCCCATCGACAGCCAGGCCATCGTCTCGGCGATCAAGCGCTACAACCAGCGCAAGATCCCGGTGGGCATCATCGACACCCCGGCCGACGGCGGCGATGTCGCCATCACTGTGAGCTTTGACAACTTCAAGGGCGGCGTGATGGCTGCCGAAGAAATCGTCAAGCGCCTGGTCGCCAAGTACGGCAGCCCCAAAGGCACCGTGCTCAATTGCTTCGGCGCGCTGGCCTCGGTGGCCTGGCGCCTGCGCAAGGAAGGCATGGACTCGGTGTTCGCCAAGTACCCCGAGATCAAATACCTCGCGCGCCCCACCGAAGGCCAACTGGACAAGATGCAGTCGGTCACGCTGTCGACCTTGTCGGAATTCCCTGACCTGGACGCCGTGCATGCGCCATCGGACTCGCCGTCACGCGGTATCGCCGCCGCCCTGAAACAGAAGGATCGCTGGAAGAAAGTCGGCGAGAAAGGCCACGTGATTTTCATCAACATCGACGGTGAACCGGTGGCGCTGGACTGGATCAAGGACGGCTACATGGATGGCTGCGTGTCCCAGGACCCGGTGGCCTACGGGCAGATCGCCGTGGAGATGATCACCAAGCACGCGCTCAAGGGCGAAGCGGTGCCGCTGGGCACTTACCAGAACAAGGATTACTTCTGGGAAACCGGCGAGATCGTGCAGAGCAAGACCGGCCCGGCGCTGATCATCCCGGCGTTCATGATCACCCCGGAAAACGCCGACGACAAACGCCATTGGGGCTACGTCGCGGAGAAGGTGTGGGGTGTGTCCTCGAAGTGAAGCGTTGTCGCCCGGCGTGACAGGCTGGCGCGATGTGTATCCGAACAGGTGATGGTGAGAACAATAAAATGACCTTACACCCAACACCCGACGACACGATTCTCAGCATCGAGAATGTCGCCAAAAGCTACGGCCCGGTTCGCGCCCTGCGCGGCGTGTCCACGCAGATCCGTCGCGGCTCGATCCACGGGCTGCTGGGGGAAAACGGCGCGGGCAAGTCGACGCTGGTGGGGATCATCTCCGGCCAGATCGTGCCGACGTCCGGGCAGATCCTGCTGGACGGCCGTCCGCTCAAGCAAGTGGACGTCAAGGCCATGGAGCAGGCCGGGGTGTTTCTGGTGACCCAGGAGCCGATGATCATCGGCAACCTCACCGCCGCCGAAAACCTGATGCTGGGTATCTGGCCGACACGCAAAGGCCTGGTCGACTGGAAGCAGTTGAACGCCGATGCGGCGCGCATGCTCGACGGTTCCGGTATCGACCCCAAGGCCCTGGCCGGCCAGCTGGATGCGGTGGCGCGGCGCAAGCTGAATATCCTTCGCGCGATGTTTTCCGGGGGCAAGGTCATCATCCTCGATGAGCCGACCGCGTCGCTGACCGTGATGGATCGGCGCCAGTTGTTCGACTTCATGCTGCGCCTGAAAGGCGAGGGTGTGACCTTCATTTTCATCTCGCACTACAACGACGAGATCCTCGAGATCTGTGACGCGGTCACGGTGCTGCGCGATGGCAGCCTGGCGGGCACGCGCTCGGACATCACCGGGCTGACTTCCGAGCAACTCACCGAACTGGTGATCGGCCACGGCGTGGCGTTGTTCCAGCGCCAGCGCCGTGACCACAGTGGCAAGGCGCCGGCGATTTCGTTGCGCGGTGTGCGCGGCAAGTGGCTGGCGCTGGACCGCCTGGATATCGCCCCAGGCGAAGTGGTCGGGTTTACCGGCCTGCCGGGGGCGGGCGCGAAAGAAATGGCCCGCGCGATCTTCGGCCTGCATCCGGCGCTGGGCACCTTGTCGATACGCGGCGAGGCCGAGCGGCCGTTGCCGCGTTCGCCAAGCGCGGCGTTCGAGGCGGGTATCGCCTACCTCTCGGATGACCGGCGCAAGGATGGCGCGGTGGGGCAGATGTCCATCGGCGCGAATATCGCCATGTCGTCCCTCGGTGCGCGCACGAAGCTGGGTTTTATCGACAGCGATGCCGAAGCCTCGGTGATCGATCACTACTTCGCGGCGATGGGCGTCAAGTCGCCCAACCCGGATTACACGGTGAACACCCTCAGCGGCGGCAACCAGCAGAAGGTCTGCCTGGGCCGGGTACTGGCGACCCAACCCCGCCTGTTGATGGTGGACGAGCCGACCCGTGGCATCGACATGGGCGTGAAGCAGGACGTGCTGCGCATCATCGACGAACTCAGCAATGCCGGCGTGGCGGTGATCATCGTGTCCAGCGACACCGATGAACTGGTGCGCGCGGTGGACCGGGTGTGCATTTTCGATCAGGGCACGATCAAGGAAACATTGACCGCAGAGGACATCTGCGTCGAGCGCATCCGCGCATCCGTACAAGGATCCAGCAGTTGAACAAGAAAAAGAGTGGAGACACGGGCATGAGTACTTTAGTGAAACCCGGCAACGGGGTGGCGCCTGCCGCGCCCAGCGTCAGCGGGCCGGCCGTGCTGGGCTGGATTCTGCACAATGTGGTGTGGATCTGGTTGATCGCGCTGGTGGCGGGCTTCGGCCTGTTCAACGAATTCTTCTTCACCCTGTTCAACCTGCAGAACGTGATGGTGCAGGCCACGGTGCTTGGCACGCTGGGGCTGGCGGTGGCGTTGCCACTGCTGGTGGCGGAGATCGACCTGTCGATCCCGGCCAACGCCGGGTTCTCTTCGGCGGTGGGCGCGCTGGCCTATTCCAGCTGGGGCTTGCCGTGGTACGTGGCGGTGATCATCGGCCTGCTGGTGGGCACCTTGATCGGCTTCTTCAATGGCCTGTGCATCACGCGCCTGAAGATGGTGTCGCTGATCGAGACCCTGGCGATGATGATCATCCTGCAAGGCGCGCTGCTGGCACTGACCCAGGGCACCACATTGACCAATATGGCTGACGGTTATATCTGGATCGGCCAGGTGACGGTCGATGGCTGGCCGCTGATGCCGGTGGTGTTCCTGATCGCACTGGTGGTGATGGGCGTGGTGCTGCATCGCACCGTGCTGGGCCGCTCGATCTATGCGGTGGGCGGCAACCCGATTGCGTCGAACTCGGCTGGCATCCGCGTGGACCGAGTGAAGATCATCACCTACACGATCTCAGGTTTCCTCGCGGCACTGGCGGGCTTCCTGCTGGCTTCCTGGCAGATGGCGATCACCTCCAGCCAGGGGTCGAGCTACCTGCTGTACGCGATTGCGGCGCCGATCATCGGCGGTGTCAGCGTGTTCGGCGGGCGCGGTAACGTGAAAGGCGTATTGGGCGGCGTATTGTTGTTGACGGTGATCCAGGTCGGCCTGGCGATTGTGAATGTGCCTTCGTTTTATGTCGGCATGATCGGCGGCGTGATGATCTTTATCGCGGTGGCGATCGACGCCATTCGCGTGCGCTATTTCGGTTAATCCATCTCAACTTCGGGAAACGCCCATGTCTTTTACACCGCACGGCAAACACCTGATTGCAGGCGAATGGGTCGCCAGTGACAACAGTTTTTCCAACACGCCGACCCAGGGCCCGGCCCAGTGGTTTTCGGCGGGCAGCATCGAACTGGTGAACCGCGCCTGCGAGGCGGCCGAGGATGCGTTCTGGCACTTCGGCTATTCGAGCCGGGAAGCGCGGGCGGCGCTGTTGAATGCCATTGCCGATGAAATCGAAGCACGGGGCGAGATCATCACCCGCGTCGGCTCTTTGGAAACCGGCTTGCCCGAAGGGCGCCTGCAGGGTGAGCGCGGGCGTACCGTGGGCCAGTTGCGTCTGTTCGCGTCGCATATCCTCGCGGGGGACTACCTGGATCGCCGCCACGATCTGCCATTGCCGGATCGCCAGCCGCTGCCGCGTCCGGATATCCGCCTGATCCAGCGCCCGATCGGGCCGGTGGCGGTGTTTGGCGCGTCGAACTTCCCGCTGGCGTTTTCCACGGCGGGCGGTGACGTGGCGTCGGCGCTGGCGGCTGGATGCCCGGTGGTGGTGAAGGGGCATGAGGCGCATCCCGGCACCAGCGAGATCGTGGCCGAGGCGATTCATGCGGCGATCCAGCGGTGTGGCGTACACGCTGGGGTGTTCAGCCTGGTGCATGGCGGTTCGCGCTCGGTGGGACAGCGGTTGGTGCAGCATCCGTTGATCAAGGCGGTGGGCTTTACGGGTTCGCTGGGGGCGGGCAGGGCGCTGTTTGACCTGTGCGCCAAGCGCTTCGAGCCGATTCCGTTTTTTGGCGAGCTGGGTTCGGTGAACCCGATGTTCCTGATGCCGCACGCTGTGGCGGCGCGTGGCGTGGAGATCGCCAAAGGCTGGGCCGGTTCACTGACGATGGGCGCCGGCCAGTTTTGCACCAATCCCGGTGTTGCCGTGCTGGTTGAGGGGGCGGCGGCCAATGTGTTTATCGGCGCGGCGGTGAATGCGCTTGAGCCGGTCGGCGCCCAGGTGATGCTGACCGAAGGCATTGCCGCTGCCTATCGCGACGGTCATGACCGCATGGCCAATGCTGTGGGCGTGCATGAAATATTGGCGTCCACCGCAGGGCTTCGCGAGGCGACGCCTTACTTGTTCGCGACCACCGGCCGTGAATGGCTGGCGAATGCATCGCTGGGCCATGAAGTGTTCGGCCCACTGGGGTTGGTGGTCACGGTGAAGGACAGTGATGAGCTGCTGGAGGTTGCACGTTCGCTGGAAGGCCAGTTGACCTGCACGATTCACCTGGACATGGCGGACAGCGATGACGTCAGCCGCTTGCTGCCGATCCTGGAGCGCAAGGCCGGGCGTATCCTGGCCAACGGTTTCCCGACCGGTGTCGAGGTGTCTGACGCCATGGTGCACGGCGGTCCGTATCCGGCGTCCACCAACTTCGGCGCGACGTCCGTGGGCACCCTGGCGATCCGTCGCTTCCTGCGGCCGGTGAGCTACCAGAACATCCCCGAGGCCTTGCTGCCCCAGGATCTTCAACGGATTTAATGCCCGTGGCTGCGCCCCACGTGGGAGTGTTCGGCCTCGCTGGACGCGACACTCCCGCTGACTTCCAGCCGCTGCAGAATCCCGCACTCCGGCCCGCCACCACAGCGCTGGCGCAGGTCCAGCAATTGTTCCTGCAACGCCAGCAGCCCATCGATCCGCGCCTTCACATGGTGGATGTGCTCGTCGATCAGCGCATTCACGTTTTCGCACTGGTCCTGGGGGCTGTCGCGCAAGCCCAGCAGGCTGCGGATTTCCTCCAAGGTCATGTCCAGGCTGCGGCAATTACGGATAAACACCAGTCGCTCGGTGTGTGCCTGGGTGTACACGCGGTAGTTGGCGTCGGTGCGCGCCGGGGGTGGCAGCAGGCCTTCCTTCTCGTAGTAACGGATGGTTTCCACCGGGCAGTCGGTCAGTTTGGCCAATTCGCCGATCTTCATCGCAGCAATCTCCAAATGGGTGCTTGACCCTATAGTGGCTACAGGGTCTTTACTTGGCAACAGGCACCTTTACGGACGCGACAGAATGAGCGATTCCATCCACACCCCGCACAAACACGACCATGACCATGACCCGAAGAAATTGACCCCCGTGCATGACCATGGTCACGGCGGCTCTTGCTGTTCCGGCACCCCAGCCCCTGCGCTGGTGCAATTGAGCGAGGCGCCCACCGCCGGTTCGCGGCTGAGCACCTTCCGCATCGAAGCCATGGACTGCCCCACCGAGCAGACGCTGATCCAGAACAAACTGGGCAAGCTTGCGGGCGTGCAGCAGCTGGAATTCAACCTGATCAACCGTATCCTCGGTGTCACCCACGACTTGCCGAGCACTGCGCCGATCGTCGACGCGATCAAATCCCTGGGCATGCAGGCCGACCCCATCGTAGAAGGCACGCCTGCCGCCGAGCCACCGGCCAAGAAACACGGGTGGCCGCTGGCGGTGTCCGGCGTCGGCGCGTTGGGTGCCGAAGTGCTGCACTTCACCAACGCCGCGCCCACCTGGGTCATCGCGCTGGTCGCGCTGGTGTCGATTCTCAGCGGCGGTCTTACCACTTACAAAAAGGGCTGGATCGCCCTGAAAAACCTCAACTTGAACATCAATGCCTTGATGAGTATTGCGGTGACCGGTGCGGTGCTGATCGGCCAGTGGCCGGAGGCCGCGATGGTGATGTTCCTGTTCACGGTCGCCGAGTTGATCGAAGCCAAATCCCTGGACCGTGCGCGCAATGCCATCAGCGGCTTGATGCAGATGACGCCCGAGCAGGCCACGGTGCAGCAGGCGGATGGGACATGGGTTGAAAAAGAGGTAAAAAGCATTGAACTGGGCGCCATCGTGCGGGTCAAGCCCGGCGAGCGTATCGGCCTGGACGGCGAAGTCACTGCCGGCCAATCCACCATCGACCAGGCGCCGATCACCGGTGAAAGCCTGCCGATTGAAAAGACCGTGGGCGACAAGGTCTTCGCCGGCACCATCAACCAGGCCGGTTCCCTGGAATACACCGTCACCGCAGCGGCCAACAATTCCACCCTGGCGCGCATCATTCACGCGGTGGAACAGGCCCAAGGCGCACGGGCTCCGACGCAGCGGTTCGTCGACAGCTTCTCGAAGATCTACACCCCGGCCGTGTTCCTGTTTGCCCTGGGCGTGGCGTTGATCCCACCGCTGTTCATGGCCGGCGCCTGGTTCGACTGGATCTACCGTGCCCTGGTGCTGCTGGTAGTGGCATGCCCGTGTGCGCTGGTGATTTCCACCCCGGTGACCATCGTCAGTGGCCTGGCGGCCGCCGCGCGCAAAGGCATCCTCATCAAGGGCGGCGTGTACCTGGAGGGCGGTTACAAGCTCGATTACCTGGCCCTCGACAAGACCGGCACCATCACCCACGGCAAACCGGTGCAAACCGATTACCTGGCGCTGTTCCCCAACCTCGAAGACAGCGCACCGGCCCTGGCCGCCAGTCTGGCCGGGCGCTCCGACCACCCTGTGTCCCTGGCGATCGCCAATGCGGCTGTGGATAAAAACCTGCCGGTTCATGTTGTGGATAACTTCGAGGCCCTGGCCGGTCGTGGTGTGCGCGGCGATATCAACGGTGAAACCTACCACTTGGGCAACCACCGCCTGGTGGAGGACCTGGGCCTGTGCTCGCCGGAGCTGGAAGAAAAACTCTTCGCCCTGGAAAAACAGGGCAAATCCGTGGTGCTGCTGCTCGACAAATCCGGCCCGCTGGCACTGTTCGCGGTGGCCGACACCGTCAAGGACAGCAGCCGCGAAGCCATCCAGCAACTGCACGCGCTGGGCATCAAGACCCTGATGCTCACCGGCGACAATACCCACACCGCCCAAGCGATTGCCGCCCAGGTTGGCATCGACCAGGCCCAGGGCGACCTGTTGCCTACCGATAAACTGCAAGCCATCGAAACCCTCTACGGCCAAGGCCGCCGCGTGGGCATGGTCGGCGACGGCATCAACGACGCTCCGGCCCTGGCCCGCGCCGAGATCGGCTTTGCCATGGCCGCCGCCGGTACTGACACCGCCATCGAGACCGCCGACGTGGCGCTGATGGATGATGACCTGCGCAAGATTCCGGCATTCATTCGTCTGTCGCGGCAAACGTCGAGTATCCTCAAGCAGAACATCGCCTTGGCATTGGTGATCAAGGCGATCTTCCTGGTGGTCACCTTCCTGGGCCTGGCCACCATGTGGATGGCGGTGTTCGCCGACATGGGCGTGGCCCTGCTGGTGGTGTTCAATGGCCTGCGCCTGTTGCGCAAATAAACGATGAGAGGGTGGTGTGCTGAGTGCGGAGTTAAAGGCGTTTTTCATGGTCGCCCGCCTGGGCAGCATTACCCAGGCGGCGAAAAAACTCGGCCTGAGCCAACCCACGGTCACCACCCAGATCCGTAACCTGGAAAGCCAGTACGGCGTCGAGCTGTTCTACCGAGGCGGCCGCCGCCTCACCGTCAGCGACGACGGTGCGCGCTTGCTGCCGATGGTCAAGGCGCTGTTGCAGCAGGAAGCGGATATCGAGTTCTTCTTGCGCAACAATGGCCAGGTCCAAGGCGCACTGAGAATTGCCGCGACAGCACCGTATTACATCCTCGACCTGGTCAAAGCCTTTCGCGAACGCCTGCCACAAGTGGAGGTGTCGGTCGAAATCGGCAACTCCCAGCAGGTGCTGGAAGCGCTGGACGATTACCGTGTCGACGTTGCCGCCTCCTCCCAACTGCTGGAAGACCCGCGCCTGATCCGCCGCGTGTTGGGCACCGACCCGCTGGTGCTGGCGGTGCACCGCAACCATCCCCTGGCCAAGCTCGACCACGTGCCCCTCAATGCGTTGGCCGGGCATACCCTGTTGATGCGTGAACCCGGCTCCACCACACGGCGCCTGACCGAAGACATGCTGCAGGGCGCCGGCGTGAGTTACGGCCCGCTGTTGGAGATCGGCAGCCGCGAGTCGATCCGCGAAGCCGTACTGCGCAATATCGGCATCAGCATCATCGCCCGCCAGGAAGTGCCCCATGACCCGCAACTGCGGGTGCTGACCATCGAAAATGCACCGCAGATTCCCGAGTATCTGTACTGCCTCAAGGAGCGCAAAGGTGCGCGATTGCCCGCGGCGTTCCTGGGGTTGGCGCAGGAAATGTCTCCACTCTAACGGCCGAGTAAGATCTCTGTG
>NZ_JFCA01000078.1 GCF_000612585.1 Pseudomonas sp. CHM02
CACACTACTTGGGCTTGCGATAGCTGTTGATGATCGCCGAGAAGTCCTTGCCCCCTTCCCCACGCTGGCTCATCGATTGGTACAACTGCTGGGCCACGGCGCCCAGGATGACGGGTTGCTTGGCCTGGCGCGCGGCCTCGGTAGCCAGGCCCAGGTCCTTGAGCATCAGGTCGGCGCCGAAACCGCCGGTGTAGCCACGGGACGACGGTGCAGTTTCGATCACGCCCGGCCATGGGTTGTAGGTGTCGGAACTCCAGCAGCGCCCGGTGGAGCTGTTGATGATGCCGGCCAGCACCTGGGTGTCGATGCCCAGCGCGTCGCCCAGCGCCATGGCTTCGCTGACGCCGACCATGCTGATCCCCAACAGCAGGTTGTTGCAGATCTTGGCGATTTGCCCGGTGCCCACTTCACCGCAGTGCACGATGTTACGGCCCATCTGCGCCAGCACCGGCTGCAGGGTGGCGAACAGTTCCGGGGTGGCGCCAACCATGAAGGTCAACGTCCCGGCAGCGGCGCCGCCCGTGCCGCCGGAGACCGGAGCGTCGGCTACCACTACACCTTGCTTGGCCGCCGCAGCCGCTACGTCACGGATGGTTTGCGGGTCGATGGTGCTGCAATCCACCGCCGGTACACCTTTGCCGATGCCGGCCAAAACGCCGTCTTCGTTCAGCCACACGCTGCGCACATGTGCCGCCGCCGGCAGCATGGTAATCACCAACTCAGCATCTTTCGCCGCACCGCGTGGTGAATCGCTGACAGTGCCGCCCAGTTCGGCCAGTTCCTTGAGAACCGTCTGGTTCAAGTCGAACAGGTTCAGCGCATGGCCGGCCTTGATCAGGTTGCGGGCCATGGGCGCGCCCATGTTACCCAAGCCGATAAATGCAATCTTCATGGTCGTCTCCCGGAATCAGCGCAGGTTGATGGTGGTGTTGACGCCATCGTTGACCGTGTCGTCATCGAACCAGCGGCTGGTGACGGTTTTGGTCTGCGTGTAGAACTGCACCACTTGCTTGCCGTACGGGCCCAGGTCACCGAGCTTGGAACCGCGCGAACCGGTGAAGCTGAAGAACGGCACCGGCACCGGGATCGGGATGTTGATGCCGACCTGGCCTACATCGATTTCGCTCTGGAATTTACGCGCCGCCGCACCGCTCTGGGTGAACAGGCCGGTACCGTTGCCGAACGGGTTGGCGTTGACCAGCGCGATGGCCTCATCGAGGGTCGCCACTTCCAATACCACCAGCACCGGGCCGAAGATTTCCTGGGTGTAGATCTGCATGGAGGGGGTCACGCCCGAGAACAGGGTCGGACCGACAAAGTTGCCTTGCTCGAAACCCGGCACCTTGATGTCGCGGCCATCCAGCTCGAGCTTGGCGCCTTCTTTCACACCGCTTTCGATCAGCTCCAGGATACGTGCCTTGGCGCGTTTGGAAATCACCGGACCCACATCGGTACCGGCTTCGCTGCCCGCGTTGACCTTGAGCTTTTGCGCGAGCGCCTTGAGGTCCGGCAGCCATTGCTTGGACGCGCCCACCAGCACCACCACCGAGGTGGCCATGCAGCGCTGGCCCGCCGCGCCGAAACCGGCACCGACCAAAGCATTGAGGGTGTGTTCGCGGTTGGCATCCGGCAGCACCACGGCGTGGTTCTTGGCGCCCATCATCGATTGCACGCGCTTGCCGTGCTTGCCAGCCAGGTCATACACGTGGGTGCCCACGGCGGTCGAGCCGACGAAGGACACGGCCTTGATGTCTTTGTGGGTGCACAGCGCATCCACCACATCCTTGCCGCCGTGTACCACGTTGAGCACGCCAGCCGGCACGCCAGCTTCCAGCGCCAGCTCGACCAGCAGCATCGTCGACAGCGGGTCCTGCTCGGACGGCTTGAGCACGAAAGTGTTACCGCAGGCGATGGCCATCGGGAACATCCACAGCGGGATCATCGCCGGGAAGTTGAACGGAGTAATGCCGGCGCACACACCGATGGGTTGGCGCAGGGTGTAGGTGTCGACGCCACCAGCGACGTTCTCAGCGAATTCGCCCATTTGCAGGGTGCCGATGGAGCAGGCGTGTTCCACCACTTCCAGGCCACGGAAAATATCGCCCTCGGCATCGGCAATGGTCTTGCCCTGCTCGTTGCTGAGCACCACGGCAATGCGCTTGGAATGTTCGCGGATCAAGGCTTGCAGCTTGAGCATGATGCGCATGCGCGCGCCGATCGGCGTCAGCTTCCAGGTCTGGAAGGCGCGGTGGGCAGCGTCGATGGCAGCGTTGACTTCATCGGCAGTGGCGAACGGGACTTTGGCCAGTACCTCTTGGGTGGCCGGGTTGACGATGTCTTGCCACTCGGTGGTCTTGGACTCGACCCACTCGCCGTTGATCAGCAACTTGACCTGTTGCACGGAAATATCGGCAGATGCGTTCATGTGGTCTCCAATCTTATATTTATGCAGAGACAAGGCGCGTAACCGCCTTGGGAAATGAGGCGTTCGGACTGTTTTTGGAGTATAGATGTGCAAATCTCTAATAAGAACGCACATAAAAGCCGGACCAATATGCAAAAAAACATCACGTCCCTGGGCTCCCTGAACTGGGATGACCTGAAGTTTTTCCTCGAAGTGGCCCGCACCCGCAAGGCCAGCGTGGCCGCCAAGCGCCTGGCGGTGGACTACACCACCGTGTCGCGGCGCATCAGCTCACTGGAAGTGTCCCTCGGCACCCTGCTGTTCGAAAAATCCCGGACCAACGGTTTCGTGCTGACCACCGAGGGCCAGCGTTTGCTGGGCTATGCCGAGTCCATCGAAAGCACCCTGCACATGGCCTGCGAACAAGTCTCAGGCTCCGGCGTGGCGCTGTCCGGCCATGTGCGCATGGGCTGCACCGAAGGGTTCGGCAGCTTCTTCGTCACCCCGCAACTGAGCCACTTCGTCGACACCTACCCGGCCATCTCAGTGGACATCCTGCCCCTGCCCCACTTCATCAGCCTGTCCAAGCGCGAAGCCGACATCGTCATCGCCCTGGAACGCCCGGAACACGGGCCGTATGTGTGCTGCAAACTGTGCGACTACAAATTGCAGCTGTACGCGACCCAGGAATACCTCGACCAACACCCGCCCATCCGCAAACCCACGGATTTGGCCGAACATCCGTTTATCAGCTATGTGGATGACTTGGCGTTCAGCTCGGAGCTGCTGTACCTGGCCAACGTAGTGCCCGGCGCCAGCGCCAGTCTGCGCAGTACCAGCGTGATCGCGCAGTACGTGGCGGCGCAGCAAGGGCGGTCGATGGCGATACTGCCGTGTTTTCTGGCGGCGCAGGATCCAAGGTTGTTGCCGGTGCTGGGGGAGCAGATTGCGATTACGCGGCAGTTCTGGATGTATTGCCGGGAGGATTTGCGGAAGTTGAAGCGGATTACATTGCTGTGGGACTACATCAGGGAAGTGACGGAGCAGAATCAGGGGTTGTTGATGGGGGAGACCAGGGAGATCAGGTTCGCCAGTCAGTAAGTCTGCAAGGACTCAGGTGGGCAAATCCTAACGAGGTCTGGGAGGGTTTGCCAGAGGTTTGTAACCCGAATTGGTCCTTGGGTTGTAACAGCGCAGGGCGTTCTTGGGGACTACTAAGCAGGACTTACAGAGGCGTGCAGGTGCACGATAAGGACCCCATGCGCAAGAGGGTCAGGGGGGGGAACTGGCGGCGTAAGACAGCTGAGGTGGTCATTCAGATTTTTCTGTCAGATTCTCAAAGGGACCATGAAATCATTTTATGAACCAACTGAATGGAGCACCATCTTCAGAGCCGAACGCCATCCAATTGATTAGGACATCCTTAGGGTCGGTTATTAGCCTCTCAGCCTGTGAGTCCCATTCAAAAGCTGTTTCTTGGAGTAGCCCGGCGCCGCTAAAAACTTTCAGAGCCCCAAAACAATAATCCGTCCAAGCCCCAGGAGGTCCGGTACGACCTCGAACGAACACCTCCTCTGTCCGCGCACTCCACGCGTATTGAATTGTCGTGTATTCATCTATATCAAGCACATCCTGTAACGTCAGAACGCCAAGTGGTATAGACAGGGCACCCGCAGGGGAGACACCAGCATAAATTTGCCCCTGCACCAGTGCCACTACCACCTCTTTAACCGCGTTATTACTATTAAACCAAATCTCCACCTGCGTTTCTTCGTAGCGGTATTGGCAGCTATTCCCGAAGTGATAACTTGGAGCGCCGAGCCACTCAATGACCCGTTCATAAGGCACGTACTGCTCAATACGGTCAAAAAGATTGTTAGGTGTTTTAGAGTGCTCCACGACAATATCCGCTTGCTCAAGCCCCTCCTCTGATGAAAAGACGGCTATCCGCTCTCTTGTCAGCGCTTCGTATCTCAGATTAACCATGAGTGGGCGGACGGAGCCGCCTTCCCAACGCTGGGACTCTCTGGAAGACTCCATATTTCGAAAGTTTTCCCACGCAGCTTGTGAGTGAAGCAATGCTTGACGCATCTGCTCATCCATTCCTCTCAGCTTCGATCCAATGATTGCTGAAAGCTCATCATCCGCCTGTGCTGCTTTTTGACCGGACAGTTCATTCAGTTCAGCCTGAGATAACTCCCGGCTGTCTCTATCAAAAAGATCCCCGCCATCATTACCTACAGCTTCAAAGTCAGAAACAAGTTTTTGGGCCACTATTGTGTAGGTCTGCGCCTGAATGATTGCGCTATCCGCCACGTGTCCTAAAGCATGGGCTCGAAGAGCATCAAGATCAGCCATGGTCTTGCCTGTCTTGTTTAGCTTTTCCTGTAAATCGACCAACTTATGATATTGGTCCAGCTTTTCACTTTCAGGCTTGCCTTCTAATTTGCGTCGCAAAACATATTCAATAAAACGGAATACTCCATAACCAATAGGCAACAGCAGGACCGTAAACAACGGCTCTTGAAGAACTGCATTGATCATAGGGACTGAAAGATCACTGGGGGAGGCCATGATTTGGCTCTGCCTTCCTTGGGAGGGTCGTACGATGAGGCTACCTTATTACCTGGGTTTGGCACAGTCTCAGCGGATCAGAAAGTCACACGCCACTGTCTAGAGAATCCGGCGCGATTCAGAGGAAGTTGAAGCGGATTACGTTGCTGTGGGACAGCATCAGGGAAGTGACGGAGCAGAATCAAGGGTTGTTGATGGGGGAGACACGGGAGACCAGGTTTGCGGATTAAAGGGCCATCAACGATGATTCGCTTTAATTTGCAGGACGTTTCCTAGAGAATCTCCGGCCTATTGTGCCTTAGGGTTCGAGTCATTAGCCTCCGTACTTCGCTGACATCAGCGAACGGGTTTAGCGACCCGAACCCGGACACAGCCTCCAACGGCAAGCTCTTCAGGCTCGTCGTTGTCGTGTTATGGCGGCTGTGCGTGGGAGACCTTCGGGTCTGCCGGGTCCTGGGTCCGGTTCGCTAACCTGCGTACAGCTGCCACTCTTTCATGTATAGCGACATGAGTGGGTGGCTCCCTAAACTCCCAGGTATAGATCATGACTAAAATCGTCCCCGATCCACCGCTCTCCTCCATCACCACACTCGGCGTCGTCACCTTCGGGGACTACGGCGAAAACGAAAAACCCCTGTTCCGCGTCAACGCCGGCATGCCAATTGAGGAAGCGTTAGAGCACGCTTCCACCCTGCTTTTCTACTCCAAGAAACTCGCGATGGAAGCCGCCATGGATGTACGCGGCGAGCAATACGCGTGGGCCGCGCATTACCTGTGTGAGATGGGCAAAGCCGTGGTCGATGACCTGACGCAAGCGATGACACCGGGCCGTTAAGCGAACACCGTTCGAATGCGGGAGGAGCCCTGCTCCTCCCAACATTTAAACGGCGGTAGTCCCGGCTATTTGTGGATACCGAGCCCGAACTTCGCGCAGGAACTCACCCGCACGGGTCTTGAGCCATTCAATCAGACGCGCAATATCCGGCTCTGACTGCCGCCCATTTCGACAAATGATGTAGTAGGCCGCTGGGGACATCATCACGGGGCTTTTCAACGCAACCAATGCACCGTTTTCCAATTGGTCATACACCAACGCAGTCCTGCCCAGCGCAATCCCTGTGCCCTTTACCGCCAGACTGATCGCCAGGCTCGAATCCGGAAATCGAGGCCCATGGTGATAAGGCGGCGTTGGCAGGCCCTGAAACGCAAACCAGCTTTCCCACCCCGGACACACCTGATCGTCCACCCGATGAATCAGCGGGTATTGGGCCACATCCCCCGGCGCGATATCCCCCTTCAACCCTAGAAATTCCGGCGAGCAAACGGGGAACACCGCGTCACGCATCAGCAGTTCAACATGATGATCCGGGTAATCGCCATACCCCATCACCACCGCGACATCGTATTGATGCGCTTCCAGACTGATGCGGTTGATGTCAGCACTGGTCAACACCAGATCAAGGTTGAATGAGGCCTCAGTGTGAGAGCCGTGCATCCTGGGGATCAGCCATGTCGAGCAGAGCGAGGACGTGCATGAGAGGTACAGCGGTCGGGACTTTGCGGGGTTGAGTGAATGCAAGACCCCATCCAGCGCCTTGAAAAATCCGTCGGTGACCGGCAACAAAGCCTGCCCTGCGGACGTCAGCTTGACCCCGCGCGAATGCCGCTCAAACAACTGCACGCCCCACCATTCCTCCAGGCCTGCAATTTGATGGCTGATGGCGCTGGCGGTGAGGTTAAGCTGCGACGCCGCACGCGCAAAGCTACCGGTTTGCGCAGCGCTGACGAACGCTTGAAGCATCGGAGTGGGAGGCGGACGCTGGGCCATCAGGTGCTCACTTTGATCAAGATGATCCCGCAAACAATGACGAATGCCGACAGCATCCGTCGCCAACCGAACTGTTCGTGAAAGAACAGCGCGGCAATAATGGCGCCGATAATAACACTGGTTTCCCGCAGCGCTGAGACCTTGGCCACCGCGTCCAGCGACAACGCAAACAACACCAATCCGTAAGACGCCAGGTAAAAAACACCGCCCAACAGGCCGACTCGCCAATGCCCACGTATCGCACGCATCAAGGCCAAACGCTCCCTGGAAAACGCCAGCACCGGGATCGGAATGCTCTGGAATACCGTCAGGTAGATGATGTATTGCAACACCGTTTCACTGGCTCTCACGCCTTTGGCGTCCACCACCGTGTAAGCCGCGATAAACGCCCCGGCACACACCGCCATCAGGATCGGCTTGAGCATCTGCGCCGTCATCCTGCGCACAAAGGTCAGGCTGATAATGCCTACACAAATCAACACCACACCCGCCAGCGCCTCGCGTGACAACTGCTCATGCGACAGAAAGTAGGAAAATAACGCGACCAGTACCGGCGGTATCCCACGCATCACCGGGTACACCTGCCCGAAATCTCCCGTTTCGTAGGCTTTGATCAGAAATAGCCGATAGACCGTATTGAGTCCCACGGAGACGAGGATGTAGCCCCACACCTCCAGGCTCGGCACGCTGACAAACGGCAACGCCAAAAGGCATATCACCAGGGCGGTGCCATCCACCATGGCCAAGGTCATGAAGCGACTGCTGCCGGCGCGGACGACAGCGTTCCAAGTGGCGTGCATGAAGGCTGAGATCAAGACCAGCGTGATCGCGATATCGGAGTTGTCCATGGGGCTCGGCTTATGGCGGATAGTAGAGGATGTACGCTATGGGCATCGAGGTATCATTGTTTACGCAACCACATCCGTAGCATGTAGCGATTCAGATCGCTCAAAGACTCAGCATCATCTATCGCACAGCGTGGCGTATTCCTGTCAATGAAGTGCGTGCGAGTATGAAGAAACTTATTATCGGCCGAAATAAGTACCTGCCCTGGTTCCAGCAACACTCGCTGCTGAACGGATGACTGATCGAGAACAGTATCCAGAAAGTCCAGCGCTTGACATTGAGCCACCGTTAACGGTACTCCCGCCTTGATGTGGGCGGATTCAATGTAGACCCGAAAGTATCTGATCAGTGGAATGCCTTCATTGGAAAAACTCAGAATGGGCGCCTTGAAAAGCTGCTCTTCATCTGACATACCGCGGTTTTCAAAAAAGAAGTTGCATTTAAGCTCTTCCAATATTTCTGGAAACGCCATCAGCTCCGCGTATACCGCGCTTGCATCAATCAGGATGCTCTCGCCGCCCAAAAGCGCTTGCTGTCCGCAAGCCAGGATCAAGTAATCGATAGGTAGCGGATCGCTCACTCCATCGTTGTGTACGTAAGCACCTTGACGGGTTTGATGATATCTCGCCCCCTCCTCAATACTCTTACCGCCTCTGTCATAAACCTCAATCACCTTGTGACCCAGATGATTCTGTACCATGGGTACGCCGAGTAGCGAACCAAATGTCCATATCAGTGATTTAAAGGTCTCAAGTTTCTCGACCTTAAAACCATCAAGAATCAAGACATGGCATTCATGGTCGATCATGGTTCGGATTCTATCTAGCTCCTCACCCAAGACGGATGATTGTAGAGAATTGATGTAGGCAGTCTTGGTATCGAATCGAGCCCCCTGACTTTCAGAGTCTAGCAACTCTCTTGCGCTCAAAAGTTCATCGAAGGCAAATTTTGAAAGTCTAACTTTGGAAACTGCTTGCCGGAAATCACTGACGTTTATGTTCATCGCAATCCTTTACGGTGCTTGGTTGAAGCGTTCATTTAACTAAGCCCACCATTTGCGAGAAAGCGAAACCTCGTCAGCCTAGCCATCAAAATTCGACATGGCAGAGCTTTCCTACGGAGAAATTACTTAGCAAACGCTGTTTCATGCACACCGCAAAACCAACTGTGGGAGCTGGCTTGCCGGCGATGGCTGTGTGTCAGCCAGTACATCCGGTACTGAGACACCGCTATCGCAGGCAAGCCAGCTCCCACAGTTGATTGGGTTTCACATTGAGATTGGCGGGACGGGTTCAGTCCGCAATCACCACAATCGACACCCGCCGATTCTCCGTGCGCCCCGCCACCGTGGTGTTCGGTGCCACCGGCTCGCTGCTGCCCAGCCCGCGCAGCTGGATGTTCTCTTCCTTCATGCCCACACCGGTCAACACCGTCGCCACGCTTTTTGCGCGGCGCAGGGACAGTTGCTGGTTGTAGGTTTCCTTGCCCGACGCATCGGTGTGGCCGTCGACGCGGACGCGTTCGATGCCGACGCCCAGCAGGGCCTTGCCGATGCGCTGGACGATCTCGGTGCTGGGTGGGTTGAGCATCTCGACGTCGCTGCCGAACAGCACTTTGCCGGACAGGCCGAATGCCCAGCCTTCGTCGGTCAACTCAAAACCTTGCTGCTTGAGGACCGCCACTTGCGCCGGGGTCAAGCCTTTGGGTGGAGGCGTCTGGCAGCCGCCGAGGGCAAGCAGTGAAACCAGAAGGGTGATGAACATGAAACGCGCGGTCGAGAACAAGGGATCAACTCCTGTGGTGAACGTTGGCGGCCGAGGGCTCCGACTCTGCCGTTTGCTGGCCGCCCGAGGACAAGCGCTTGGCCTGGTACATCGCCGCGTCGGCGGCATTGAGCAAGGTACCGGGCGTAGAACCATGATCGGGGTAGATGGCGATGCCGATACTGAGGGAGGTCAATACCTGTGTGTTGCCAGGCACAGGGATCGGCAGGTCCATGCTGGCGATGATCTTGTTGGCGATGCGCTGGGCGTCTTCGACCTTGTGCAGCGGCGCCAGCAAGATGGCGAACTCATCACCGCCCAGGCGCGCCACCAGGTCATCTTCACGCAGTTGCGCACGCACACGCTCGGCGACAGCCACGAGGACGGCATCGCCGGCGGCGTGGCCAAAGCTGTCATTGATCTCTTTGAAACGGTCGCTGTCGAGATAAAGCACCGCCACCTGTTCCTTGGCCTTGGCCGCATTGCGCAGGGTACGGATCAACCGGCCTTCGAAGAACGCGCGATTGGGCAGGCCGGTGAGGCTGTCATGGTTGGCCTGATGGGCGAGGGATTCATTTTCGCTTTGCAGGTGGCTTTGCCAGGCTTCCATTTCGCCAAGCAAGGCGTTGAAGTCACTGCCCAGGCTGTCGAGTTCGGCGATTTGTGCCGGCGGCACGCGGCGGTCGAAATCACGCTCGCTGCGGGCGGCGTGGGCCACGGCGGCGAGGCTTTGCAACGGGCCGGTGATGCCGCGCAACAAGCGTCGCGCCAGGTGCAGGGCCACCCACGCGCTGAGAGCGGTGCAAATCAGGATCCCGGCCAGGCCGCTGAGCAGGAAGCGCAGCAGGCTGCCGCCGTGACCGGTGAGATGAATGCTGCCGATGGCTTGCCCCTGGTGAAGGATCGGCTGGCTGATGGGTTGTTCGAGCAGGGTATGCGCCAGCTCCAGTTCAACCCGCGAGAGCATGCCGGTCTCCGGGCGTATCCACTGCGCCAGCAACTTGCCATTGGCATCGAAGACTTCGGCCTGGGCCACCTCTTCGGTGGAAGCAATCAGGCTGAGGGCTTCAGTGGCTGCCGCACTGTCGTTGAACACCACCGCCGCTTCCACGGTGTAGTTGATGGAGCGTGCGATCAGGTGCAAGTTGTGTTCGGCATAGACCCGCAGCGCAAGTACACCGAGCAGGGTCAGTGAGACGCTCGCCAGGGTCACCGCCACCAATGCCAGGATCAAGTGCCCGCGGCCGATGACGGAGCGCAGGGTCGGTCGCACCTTAGCCGCTCTCATGACGCAGGCGCTCGGCGGCGAGACAACTGCAGCACGCTGGGGTGAATGCGTACACCGCTACGGGCGACAGAGTCGAGGTTGACCTCGAAGGACACCTGCTCATCCCCCACGCGCAGACAGAACAGGCTGCCCACCGTGCACTGGTCGCCGCCTTCACTGATGCTGAGCACCGGGTGACCGATCAACGAGGTAAACAGCTGGCTGCGCTCATCGGCACTGAGTTTGCCGATGTACACCGCATCGCACGCGTTGACGATATCAGGATGGCTGGCCAGCAGGCGCTGCACCACGACCGGACGGCCGGTGGCCTGGGTGGTGCCTTTGATCAGGTCATCGGTGTATTGGGTCGGGCCGACGATGCACAGGCGCAATTGCGCAGGCTCGACCGGCCAGCGCGCATAACTGAGGATACCGAGCACCACCTGGGTAACCGCCTGGGCACGATGGGCGGCAAGGCCTGTGGGGTCGGGCGCCTGGGCGAAGGCGTGTGGCGCGAGCACACACAGGACCGCCACCAGCAACATGCGCCTCCAACTCAAACTGCGCTCTGTGGGCGAGACAGCCACGTTCATGCAGCGATTCTCTCAGGTGTTTTTCAAATGATGCCGCAACGATAGCACAGCGGCGGAAAACCCCGCGAAGACGGGGCTTCGCGGGGGCCGCTATTTTTTCAGAAAAATCAGACGCCTGAATCAGAAATATGCATGACTTGTCAGTCAGTTTTTTCAGGCTCGTGACCCAGCTCCAGCATCAACCCGCTCAAGCGCTTGACCTTGCGCCTTACCGCTTCTTCAAACACGCCGCCACGGGGCTCGATCAGGCTGAACCAGCGCTTGGCCCGGGTGATGCCGGTGTAGATCAATTCCTTGGTGAGCACCGGGTTCAAGGCATCCGGCAGGATCAGCGCGGTATGGGTGAACTCCGAGCCCTGGGATTTGTGCACGGTCATGGCGTACACGGTTTCCACATCATTCAGGCGGCTGGGCAGCACAAAACGCACACCGCCCTGGCCGTCGTTGCGCGGGAAGGCCACGCGCAGCACCTGGGGGCCGCCGTCGCTTTCGGGCAATTTCAGCGCGATGCCGATATCGCCGTTCATCAGGCCCAGGCCGTAGTCGTTGCGGGTCATCAGCACCGGGCGACCTTCGTACCACTGCTCGTCGCCTTCGATCAGCCGCACCTTGCGCAAGGCGGCAGTGATGCGCTGGTTCAGGCCTTCCACCCCCCAGGGGCCTTTGCGCACCGCGCAAAGCAGTTGGAAGGCATCGAAGGCTTGCAGCAGTTGTTGCGCCCAGTGGGTCCACGCGGGATCTTCACGTGGGGTGTCGGGCCCGGGCCTCGCGCTTTGCAGCAGGTTGAGGTAGTAACGATAACCTTGGGCGCCGTCACTGCCCTGCCCGTCCAGGACCAGACGCTCGAGGGCGTGGTCGTGCTCGCCCTTGAGGCTGACGCAGAACAGGTCACTGTGGCTGCGCGCCGTCAGCAGCTTGCGGGCTTCCTCAGCGTGTTGCTGGTTGACCCAACGCGCCAGTTGACCAATGCCACTGCCTTCGCCGAAACGTCGCGAGTAACGCAGCATCACCACTTGCTGGGCCAGGGGATGGCTGCCGTCGAGGTCTGCCTGCAGGCCGCTGGTGCCGAGGTCTTCGCCACTGACGGCTTGCAGCCATTGGCGGGTCTCGGCGCTGTAGAAGCCGGCTTCGGCGTCGCGGCACAAGTCACCGAGTACGGCACCCGCCTCTACCGACGCCAGTTGGTCCTTGTCGCCCAGCAGCACAAGCCGTGCATGGGGCGGCAAGGCGTCGAGCAGGTTGGCCATCATTTCCAGGTCAATCATCGAGGCTTCGTCCACCACCAGCACATCCAGGGGCAACGGGTTGCCGAGGTGATGACGAAAATGCCGCGTGCCCGGACGACTGCCGAGCAAGCGGTGAACGGTGGTGACCTGAGTCGGGATTTTTTCCTTCACGTTGTCCGGCACTTTCAGCGACAGCACTTGCTGGCTGATGGACTCGGTGAGACGTGCAGCGGCCTTGCCAGTGGGCGCAGCCAGGCGAATACGCAATGGGCTGCCAGCTTCCACCGCCGGCGCCTGCAACAACGCGAGCAGGCGCACCACGGTGGTGGTCTTACCGGTGCCGGGACCGCCGGTGACGATACTGAATGCACCACGAGTAGCCAGGGCGCAGGCGAGCTTTTGCCAGTCGATCACGCCGTCAGGCGGCGGTTGGTCGAACAGGCTGTCAAGGCGCTGCGGCAAATCGGCGGCGACGCTTTCCTGGGTGGCGAGCCGCAGGCGCAAGGCGGTGTCGATGCGTCGCTCGTAGGTCCAGTAGCGGCGCAGGTACAGGCGCTTGCCGGACAGGACCAATGGGCGACTCTGGGCGGCTTCGCTGCCATCAACGGCCAACGCGACCAGATGGCTGGCGGCCAGCGCGTGGCACCAGTGGGCGCCGTCGAGGCCGTCGAGCAACTGCGACGGCAGCAGCATGGCGCCGGTTTGCAGGTCGCCTTCGGGCGGCAACGACAGGGCGAAGTCCGGAGCCTTGAGGGTTTCGAACAGGTCGAGGCAGACGTGGCCATGGCCCAACTGATGGCTGGTCAGCGCAGCGGCCAGCAGCACCAGCGGGTCAGCGTGCGGATCAAGTTCGTGCAGGAAGCCGACGAAAGCTTTGTCCAGAGCGCGCAACCAACCACGATCCACCCAACGCTCCAACAGTTGCACCAGGTCGGCGGCGCGGCTGAGGGGCATCAGTTCCTCCAGCGGTAACGGCGACAGGCTCATAACAGCACTCCTTGTTCCCAGGCGGGCTCAACCTTGGGCGGGATGGACTTGCCCTGGAACATCAGGTCCAGGCCTTCGATCAAGTCCCGTGGCGGCCGGGTGAAATAAGCCCCCTGGCTTGCGGACTGGGTGCCGCGCAGGAAAATGTACAGCGCGCCGCCGATATGGCGGTCGTAGTCGTAGTCCGGCAGGCGCGCCTTGAGTTGGCGATGCAGGGCCAGCAGGTAAAGCACGTATTGCAGGTCGTAGCGATGCTCGAGGATCGACTGTTCCATGGCATCAAAGGTGTAGGCCGAATCGTCGGGGCCGAGCCAGTTGGACTTGTAATCCGCCACGTAATAGCGGCCGTCATGTTCGAAGGTCAAATCGATAAACCCCTTGAACATACCGTTGAGCAGCACGGGTTCGGCGGCGACGCGGGAAACGCCGTTGTGGGTGTATTGGCACACCCGTTTATCGAGGGCAAGTACGTCGACTTTGTGGCTGGCGAACCAGAATTCCATCTCGATCTGGTACTGCTGCAAACCGCTGAGGGAAACGTGACCGTTATCCACGGGCAATGGCGTTTTCAGCAGGTGGCCAAGCCAACTGCTCAGGGTGATGATCCAGCCTTCCCAGTTGCGCCGATTGCAGCGGGCGCCCACGGCTTTTTCGATGGCCTCGGGCGTGACGTTGAAGCCATCCTCGCCTGCCCATTCCAACAGCCCGTGGAGGAAGGTCCCTGGATTAGGGCCGCGTGGGAAACGGTGAATATCGCCGCCGGACGCTGCCACTTCGCGGGGGGCATCAGGGTCGAGGCGCTCGTCATCGAACAGCTTCTGGGCCTGCGGGCTTTCCGGCGCTTCGAGGTTGGCGGCGCTCATGCTGTCGCCGATGCGCAACGCGCTGTAGGAGGCAATCCACCAGTTTTCCGCAGCCTTGCGCTTGGGCAGCAACGGCGCTCGCAGCGTGGCTTCGTTGCGGGGTGGGTGGAAGACGATGTCTTGCGCTTCGGGCACCTGGCCGTAGTCGATGGCGGAGCAACCTGCTTGCAGGTCCAACAGCCAGCGTGCCAGGCCGGCAGACTCTACCAGCGACGCGCCAGCACCGAGCAAATAGCCCAGCGCCGAAAGGTGCAGCACAGAGCTATTGCTATTACCACGCTTGAGGTCGGCGATGCCCAGCCAGCACGCATGCTTGGCACGGGTCAGTGCTACATATAACAGTCGCAGGTCTTCGGCCAGGCGCTCGTTATCGGCCTGGGCGATCAACTCAGGCGTAGGACGCAGGCTGACGTGGGATTTGCCGTATTCATCGTGGTAGTGCAGCGGCAACCGGCTGCCATCCACCGGTTTGGTCGAGCAGATGAAAGGCAGGAAAACCAGGTCGTACTCAAGGCCTTTTGACTTGTGGATGGTCACCACCTTGACCAGTTGCTCATCACTTTCCAGGCGCAGGATTTGTTCCTCACCCGCTTGCCCTGAGAGCGCCAGGTGTTCGGCCAGGTGGCGGATCAGTGCCTGCTCGCCGTCCAGTTCCGATGCGGCCTGTTGCAGCAATTCGCTGAGGTGCAGCAGGTTGGTCAGCACACGTTCGCCATCAGTGCGGGCGATCAGGGTTTGCGGCAGTTTGAAGTCGTGCAGCAGACGGCGCAGCATCGGCAGCACGCCTTGGGTACGCCAGATCGCGCGGTAGCCACGGAACTGCATGACGCGGCTTTCCCACGCCAGTTCATCCTGGTTCAGACGCTCCAACTCCGGCAGCGACAGGTTCAAGGTGACGCAGGCCAAGGCGGCGCGCAGCGGGCGCTCGACATCCGGTTCGGCACAGGCCTTGAGCCAGGCGAGCAGGTCGTGGGCTTCCTGGGCAGCGAAAACTGAGTCCTTGTCGGAGAGGTATACGCTACGTACGCCACGGGCGGCCAATTCGGCGCGTACGGCGTGGGCTTCCTTGCCGTCGCGCACGAGGATGGCAATGTTTGACGGAAGCACGCCTTTGAAGCTTGCGTCCGGCTGCAGGAAGCCGGCGGTGCCCAGTTGTCCGCCGTTGAGCCATTCAACAATGTGCGTGGCACAGGCGGCGGCCAATTGCTGGCGATAAACCGCGTTGGACACCGGCTGGTCGGTGGGCAAGTGCCAGAGGTTCATGGCCGGTAGCGTTTGCCCCTTAACCTGCAATTGTTCCTTCCGGCCCTGGGACAGCACCGAGTGGAAAGGCACCGGGTTTTCCCCATTGGGTTCGCGAAACAGGAACGCACCGCGACCTGTTTCTGCACGCTGGAACACGTGGTTCACCGCCTCGACCATCGCATGGCTGGAGCGGAAGTTGGTGCCCAGTGTGTGGTGACGGCCGGTAGTGGATTGTCGGGCGCGCAGGTAGGTGTAGATGTCGGCGCCACGGAAGGCGTAGATCGCTTGCTTGGGGTCGCCGATCAGGAACAGGCCGCTGTCGAGGTGGTTTTCTTCGATGCGGTAGATGCTGTCGAAGATGCTGTATTGCACCGGGTCGGTGTCCTGGAACTCGTCGATCAAGGCCACCGGGAATTGCTCGCGAATCACACTGGCCAGACGCTCGCCGCCTTCGGTTTGCAGGGCGGCGTTAAGGCGGATGAGCATGTCGTCGAAGCCCATTTCGGCGCGACGACGCTTTTCTTCTTCAAAGCGTTGGCCCACCCAGCCGGCGGCGTGTTGCAATACGGCAGCATCCGGGGTTGGTAGCGCATCAAGAGCTGCCTTGAGGCCGACCATGGCGTCGATACCGGGATGCTGCGGCGGTTCGCCTTTCCAGGCTTCGGCCATGCCGTCGGGCGTCAGGCGGCTGAAGCCGGTGCCGATGTCGAGTTGCTCAAGGGTGTCGTCAGCGGCCCAGGCGCTGATCTTTTCGAACCAGGGTTCGAAGTAACGCGCTTGCATTTTGCGGCCGTCGACGGCTTTGGCGGCCACGGCTTGCAGGCAGATATCGCGCAGCTCGACAGCCCATTGTTGCCAAGGGGCTTTGAGTGTTTTCAGCGCTTCGCGGCGTTCTTGCAGACAGGCGTTGATCAGCTCGGCGGGCTCGCGGGACTCACCAGCAGGCCGCTCACTGCCAAATAGCGCGCGTACCCGTGGCATCAGCGCGGCGGGGCCACCCCAGTTGTTGCGTACCCAGTTGAGCGCATCGTCGTGCATCGGGTAGCAGAACAGCCGCCAGTAATCGCGCAACACCTCACCGAGCAGGTCGCTGTGGTCGGTTTCCAGGGTCTGGGTGAACAGGCTGCCGCTGTCGAACGCGTGTTCGCGCAGCATGCGCTGGCACCAACTGTGAATGGTCGAGACGGCGGCTTCGTCCATCCACTGGGCGGCGATGTCCAGGCGGTTGGCGCAGGCGGGCCATTGTTCGGCTGGGTAGTCGGCGCGCAGATCGGCGATGAGGGTGTCAGGCTGTTCAATTTCTTCGCGGAAAAAGCGTGCGGCTTCAGCCAGACGGATGCGAATCCGTTCGCGCAGCTCCTTGGTGGCTGCGTCGGTGAAGGTCACCACCAGGATTTGCGGCGGCAGCAATTCGCGGCCGAAGCCTGCTTCTTCTCCACCGTGGCCGAGGACCAGACGCAGGTAGAGGGCGGAGATAGTGAATGTCTTGCCGGTGCCGGCGCTGGCTTCAATCAGCTGGCTGCCTTTGAGCGGGAAGGCCAGAGCCAAGGGTTTGCTGGTCATGCGCCGGTCTCCTCGCCTGTGAGTGATCGCCATGGGGCGTTGAGCAGCGGGCGATACAGGGTCTCGCACCAACCTTCGAATTCTTCGCTGGCGATGAGTGTGGCGTAGTCGGGAAATTGCCGAGTGAGCGCCGGGGTTTCGCGACGCTCGCCATCGGTGGTCAGGCCATCGCCTTCGTAGGCTTTACTGGCGGCCGCCTGAGCTTTGGCGGGATCGGTTTGGCTGAGCCAGGCAAAAGCCGTCTTGACGGCGACGGGCAACGGTTTACTCATTCCGACATGCCAGGCGAGCAGCAGGTTGCCGAGGATTTCCTGGGCATTAGCCTTATCCAGCGGTGGCAGGAGCAGGGTGTCATCGCTGGCCACCAAACCGGTGCTTAATGGCAGGCCGCAGGCGCAGGCGACCACGTGATTGACCCAGGGACGAATCAGGCGGTGCCACTTGCGGGTCTTGATCGAGCCAATGCTGTTGGGAATGGTGGTGACGCTTAGCAACCCGCCATCACTGCGTCGATGCAGCCCGCTGATCCAGCCTTCCAACTGAACACCATGATGCTCAAAAGTGACCGGCTCGGCCCCAGTGTGCGGGGTGGGCCATAGGGCCAGCAGTTGCTGGTAGCGTTGCAGCAGACCGGGCAACGGCTCGATTAATTCGTTGCGCAGGCATTCGCCGAAACCCACCATCGGCAACAGGCCACTGCCTTGCAGGCGCAGGGCCTGCGCGCTTAGGGCCTGGTCGAGATGATCGGGATGAGTAAGTGCAGCGTTGAGCAGGCTGTCGCTCAGGCTGTAGCGTTGCAGTGCGTCGAGAACGAAGGGTTCTTCGTCAGCCAGCGGCACTTCGGCGGCGTCGAAAAACACTTTCAGCCGTTGGCTGAAGAAGTGTTTGACCGGGTTGCGCAGGAAGTCCTGGAGCTGGCCGAGGCTCAGGGGTTCTTCCTGTTGGTGCGGCGTCAGGTCGTGTTCTGTTGGGAGGGCATCGGATGCTTCGTGCAGCAACTGCCACTCACGGGCATAGCTGAACAGTGAATCGCCCTCATGGAAATAGCGGGCACTGAACGGTTGCAGCGGATGCTCTTGTGTCATGGCTTCGATCAGCGGTCTGTCACTGCTTGCAAGGTGCCAGCCACTGGCGAGATGGTCGCGTAGTTGGCCGATCAGTACAGAGGCCGGGCGGTCGCTGTTGTCACGGATGCTGCGGCCGACCCAACTGATGTAGAGCTGGTCACGCGCCGAAAGCAGGGCTTCGAGCAGCAGGTAGCGGTCGTCTTCACGGCGCGAACGGTCGCCGGGGCGGTAGTCGCTGCCCATCAGGTCGAAGTCCAGCGGTGGTTGCGCACGCGGGTAATCGCCGTCGTTCATGCCGAGCAGGCAAACCAGTTTGAACGGGATCGCACGCATGGGCATCAGGGTACAAAAATTGACCGCTCCAGCGAGGAAACGCTGGGACAGGCGACCTTGGTCGAGGCCGGCCAGCCATGCTTCACGGACTACAGTCAGGGGTAACGCGGCCTGCAGGCCCACGGACTCGCAGGTTTCCAACCAGGTTTCTCTAAGTTGTTCGAGTTGGCTCAGCAAGTAATCGTCGTGTTCGCTGCTGGGTAGGAAGAACAGTTGCATCAGGCGTTGCAGGCGTTCGCCCCACTCGTTGGGCGAAGCGGGTTGCGACAGGGCCTGATGGGCGTCGTTGAGGGCGTCGAGCAATGCGACCAGCGGGCCAATCAGCGCGGCGTCGAGGCCTCCGATTTCATCATAGGGCTCGATGCCGTCACACGCGGCGCCGGTGCCCACGGCGTAACCGAGCAACATGCGGCGCAAGCCGAAACGCCAACTGTTTTGTTCCAGCTCTGTTGGCAGGCCGAGGCCGGCACGTTGCTCGGCGTTGAGCCCCCAACGGATGCCGGCGCCTTCTATCCAGCGGTGCAACGTGGGCAGGTCGCGCTCCTTGATGGCGAAACGTTCGCGTAGGGCCGGAACATCAAGCAGGTCGAGGATTTCGCTGACGGGGAAGCGGCTGTCGGGGAGTTTCAGCAAGTGTTCGACGGCGATGAGCAGAGGGTCGCGACCGCGCTGGCCTTGGTCGGTCAGGGTGAACGGGATGAAACGTGGGTCGTTGCGCTCAAGCTGGCCGAACACAGCGCGGATGTGCGGCGCGTAACTATCGACGTCGGGGACCATGACGATGATGTCCCGAGGACGCAGCGTGGGGTCGGCACTGAAACGCTGGAGCAATTGGTCGTGGAGGATTTCCACTTCGCGTTGGGCGCTGTGGGCAATGTGGAAGCGGATTGAGGTATCGCGGTCCAGATCGACAGCAGGCCATAGCTCGCGGGTTTCGTTGAGTGGGCGCAGTTCGAGGATATCGTCCTGGAGCTGATTGAGCAGTGTGGTGGGCTCGCTGTCGCTGAACAGGTCGATGCGGCCATCGCGGAATGCGGCGCGGTAGCTGTTGGGGTCGTCATAGCTATCCAGCAAACTGATGTAGTCACGGCCTTGTTTGCCCCAGGCAGCCAATAATGGATGGGCATGCTGATGCAGGGTTTGTGGGTCGATGGTGACCGGCATGCCTGCTTTGCGCGCCTGGCGCTTGTATTCGTTACGCAACAAGTCTTTGTCGGCGACGATGTCGGACCAATGGTGGCGACAAGGATTGTGTACGCATAGCAAGACTTGGCTGAATCGCGCGAGACCGGCGAGGGCTTCAAGCGCCTGTGCCGGCAACGAGGAAATTCCAAAAACGATGACTCGGGATGGCAAGCCTGGTGGGGCGCTCTCAAGGGAGTTGATACGCTCGATGAAGCGCTGGTGAACACCGGCACGGCTTTCCGCCATGCCTTCTTCACCTACATCCAACAGCAATGCGCGCCACAGTTCGGCTTGCCAGCAGTTGGCCGGGTTGAGGGGCTTGGATTCACCTCGGCCGTTACGCAATTGGTGGCGGCCGGCAGCCCAGTCTTCCAGCCAGTCGGCGCGGTAAACCTGGTATTGGTCGAACAAGTCAGCCAGCCGCTCAGCGAGTTGGTAGCGTTTGCGCAGGTCGGTGTCGTGAGTGAGGAAGCGCTGCAGCGGTTCGAAGTGCGGCTGATCGATAAGCTCCGGAAGCAGGCGCATCAGGCGCCAAGTCAGTGGGGCCTTATCGAGCAGAGACTTAGGCGGAATTTCATCGCGGCCCAAGACCATGCGATAGAGCTGCCACATGAAGCTGCCGGGCAATTGCACATCGATAGCGGCGGCGATTCCACAACCGCCCATGTCGTCATCTTCCGGATCTTCAGCCAGGGCCAGCTTCAGCCACTGGGCAATGCCGTTGCTTTGTACCAGGGCGATTTCGTTTTCCAGGGGAGCCAGGGGATAACGGCGCATCCAGCTGACCACCAGGCTGCGCAGTTCGTCCAGGCGGTTGCCGTGAACTACCATGAATCCAGCACTGAGGGACGTCGCATCCGGCATAACGGCTTCCTTGGGAAAAGCAAAATCGAGGGTGCGACTTTAGCACTGTGGGCGATTATTGGCGGAACTGGGATGTTAGATGTCTTTTCGACCGTCC
>NZ_JFCA01000079.1 GCF_000612585.1 Pseudomonas sp. CHM02
CACAACAACCTGGTTCACCACAACAATCACTTTTGCCACAAAAAACTGCCCTGCCACAACAAGCCCTCTGGATACACAGGTAGCACTGCCTCAGAGCACACTCCCCATCGCCTTCATCAGCACCAGGTCGCGCCCGTAGATATCCGGCGCGTACACCAGGCCGCCCTGGCGGTCGACCTCGACGGTCCAGTAGCCCAACAGCACCGGTACCGGCGTCGCCAGCCTGAACTCATGGGTCACGCCGGTGGCCAGCAGTTCGTCGGTGCGGGCGCGTTCGGCCGGGCTCACCAACAGATCCCGCAGCAACAAGGGTTGTTCAACCCGCACGCAGCCCGAACTGAACGCTCGCGGCCCTTTGGTAAACAGCGGCTGGCTTGGCGTGTCGTGCAGGTACACCGAGTACGGGTTGGGAAAACGCATGACGATCTTGCCCAGCGGGTTGCGCGGCCCGGCTTCCTGGCGTAGCAGGATATTGCCGGGGCGTGCCCAGTCGATTTGTTCGGGGGCCAGTGGGTGGCCTTCGGCGTCGAGCACTTGCAGGTTTTGCTGGCGCAGGTATTCGGGGTTCAGGCGAATGGCCGGGAGTTTGTCCTCACGCATGATAGTGGGCGGGATGGTCCAGGTAGGGTTGAGCGTCAGGCGGGTGATGCGCGATTTGAGCAGCGGCGTCTGGCGTTCGGCCCGACCGACTTGCAGGCGGGTTTGCCACACGGGGATGCCACTCTGGTACACGCTCAGTTGCGCTGCGGCGACGTTGACCAGCACGCCTTCGGGCTCCAGGTCCTGGGCCAGCCAGCGGAAGCGTTCGAGGTTGATGCGCAGTTGCTCGCGGCGAACTGCCGGGCTGATATTCAGCTCGGCCACGGTGCCGGCACCGATCACGCCGTCGGCCTGCAAGGAATGGCTGAGCTGGAACGCCTTGACCGCCTTGACCAGTTCGTCGCGGTATTGCGTGCCGCTGGGTGCCTTGGCCAGGTAGCCGCCACTGATCAGGCGCCGTGCCAGTTCCGGGACGCGCGGGTCTTGCATGCCGGGGCGCAGCAGAGGACCGCTGGCCACCGGGTCCCAATGCGGCAATGGCTGCTGGCGCACGGTGGAGTACGCATTGCGCAAGCTGCGGTACAAATCGGCGCTGGGACGTGCCTGGTCAAACGCCTGGGCCAGGTCTTGTAGGCCCGTGGCGGCGAAGGCCAGCACTTCGGTGTCGGCGTCGCGGCTGGGCGGCTGGGAATGCCACAACGGTTCGAAGCGCGATTGCTGCAGGCGCCCGTAATGCAAATCCTGCAAGGCTTGCAAGTAGTGTTGGCTGATGCCGATATCGCTGCACAGCACGTTGGCCGTGGCATCCACCGCAGGCAGGCTATAGTGGTTGGGGTCCAGGCCGTCATCGGCGAGCATCAGCACCTGAGCGTGCAGGGCTTGCCGGCGCTCATCGGCGGACCACAGCGGCACGTTGCCCTGTTGCTGGTAGAAGGCTTGCAGGCGCAGTTGGGCGGCGACGTCGATCTGCGGCGCCAGGCCGGGGCAAACACTCGGCAGTTGCGCCAGGGCCTGCTGGACAGGCGCCAGATCGACCGGCGCCGGCGTTGTCACCGGCAACGGTTCGACCGGCAGCGCGTCGGCTGTCGCGACCAGTGGTGCAACGAGCAGGCAAATGCTCAAGTAACATGCGTGTTTTTTGAACAATTGGCTTTGCTCCAATCCACAGTGGGGGGATGTACTGTAGATGCTGACTTTTATGTGCCGGCTCGGGATGACCACCCTGGGCTTGATCACCGTGAGCCTGGCCGCGCTGAGCACGACTGCGCTCGCCGCCAATGGCACTCCTCCTTCCTTGTATAGCAGCCTGGCGCGCTCGGCTCCAGAACTCAATCCCACTGTACTCAAAAGCGCCCTGAGCGCCGTGCAGTGTGCGGTCAATAATGGCGAGGAACGTTCCGAACGCCTAGCGGTTATTGACTACTCCCAGCCTTCGACCGCCCGTCGGCTGTGGATCTTCGATTTGCGCAAGAAGACCCTGGTGCTGCGCGATCTGGTCGCCCATGGCGCCAAGTCCGGGGAAAACTTCGCCACCCAGTTCTCCAATCTCGAAGGCAGCCACCAGTCGAGCCTGGGCCTGTTCCGCACCCAGGAAAGTTACCTGGGCGCCCACGGTTACTCGTTGCGCATGGACGGCCTGGAGCCGGGTTTCAATGACCAGGCCCGCGACCGAGCCCTGGTGATCCACGCCGCCGACTACGTGAGCCCCTTGTGGAGCAAGCGCGAAGGCCGCATCGGCCGCAGCCAGGGTTGCCCGGCCGTGCGCCCGCAGGTGGCGCGGCAGGTGGTGGATAAGCTCAAGGATGGGCAGTTCATGTTTTCGTGGTACCCCGACCAGCGCTGGCTGAAGTCCTCGACGTACCTCAATTGCAAGCCCCAGCAGGTGGCGAGTAGTCGTACAATCCGTGGCGGATAGCCTGTCCCCATCGATAAAAAAGAGAGCCTCGCATGCTTCTACACCACTCCACCTGGATCGAGATCGGCCAGTTCCTGGAACGCAGCCGCACGGTGGTGATTCCAATCGGCTCCAATGAGCAGCACGGCCCTACCGGCCTGCTCGGCACCGACTGGATGTGCCCGGAGATCATTGCCCATGAGGCGCAAAAGAACGCCGATATCCTGATCGGCCCGACGTTCAATATCGGCATGGCCCAGCATCACCTGGGTTTTCCCGGCACCATTTCCCTGCGCCCTTCCACCTTTATCGCCGCGATTGGCGACTGGGTGCGTTCGCTGGCCGGGCACGGTTTCGAGAAGATTCTGTTTCTGAACGGCCATGGCGGCAATATCGCCACCATTGAAGCCGCGTTTTCCGAGCTGTATGCCGAAGCCAGTTTTGCCCGCCGTCCGGCCGGGTTCGCGCTGAAACTGGTGAACTGGTGGGACCTGGAAGGCGTGACCGACCTGGCCCAGCGCCAATTCCCGGTGGGCCATGGCAGCCATGCCACGCCATCGGAGATTGCGGTGACGCAGTGGGCGTACCCGGAGTCGATCAAGACCACCGACTACTCACCGCAAATCGCCAACACCGGGCCGATCCGCGAAGCGCTGGACTTCCGCGCACGCTTCCCCGACGGGCGCATGGGCTCGGACCCGGCGCTGGCGACTGTAGAAAAAGGCGGGGAGTTGGTGGCGTTGGCTGCGCAAGGGCTGGTCAAGACCGTCAATAACTTCAGTCACGAAGCCAAACCAAACACTCTTTAGTAGCACGGTTTGCCGGCGCCTACAGCGCACGTGTTACCTGCATTCTTGCGCTGCCAACTCCAACCGCGACGGCGTGATGGTCGACGCCAACGGCTTGCGCTCATACAGGAACACTTTGCCGCCGTCCTGGGACTTGTAGGCTTCCAGCACATCATCGGCGGCAATCTTGCTGGTCAACACCACCTTGGCGTGACGCGAGTTCTGCGTCACGGTGGAGCTGATCCCGTGTTTCTCGAGCTTGGGCACCACGCATTGCACATAGGCTTCGGGGCCCTTGCTGGTTTGCAGGGTCAGGGTCGGGGCGTTGGGAGCGGAAACACAACCGGCCAGCAACAGGGAAGCAAAGGCCAAGGCCGGGACAAAAAAAGCGCGCATGAAAAATTCCTGATTATAAAAAATAAAGGTTCACATCAACCCGCACGGACTAAAGACTTGAGCGACGCATCGAACTGCTTCAAGGCATCGAGTTGCACATCCCGCTGCTGTTCGATCTGCGCGGCAATTTCCGGTGCGGCCTTGTCATGCACCCACACCGACGGCACCTGCTTGTGCACCGAGCCTTCGGCCTTGGCGATGTATTGCAGGTTCGCGTCGTAGAACCGCGCAATGAAACGCGCCTCGACCTGGTCGTTACGCTGGGTCAGCAGTTGGTTATGGGTATCGAGCATCACCACCACATCGGGGTGAGCCTGCACCAGGGCGTCCAGGTTGTCGTAGACCGTCACCGACAAAAAAGTGCCTTGCAGCGAGCTCATCAACCAATCGATGGCCAGTTCCGGGTCGGAGCTGTTGACGAACGCCTGGCGGATACGCCCGTCGAGGGCATCCTTGGCGCCATTCAAGGCCATGTCGTGGTAGCGTTCAAGGTAGCTGAGGTTGTCGCGGGTGTTATCGCTCAGCAATACACCCACCGACTGTGCGTGCTGCAGGGATTCTACGCCAGCGCCGAGTGGTAGCAAATGGCTTGTACGCAGATCATCGGCGAGTGCCGCATTGTTGATCGCAACCGTGCCAAGCATCAACATCATTAGAACCAGCTGAATAAACGTCCTCATCGCGCATTTCCTTGAACAGCGTCTCGATGGGCGTGATTTTCCGCTTTTCCTGCAAAAACAGAACTTGCGATCCGTGATGGTGACTATTATCTGAACCGATAGTGCACCCATAAAACCTATAAGGACCACGCCATGAAGCCCCACCAGAAAACCTTCGACCGCATCCGCGAAGCCGTCCTGCCGGAGTTTCGCGAGCGCGTCGCCGATTACCTGGTCGACTATGAAGACGTGCTGCAGGACGCGGCGGCGAGCGCGGACCAGGTCAGCGCCAGCGCCCATCAACTGCGCGGTTACCTGCGTGGCTTGAACACCACGCGGGTGTTGGGCATGGCGGACTGGGAGGACCTGGACCGCCGCGTCGCGCAAATGGCCGGCAGCCCTACGACACAGGGCGTTGCAGGTTGACCCATGCCTGCACGGACGGCCGTTGCCACTGGCGCTGGGCGTAGCTCACCAATTCGGCGGGCACGCTGTCACCGTTGAGGATCAAGCGATTGAGCATCACGGCCAGGTCCGCGTCAGCAATGGACCACTCACCGAACAAGTAAGGCCGATTGCCGGCCAACAGCGCTTGCGCCGCACTGATCAACTTGGCCGCCGCCGCTTCAGCCACAGCGGTCAGTGGCGGCATCTTCTGCCCGTAGAACACCACCATCGTCGAGCGCTCCTGACGGATCGGCAACAAATCGCTGCGCAGCCATGCCTGCACCTGTCGCGCCCTCGCCCGCTGCTTGGCATCGGCCGGGTAAACCGGCGTGCCTGGGTAGGCCTGCTCCAGGTACTCGGTGATTGCCGAGGACTCGGACAGCGCAAAGTCGCCTTCTACCCAGGTGGGGACGCGCTGGGTCAGGGACAGCCGGGCAAAGTCGGCCGCGTGCTGTTGCGCGGCATCCAGGTCCAGGGTGATCGTGTCGAACGCCAGGCCTTTTTCCCGCAAGGCGACAAACACCGACATGGCGTAGGGGCTGGTGTACAGATGATCAACATACAGACGCAACGGACGCTGGCTCATAACGATTCTCCTTGAGGGGAACACCACGCTACGAGATGTGCCGCCAGAAAGACAATGCGCTGTTTTTATGGAGGCATTCCTGGACGGAATACCGGGCTAGCCGGCAAACCCGCCCTTGTTCAGAAAAGCGCGCTCTTCGTTCGTGGTGTCCCGCGCCAGCACCTCATTACGATGGGGAAACCGCCCGAACCGCTCGATGATCTCGGCGTGCTCCTGGGCCCAATGGTAGGTGTTGGCGTCCAGTTGCTGGTTGAGTGCCAGGGAGCGTTGCTGGTCGGCTGGATCCTCGGAATGCTCGAACGGCAGATAACAGAAGGCACGCAATGTCGGCTCGACCTGCCGATCAAGCCCGGCGTCGACCATGCGCCGGGCATACAGGCGCGCCAGCGGGTCGGTGGCGAACATATGCGCGGTGCCACGAAAGGCGTTGCGGGGAAATTGGTCGAGCAGGATCAACAACGCCAGGGCCCCTTGCGCCGAGTCCAGCCAGCTTTCCAGTTCACGCCGGGCGGCGCGCAGGTGGGTATCGTGGAAAGTCTCGCGGAAGGCGGCGTCGAAGGCATCGTCCTTGGCAAACCAGCGCTTGGGGCCGGCGTTTTTCCAGAAGTCGATGACGGATTGCGGGGTGTCGTTGCTCATAGTCGCTACCTATTCTCAATCGATTGCCTCGACGGTAGCAGAAACCCGATATCAATTGTGGTGAGCGGGATTGCCCGCTCACCACAACAAGCCCACAAGGCAGAGACAAGCGTATTGGCGGATCAGAAGTCCACCGTTGCCGAGAGCTTGACCGTGCGCGGCTCGCCCTGGGTCAGGTAGTTGTTGGCGGTCGATGCCGAGGCCCAATACGCCTTGTTCGCCACGTTTTCGACATTGGCGCGCAGGGTCACGTATTTGTCGTCCGCCTTGAAACCATAGCGGGCGCCGAGGTCGACGCGGGACCAGGCCGGGATGCTCAGGGTGTTGGTGGCGTTGACGTACTCGCCACCGGTGCGCAGCATCCGCGCGTTGACGGCGGCGCCCTGGATACCGGGAATGTCCCAGTCGGCGCCGACGTTGTACTGGAAGCGCGGCACACCGGCAGCGCGGTTGCCGTCGCTGAGGCCGTTGGAGGTGTTCTTCAGTTCGGTGTTCATCCAGGTCGCACCGGCCAGCAGGCGCAGGCCATCGACCGGTTCGCCGAAGACGTTCAGCTCCACGCCTTTGTTGATCTGCTCGCCATCGACGCTGAAGGTGTCCAGGCTATTGCCGGGCAGGCGCGACGTGGAGCTGTTCGGCTGCTCGATACGGTACACCCCCAAGGTGGCGCCATAGGTGTCCCAATCCAGCTTCACCCCGGCTTCCGTCTGTTTGCTGCGGTTAGGCGCAAACACTTCGTCGCGGTTGGTGACGTTGGACGGCGCCGTCGGCCCCTGGGCCAACCCTTCGATGCGGTTGGCGTAGAAAGACACGTGCTCCCACGGTTTGACCACCAGGCCGTAAACCGGTGTGGTGATGGACTCGTCATAGTTGGCGTTGCGCAGCCCCGTGGTGGTGTTCCACGCATCCACTTCAATGGTCTGACGACGTACGCCCAGGGTCAGCAGCACGCGATCGTCGATAAAGCCCAGGGTGTCGGACACCGCCGCGCTCTTGATGCGGTTCTTGCCGACGATGCGCGGGTCATGGATATCGCTGCCGAAGTACGTAACGGTCGGACGCGGGATCTGGGTCGGGTTGTACAGATTGCCGGGGCGGCGGTTGCCCTGCAGGATCGCCTCGAAGGCCGAACGCTGCTCGCCCCAGATGCCCGACAAACCAACGTTGACCTGATGGGTCACCGGCCCTGTATTGAAATGCCCGTTCAAGCCGGCCATGGCACTCTTGTTGTCTTCATCGTGAGGCGAGTACAAAAAGCCCACGCGACCGCTGCCGTCGTTGCCCACATACAGCGACGAATACTGGCCATTCTCCCGCGTATGCTTGGCCCCGCCCCCCACATAAGCCGTCCAGCTTTCATTCAAATCGTACTCGGCATTGAACATGCCGTAGGTGTCTTCCAGCTCCGACCAGCTCCAGTCCTGGGCATAGTTATGCTTGGCGGATGGCGCCTTCGGCACTTGGGTGCCATTGGGGTACACCACCGAGCGACCGTTGTTGATGCGCTCTTTCTGGTAACCGAAGTCGGTGGACACCCGCAAGCGATCGCCACGGTAGTCCAGGGCGACCGCCACCAGTTGCGAGCTTTTGAATTCGTCCTCGATGGCCGTGTCGCCGCCATGCCTGGCCAGGTTGACCCGCGCGCCGAAGCGGTTGTCTTCGCCAAATCGCTGGCCCAGGTCGAGGTGGCCGCCACTCTGGCCATCGGTGGTGGTGTCGAGAGTGACGCTGCGCGTGGGTGCGTCTTCGGCGCGCTTGGGCACCAGGTTGACGCTGCCGCCAATGCCACTGCCCGCCGGCGACACACCATTGACGAACGCGTTGGGGCCCTTGAACAACTCGACCCGCTCCAACGCCTCGGTGGTGATGATCTGCCGCGGCAGCACGCCGTACAGGCCATTGAAGGCGATGTCATCGGTGTTCAGCGGCAGCCCGCGAATGGTGAAGACCTGGGAGAAGTTGCCAAAGCCATTGGACTGGCGCACCGACGCGTCATTGAGCAGCACATCCCCCACGGTCCGCGCCTGCTGGTCGGCGATGGTCTTGGCGGTGTAGCTGACCACGCTGAACGGCACATCATTGATCGAGCGATTGCCCAACACACCGAGGCGCGCCGAACGCGCGACCTGGCCACCGCCATACGTGTCCACCTGCGCCCCGCTCTCACCGCTGATGGTGGTCGCGCCCAACTGCAACGTATCGCCCGTGGCCTCAGGCACCACGGTGTAGCCGTTGCCACCGGTGCTTTGCAGGGTATAGCCGCTGCCTTGCAGCAGTTGCATGAAGCCCGACTGCGCGGTGAAGCTACCCTGCAAACCGGCGCTTTGCTGATCATTGAGCAGCGTGGAATCAAACGACAATGGCACCCCGGACAACGCCGCAAACTGCGCAAGCACATTGCCCAACGGCCCCGGCGCAAGGGTGTAGGTGCGCGCCGCGCTGGTCGATGCTGCCTGCGCTGCCACGGCACTGTGCAACGGTGCGATGGCGGCGAGGGCAACAGCCAGGCTCAAGGCCTTCAAGGGGCGAATGGGGTGCGGTGTGAAGGTCATGGGCATTCCTGTCGGCGCGGTGCAGAGTTGAGGGTTCTCCCCTACACCGGGCGACAACGAAAAAGGTATCAGCGGACGTCGAAAAAAATTCAGCGCGGCTCGACCGTCACCCAGTAGCCGGTCAGGCTGCTGACGTTGACCGGCAGGGTTTCCTGCAGCAGGCGCAGGCTGGCGTCGGTGTCGCGCAGCGGGAACGCCCCGGAGACAGTCAGCCCGGCCACGCTGTGATGGCAGCGCAACACACCGTGACGGTAGCGTCCCAGCTCGTCGAGCAAGTCCGCCAGGCGCATCTGCTGGGCCAGCAGCATGCCGTTTTCCCACGTGGTTGCGCTGATCTCCAGCGGCTGCACCGCAGCCACGCTGTCACTGCCAAAGGCGCTTTGCTCGCCGGCCTTGAGGATCAGCCCACGGCTGGCATGCTCCGGGAGCATTTCCACCGCGCCCTCGAGCACCGCCACGCGGCTGCTCTGCTCACCGACGCGCACGCTGAAATGCGTGCCCAGGGCCCGCGCCGTGCCGTGGCGGGTCTGCACGATAAACGGACGATGGGTGGGTGCGGGGTCCCTGGCGGTGGTGATCATCACTTCGCCCTGCAGCAACTCGATACGCCGCACCTGATCGGTGAAGGCGATATTCAGTGAACTGGCGGTGTTGATCAGCAGGCGCGTGCCATCGGGCAAGGTGAGGTTGCGTTGTTCGCCGATGGCGGTGTGCTGGTCGGCGGTCCACGACTGCCAGGGCTTCTGCCGATAAGCCAGCCAGCTCGCCGGCGCCGTCAGCAGCAACAGCCCGAGGGCCTGGCGGCGGCCGAGGGATTTTTTGCGACCGATGCGCTTGAGGGTGTCACCGGCAATCGCAGCCGGCACGCTGTCGAAGTCACCCAGGATCGCTTCCGCGCGTTGCCAGGCCTGGGCATGCTGGGCGCTGCGGCCCTGCCACTGGGCGATGGCGCGACGGTCCTCGTCGGTGGCACTGCCGGACTGCAACTGCACCATCCAGTCGGCGGCTTCGCCAAGGATCAGCGGGTCGATGGACGGGGTCATGCCACGCTCAGGCATGCCAGGAACGCATCGCGCATGTAGCGTTTGACCGAGGCCAGCGACACCTTCAATTCATCGGCGATCTGCGCGTAAGTCAGGCCATCGATCTGCGACATCAGGAAGGCCTGGCGGGTCTTTTCCGGTAAATCGCGCAGCATGGCTTCGATGCGGTACAGCGCCTCAAGGATCAGCCAGCGGGTTTCCGGCGACGGGACTTCCTGCTCCGGCAGGTGGGCGATGGTTTCCAGGTAGGCGCGTTCGACTTCCTGGCGGCGCCAGCTGTCGATCATCAAGCCCTTGGCGATGTGGGTGAGCAACGCCCGCGGCTCACTGCCGAAACCGGCGCTGTTCTGGCGGGTCAGCAAGCGCATGAAGGTATCGTGGGCCAGGTCCGCCGCATCGCTGGCATTGCCCAGCTTGCGGTCGAGCCAGCGGTACAACCATCCGTGGTGTTCGCAGTACAGCTCCTGGACAGGCAGATTGAGGGGGGACGACATGCGAATCACCGGCACGGGGGGCCAAGGAGTAATTAAGAATTGATCGCATTCTAATCCGAGCGATGAAACGCGGCAACGCGCAAATTAATGTTATAGGATAACGCCCCTTTGCCGCCCTGCCCTGTGATTCCGTCCATGACCGACACCACTCGCCTACGCCAACGCCTGCTTTCCATCGACGCCCTGCGCGGCCTGGTGATCCTGTTCATGCTGCTGGACCACGTCCGCGAAACGTTCCTGCTGCACCGTCAGGTCAGCGACCCGATGAGCATCGACAGCACTGAGCCCGCGCTGTTTGTCAGCCGCACCCTCGCCCATCTGTGCGCGCCGGTATTTGTGCTGCTCACCGGCTTATCCGCCTGGTTGTACGGCCAGAAGTACTCGGGCCGCCGCGATGTGTCGGCGTTCCTGTTCAAGCGCGGGCTGTTCCTGGTAGTGCTGGAATTTACCCTGGTCAACTTCGCCTGGACCTTCCAACTGCCGCCCAGCGTGATCTACCTGCAGGTGATCTGGGCCATCGGCGTGAGCATGCTCGCCCTGGCCGCGCTGGTGTGGTTGCCGCGCGTGCTGCTGATCACCTTGGCGCTGGTGATCATTGGCGGGCACAACCTGCTGGACGGCCTGCACTTCGAGGCGGGGTCGGCCTGGCATATTCCATGGACGATCCTGCATGAGCGCCACTGGATCGACGTCGGCGATTCGCTGCGGCTGCGTACTACCTACCCGGTGCTGCCATGGGTTGGCGTGATTGCATTGGGGTACGGCCTCGGTCCGTGGTTTGCCAAGGGCATGCAGCCTGCATTGCGCCAGCGTTATCTGTTGCTGGGTGGTGTAAGTGCCTGGGTGGGGTTCGTGGTGTTGCGCACCGCCAATGGCTATGGCGAGAAGCCTTGGCATGCCTATGAGAACGGCGTACAGACGCTGATGAGCTTTTTCAACATCACCAAATATCCGCCTTCGCTGTTGTTTCTGGCGTTGACCCTGGGGCTTGGGTTGCTGCTGTTGCTGGCGTTTGAGCGTGCGGGGCAGAAACGCTGGATCAGTGTGCTCGCCACCTTTGGCGCGGCGCCGATGTTCTTCTATTTGCTGCACCTGTATGTGCTGAAAGTGCTGTACGTCGCCTGCGTTGCCTGGTTCGGCCTCAACCACGGCAACTACTTCGGTTTCGACAGTATCGGCGCTATCTGGCTGGTGGCGCTGTTACTGCCGCTAGCCCTCTACCCGCCCGTGCGCTGGTTCGCCGGGCTCAAGGCCCGGCGCCGCGACCTGGCCTGGCTCAAATACCTCTGACCCCCTACCTGCAGGAGCTGGCTTGCCGGCGATGGCGTTCTCACGGGCGCCATCGCCGGCAAGCCGGCTCCTACACAGGTTTGTGTGCTACGCCAGCTCGGCGCGCAGCTAGTTTGTCTTCTCGGCCCAGGTCGACCGGGCTGTGCAGCAAGGAACAGGACGGCGCCACCCACAGGCGGTCACCGAGTTTTTCATGGGCATGCTGCAACGTGGCCAGGGCCTTCTCCAGGTCGCAACGCCAGACGTTGCGGCCGTTGACCACGCCCAGACACAGGTACGTCAGTGGGCCGATGACAACGGGCTTGACGTTATGGCCCAGCTCACGGGCTTCCTGCACTTCTTCGAACAACTGGTCCCACCCCAGGTGGAAGTACTGGTCGGCGCTGAACTCGGGCACCAGGTAGTGGTAGTTGGTATCGAATGGTATCGAACCACTTGGTCATTTCCTGGGCGTGAGCCCCGCCACAGCACCTGTCGCTGACACCGCGCGCCATGCCGAACAGGGCGTTCAGCGTGACGTTGCCATCGGCGGGACGAAAGCGCTCAGGGACCACGCCGAACATCAGCGATGTGGGTGAGCACTTGGTCGTACCAGGCAAAATCACCGGCACGCAGCAGTTCGATGCCCGCTGCCTTCTGCAGCGCCCAATGAGTCTTGCGCAGGTCACGGCCGACGGCACGCAGGCCGGCTTCGTCGAGCTCGCCCTTCCAGAACGCTTCTTGCGCCTTTTTCAGTTCACGATCGCGTCCAATGCGTGGACATCCTAGGGAATGGGCGAGTGCTATGACGTGCAACTCCACTGTCGATAGGTAGGGCAGCCATTGTCGACAGGCATTCATCATGAGACAAACTCATTTTATCCCAGATAATAACAAGATCTACTCATGTTCCGATCCAGCCGGCACCTGCCGCCCGAACCACTCCATGACCACGGCACAGCCGGGATGCGAAGCGGCCATAGGCTGCAGACACAACGCATATACCCCACCTGTTTTCAGGGGTTCGCCCAACGGCACCCTCAATACACCGCGCTCGATGGATTCGGCGGCCAGGGTCAGGTCGGTCATCGCAACGCCCAGACCACGTGCGGCCGCGTCCAGCGCCAGCTCATCGAGGTTGAACGGGATATGCCGGTAATCCTCCAGCGCACCGGCACCGTTGGCCGCCAGCCACACGCGCCAGTCTTGCTTGTCTACCGAGCGGTGCAGCAGCGCTACCTGACGCAACGCCTCGAGCGATGCCAGCGGCCCCAGGCCGGGCGTGCAGACCGGTACTAGTTGTTCGTGGAACAGGGTCAGGCAAGCCGGATCGTTCGGCGATTGGGGCAGGTATTGAATGTAGGCATCGCTGTCACTGGCTGGCTCGACCACTTCCGTGGCGACAGTTTCGATCGCCAGAGAAATATCCGGGTGCAGGCGGTAAAAGTCGCTGAGCCTGGGCAGGAGCCAGCGCACCGCCAGCGACACATGCAGGCGAATCCGGAACGCGCGTTTGTGCGGTGAAATCCGATCTTCCAGCGCCTTGAGCTGGGCCAGGACAGCGCGCGCACTGGCCAGCACCTGCTCGCCCTCGGCCGTCAGGCTCAGGTGACGACTGGTGCGCGTAAGCAGCGCCACGCCGAAATGGCTTTCCAACTGCTGTATTTGTCGACTCACCGCGCTCTGGGTTAGGCACAGCGTTTGCGCGGCGTGGGTGAAACTGCCGCGGTCACTCACTTCGACCAACGCCTGCAAGCCTTGCAACGATGGCACATGCCGGATCTTATCCATGCGTTTTCCGAATGGCTGGATGATTTTATAACGTTGGTTGTATCACCCATGCCCCTATAAATTCCAGCCATCGACTTAAAACATCCATGCGCACAGTGCATGCAAGCGAGGCCCCCGTGGACACTACCTGTGGCTGGATAGCCCAAACCGACGCCCTTCCCGCCCGCGCACCGCTGACAGGCACACAGCAGGCCGACTGGCTGGTGATCGGTGCCGGCATCACCGGCCTTTGCGCCGCCCATACCCTGGCGGCCCTGCACCCTCAGGCACGTGTGGTGATCATCGACCGTCAATGCGCGGCCCAAGGTGCGTCGGCGCGTAACTCGGGGTTTGTCGTGGCTCACGAACACCCGGCCGACAATGAATTGCTGGGGCGCCCAGGCTTCTGCGGCTTTGAAGTCGACACAGCAATCTCCCGCGCCGCCAGCGACGAAGTACGCCAACGCATTACCCGCCATGGCATCGATTGCGACTTTCGCGACAACGGCTACTTCTTTGCCGTGCATGACGCCGACAAACTCAATCACGTCGATGCCAAGCTCGCGACGCTGCGGGCTCTCGGCGCATCTGCCGAACTGCTGCAGGGCGACGCGTTGCACAGCAAGCTCGGCACCGCGCATTACCAGGCCGGCATCTGGTGCGGTGGCGGCAACGCGCTGCTGCAACCGGCCAAGTACGTGAAGGGCTTGCTGGAGGCTTTACCGGCAACGGTCACCTTGTTTGAAAACACCGACATCACCGGCCTGGAGCGCATGGCCAACGGCGCCATTCGTGCCACGAGCGCCAGCGCCGCCGTCGAAGCGCAGCACGTGCTGGTGTGCCTCAACGCGTTCATCCCCCGCGTCGGCCTCGACAACAGCGCCACGTTTCCCATGGAACTCAGTGCCAGCCTCACCCGACCGCTAACGGCCAAGGAATGCGCGGCCGAACCGTGGGGCGTGCTGTCCACGCGGCCACTGGGTGCAACCGTACGCCTGACCCCGGACCGCCGCGTAATGATCCGCAACACGGCCGAGTACCGCATGCGAGACCTGTCCAACGGCGAACTGCAGCAGCGTCGTCATCACCATCTGCGCGGCTTGCAACGGCGCTTCCCCTGGCTCACCGAGCAGGACATCCACTACACCTGGACCGGCCACCTCAGTGCATCGCGATCCGGCCAGCCCTACTTCGCCAAGGTCGAGGACAACCTGTACGCGATTGCCGGCTGCAACGGCTCCGGCGTGGCGCGTGGCACGCTGTGGGGACGGTTGATGGCGGAGTGGGCGTCGGGGCACAGCTCGCCGCTGTTGCAGTCGGTCATCCAGCGTGCGCAGCCCGGCTGGCTGCCGCCGCGTCCATTGTTCGATCTCGGCGCGTTGCTGCGCATGCGTGTCGAGGCCGTGCGCGCCCGTTCAGAAATCTAAAACAAAAAAGGTGAATGCAATGCACATCAAGCGATTGTCCATGGCCGTCATGCTCAGCGCGTTTTCAGTGGCCGGGTATGCCGCCGAAGAGGTGAACATCTCCAACTGGAACGGCTACATCGCCGACGACACCCTCACACGCTTTAACCAGGCGACCGGGATCAAGGCCACCTACGACATTCATGACAGCAACGAAGTACTCGAATCCAAGTTGATGACCGGCAACACCGGCTACGACGTGGTCAGCCCTTCGAACCACTTCCTGTCGCGGTTGATCAAGGCCGGTGCGATCCAGAAGCTGGACCGCAGCCAGTTGCCCAACTGGAAAAACCTCGACCCGCTGCTGATGAACAAGCTCGAGGCCAATGACCCCGGCAATCAGTACGGCTTCCCGTACATGTGGGGCACCGCTGGCATCGGCTATAACGTCGAGAAGATCAAGGCGATCTTTGGCAACACCGATGTCACCCGCTCATGGAAGATGTTCTTCGATGAAGACACGATCAAGAAACTCAGCAGTTGCGGCGTGGCGATCATCGACAACCCGACGCAGATCCTGCCGATCACCCTCAACTACCTGGGCCTGCCCCACCACAGCCACGAACCAGCCGACTATAAAAAGGCCGAGCAGGCACTATTGAAGATCCGCCCCTACGTCCAGTACTTCCACGCGTCCAAGTACATCAGCGACCTGGCAAACGGCAATGTCTGCGCGGTCATCGGTTTCAACGGCGACGTGGTGCAAGCAGCGGCGAGCGCCAAGGAGGCCAAAAACGGAATCGAGATCGCCTACTCCATCCCCGAAGAGGGCTCGACACTGTGGATGGACATGGTGGTGATGCCCAAGGCCGCGCCCCATGAAAAAAATGCCTACGCCTACATGAACTACCTGCTCGACCCCAAGGTGATCGCCAATATCAGCAACAGTATCCACTACGCCAATCCCAACAGCGCGGCAGATGAATTTCTCGTGCCGGCCGTCAAGCAGGACCCGGCCATCTACCCGCCAAAAACCGTGATGGACAAGTTATTCATCCTCGAAGACCTGCCGCCCGCGATAGCGCGGTTGGCCACGCGCCTATGGACCAAACTCAAGACCAATACGTGAATCACGACTGGCAAGCGGCCTGAGATTACGCCTACCATGTAATGACTCACCGCCTCAGATAGAGCCCCATGATCAAAGCCAGTCTGCGCAGTCACCTGACCCTGTGGTTTGCCAGTTTGTCGTTGTTGACCCTGTTGAGCGTCGGGGTCTATGTAGGCCATATCGCCACCGAACAGATGAAACAGGCCAGCGGCAATACGCTGCTGAGTACGGCGCGCTCCACCGCTGCGCTGCTGGCCGTGCAACTGCGCGAGCGCCAATTGGAGGTGTCCTTGCTGAGCAAGGCACCGATCATGCACAGGGGCGATCTTGATGCGTCGGATATCCTGACCTTGATGGAACTGCGCACCCAGTCGCGCGCCGAGTATGCCTGGATGGGCGTGGCCGACGCCGAGGGCAAGGTGCGCCAGGCGGTCAACGGTCTGCTGGTCAATCAGTCGGTGCAGCAACGGCCGTGGTTCCAGGCGGGCATGCGCGGCGAGTACACCGGCGATCCCCATGAGGCCGTGCTGCTGACCAAGCTGCTGCCGGCGGCCGCCAACGGTGAGCCGCTGCGCTTTATCGATTTCGCCGCACCGATTCGCAATGCCCAGGGCGAGACCATCGGCGTGCTGGGCGCGCATGCGCATTGGCGCTGGGTCACGCAAATCGTCGACTCTGCCGTGATGCAGAAGGATGCCGTGCCAGACCTTGAAGCGCTGATTGTCGACTTCGACGGCAAAGTGCTTTACCCGGAAGCGTTGGCGGGTCAGCAGATGCCGCCGGCCAACCTGGGCACGCCGTCGGGCTGGTCCACCGGCAACGGCTACGTCACCGCGTCGGTGGCGGTGCCCAGCCCGTCGAATGCGAAAGTGAGCTGGTACATCATGGTGCGCCAGCCTCTGGACGTCGCGCTGCAACCGGCCCGCGTGCTGCTGTACAAATTGTTGCTGCTGGGCCTGATCGCGGCGGTGGTGTTCGGACTGGCCGCCTACTACCTGGCGTCCACCCTCAGCCGCCCGATCGAACGCCTGGCCCGGTCCGCCAAGCAGGTGCAGGACCATCAACCCGGCGCCGTCTTCCCCCAGGAACACCGGGTACTGGAAATCGCTCAGCTGGGACGCTCGCTCACCGGCATGACCCAATCCCTGTTGTCCAAGGAGCGCCAACTTCAAGAAGCCAACGCCTCCCTGGAAGCCACCGTCGCGCAGCGCACCGCCGACCTCACCCAAGCCAATGCAGACTTGCTCAAGCTTGCCACCCACGATGCCTTGACCGGGGTCTACAACCGCCGTCGCTTCGATGAAAAACTTGCCGAAAACAGCCTGATGTTCCAGCGTACCGGCCGCACCTTCGCTCTGCTGCTGATCGACGCCGACTACTTCAAGCGCGTCAACGACACCTACGGCCACGCGATCGGCGATGACGTGCTGTGCCAACTGGCCGCACTGATTGAAAACACCACCCGCGCCACCGACTTTGTCGCGCGTTATGGCGGTGAAGAGTTCGCGGTGCTGCTGCCCGAAGTCGAAGAGCCCGACAGCCCCGAAGTGGTGGCGGAAAAGATCCGTGCGGCCGTGGAGGCGGCGGTGTTTCCAACCGTGGGCCATGTGACCGTAAGCATCGGCGTGGCCGTGGCCGAGCCTTCCGACCGAGACACCTCGGCGCTGCTCAAGC
>NZ_JFCA01000080.1 GCF_000612585.1 Pseudomonas sp. CHM02
AGATGAAACATTCTTCATCGATACACCGCCATCGCCGGCAAGCCGGCTCCTACAGTTTTGATCGCATTGCAATTCAGGCCAAAGATTCGTCAATCACCAACACCAACTTCCCGGAAATCTGGTTACTCGCCAGCTCGGCAAACGCCGCTTCGGCATCCTTGATCGGGAAGGTCTTGGCCAGTTGCGGGCTCAGCCGCCCTTCGACAAACAGCGGCCATACCTGCTGGCTCAAGTCGCTGAACAGGTCGGCCTTGAACTGATCACTACGACTGCGCAAGGTCGAGCCCAGCAGTTGAATACGCTTGCCCAGCACCTGGGCCAGGTCCAGTTGCGCGTCGCGCCCCCCCATCAAACCGATCAATACCCAGCGCCCATCGAGGGCCAGCAGCTTGAGATCGAGCGCTGCATAGTTGCCACCGACCGGGTCGAGGATCACATCGAACGGGCCGAAATCCCGCAGCCCTTCGATCCCGTCGGTGCGCACCACACCGCCCTGGGCGCCCAGTTCCTCGCAGTAGGCCAGGCGTTCCGCCGAGCCGACGCTGACCCAGCACGGGCTGCCAAACGCTTTGCACAGCTGGATCGCCGCAGAGCCCACGCCACTGGCGCCAGCATGCAGCAGCACCTTCTCACCGGGCTTGAGGCCCGCCAGCTGGAACAGATTGAGCCACGCCGTGCTGTACACCTCAGGCAGCGCCGCCGCTTCGATCAGCGACAGGCCTTCCGGTGCTGGCAGTACGTGGCGCGCATCCACCACCACTTCCTCGGCCATGCCGCCACCGGCGAGCAGGGCGCAAACCCGGTCGCCCACGTGCCAGGATGAGCCCGCCCCCACTTCGCTGATCACCCCGGAACACTCCAGGCCCAGCACATGGCTGGCGCCCGGTGGCGGCGGATAGAGCCCCGCGCGCTGTAATAAATCGGCGCGATTGAGGCCCGCTGCCGCCACGCGAATGCGAACTTGCCCTACATCGCAGGTAGGACTGGGTTCTTCCAACCACTCCACATGACCGTCAACGCCTTGCAATGCTTTCACAGTGCCTCCATAGTGAGTCTGGACTGAGCCCGTAGCTGTATCGCCGGGCTTTTTGCATTATGCGACCGGACCATATGGAACCGGCTCCCTCAAAGACGGCCTAATATGCGTTATCAATTGCCCCCGCGTCGAATCAGCATGAAGCATTTGTTCCCCAGCACCGCCCTCGCTCTATTCATTGGTCTCGGCTTCGCATCGACGTCGACCAATACGTTCGCAGCCAACAGCTGGGACAACCTTCAGCCGGATCGCGATGAGGTGATTGCCAGCCTTAACGTCGTCGAGTTGCTCAAGCGTCATCACTACAGCAAGCCGCCGCTGGACGACGCTCGCTCGGTGATCATCTACGACAGCTACCTCAAGCTGCTGGATCCGTCGCGCAGCTACTTCCTGGCCAGTGATATCGCCGAGTTCGACAAGTGGAAGACGCAGTTCGACGACTTCCTCAAGAGCGGCGACCTGCAGCCCGCCTTCACCATTTACAAGCGTTACCTGGACCGCGTCAAAGCGCGCCTGGACTTCGCCTTGGGCGAGTTGGACAAAGGTGTCGACAAGCTCGACTTCACCCAGAAGGAAACCCTTCTGGTGGACCGCAAGGACGCCCCTTGGCTGACCAGCACCGCTGCGCTTGACGACCTGTGGCGCAAACGCGTCAAGGACGAAGTGCTGCGCCTGAAGATCGCCGGCAAAGAGCCGAAGGCCATCCAGGAACTGTTGACCAAGCGCTACAAGAATCAACTGGCGCGCCTGGACCAGACCCGTGCCGAAGATATCTTCCAGGCCTACATCAACACCTTCGCGATGTCCTACGATCCGCACACCAATTATCTGTCGCCAGATAACGCGGAAAATTTCGATATCAACATGAGTCTGTCGCTGGAAGGCATCGGTGCCGTCCTGCAAAGCGACAACGACCAGGTCAAGATCGTGCGCCTGGTGCCGGCAGGTCCGGCGGACAAGACCAAGCAGGTCGCCCCGGCCGACAAGATCATCGGTGTTGCCCAGGGTGACAAAGAGATGGTCGACGTGGTCGGCTGGCGCCTGGACGAAGTGGTCAAGCTGATCCGCGGGCCGAAAGGCAGCGTGGTGCGCCTGGAAGTGATTCCGCACACCAATGCGCCGAACGACCAGACCAGCAAGATCGTGTCCATCACCCGTGAAGCGGTGAAGCTCGAAGACCAGGCCGTGCAGAAGAAAGTCCTCAACCTCAAGCAGGATGGCAAGGACTACAAGCTGGGCGTGATTGAAATCCCGGCCTTCTACCTGGACTTCAAGGCCTTCCGTGCCGGCGATCCGGACTACAAGTCCACCACCCGCGACGTGAAGAAAATCCTGACTGAACTGCAGAAGGAAAAAGTCGACGGCGTGGTCATCGACCTGCGCAACAACGGCGGCGGCTCCCTGCAGGAAGCCACCGAGCTGACCAGCCTGTTCATCGACAAGGGCCCGACCGTGTTGGTACGCAACGCTGACGGCCGTGTCGACGTGCTCGAAGACGAGAACCCGGGTGCCTTCTACAAAGGGCCTATGGCGTTGCTGGTCAACCGCCTCTCGGCCTCGGCCTCGGAGATTTTCGCCGGCGCCATGCAGGACTATCACCGCGCCTTGATCATCGGCGGCCAGACCTTCGGCAAAGGCACCGTGCAGACCATCCAGCCGCTGAACCATGGCGAGCTGAAACTGACGCTGGCCAAGTTCTACCGGGTTTCCGGACAGAGCACCCAGCACCAGGGCGTACTGCCGGACATCGATTTCCCGTCGATCATCGACACCAAGGAAATCGGCGAGAGCGCCCTGCCGGAAGCCATGCCATGGGACACCATCCGCCCTGCAATCAAGCCGGCGTCGGACCCGTTCAAGCCGTTCCTGGCGCAGTTGAAGGCTGACCACGACACCCGCTCCGCCAAGGATGCCGAGTTCGTGTTCATCCGTGACAAGCTGGCCCTGGCCAAGAAGCTGATGGAAGAAAAAACTGTCAGCCTCAATGAAGTGGACCGTCGTGCGCAGCACTCCGACATCGAAAACAAGCAACTTGCACTGGAAAACATCCGCCGCAAGGCCAAGGGTGAGGATCCACTCAAGGAACTGAAGAAAGAAGACGAAGACGCGCTGCCGACCGAAGCCGAAAAAACCAAGCCGGAAGACGACGCCTACCTGGCCGAGACTGGCCGGATCCTGCTGGACTACCTGAAGATCACCAAGCAGGTGGCCAAGCAGTAAATGATGGCAATTTAATGTGATCGCTCCTTGGAGTGTCATCATATAGACATCATTCTGTCGTGAAATGAAGGACCGCAGGTTTCAAGCCTGCGGTCCTTTTTTTTCGATCGAGATCGCCATGACCATGACCGAACAGCTGAATGCATTGGGCTCTATCCTGGCTCAAGGCAGTTTGCACAGCCTGTTCCAACCGATCATCTGCCTGTCCGAACGGCGCATCCTCGGCTACGAAGCCCTCAGCCGCGGCCCCTCCAACAGCCCGCTGCACTCCCCCGTCGCCCTGTTCTCGGTGGCCAGCCAAGCCGGGCGCCTGAGTGAACTGGAAATGGCCTGCCGCGAAAGCGCCTGCCGACGTTTCAGCGAACAGAAGCTGCCGGGCAAGCTGTTCCTCAATGTCTCGCCGGAATCCTTGATGGACACGGCGCATCAGCCCGGACGCACACTGCAACTGCTGCGCGACTTCGGCATTCCACCCAGCCAGGTGGTGATCGAGCTCACCGAGCAAACACCTACCGACGACTTCGACCTGCTGCAAACCGCCCTGCACCACTACCGCGACATGGGGTTCGCCATCGCACTCGATGACCTGGGCGCCGGGTATTCCAGCCTGCGGCTATGGTCGGAGTTGCGGCCGGATTACGTGAAGATCGACCGCCACTTCATCGACGGCATCCATCAGGATGCGCTCAAGCGCGAGTTCGTCGGCTCCATCCTGCAAATCGCCAAGGCTTCGCGCGCCCAGGTAATTGCCGAGGGCATCGAGTTGCCCGAGGAGCTGGCGGTGCTGATGGAGATGGGCGTGGACCTGGTCCAGGGCTACCTGCTCTGCCGACCGCAGGAGCAGCCGCCGCAGGAAGCGCGCCTGATGCTGCCCAAGCCTGACAGCGCCAATGTGGCGCTGAACGATGAAGGCAGTGATCTCAGCGCCCTGCTCAACGAACAACCGGCAGTGGACCAGGACACCGCTACCGCCCAAGTGCTCGAAGCGTTCCGGCGCCAGGCCAACCTCAACTCCCTGGCGGTACTGGACGGGCGCGGCCACCCGATCGGTATCGTGCACCGGCATTCGCTGTCGGATGCCCTGCTCAAGCCGTTCGCCACCGACCTGTTTGCACGCAAGCCGATCAGTCGCCTGATGAGCACCGACTTCCTGGCGGTGGAACTGAGCCAGTCCTTGCAACAGGTCAGCCGCTTGCTCACCAGCCGTGCGCGGCAACGCATCGAAGAAGACTTCATCATCACGCTCAATGGCGACTACCTGGGCCTGGGTCGGGTGATCGATGTGCTCAAGCTGATCACCGAGCTGAAGATCCAGCAGGCGCGCTACGCCAACCCACTCACCTTGCTACCGGGCAACGTACCGATCCAGCAGTGCCTCACGCGCTTGCTGCAGCAACAACGGGAGTCGGTGATCTGCTACGTGGATATCGACAGCTTCAAGCCGTTCAACGACATCTACGGTTATGGGCGTGGGGATGAGGTGTTGTTGTGCCTGGCGCAGTGCTTGAACGACCGCGTCGACCCCAGCCGCGACTTTGTCGGGCACATCGGTGGCGATGACTTTCTGTTGGTGTTGGGCCCGCAGGATTGGCGCAAGCGGCTCAACCAGTTGCTGGATGACTTCCACACCCAATGCCGGCGCTTCTACCGTGCCGAACACCTGGATGCCGGTTGTTTCGTGGCGTTGAACCGCCAGGGCGTGCGCCAGGAATTTGCGCTGTTGTCGCTGTCCATCGGCGTGGTGCATTTGTATCCACAGGCCTGTGGACAACTCGATGCCAGCCAACTGGCGGAGCTGGCGTCGCAGGCCAAGCATCATGCCAAGGATGTGGCCGGCTACAGCATCCATGTGATCGACAGCATGGACGCGCTATCCCAGGCGCTTTAGGCTTCGGCGGATTCCGGGTACTCATATTCGAAGACCCGCACCACTTCGGATGCATGCCAGGAGGCAGCGGCCACGCCATCGGATGGCCCGCTGAAACGTCCCAGGCGCTCCACACACTCAAAGAAGCCGGTACGCGGCAAACGGCTGGCGCCCTGGCTGATCACCAGCGAGCTGCGCAACGGCTGCTCGGCCTTGGCGTCCAGCGCCGCCAGGTGCTCCAGTGCCGCCGCCAGGGTTTGCATGGCCGGCGTGGGGAACTGCAGGCGCTCCAGCAGCGCACGGTAGGTCAGCAGATGGCGCTGGCGGCGCGCCTGGTCCAGTTCGTTGAGTAACCCATCCCAGTGTTGACGGCTGATACGTAGGCTCAAGATTCATCCCTCCAACCTGCAACGCCCAATTCCCAGGCCAGGCTGCGGCGGATCGCGGCATCCGGCTGGCGTTCACCACTTTCGATCAATCCAAGATATGAGGGGCTGATACCCACCGTGCGCGCCAGGGTCTCGATAGCCAGGCCCTTGGCCTCGCGCAGCCCGCGCAGGTCTGCGAGCGGGCGCAGGTCCTGTTCGGGGGCGGCCGGGGCAGTCGATGCAGAAGGAGGTAGCGTTGGCTGGTGTTGACCGGCAGCTTTTAGCAGCGCCTGGTACTGATCCCATGGCAACACCGCGTATTCGGGTTCGCCATTCCGTGAAATTATCTGAATATCCATGACTGCCCCGTAGGATAACAACACTTACTAAGTAAGCCCTTTCCTTAGGAGTGTAATCCTAACAGCCACAAAGGTCGCAGGGGGATATCCCGTGTCATCGGTTTTTTTGCGGGTTTTCCTTGGACAGCAGCGCTGGCGTCGCTGGCAGGCGCTCGACCACGGCAAGCTTTTCCGGGCGCTGGGCGTCGCGCCAGGCGCGAAAGGCGCTCAGTTCGCCTTCCAGGGTCTTCATGACCCACGCCAACACAGCGATGTCGTCGAGCATGCCGAACATGGGGATAAAGTCCGGGATCGCATCGATCGGGCTCAGGAAATACATCAGCCCTGCCACTACCGAGATCAGCGCCTTGGGACTGATCGCCCGGTATTCGCCGCGCCAGTAAGCCAGGCACAGGGCCTGGAGCAATTTGAGATCATCCTTGAGCTTACCCAGCCGATTGCCCTGGCTCGAGCCCTTGGCAGCGACCGCAAACAGCAAGGTGGGCAATCGGCCACGCCCGAGCAAACGTGCGGCCATGGGCAGGAAACGGGTGAAATTGAAGGGTGGTTTCATGCGTCACTCCAGTTCCAGGCGACAGAAAAGGTTATCCACACAAATTGTGGATAACCTTGTGAACAGAGCCTATTTTCCGGCCTGAAAGCCACGTAGTACAAGGCCTACAGTCAGATCGGGCGTTTTTTGCGCACATAAAAAAAACCCAAGATTTCATTGACTTGGCATTGATGTGCGGCTACCCGTACTCGAGTCTTATATCAGACTGTTACCTGCCACAGACGTTCGTTTGGATCTGCACTGGCTTCAATGTGGGAGCTGGCTTGCCTGCGATTGCGGCGTGTCAGTCATAGAGGGGCTGGCTGATCCACCGCTATCGCAGGCAAGCCAGCTCCCACATTTAGAAACGTGCACCTCCCAGAAACAACAACGCCCCGTCGAGACGGGGCCTTGGGTGTTCAGGCGCCGATTACTTCTTGGCGGCTGGTGCAGCAGGGGCTTCAGCCTTGGCTGGGTCCTTGATGGCCAGCAGCTCCAGGTCGAATACCAGCACGGAGTTGGCTGGAATCGCCGGGCTCGGGCTCTGCGCGCCGTAGGCCAGGTCGGACGGGATGTACAGCTCGACCTTCTCGCCCACGTGCATCAGTTGCAGGCCTTCGACCCAACCTGGGATCACGCCGCTGACTGGCAGGTCAATCGGGCTACCGCGATCCACGGAGCTGTCAAAGGTAGTGCCGTTGGTGAGCTTGCCGGTGTAGTGCACAGTCACCACGTCAGTCGGCTTAGGCTGAGGGCCATCGGCTTTCTTGGTGATCTTGTACTGCAGACCGGAAGCAGTGGTGACGACGCCGTCTTTCTTGGCGTTGTCTTCGAGGAATTTCTTGCCGGCCGCTGCCGACTCTTCGCTCATCTTGGTCATGCGTTCTTCAGCACGCTTTTGCAGTGCGGCAAACGCTTCAACCAGTTCGTCGTCTTTGAGCTTCTGCTCTTTCTTGCCGACGGCATCTTCGATGCCCTGGGCTACTGCTTTGGAATCCAGGTCATCCATGCCTTCTTGGGCAAGGCTTTTGCCCATGTTCAGGCCGATGCCGTAGGAAGCTTTCTGCGCCGGGGTTTTCAGCTCTACGCTGGTCTGCGAATCACAACCCGCAAGTACCAGGCTAACCAGGGCCACCGCCGCCGCCAACCGATGCTGTTTCATGCTATTTCCTTGTTCATGCGCCAAAAGGGCATTCGAATAAAGTCGCGAGCTTATCAGGCGGCCACGACCAATGGCTACCGGCATGTGAGCAGGAAACTTCTGATAAGTTCACGTGTTTAAACGCATTTTCATTCATGATGGGACCCCGCGAAGGATCGTGGGACCGCCTACTACCAGGCTCATGGCCACTTGCCGCACTTGTGCCGTGGTGGCATAACAGCGCTACAACTCGACAAGGATAGTTATCTTGCGCATTTTTTCCCGTGTTTTACTCCTGATATTGTTAGCCCTCGGCCTGATTCTGGCCGTCGTGCTCTATTACACCGTCAACCCCAGGCTGCCGGACTACGTGCCCGTGGAGCAGGTGCACTACCAGGACCAATGGAGTGCCGCCGACCGCCAGACCTATTACTTCACGCCCCAGGGCACGCAAGTAAAAGGCCTGCACTACGACTGGTTCACCGCCCTGGAACTGCCGTTTTCGGAGCAACGCTTCGCCACGCCGGAGTACCTGGCGCGCTTCGGTTTCCTGGTCGACCCCAAGCAAGTGCCCACCGCGCAAAACCCCGGCAACCTGCCCGTGGGTTTCGCTCGGCACAAGAACGCCGGCAGCAACGTCGAGTACCTGGATATCACCTGCGCCGCCTGCCATACCGGCGAGCTGCATTTCAAAGGCCAGGCCTTGCGCATCGACGGTGGCTCGGCCCAGCACGTACTGCCCTCCAGCGTACCGACCCTGCGCGGCGGCAGTTTCGGCCAGGCCCTGGTCGCCAGCCTCGCCGCCACTTATTACAACCCGTGGAAGTTCGAGCGCTTCGCCCGCCAGGTGTTGGGCGAGCGCTACGACGCCGAGCACAAACAACTGCGCCAGGACTTCAAGCAGTCACTGAACATGTTTCTGAAAGTGGCCTGGAACGACACCCATCGCGGTCTTTACCCCACCGAAGAAGGCCCCGGCCGCACGGACGCGTTTGGCCGTATCGCCAACGCCAGCTTTGGCGATGCCATTTCTCCGGACAATTATCGCGTCGCCAATGCGCCGGTGGACTACCCGCAGCTGTGGGATATCTGGACCTTCGACTGGGTGCAATGGAACGGCTCGGCCCAGCAGCCCATGGCGCGCAATATCGGTGAAGCCCTGGGCGTGGGCGCGACGCTGACCTTTTTCGACGAGGCAGGCCAACCGCTCCAGGGCGATGCGCGCTACCCGTCCAGCGTACGCGTACGCGACCTCAACCTGATCGAAGAAACCCTGCAACGCCTCAAGCCCCCCACCTGGCCCGAGGACCTGTTCGGCGCCATCGACAAACCCCTCGCCGCACAAGGCCGCGCACTGTTTACCGAAAACTGCGCCGGCTGCCACGTGCCCAGCGTCACCCAGGAAAATGGCCGCCCGGTGCAGGCGCTTAAAATGCTGCCCGTGGACTACATCGGCACCGACCCCGGCACCGCCAGCAACATTGCCGACCAACGCTATGACCTCAGCGCGCTGCAGTGGGACCCGGCAGAACTGGCCAAGCTCAACGTCGAACTGCACCCCACGCCGACCGAGCCGTTGGATCTGAAGAAAATGTCGGTGGCCAAGGGCCTCGCCTATGTCACGGCCTTCGTCGAAGAGCACGCTTACCGCGCCGCCGGCGTGACCCCGGCCGAACGCCCGCGCCTGGATGGTTACGGCTTGCCCATCGGCGTGCGCGAGCTGCGTGCCTACAAGGCGCGGCCGCTGGCCGGCGTGTGGGCGACTCCGCCCTTCCTGCACAACGGCTCGGTGCCGACGATCTACCAGTTGCTCTCGCCCCAGGACGAGCGCAGCACCACCTTCTATAAAGGCACCTTCAATTACGACCCGCGCCATCTCGGCTTCGAGACCGCGGCGTTCAAGAATGCCTTCCTGTTCGATACCAAAATCACCGGCAACCACAACAGCGGCCACGAATTCCGTGCAGGCCAACGTGGCAATGGCGTCATCGGCCGTGGCCTGCTGCCGCAGGAACGCTGGGCGCTGCTGGAATACCTCAAAGTGCTGGGCGGCCCGCTGGAGCAACAACTGCCATGATGATTCGATCCCCATACGACCGCCCTTCCCTGCTCGCCCGCCTCTGGCTGCGCATCGGCGCGTTTCTAGGCAAGACCTTGCTGTGGCTGGCAGGCCTCGGCCTGCTCGGTTGGCTGGCCGCCACTGCCTGGTACGCCTGGCAGCACAGCGGCCCGGTGTCGCCGAATGAGCAGATCCCGCCAGGCGAAGCGGCAATGACCCAAGGCATTATCCAGACGGCAGTGCGCATCGTTGACCAGCACCGCGAAGGCACACGCTACCTGCGTGATGCCCACGCCAAGGCCCATGGGTGCGTGAAGGCCGAAGTCAGCGTGCTGGCCGATCTCGACCCGGCGCTGCGCCAGGGCGTGTTCGCCGAGCCGGGCAAGACCTGGCAGGCGCTGATGCGGCTGTCCAACGGCAACGCCTATCCGCAGTTCGACAGCATTCGTGACGCACGGGGCATGGCCCTCAAGCTGCTGGGCGTACCGGGTAAACAACTGCTGGCCGATCAACAGACGCGCACGGAACAGGACTTCGTGATGTTCAGCCACCCGAACTTCTTTGTCAGCGATGTGGCGGAATATGCGCAGAACATCGGCGCACAAGCGGATGGCAAGAAGGTGCTGGCGTTCTTTCCCAAGGTCGACCCACGCACCTGGCAGGTACGCCACTTGTTTATCGCCCTGGCCACCTTGGCGCCGGCGCCGGCCAGCCCGACGCAGACCACCTACTTTTCGGTTTCGCCCTACAAGTTCGGTGCCGCCAACGCCAAGTTCCGCGTCGCGCCCGACCCGCAAAGCTGCCCGGAGTATCAACTGCCCAGACAGAACCAGGACCTGCCGAATTTCCTGCGCAGCGCCTTGAGCCAGCAGTTGTCCACCGACCGTGTACCGGCGTGTTTCGTGCTGCAGATCCAGCGGCAGAACCCGCAGAAATTCATGCCGATCGAAGACACCAGCATCGAATGGAAGGAAAGCGACGCGCCCTACGAGAGCGTGGCCAAGGTGCGCATTCCGGCACAGGACTTCGATACGCCCGAGCAGAACCTGGCGTGCGACAATCAGTCGTTCAACCCCTGGTTCGGCGTCGCGGAACACCGCCCTATCGGCGGCATCAACCGCTTGCGCAAGGCGGTGTACGAAGCGGTCAGCGATTACCGCCACAGCCGCAACGCCCCGTAAAGAATGCATAACAATGGGCCCGACGGCGTAAGGATTGCGTCGGGTCTATTGAGCCGCTTTCACCCCGCCTCTACCGTGAGCACCTACTCCATCACCCGTAGGAAGTCACCGTGGAAAGCTCAACCCTCGGCATGCTCGTACTCACCCTGATTGCGGTGTTCGGCACCGCCTCTTTTTGCTTCGAGCACCTGGCGACACGCCAGGCCAAGAAGAAAAAAACCGGGCCGCGCTGACCCTCAGCCAGCGCGCCCGGCTTCAGCGGTCCGGGCCAGCAGCCATTGGCGGAAACTGCGCGCGGCCGAGGGCGGGTTGCGGTGATGGGGTTGCATCAAATGCAGGCGACCGCGACTGTGCATGGTATGGGGCAAGGCCATTTGCAGGCGTCCGGAGGCAAGGTCGCTCTCCAGCAAACGCTTCCAGCCCAATGCGACGCCGTGCCCCATCACCGCCGACTGCATCAGCAGTTGATAGCTGTTGGTGCGCAACGCATGACGCGGGGTGTAATAGTCGGCGCCGACGTCGGCAAACCAGTCGGTCCAGGTCAGCCAGTCGTGGTAGTGGTCCTCCACGATCAGCAAGGTGTGGGCATGCAGCAAATGTTGCACGTCCCGAATCGGGCCATGACGCTCGATATAGGTGGGACTGCACACGGTAATGACCTGCTCGCTGTCGAACACCGGCGACAACTCCAGGCCGTGGGGCGCCGGCAGTTCATCCAGGTGATAGAACAGGCCCAGGTCGTATTCGCTGACGTCCAGATGATTGGGGCTTTCGCTGCACAGGATGCGGATATCCAGGTCCGGGTGTTCGTGCTGGAAGTCCGGCAATAGACCCGCAAGCCAGATCGTGCTGATGGTAGGCGTGCTGGCCAGGGTCAACTGCCGATCGGCGCCGCGACGGCGCAACTCGGCAGACTCGCGGTCAAGCTCGCGTAGCAGGCGTTGGATGGTGCGGAAGTAACGCACGCCGGCCGGCGTCAGGCTCAGGCCCTGGGCCAGCCGATAAAACAGCGGGCGGGCCAGGTCTTCCTCAAGGCGCTTGATCTGGCGACTGACAGCGCTCTGGGTCAGGTTCAGTTCATGGGCGGCCTGGGTAAAGCTCAGATGGCGGGCAGCCGCTTCGAAGGTCTGCAGACAGTTGAGTGGGGGAAGATCGACGTTTCGGCGCGACATGAGCAATTCCACTGGCAGATGCGGGCCCGGTGTTACCCGAGCCCGCAGAGATCACGTTGGCAGATATCCTGCCAGTTGCCCACTCACAGCGCGACCCGGGCCACGCGTTTGCTCCATTGCCGACGATGTTCCAGTTGGCCATTTTCCCAGGCCGTCTGCTCGGCCTCGATGTAGAACCACTCGGCATCGGCGTGCACGCTCAAGTGGCTTTCCACTTCCACGGCCCACGAGTCACGACCGACACGGTAGTACCATTCAATATCAGCGCGCGTCGACAGCGGGTCCCAGGGCAAGGTGCGGTATTGCTCGGTGCAACGCTGATCCACCGACAAGCCGTGGTCAGTGAAACGCACCGCGCCCAGGTCATCTTCGATCTTCACGCAGACTTCGCCGCTGCCGACATCTTCGATCAACGTGCGTTTCGGTGCGGCGGCGCGCAGTACTTCCAGGTTGGCCGGAGGCGCCGATTGCGGCGCTTCGAACGGGCACGTCACCGCTTCGCCAGTGAACACGGGCAACTGCAGGCTGTGCAGGGCAGGCAGCAAGGTCAGTGTCGTCAGCTCGCGACTCGGCCACAGCAGCGGGAAACTCGCGGTACTCAGGGCCAGGCGCAAACGGTAGCCGGCGGGCAGGCGCATGCCGATGTGGTCGAGGTTTAACTGCACGTCCATCGGTTCATCCGGGACTACAGGTGTTACGTAGGAAACATCCTCGCGAAGCGTGAGATTGAGCACGCCGTAACTGATCTGCGTGACGTGTCCGTCCGGGGCCACTGCGTTCAACCGGGCGACCAATTGACCACAAGATGTGTCACTTGCCACACGCAGCGTGAGGCGTGCATCCCCCAGCAGCGCCAAAGGTTCGGTCAACGGTTGGGAGTCGAAGCACAGCGAGTGGGCATCATCACGGCGCTGGTCCGTCGGACCATCAGGGCCAAACCAGATGGCGCAGTATTCGCCCTGATGCACGCCGGTGGTCAGCGGCGAGCAAATGCTGCGCGGTGCGGTCAAGGGTTGTGTGCCAGCATTCAAGCCGTGTTCGCCAAGGCTGAAATCGGTCCACTGCACCTGCGGATCCGGCCAGCCCGCCGTCTGCACCCAGATACCCGGCCGTTCGGCGTAACTGCCCTTCGGCGGCAGAACATCCTGTAGGTAAAAAGTGCAGGCTGCGTCATCCATCACCCCGTTATCGACGCCCTTGAGCCAGTGATCCCACCAGCGTTTGGCTTCTTGCAGAAAGCCGATGGCCGGGTTGGGTACGGCGAAATGCGGGTACTTGTGAATCCACGGGCCGATCATGGCCTTCTTCGGCCCCGGCAGGTTTTCCATCAGGCGCGACACGGTATTGCGGTAGGCATCGCCCCACCCCCCCATGGCGTAGACCGCTGCCTTGATCCGCGTGTAGTCCTCGCACACCGAGCCATGGCGCCAGTAGTCATCGCGGGTCTGGTGTTGCAGCCAGGTTTCGGCGAGCAGCGGCATAGCCTCCAGGCGTTGGTGCCAGAGGTTTTTCCAGTCGTCGCCGACCAGCAGGGGATCGGGCACCGCCGCGCTGAAGTTGAGCATGGTTGCGGCCCAGCCGAAGTTCTCCATCAACAGGTTGCCGCCCTTGTAGTGGATGTCGTCGGCAAAGCGGTCATCGGTCGAGCACAGGGTAATGATCGCCTTCAGCGCCTCGGGCTGACGCGCCGCGACTTGCAGGCCGTTGAAGCCGCCCCAGGAGATGCCCATCATGCCAACGTTGCCGTCGCACCAAGGCTGCCGGCACAGCCAATCGATCACTTCGAGGGCGTCGTCCTGTTCCTGCAACAGATATTCATCGGCCATCAGCCCCTGGGACTCACCATTGCCGCGCATATCCACGCGTACACACACATAGCCCTGCCCTGCCATCCACGGATGGGTCAGCGCATCGCGCACGGCGGTGCCATCGCGTTTGCGGTACGGCAGGTATTCCAGGATCGCCGGGAAGGTCTGCAGGCCGGCGACTTCCGGCAGCCAGATGCGTGCGGCCAATTGGGTGCCGTCTTTCAAGGGAATCAGGCAGTGCTCGATTTCGCGGACCTTGTAGGCAAACTCGGTAACGATTTCCATCGGTAACTCCAAACGCGTTCAGTGCAAACAAACGGCTCCCCCACGCCCTGAGGGGAGCGCGCGGGGAGAATCACAGGTTGTCGGGTCTAGCGGGCGAATTCAGCGACAGGGCTGGCGCCACGCAGCTCGGGCTCGGGGGCCGGCTCACGGTTTTTCACATCGAGCAGCGCGGGGTTCTTGAGCCAGAAGATCAATGAGGTACTGGCCAGCAACACCAGGATCATTCCCGGCAGGCCGCCCAGGTTGGAGAGCATCTTCACCCCGTCGACACCGACAAACGCGACCATCACCCACGACACCGTGCCGATGATCAGGCCCCAGACAATCTTCAATAGCGGGTTGCCATCGAGATCGGAATCGGCGGTCACGCCTTTGCTGCACAGGTTGGCGATCACGTCGGTGCTGGAGTCGGCCGCTGTGACAAAGGAGACGAACGCCACGAACAGCAGGAACGCGATCATCAGGCCGCTGGCGGGCAATTGCTGGAACATCTGGTACAGCACGTGTTCCACGCCCTGATCGTTGAGTACACGGTTGAGGCTGCCGCCGCCCAGCGCATCGAAGTACAGGCTGGCGCCGGAAAAGATGCAGATCCACACCGCCGTGAACAACGCCGGATAGAGCATGTTGATATGGATGAATTCGCGCACGGTATAGCCACGGCCGATCTTGCCGAGGAACAACGCACTCACCGGTGCCCAGGCGAACCACACCGACCAGTAGAACACCGTCCAACTGTACGGCCAGGTATCGCCACTGGCGGCGCCGGTGAACAGGCTGCGGCTGAAGAAGGTGTCGAGGTACACGCCAAGGGACTCGACGCCGAGGCTGAACATGTACAAGGTCGGCCCGCACAGCAGCACGAACAACCCCAGGGCCAGCATGATCCAGGTATTGAACGAGGACAGCATCACGATACCCTTCTGCAGACCGCTGGCGGCCGAAGCGACAAAGGTGATGACGATGATCGCAATGATGATGGCCAGGCGGAACGGCGTGGTTTCACCGCCGATGTACTGGGCCAGGCCACCGGCCAGGGTCAGCGCACCGGTGCCCAGGGACGAGGCCATGCCAGCTACCAGGGCGAACATCGCCAGGGTGTCGATCAGCCCGGCGTAGCGCTTGACCCGCGCCGCGCCCAGCAGCGGCTCGAGCATGGCGCCGATGGAGAAGTTGCTGCGACGGTTATAGAACACCAGCGCAAACACCAGCGAGGGCACCAGGTAGATGGCGTAGGGCGTGATAGTCCAGTGCAGGAACATCGTCGACATGGCAAAGCTCTTGGCCGCCGAGCTGCCCGCTTCGATTGGCTGGCTGGTGGGTGGTCCGTACAGATGATAGAGCGGTTCGGCGGTGGTCCAGAACAGCACGCCCACCGCCAACGTGGTGCACAGCGCCACCATGAACCAGCGCCATTTGCTCAGCAGGGGCCGGGCGTCTTCACCGCCGATGCGCACCTTGCCCAGCGCGGAGAAGTAGACGATGGCGGTCAGCACTACCATGGCAAACGAGCCGGCACTGAACAGCCATGAGAAATTTTTCAGGATCACATTGTTGAGCTGTTTGCTGACTGCAAGGAATGCATTCAGGTCGACATAGCTGGCGATCACCGCCGCCAGCAGGATCAGGAAAGTTGGCCAGAACACCAACGGACGCAGTGGATATTTCATCTAGAGCCATTCCCCTTGCAGACTATTTTTATGTGAATGAGCGGGTACGGCAGCATCCTGCTGCCCGTCACTCGCCTGGAAGTCTTCGCGTGGCTATTAATAAACGTTGAAGCGGCCGGGGGCGCAATCAACCAATGTGCATGGGGGCATTCCCCCACGTCATGGCGCACCCGCACAGTTCAGGGCGAACATGCAGTGCACAACGGCAAGGCGCAGGAAGGATAAATTGCGGACGAAAAAAAGCCCGCTCAATGAGCGGGCTTCTTGTGGTGACCTGGCGTTCAGCGTTCCAGGTGACCGAATATGGCGCAGCGGACGGGACTCGAACCCGCGACCCCCGGCGTGACAGGCCGGTATTCTAACCGACTGAACTACCGCTGCGCGTAACACATGAAGCGAATGGTGGGTGATGACGGGATCGAACCGCCGACCCTCTGCTTGTAAGGCAGATGCTCTCCCAGCTGAGCTAATCACCCTTCGTTTCGGTGTGGGCGCATCATACACCAAAAAATCGTAATGTCTTGATTTAAATGCAATTTATTTAAAAAAAGTTCAGCGTACGATTTTTTGCCATATTCCAGACAAAGAAAAGCCCGCTATT
>NZ_JFCA01000081.1 GCF_000612585.1 Pseudomonas sp. CHM02
CGGTTTTTTATGGCCTGTATTGGAGTGCGGGGGGGATTTTACAGGGCGAACTGCGCGAAGCTCACGCCAGCGCCGGCTGGGCGTACGTCCTTGAGGAACGAATCCTTGTCCGCGCTCAGTTCCAGGGTAATCTCCGGCTTGCGCTTGCCCGCGTTGCGCACCACCAGGCCTTCGAGCTTCTCGCGCAGGAATGCCGTCGGCACCTTCAGGTGCAGCAACTGGTCGGTCTCGGCGTTGTGCATCAACAGGTGGATCCACTCGTACTGGCCCACGGCAATACGGCCCACCGGCAGGTCGAACCACCAGATGTTGCGTTTGCGGTCCAGGTCGGTGAAATGGCAGTTGTTGACGCCGAGTACGGCACCGCCCAGTTCGGTGTTTCTACGGGCGATGGCCTGTGCTTTATTGAGTTTCATAACCTTCCTACGGGATCTGTTATTCAGCGGTATAGCCTGAATGTGCCGGGCATTCTCGTGGGTTGGCCGCAAAACATAAAGCCAAACCTGCCGCTTTCGATGAAATGCGTGGGCAAAAATAATTGAAACTCTGCCGAACGGCCTCGGGTCAATCTTTAGGTAATGACCAAAACCCTTGATTGTTCTCAGGAGAAATACCATGGGCAGCACAGCGGATAAGGCAAAAGGTTTGGCGAACGAAGCCGTCGGCAACATCAAGCAAGGTGTCGGTAAAGCCACGGACAACACCAAGCTGCAGACCGAAGGCAAGGTTCAGGAAAAGAAAGGCGAAGCTCAGCAAGCCGTCGGCAAGGCCAAAGATGCGGTAAAGAAAACCATCGATAAAGCCTGACCCGGCTGACTGCGAATGCGCAGCCACGCGGCCATCCACGGATGGCCGTTTTTGTGTTGCACGCGCTGAATAAAGTTTCGAAATTGTTTCGAGGTCGCCAAATAGGCTACCTTGATGTAGAAAACGGCCCCTGAGTCGCCCACGAACTCAAATTTTTGCGGCGAAAGTAGACGCTATGATTTTTCCGGTTCTCGATGGTCTCAAGCTGCACAAAGTGCTGGTGCGCACCGTCAAGGAATTCGTCGATGACGAAATGCCCACCTACGCGTCGGCTCTGGCCTACCAGATGCTGTTCTCGCTGTTTCCCTTCCTGCTGTTCCTGATTGCCCTGATCGGTTTCCTGCACCTGCCCGACTTCTTTACCTGGCTGCGCATGCAGTCGGAACTGGTGTTGCCGCCCCAGGCCCTGGAGCAGGTCAACCCGGTGATCGACCAGTTGCAGCAATCCAAGGGTGGCCTGCTGTCGGTGGGTATCGTGATCGCGCTGTGGACGGCTTCGGCCGGCGTGCGCCTGATGATGAGCGCGATGAACGCCGCCTACGATGTGGTTGAAGGCCGGCCGATCTGGAAGCGCTTCCCACTGTCGATTTTCTACACGGTTGGCATCGCCGGCATGCTGCTGGCCGCTGCTGCGCTGATGGTCCTTGGCCCGCAAGTGATGGAATGGCTGGCCGGGCAGATCGGCATGCAGGAGTTCGTGGTCACCTTGTGGACCATCCTGCGCTGGCCGTTGATCGTGATTTTGCTGATGTTCGCCGTGGCCCTGATGTACTACGTGATGCCGGATGTGGAGCAGAAATTCCGCTTCATCACTCCGGGCTCGGTGCTCGCGGTGGTGGTGTGGATCATCGCGTCCCTGGGCTTTGGCTACTACGTCAAAACCTTTGCCGACTACAACGCCATGTATGGCAGTATCGGCGCGATCATCGTGTTGCTGCTGTATTTCTACATTTCCGCCGCCGTGCTGTTGCTGGGGGCGGAGATGAACGCAGTGATCGAACACATGTCCGCCGAGGGCAAGGACCCGGGTGAAAAAGCGTTCGACGAGCCCGGCCACACCGATGAAAAACAGCATGTCTCAGGCCTCGGCCGAGACCACTCCAAGCCCACTCCCGACGAAGTCTGATCAATGATCCGTGAAATCCTGAAAATGGGCGACGAGCGCCTGCTGCGCATCGCGCCTCCGGTTCCGCCGGAAATGTTCGACAGCCCCGAGCTGTGGCAATTGATCGATGACATGTTCCAGACCATGGAGCACGTGGGTGGCGTTGGCCTGGCCGCGCCGCAGATCGGTGTCGACCTGCAATTGGTGATCTTCGGTTTCGAAGCCAGCGAGCGCTACCCGGACGCGCCGCCAGTGCCGCAGACGATCTTGATCAACCCGCTGATTACCCCGCTCAGCCCGGTGCTGGAAGAGGGCTATGAAGGCTGCCTCTCCGTGCCCGGCCTGCGTGGCGCGGTGAACCGTTACCAGCAGATTCGCTACGAAGGGTTCGATCCGAAGGGGGAGCCTATCGTGCGCTTTGCCGATGGTTTCCATGCGCGGGTGGTGCAGCATGAATGCGATCACCTGATCGGCCGGTTGTACCCGTCGCGGATCACCGACTTCAGCAAGTTCGGCTTTATCGAAGTCATGTTCCCGGACTTGGATCCCACGGCCGACGATTGATCCTGCATCTGAATGTGAGGCTGCTTGTTGTGGTGAGCGGGCTTGTCCCGCGCTGGGCTGCGAAGCAGACCCAAACCTGTCACCGCAGTGTGCCTGACGGACCGCGGTGGCTTGGATAGGGGACGCTTCGCAGCCCAGCGCGGGACAAGCCCGCTCACCACAGAAAAGCGATACTTCAGTAATTGTTATCGCGTGGGTTTAATGAACCGCAACGTCATCCGGTCCGACTCGCCAATCGCCACGTACTTCGCCTTATCCTGCTCCCCCAGCTTCAACGTCGGTGGCAACGTCCACACGCCAGCCGGATAATCCTTGGTGTCCTTCGGGTTGGCATTCACTTCGCTTTGACCTGCCAGCTTGAACCCGGCATCGGACGCCAGCTTCACCACCTGCGCGGTGGTCAGGTAACCGCTGTCCTTGATCGCCTGCAGATCCGCCCCGTCCTTGGCCCGGTGATCTTCCACGCCCAACACGCCGCCGGGCTTGAGCACGCTGTAGAACGCGCTGAAGGTGGCCGGTGCGGTTCCTGCCTCTACCCAGTTATGCACATTGCGAAAGGTCAGTACGGCATCCGCCGACGCGGGTTTGCCGAACACCGGGGCCTTGGGGTCGAACTCGACCACCGAGGCCTTGCCGTAGCGCGCGGGGTCGGCGGCGAATTTCTTCTTCAGATTTGCTTCGGACGCTCGCGCGTAGTCACTGCTGCTCGCCGCTTGCACGGCCGCAACGTACTGCCCGTGATCCTTGAGCAGCGGCGCCAGCACCTCGCTGTACCAGCCGCCACCGGGGGTAATTTCAATCACCGTCTGCCTGGCGCCCAAGCCAAAAAACGCCAAGGTCTGTTGCGGATGGCGATAGCCGTCGCGGGCGCTATTGGCCGGGTCGCGCCAACTGCCGGCGAGTACGCTCTGGTACTGCTGGGCGGTGATCGGTGCGTCGGCTGCCTGGCCCAAGACCGGGGCGAGCAGGGCGGTGAGGGAGAGAACTGCAAGCGTCGTTTTCATGATCATCCTGTAGAGGGCCACTGTGCCGCCGAGGCTAGCATGGGCCCCGCACGCGCTGATCACACATTATGCGAGGTCGACCTCACTAAACGATCTAAGCCCATCGCGATCATCGGTTTGTTGCGCTTGTAGCGCACCAGCCGTTCGCTGAGGGACTGTGGCAGCCGCGTGGCCTGGGTGAAACCCATGGATTGATACAGCCGTTCCAGGTCCGGATGACACAGCAGCCACACCGTCCCCTCCACATTGGCCACCGCTGCCTCGATCACCCGCGCCGCCAGCCCCTGTCCACGATAGGCGGGGTCAACAAACACTCCGGTCAGCCACTGCCCGCCGACCACCGGTGTCAGGCACAGCCCGGCGACGATTTCGTCCTCCCGCGCCACCCAAAGACGCCCGCCCTTGAGCGCCTTCATCGACGAATTATGGCTGCGATAAAATTTGTTCAGCAGCGGCCACAGCGGCTCTGCCAGGGGTGCGATGTGCAATGGGGGCATGGTGTTCAGGCAAGCATTATCAAGGGCCGGGGATTATAAGCGCCTTCTGCCGGGCAATAGGTGGTATACCCAGTGCTACATCCCCTGTAAGTGGAGCATGCATCATGGCCAAAGGTATGGATTCAAAAAAAGCCGCGAAGAAAAAACCGGCAAAGACCGCGGATGAAAAACGCGCCGACAAGAAAGCCAAGAAATCCGAGACGGGCCTGTTCGGTCACTGAGTTACAAGCTTAGAACCAAACGATCTGCAAGATTTCCCCGCCTCATTGCACAGAGCAGGAAACACCTGCTCTGAGCTGCCGATGGCCAACTACCTTGATCTGACCCAGCGCCGGGAAATCGAAGCCCTGGCCGCGACCTTTACTGCAAGAACCGAATGGCCGACCTGGCTGCTGTTGATCGGCGTGTACGCCGGTTGGTTCGCCGTGATTCTCGGCAGCCACTGGTTGGGCCTGTGGTTGAGCACCCTGTTGCTGATCCCGGTCGTGACGCTGTGGCTGTCGGTGCAACATGAATTGCTGCATGGTCATCCCACCCGTTCGCTGCTGCTGAATAAACTCCTCGGCTATGCCCCCTTCGCCGTGTGGTATCCCTACACGCTGTATCGCGACAGCCACCTGCTGCACCACAACGACGAAGACCTGACCCTGCCGGGCATCGACCCGGAAAGCCGCTACCTCAACCAGCAGCATTGGGACAACAGCTCGCTGTTCGAACGTGGCGTGCATTGGTTGACCAAGACCGTGCTCGGTCGCTTCCTGCTCGCGGCACCCTTGGCGATTGGCCGCTTGGTGCGTCATGAGCTACAACGCCTGCCCCAGGTGTGGCCGATGTGGCTGGCCCACGGCGTCGTCACTGTGCTGATGCTGAGTTTCGTCGCTCACTACAGCGCGCTGTCGGTGTGGCACTACCTGCTGCTGGTCAGCGTGCCGGCCTTGTCCCTGGCCTCGATCCGTTCCTACTATGAACACCGTCCGCACCCGCAACCGGAGCAACGCACCGTGCTCAACGAAGCGTCCTGGCCGTGGACCTGGCTGTTTCTCAACAACAACCTGCACCTGGTGCACCACGACTTGCCGAAACTGCCCTGGTACTTGCTGCCCACCGTCTACCGCGCTCGACGTGAACAATGGGTGGCGCGCAGCGGTGGCTTCCTGGTGCAAGGCTATGGCCAGTTGATCAGCCGCCACGGCCTCAAGGCCATCGACAGCCCCCGGCACCCTTTTGCGTGAGAGATGACCATGAGTGAGCATTACGCCGAGTTGCTGATGTATGTCGCGCCCGAGCCGATCCAACAGGCCAACCAACAGTGGCTGACGCGCATCCTCGAACGCCTGGAGCTGCGCCGTCTCAACGCCGATCACCTCGACTTGCCCGGCCTGTGGCTGGCACCTGAACTGCTGGTGACCCAAACCTGCGGCTACCCGCTGATGACCCAGTTGCTTGGGCAGGTTCGCGTGATCGGTCGGCCGCGCTATGAACTGCCCCACAGCAGCCACGGTGAACATTGCAGCCTGCTGCTGACCCGTGACGACAACCCGCACCATGCCTTGGCAGATTTCTACAACAGTCGCGGCGTGATCAACGGCCACGACTCCAACAGCGGCATGAACCTGCTGCGCGAGCGCCTGGCGCCGTTGCAGCGCGACGGCCGTTTCTTCGCCAGTGTCGGCATCAGTGGCGCCCACCGCGAGAGCCTGCGCTGGTTGCGCGAAGACCGCGCCGACCTTGCCGCGATCGACAGCGTCACCTACGACTACCTTGCCCGTTTCGCGTCGTCGGAAGTGGCGGGACTGCGCATCGTCGCGCACAGCGCACCCAGCCCGACCCTGCCTTATATCGGACCGAAAGGATTGAGTGATGAACAGGTGGCGCGGATCCGTCAGGCGATGAACCAGGCATTGCAGGATTTACCGCAGGTCGCCGGCACATTGGGCTTGCAGGAGGTGCTGCCCGCCGGCGAAGACGACTACCGGATACTGCTGGACTACCAGCAGCAGGCCGCCACCGCCGGTTACGCGAAACTTAAATAAGGTTATATAAAAATACCTTTTAAATATTATTAAAGAATAAGCAGCCTTGCTAGGATCGCTCCACCGGAACACCGGACATAACGCGCAACCTACTCAGATGGAGCCACTATGTCCGGCGCCGACACTTCTCACAGCGATTACGTGGGCGGATTGTTCCGCAGTCATTACGACTGGCTGTGCAGCCGTTTGCACCGCCACCTCGATTCCCGTGCGCACGCCGAAGACATCGCCGCCGATACCTTTGTCCAGCTCCTGAGTGCACCGGGCGTCGTGCCCATCCGCCAGCCTCGCGCGCTGCTCACCACCATCGCCCAACGCCTGATGTACCAGCTGTGGCGCCGCCGTGATCTGGAGCGGGCCTACCTCGATGCACTCGACAGCGACCAGACTTCAACCGCACCGTCTCCGGAAGAGCTGGCGCAAATGCTTGAGGCGCTGCAAGCCATCGACCAGTTGCTCGACGGCTTGCCGGCCAAGGTCAAGGCGACCTTCCTGCTGTCCCAGCTCAACGGCCTGACTTACCCGGAAATCGCCGCCGAGCTGGGGATTTCCCAGCGCTCGGTCAGCGACTACATGACCCGTGCCTTCAACCGCTGCCTGCGGCTGTGCCTGGAATGAACGACGAGTTGATCGACAGCGCCACGCGCTGGTACGTGCTGCTGCGTTCCGGCCAGGCCACGGCGGGCGACTGGCAGCGCTACGAACAATGGCGTGCCGCCGACCCGCGCCACGACGCCCTGTGCCGACAGTTGGAAACGCGCCTGGGCGTGTTCCAGGTGCCCCAAGTGCAAGGGGTGAGTGGCAAAGTGTTGCAGCAGGCGTTGGAGGCACCGTCCAGCCGTCGCCAGGTGTTGCAGGTCGCGCTGGCGGGCGGCGGTGTAGCGCTCGGCGCCGCCTTGTTGGCCAAGCCGCTGGGCTTGCCGTTGACGGAACTTACGGCGGATATTCGCACCGGCACCGGCGAGCGCCGCACGGTGATGCTGGACGATGGCAGCGAGTTGCTGCTCAACGCCCAAAGCGCGGCCGATATCCAGTTCGACCCGCAACGGCGGCTGGTGCGCCTGCGCGAAGGCGAGTTACTGGCCAAGGTCGCCAGCGACCGCATTCGGCCGTTTCTGATCCAGACCGACCAGACCCGTCTGCGTGCCTATGGCAACCGTTTTCTGGTGCGCGAGCGCGAAGGGCAGGGCCAGGTTGTCGCCCTGAATGGCGCGGTGGAGATCGATGGCCAGAACGGCGAGCGCCTGCAACTCACGGCCGGCCATGAGGTGCGCTATAACCGCGAGGGCTTCGGCCCGATGCAGGCCAGTTCCTCCGGTGCCACCGCCTGGGTCGATGGCTTCCTGCAAGTGCGCGACCGTCCGCTGGCCGAAGTCATCGACGCACTGCGGCCCTATCACAACGGCGTGCTGCGCCTGGATCCCTCCGTGGCCGGTCTGCGCGTCAGTGGCCTGTACCGCCTGGACAACCCACAGCAAATCCTCGACACCCTGGCGCGCACCTTGCCGATCCACATCACCCGCCGCACCGGCCTGTGGGTGACCGTCAGTGCCACCTGAAACTCGTAGGAGCCGGCTTGCCGGCGATGGCATCTCCTCGGTCTTGCTGGGGCACCGAGGTGTCTGCATCGCCGGCAAGCCGGCTCCTACAAATGGTGGGGTGCTCATTGATTGTGTGGGTTCTAAGGACATAACCAAACGATCTGCAAGTTTTCCCCCCGCTGTCCCACATCACTCCCGTAAGCGCTGCGGGGAGCAGCGTTCTCGAGTTTCCTTGGGGGGAGCCAAAGTGAGTCAGTTCAACCGTGTGCCGCTTCGAACCTTTGCCCTGGTGCCGTTGGCCAGTCTGTTGTTCTCGTTTGCCGCCAGTGCCGAAGAGGCGCGCCAGGTCTACCACATCGCCCCTGGCCCGCTGGATGAAGTGCTGCTCAACATCAGCCGCCAAAGCGGCCAGGTGATCTCGTTCACGCCGCAGCTGGGTGACTATTCCTCGGCCAGTGTGGACGGTTCGCTGTCGGCGCAACAGGCGGTGGACGCCGCGCTCAAGGGCACCGGCCTGCAAGTCCAGGTCAGCCCGGACGGGGCGTTCATCATCAAGGAAGGCGCGGTCAAAAGCGCCCAGGCCACCCGCAACGTAAAGGCCCAGACCAGCGCCGCCCAGGCCCCGACCCTGGACCGCGTGGTCGCCATCGGCACCCGGCGCAGTGACGCCACCGCCCTCACCAGTGCCGCCCCGGTGGATGTGATCAACGCCGAAGAACTCAAGCAGACCGGCGCCACCAGCCTCAATCAGGCGCTGTTCCAATTGCTGCCGTCGTTCAACTTCCCGCAGAACCAGAGCGCGACCCGTGGCCAGAACCCCAAGGGCGCGTCCCTGCGTGGCCTGGCACCGGACCAGACGCTGGTGCTGATCAACGGCAAGCGCCGTCATGCCTCGGCGGTGGTGAACATCTCCGGTGGCGTGCCGTTCATTGGCGCGCAGCCGGTGGACCTGGACATGATCCCCATCAGCAGCATCGACCACGTCGAAGTGCTGCGCGACGGCGCTTCGGCGCAATACGGCTCGGATGCGGTGGCGGGCGTGGTCAACATCGTGCTCAAGGAGCGTGACAGCGGTGGCCAGGTGAACACCCAACTGGGCAAATACGCCCAGGGCGACGGCTTCAGCAAAACCACCGACGGCTGGTACGGCCTGGGTTTGCCGGGGGATGGCTTCCTCACCCTGAGCTTCAACACCCTCAACAACAAACCCACCGACATTGGCGACAAGTACGTCGCCGACGGCCAACTGCAAGACCCACGCTGGGGCGGTGCCGGGCGCGATAAATTCAACCTGGCGGCCAACGCCGAGATCGGCCTGAGCGATCAGTGGCGCCTCTACAGTTTCGCCACCTTCGGCCAGGACAAGTCGGTGAACAACACGCCGCCACTGTTGGCCAACAACCCGAACAACGTGCCGGGCATCTACCCCAACGGTACTATTCCCAAGTACCGCTACCGCTATGAAGACGGCGCGCTCACCGTCGGCACGCGCTATGAAGACGAGACCCTCGGCCGCTTCGACCTCAGCGCCACCTACGGTCGCGACAAGCACGATGAACTGGCTTTCAACACGGTCAACCCGAGCTACGGCCTGAACAGCCCGACCAAGTTCGACGTGGCCACGTTGGTCAATGACCAGACCAATATCGGCCTGGATTACGCCAAGGACCTGGACGTCAACTGGTCGAGCCATCCACTGACCGTCTCGGCGGGTATTGCCTACCGCCATGAGCAATATCGTCTGGAAGAGGGCGACTACGAGTCTTACTCCTTTGGCGGCATCAACGGTGTGCAGGTTGGCGCGGTGCAAGCCTCCGGCCTGACACCGGACGACGCCGGCACCTACAAGCGTGATGTCGGCGGCGTGTACTTCGGCCTCGAACACCAGCTCACCGACAAATTCCAGGTGGGCATCGCCGGGCGTACCGAGCACTACTCGGACTTCGGCTCGGCCACCACCGGCAAGCTCTCGGCGCGCTATGACTTCACCCCGCAAGTGGGCTTGCGCGCCACGGTGAACAACTCGTTCCGCGCGCCGACCCTGGGCCAGATCGGCACCTCGTGGACCACCACCACCAACGTCGATATCAACGGCAACCCGGTACTCACCCGCATGCTGCCCGCCGACAACCCGGCCGCCCGTGCTTTGGGTGCCGAGCCGCTCAAGCCCGAGAAGTCCACCAACTATTCCCTGGGCCTGGTGCTGCGTCCGATCGAAAACGCCTCGCTGACCATCGACGCCTACCAGATCTCGATTCGTGACCGCCTGCTCTACAGCGGTGGCATTTCCGGGCCGCGTGCCGAGCAGATCCTGCAGCAGGCCGGCTTTGGCCAGTACACCTGGGCGCAGTTCATGACCAACGCCGCCAACACGCGTACCCGTGGCGTCGACATCGTCGGCAAGTACAACCTGGACCTGGCGCAGTACGGCGCGTTGAGCCTGTCGGCCGGCTACACCAAGGCACGCACCACGATCGAGAAGGTCCACGAAAACCCCAACGGTTTCGACATCCTCACCCGCGAAGCCCGTGGCTTTCTGGAACACGGCTACCCCGAAGACAAGTTGGTGCTCGGCGCCACCCACAAGATCGGCGCCTGGACCATCGCGCTCAGCGAAACCCGCTACGGCGAGTACCGCAAATACGCCGCCAGCGAAGCCAACGCGCAGTACGACCAGACCTTCGCCGCGCAATGGAACACCGACCTGGACGTGAACTACGCGTTCACCAAACAACTGCGCTTGTCGGTCGGCGCCAACAACCTGTTCGACAGCAAACCCGACGACTTCAACACCCGCCTGCGCCAGACCCCGGGCCAGCAATACAGCTACCTGTCGCCGTCGGCGCCGGAAGGGGCGTTCTACTACACGCGGCTCAGTTATGACTTTTAACCGATCTTGAATCCGCAGAGATCAAATGTGGGAGCGGGCTTGCCCGCGAATACGGTGGGTCAGCCAGCTCATGCATCGCTGAGCCACCGCCTTCGCGAGCAAGCCCGCTCCCACACTGGATCTTCTGTGTTCTGGAAATTGATTCGCCATGAGGTTCTGCATGAAAAGACTTAAAACACTGCTCGGTGGCTCACTACTGGCACTGGCCGTTTTAGCGCAACCCACACCCGCCGCCGAAGCCGTCAAACCCATCCACTTCGGTGACATCACTTGGGAAAGCGGCAGCCTGATCACCGAGGTACTGCGCCTGATCGTCGAGAAGGGCTACGGCTTGCCCACCGACACCTTGCCCGGCAGCACCGTGAGCCTGGAAGCCGCCCTGGCCAAGGACGATATCCAGGTGATTGGCGAAGAGTGGGCCGGGCGCAGTCCGGCGTGGGTCAAGGCCGAGAGCGAAGGCAAGGTCTTCGGCCTGGGCGACACGGTCAAAGGCGCCACCGAAGGCTGGTGGGTGCCCGAGTTTGTGATCAAGGGCGATGCCGAGCGCGGTATCAAGCCTCTGGCGCCGGACCTGAAGTCGGTGGCCGACCTGCCGCGCTACAAGGACGTGTTCCGCGACCCCGAAGACCCGACCCGTGGACGCTTCCTCAACAGCCCCACCGGCTGGACCTCGGAGATCGTCAACAGCCAGAAACTCAAGGCCTACCAACTTACCGACAGCTTCGTCAACTTCCGCACCGGCTCCGGCGCAGCACTGGATGCCGAAGTGGCGTCGTCGATCCGCCGTGGCAAACCGGTGCTGTTCTACTACTGGTCGCCGACGCCGCTGCTGGGCCGTTTCAAGCTGGTCAAGCTGGAAGAGCCGCCGTTCAACGCCGAAGCCTGGAAGACCCTGTCCGACGCGAAAAACCCCAACCCCATCGGCACTCGCTCGATGCCCGCGCGCCTGGCGATTGGTGTGTCGGCACCGTTCAAGGCGCAGTACCCGCAATTGGTGAGCGTGTTTGAAAAAGTTGACCTGCCGATCGATTTACTCAACGGCATCCTCGGCGAAATGAGCGAGAAACGCACACCGCCACGCCTGGTGGCTGAAGCGTTCCTCAAGGACCATCCACAGGTCTGGCAGCAATGGGTGCCGGCGGATGTGGCGGCCAAGGTCAAGGGAGCGCTCTGATGCTTAAAGTCTTCGCTGCTGCGGTTCTTTCGCTGGTGGTCGGCCAGGTGCTCGCGGCCGAACCGGACACCTTGCGTATCGGTTACCAGAAAAGCTCGGTGAGCATGGTGCTGGCCCGTGAGCACAAACTCTTCGAAGAGGCGCTGCCCGGTACGCAGGTGCAGTGGATCGAGTTCCTCGGCGGCCCGCCGCTGATCGAAGCGCTGAACGGTGGCAGCCTGGACATCGGCAACATCGGTGACATCCCGCCGATCTTCGCCCAGGCCGCCGGCATCGAGTTGCAGTACTTTGCCGTCGAGCCCAACGAGGGCAAATCCGAAGCGGTGCTGGTGCCCAAAAACAGCAGCGTGCAGAACGTGGCCGAGCTCAAGGGCAAGCGCGTGGCGTTGCTCAAGGGCTCCAGCGCCCACAACCTGTTCCTCAAGAGTCTGCTGCGTGCGGGCTTGCAGTGGAAGGATGTCGACGTGGTGTACCTGTCGCCGTCCGACGGGCGTGCCGCCTTCGAACAAGGCAAGGTCGATGCCTGGGTGGTGTGGGACCCGTACTACTCGGCCGCCGTGGTCGACGGCTCTGCCCGCGTGCTGGGCGATGGCCAGGGCCTCAACCCGGCAGGCACGTTCTTTGTTGCCAGCAGCCCGTTTATCAAACAGCACCCCCAGGCCATCGGCACGATTATCCAGACCCTCGCCAAGGCACAACGCTTGTCCCTCGACCAGCCCGACGAGAGCATCGCGCTGATGGCCAAGACCTTGGGCCTGCAATCGGCGGTGGTCAAAAGCTACTTCGAGCACCGTTCCTCCACGCCCATACGCCCGCTGCAAGCCGCCGACATCGCCACCCAGCAACGCACTGCCGACCTGTTCTTCACCAACGGCCTGATCCCGAAAAAGGTCGATGTGCAGCAAGTCGTCTTCAGGGCCCCATGAATTCTGTGGCGAGCCCGCTCACCACATAGACCCTAATGCCCTTAATCAGTGAGCAGACCATGCAACCGATCTACATCGATTTTCTCAACGGCCTCGACATCGACGAACTGGGGCTGACCAATGACGAAATCCTCAACGCCATCGAAGCCAGCCTGGCGATCCAGGGGCGTGGCGAGGCGGTGATCGAACCGCGTACCCACCTGATTCCCGGCGGCGGGATCAACGGCCACTTCAACGTGTTGCGCGGTGTGCTGGGCGGCGATATCGGCTACGCGGGGGTCAAGGTGGTGGGGGATTTCGTCGACAATTACCGCAAGGGCCTGCCCTCGGAACTGGCGATCCTCAACCTGCTGGACCCGGCCACCGGCATTCCCAAGGCCATTCTCGATGCCTCGGCGATCACCGACATGCGCACCGGCGCCGTCACTGCGATCGGCGCCAAATACCTGGCCCGGCCCGACAGCAAGGTGCTGGCGCACATCGGCGCACGTGGCACGGCGTATTGGAATGTGCGCCTGCTCGACCACCTGTTCGACTTCGACGAAATCCGCGTGCATTCACGCCGCAGCGAAAGCCGCGAAGCCTTCGCCGGACGCCTGCGCCAGGACCTGGGCAAACCGGTGATCGTCACCGACGATTGGGAGTCCACCGTGCGTGGTGCCGACATCGTCGTCGAGGCCTCGCGCCTGGATCAGCCCGAGCCGTTGCTGCGCACCGACTGGATCAAGCCCGGCGCCTTTGTGGTGCCCTACGGCACCATGAGCGCGGTGGAACTGTCGCTCACC
>NZ_JFCA01000082.1 GCF_000612585.1 Pseudomonas sp. CHM02
CTTTATGTTATTGATATTCAGCGCTGGATCTATGTTAGCAACTCGAAGCTTTCGCATCAGATCTTCTAGCCGCTCCCCGATGCGGTTTGCACGGTCTCTTTCCTGAGTGGCTCTATGAGCTGCCAACTCTAATGCCCGATCAACCTCCGCGAGTTGATCAATTCTTTTTTCGAGCAGAATCTCCCGTTCCTCAAGGCTCTGTTGAGCGTTTTCGAACTGCATCCTCTGCCGCACCAGGGCAGCGTCCCTATTCTGCAAACTCGCTGTCGCCTTATTTTGGAGCTTGGCCTGTGTTATAGACGCGCTGGCCCGAGCCAGTAGATCCGCATAACTCCGTGTGTGTATACCCACGGCGGCTGCCGCTAGGTCTGATCTGGCAATACTTGGTTCGACTGCAACGAGGGCCTGGTAATACTGGGAAACCTTCTGGTGCGGTGCCTTGGCCCCCTCAATGCCACGAGAAAGTGCGAAAGGCTTCCCACACCAATGATGGAAGTCGGTTTGCATCTTACGCAGCTTGGCGGGGCCTCCGAGGAAGTCGCGGGCGGACAAACGCCCGTCACGTGTCAGAGGTGTGACGTAAGCAACGAGGTGTGGGGTTCTCTCGTCCAGGTGCACCTCGGCGCACACGATGTTTGCTGACCCATGACGCGCCTTGAGCCATGCCAAGGCTCGATCAAAGTAACCGCCGGTGTCAGGCATCGCCCCGCCATGTCTAGCAAACGCCTCAGGGCTTGCTGTGATCAAATATTCGATGCAGATCACCGCTCCCTTTCGTCGCTTTTGCGGAAGCCTGGCCAAGACTGCGCGACCCAGCTCGACGGCGCTTGTTGCACCAGCCATATGCATGCTGGGGGTGCCATCGGAATTCGGCGTTGGCATCTCTCGGAATGTGTGCCTCCCTGATCCCAGTACCCCTGTAATCGCTTTGAGCTTTTTTGTTCTTAGTATTGCGTATGGCATACCGGGCCCTGTGCTGACGGTCTTTATCTTCAGCCTGCGGGTGGAGCAAAGATCAGCGCAAGTCACCCCAAGCCTTCAGCTTGTGTACTCACTACACAAAGCACGCTTTGTTGTTCGCCACGTGCCGTGGAAGGTCATTGGAGCAGATGCGCGCGTCTGTGGCCGGCTATCAGGCTTCACGGTCTTCTGATGCCAATGCGGAGCATCCTTGTCAGCGGCCCGGTGTTGGCACCGATTGCCATCATTCAGACATTCGATATATGGAGAAAACGATGAGCAACGTATCCGATGAGCAACCAATCGAATTCATCCGCTTGCGGGAAGTGAAAAGACTCACTGGCCTCAGTACAGCCACCATTTACCGCATGGCAGTCAGCGAGACTTTCCCGAAACAGGTGAAACTCGGAACAAAGGCGGTGGCGTGGATCAAATCCGAGGTGCTGGATTGGAGCCGTGAGCAAGTCAACCGCTCCCGTAGGCATGGTCTGCCTCCTGCTCCTAATGATCAGCAACCGATGAGCAACCAAGGCTAGTTAGCGTTGGAGTGCGCGACCTTTGGGCTTCTGCGGTTGGAATTGCTGCGGAAACTGTGGGATTAGCAACCAACGGTCGTTGAACGCTCGTTGACGCTGTGTTGCAACGAACTTGCATCGCCGTTACATGAAACGTTACTGCTTCGTTACAACTGGCTGCAGGAAGCAAAAGACCCGCATCAGCGGGTCTTCTTTTCTGCGTCATCAGGTTACTTTTTCAACTCAGCGATCTTTTGGCGCTCTTCCAAAGCCTTTCGCTCCAGGTAAAGGGACAAGAGCCCCTGACCGTTTGATTGACCAGCGTGGCTTCGCAAAAGCACCAGGTTGAACAATGGGGCGAGCACTAGCAGCACAACCAAAGCAATCTGCCACCCTCCACTCGGCATCCCTTCTTCGCTGATTAGGAATACCACCACCCCGATCAGGGCCAGATTCAAAACGATACCGAGCAGTCGCATCATGGCTATTTTTTCCCTGTGAGAAGTCCTTTCATGAACGCAGCAGCGTCCTCCGGCTCTTCATCCCCAACCGTTATATCCCACAGGTAAGTGCCTTGCCTGGTGAGCGGTTTGACCGGGATGCCTAGCAGGTAGCCAGTTGCCGTTACAGCAGATTTGACCACTTGCCCTGGGTCTTTGTCACCACTTGCTACGCCAGCGACGGCAGAGGTTAGCTGGCGGCCTGCATTGATCGCCTGCCATGCAGGTGACAACGACCCTGCGTGACCGCTCAGTGCGGAGCCGATAGTGTCCCGAATGACCGGAAAGCCAGAGACACCGAAACCCAGTGTGCTTTTCGCCATCCAGGCTGCGGTGTTCTCGTCCTCTTCTGGGCCCTTACCCGTCAGCAGATCGCCGATGACTCCCTGAAAGAACGCCAACGCCAGCATTGAAGCTGCGGCACTGGCGACAGTTCTTGTCCCTTGGCGAGCCTCAAAGGCCAGGTCTCGGTTCTGGTTGTAGTAGGCGCTGAACGGTGTGTAGAACATCGTCAGCAAGCGCATTGCGGCGCCCTGGTCTTTGCGTTGGATTGCCGCGATGTCCATGGCTCCGGTGCCGCCTTGGGATTGCCGTACAGCCTTGTCACCATCCAACACTGCGGCGGTGCTTTCCTTGCCTGCTGCAACACCTTCACGGTAAGCCGCTAGCCAAATCGCACCCGAAATACCTCGGAAGAACGCATTGCGGCCGATGAGGGCGCTCATGTTGGATTGCAGTCGGCCGTCTTCCATGTCCCAGCGTAGGCGCATCGCAGGAGAAGCCTCGGTGATCATCCGGTAGGTATCAACCGGCGACCGCACGCCTTCAAGCAGGGCCGTAGCGAGTTCACGAGGCTTCACGTACAGCAGGCCAGGTATAAGTCCAGCTGCCTGGGCCAGTAGGGTTGTTGTCGAAAGCCCTAGTCCTACGATGGACGTGTTTGTCCGTGCCGTGTCGAGGAACTGGTTGAAGTTGCCAGTCTCCGGAGGGTTTCGGTCATTAGCGATGGCCCTCAACCAGGGCAGGAATGCATCAGCTCCGCGTGGGCCAAGCTTATTGATGAGCACAGCCCGGACGTAGGGATCCTGCGTAAGGCGGTGGGCGTCCTGCAACGCTTCCCGGTGGGTCAGGTCGTGGACATGCTGGGCCAGGCGCTGGGGGATGGCGCTGAGGTCGAGCAGTAGTGGCCCTGACACGCTCTCGTTACGCTGGTTGGTGAATCCGTTACCCGGTAGCGCTCCTTCGAACCCTTCACCGAACAGCTCGCCGCCGACTGCCGCTGGCGGTGCGCCTGCACGCTTGCGGTCATAGATGATTGGGAAGTAGCCACCGCGGTATTCACCGAAGGCGGTTGTGATTGGTTGCAGGCCGCACCAGGCGGGCGTTCTGCCGGCGTGGTGTGAGTAGATTTCTAGACCGAACTGGATCTACTCACGAATCTACTCACATCTGTTTGGGCTTACAAGGGAACGGTGGGGAACCATGGAAAGCAAAAAGCCCGCACGAGGCGGGCTTCTTGTGTGCTTCCGGGTGTGCTTGGCATCACCTGGAAACGAAAGGTGGTGCCCAGAGACGGAATCGAACCGCCGACACGGGGATTTTCAATCCCCTGCTCTACCGACTGAGCTATCTGGGCAACGGGGCGCATTAAACGGGTTTTTCAGGGGGTCGTCAAGCAAGTTTTCAAAAAATATTTAATTATTACCGTCGCTTACGTGCCGACCCCGATTCTTGATCAATTATTGAGCAGGCGGCACGTAGCCGTCGGCCTTGGCGTATTCCTCACCGGAAAAGAACTTGTCCATCTCGCCCGCCAGGTATTTACGATCTTCGGCGTTCATCATGTTCAGGCGCTTTTCGTTGATCAGCAGGGTCTGGTGTTTCAGCCAGTCGCCCCAAGCCTGGGCAGAGATATGTTCGAAAATGTCCTGGCCCTTGGCGCCTGGATACGGAGGGCGTTCCAGGCCTGGCAATTCTTCTTTGTACTTGCGGCACATTACGGTGCGGGTCATGACGACACTCCTGCATTCAATACATCGGCCGCGCGCTTCAGCAGTTTCTTCACCGGGGCGGCAAGGCCCAGGCGCGGCGGGGTGGCGAGGTTATACCAGAGCCAGTCGGCCTCGGCCACGTGATGGGCGGATTCTTCGACCTGGACCAGCCAGGGTTCGATGGCGAGCTGGAAGTGGCTGAAGGTGTGGATCAACCCCGGCAGTTCCTGTTGCTTGCCCAGTTGCAGCGCGTGCTGGTTGGCCAGGTGTTCCAGGTCTTGCAGGTCGTCCAGTTCCGGCAGGCTCCACAGGCCGCCCCATAGGCCGGTGGAGGGGCGACGGTAAAGCAGGATCGCGCCCTCGGCATTGGCCAGCAGTGGCATCAGCGTGCGCTTCTGCGGGATGGTCTTGCGCGGCTTGGGGATCGGGTAGCGCGTCTCCAGGCCGAGCATGTGCGCTTCGCAGTCTTTTTCCAGCGGGCACAGCAGGCAGCTGGGTTTGCTGCGGGTGCAGAGGGTGGCGCCCATGTCCATCATCGCCTGGGTGTAGGCATTGACGCGATCATGGGGCGTGAAGCGTTCTGCGGTGGCCCACAACTGCTTGGCCACTTTGGGTTCGCCGGGGTAGCCCTCTTGGGCGGTAAAGCGTGCCAGCACGCGCTTGACGTTGCCGTCGAGGATCGGCGCGCGCAGGCCCATGCTCAGGCTGGCGATCGCACCGGCGGTGGACAGGCCGATGCCGGGCAGCTCGGTGAGCTTCTCGACATCCTTGGGAAATTCGCCACCGTACTCGGCCACGATAATCTTCGCGGTCTTTTGCAGGTTGCGCGCCCGGGTGTAGTAACCCAGGCCGGTCCACAGGTGCAGCACTTCATCTTCCGGCGCGGCAGCCAAGGCTTCGACTGTCGGCAGCGAGGCCATGAAACGGTCGAAGTAATTGAGCACGGTGCTCACCTGGGTCTGCTGCAGCATGATCTCCGAGACCCACACCCGATAAGGCGTGATGCCCTGTTGCCAGGGCAGGTCATGGCGGCCGTGGCGGTCGTACCAGTCGAGCACCGCCGTTGAAAACTGCTCGTTTCTCATCGCTTGAACAGGCCCTTCAATGCATCTTTCAACTGCGGATTAACCTTGTCGAGTTTCTCTTCCAGCTTGTCGCTGAGCTTGTTGCCGGCGGCCTTGATGGCGACCTGGGTCAAGCCGTCCTTGTCCAGGCGGCACGCCTTGGCGCCCAGTTCCAGCGGGCCACGGCAGCGCAGCGGCACTTCGATGCCCTGGAAGTTGGCGCCCACCTGGCAGGCGGGGTCCGGCGTTTCGCGCTGGTCGCCTTCGACAATGATGCCGACGCGGTAGTCCATGCCCAATACGCGCAGGTCGACGTCACCGTTACCGTTGACCGTCAGGCCCGGGATGCGCACTTTCAGGTCAGGGTTGCTGGCGACACCGTTGCGGAAGGTCAGGTTGCCTTTCAACTCCTGGAACGGCGTGTCCTTGCCTTGCGGCGTGCTGCTCAAGGTCTTGCGGTTGAGCAGGGCGATGCCGGTGCACAGTTGTTGCTCAAGGTTGGCGTTGAGCAGCACGCCGTTGTTGATCACAAAACTGGCGGTGCCGTTGAGGCTGTCGATCAGGGCTTTCTGGCTGTTGCCGCGACCCGTGAGGTTGCTGTCGAGGGTGATCTGGCCTTTCACCGGCGGGTTTTGCCCCTGGGCTTGCAGGATGCGTTCGACCGGCACCTGCCTGATACGGCTCTGCAGCGCCAGCACGGGAATGTCCTGGCGTACATCGAGTGTGCCGTTGGCCTGGAAACTGCCGTTGTAGAGACCGCCGCTCAAGGTGTCGAGCTTGAGTTGGCCGTCGAGGCCGGACGCTTTGAGCGCGGCATTCTGGATCGGCAATTTGCTTAAGGTCAGTTGACCAAACGCGAGGTCGGCGTCCACATCCAGCGTGCGCAGGCGGGTCAATGGCAACAGTTTGTCAGTGCTCCAGGCGCCTTTGGTCGGTGCGTCTGGCAAAGGCGTGGTGCCGCCCGCGGCCATGGCGCCGGCTTCGCTGTTCTGCACTTCGGCCTGGCGTGCGGCGGCTGCGCCCTTGGCGGACTCGGACTTGGCTGGCAGGTAATTGTCGGCATTGAAGGTGTCGCCCTTGAGCTGGACGCGCAGGGATTGCTTGGCGAAATCCTCCACGGCGACGCGACCGGTGAACGTGCTGCCGTCGAGTTTCAGGTTCAGGTCTTCCAGGGCCACGCTGCTCGGCGTGCCCTTGAGGCGGCTGACCAGCTCGACCTTGCTCAGGCTGCCTTCGGCCATCGGCGGCAGTGGGTGGCCGACGCTGTCGAGGAATTTGGCCAGGTCGAACTGGGCGATGGACAGGGCGCCGCTGAGCTGCGGGGTCTTGTCCAGGTCGTTGACCTTCAGTTCGCCCAAGGCGCGCAACTGGTTGGCTGACAGTTTCATGTTGGTCCATTCGGCGATGTTCGCCGCCTGGTCCACCAGCAATTGGCCCTGGGTGGAGAAGGTCACGGTCTTGCCTTGCAGCGGCTCGCCCGTGGCTTCGCCGGTGATCTTCATGTCTTCAAGCTGATAACGCTTGAGCGCACGCTGGATGCGCAGGTTGCCATTCAGCTCGGTCTTGACGCGCATCACCGGCTGGTTGCTGCCGAAGAAGGCGGTGAGTTTCACCGGGATGCTGGCGCCTTCGTGCACCGCACCAGCGCTCAATTGAATGCTTTCGGCGCTGAACTGCTTGCCGGTCTGCTCATCGTTGTATTCAACGCGGGCGTTGTTGATGGTCAGGCTGTCGATGTCCAGGCGGATGGGTTTTGCCGGCTTTTCCGGTTCGGATTCGGCAGGTTGCTCGACCGAAGCCGGGCTGGTGGCGCTCGCCTCGGTCACGTTCTTGCCGATGTCTTCCCAGTTGCCGTGACCTTGCTTGTCGCGGTTGAGGCGCAGGTTCAGGCCTTCGACACGCACGTCGCTCATCTGCACTTCGCGGCGCAGCAGCGGCAGTACGCGCACGGACAGGCCGAGCATCTGCAGGTCGGCGAAAGGTTGGGTCGGGGTGGTCAGGGTCGCCACGCTGGCTTCGTGCAGTTCCAGGCCGAGCCACGGGAACAGGCTCCAGCCGATATCGCCATTGAGTGTCAGCTCGATGTGGGCCTTGTCGCGGGCAATCTGGCGGATCTCGTCTTTATAGTCGTTGGGATCGAAGAGGTGAGTCAGGGCAAAACCCAGAGCCACAATGATCAGCAACAGCCCGAGAAGTACCAGACCCAGGATTTTGCCGAACGCTTTCATGGGCGAGTCCTTGTATGTCGATTTCAAAATTTAGCCGCAGAGTATAACGCCCGACGGCCTGCGTCAGTGCCCCGATCGTTACATTGTATCCAGGGCGGCGAAACGGGTTTCTGGCGTCAAACAAAACAGATTTCCTGAAAAAGGTGATATCAGTTTGGTTTTTCTGTCATCCACAGGTGCTAATCTGCGCAGGTTCGTCTGCCTTCTGCGACACAACGTCGCGCTTAAAAGGAGCTTTACTCAACAACAACGGCCAACGCTCTGCGTGCAAGGCCGAGGGAGAGAGCGCCTGACGGACACATACTAACAACTGGGGGAAACACCAATGAGCACTAGCACTGCGGCGGGTTCGACTGCTGCACAGCCTGCGTTCCTGTCCAAGGAACGCATTATCGCCAAGCCCGGCTTCAACCGCTGGCTGGTTCCGCCGGCCGCCCTGGCCATCCACCTGTGCATCGGCATGGCCTACGGCTTCTCGGTGTTCTGGCTGCCACTGTCCAAGGCGCTGGGTATCACCAAACCGCTCGCCTGTGCACCGGACATGGGCTTCATTGCCCAAATCTTCTCGTCCCAATGCGACTGGCCCATCTCCATGCTGGGCTGGATCTACACCCTGTTCTTCATCTTCCTGGGCTGCTCGGCAGCGATCTGGGGCGGCTGGCTGGAACATGCCGGGCCGCGCAAGGCTGGCGTTGTGTCGGCACTGTGCTGGTGTGGCGGCCTGCTGATCTCGGCGTTGGGTATCTATACCCACCAGATCTGGCTGATGTGGATCGGCTCCGGGGTCATTGGTGGTATCGGCCTGGGCCTGGGCTATATCTCGCCCGTATCGACGCTGATCAAGTGGTTCCCGGACAAGCGCGGCATGGCCACCGGTATGGCGATCATGGGCTTTGGCGGCGGCGCGATGGTCGGTGCTCCCCTGGCCGCAGCGCTGATGGGCCACTTCGCCACGCCAACCAGCGTGGGCGTATGGCAGAGCTTCGTGGTGATGGCGGTCATCTACTTTGTGTTCATGATCGGCGGTGCACTGCTGTACCGCGTTCCACCGACCGGCTGGAAGCCTGAGGGCTGGACCGCACCGGCAAAAAAAGCCAGCAACGCGATGATCACCCACCGTCACGTCCACGTGAATGTGGCGTGGAAAACCCCGCAATTCCGCCTGGTATGGCTGGTGCTGTGCCTGAACGTATCCGCCGGTATCGGCATCCTCGGCATGGCTTCGCCACTGCTGCAGGAAGTGTTCGGCGGCAAGTTGCTGGGTGTTGATGTACCGTTCGGTCAACTGGACGCCGGTCAACTGGCCTCCATCGCGGCCATCGCAGCCGGTTTCACCGGTCTGTTGAGCCTGTTCAACATCGGTGGCCGCTTCTTCTGGGCGTCGTTCTCCGACTACCTGGGCCGTAAAAACACCTACTTCGTGTTCTTCGCCCTGGGCTTTGCCCTGTACGCGCTGATCCCGAACCTGGGTCACCTGGGCAACGTGGCGCTGTTTGTGGCGGCGTTCTGCATCATCCTGTCGATGTACGGCGGTGGTTTTGCGACCGTTCCGGCCTACCTGGCCGACCTGTTCGGTACCCAGATGGTCGGCGCGATCCACGGTCGCCTGCTGACGGCCTGGGCGGCGGCGGGTGTACTGGGCCCGGTGCTGGTGAACTACCTGCGTGAGTATCAGCTGAGCATCGGCGTTGAACGTGCCGCTGCCTATGACATCACCTTGTACATCCTCGCTGGCCTGCTGGTGCTGGGTTTCCTCTGCAACCTGCTGGTGCGCCCGGTGGCCGACAAGTACTTCATGACCGACGCCGAACTGGCCGCCGAACAGGCGCTGGGCCATGACAAAGGCGCCGATGCCACCACTTCCCTGGAGTGGAAAGCCGCTTCCGGCACCGTGCCATTGGCTATCGCCGCCTGGCTGGTGGTGGGTATTCCGTTGGCGTGGGGTGTGTGGGTGACCCTGCAGAAGACGGCGGTACTGTTCCACTAACACCAGGCATCCCTTTGGGATTGCTGCGGTGAAGGGGCTTCTGTGGTGAGCGGGCTTGCCCCGCGCTGGGCTGTGTAGCAGCCCCAAAAGCAGCCAGTGCGCTCGACATGAACGAACGCGATGGTCTCATTGGGGCTGCTACGCAGCCCAGCGCGGGGCAAGCCCGCTCACTACAACAAGCCGGCTTTGGTTGTATGCACATGTCTATCCCCGACATTCCTCGCTTCAACTCGTCAGTCTTATCCCCTCCGATGTTTCTGTTTAGCGCCCGCGCCCCTATAATGGCTGCCTTTTTCGCCCAATGATTTTGCGGAGCTGGTGATGGCCGAACGTAAGGCGTCCGTCGAGCGCGACACTCTGGAAACCCAGATCAAAGCCTCGATCAACCTGGATGGCACCGGAAAGGCCCGATTTGATATCGGTGTACCTTTTCTTGAGCACATGCTGGACCAGATCGCCCGTCACGGGCTGATCGACCTGGATATCGTCAGCAAGGGCGACCTGCATATCGACGACCACCACACGGTGGAAGACGTCGGTATCACCTTGGGCCAGGCATTCGCCAAGGCCATCGGCGACAAAAAAGGCATCCGTCGCTACGGCCACGCCTATGTCCCGCTGGACGAAGCGCTGTCGCGCGTGGTCATCGACTTCTCCGGCCGCCCAGGCCTGCAGATGCACGTGCCCTACACCCGCGCCACTGTCGGCGGCTTCGATGTCGACCTGTTCCAGGAATTTTTCCAGGGTTTCGTCAACCACGCACTTGTCAGTCTGCACATCGACAACCTGCGCGGCACCAACACCCACCACCAGATCGAAACCGTGTTCAAGGCATTCGGCCGCGCCCTGCGCATGGCTGTGGAGCTGGATGAGCGCATGGCCGGGCAAATGCCATCGACCAAGGGCGTCCTGTAATGCAGACGGTCGCGGTTATCGATTACGGCATGGGTAACCTGCACTCGGTGGCCAAGGCCCTCGAGCACGTAGGGGCCGGCAAGGTGCTGATCACCAGCGATGCCAGCGTGATTCGCGAAGCCGACCGGGTGGTGTTTCCGGGCGTTGGCGCGATTCGCGACTGCATGGCCGAGATCCGCCGCCTGGGCTTCGACAGCCTGGTGCGCGAAGTCAGCCAGGATCGCCCGTTCCTCGGCATCTGCGTGGGCATGCAAGCCTTGCTCGACAGCAGTGAAGAGAACGATGGCGTCGACTGCATCGGCCTGTTCCCAGGCCAGGTGAAGTTCTTCGGCAAAGACCTGCACGAAGACGGTGAACACCTGAAAGTCCCGCACATGGGCTGGAACGAAGTCCGCCAGACCGTGGATCATCCGCTGTGGCACGAAGTGCCGGACATGGCGCGTTTCTACTTCGTGCACAGCTACTACATCGCCGCCGGTAAACCGGGCCAGGTGGTCGGTGGCGGGCATTACGGCGTCGATTTCGCTGCCGCGCTGGCTGAAGGCTCGCGGTTTGCCGTGCAGTTCCATCCGGAGAAGAGCCATACCCATGGCCTGCAACTGCTGCAGAACTTCGCCGCCTGGGACGGGCGCTGGTAAATGACCAGGAAGCCGAAGCCGCCGATCTTGAACCTCACGCCCGAGCAGGAGAGTGAGGCTACCCTCAAGATCAAGCGCTTCATGGAAGATCGCTTCGAGCTCAAGCTGGGTTCATTCGAGGTCGCCGAGATTCTCGAACTGTTCACCACCGAAGTGGCTCCGCATTATTACAACAGGGCGATTTTCGACACGCAGACGCTCCTTAAAGAAAGGTTCGAAAGCATCGAAAGCGACCTGTGGTCGCTTGAGAAACCCTGATTCCCCAAGCATTGCTGAATATCGAATAAGGTTTGCCAGATGCTGATTATCCCCGCTATCGATCTCAAGGACGGCGCTTGTGTACGCCTGCGCCAAGGCCGCATGGAAGACTCCACCGTGTTCTCCGATGACCCGGTGAGCATGGCTGCCAAATGGGTGGAAGGGGGCTGCCGTCGTCTGCATCTGGTGGACTTGAACGGCGCCTTCGAAGGCCAGCCGGTCAACGGTGAAGTGGTCACCGCCATCGCCAAGCGCTACCCGAACCTGCCGATCCAGATCGGCGGCGGTATCCGCTCACTGGAAACCATCGAGCATTACGTCAAGGCCGGCGTGAGCTACGTGATCATCGGCACCAAGGCCGTGAAAGACCCGGCGTTCGTCGCCGAAGCCTGCCGCGCGTTCCCTGGCAAAGTGATCGTGGGCCTGGATGCCAAGGATGGTTTCGTCGCCACCGACGGTTGGGCCGAGATCAGCACCGTTCAAGTGATCGACCTGGCCAAGCAGTTCGAAGCCGACGGCGTCTGCGCCATCGTTTATACCGACATCGCCAAAGACGGCATGATGCAAGGCTGCAACGTGCCATTCACCGCTGCGCTGGCTGCGGCCACGAAGATTCCGGTGATCGCCTCCGGTGGTATCCACAACCTGGGCGACATCAAGTCGCTGCTGGACGCCAAGGCCCCTGGCATCATCGGCGCCATCACCGGTCGTGCGATCTACGAAGGTACCCTGGACGTTGCCGAAGCCCAGGCTTACTGCGATGCCTACAACGGCTGAGGACTGACCATGGCGCTGGCCAAACGCATCATCCCTTGCCTGGACGTCGACAACGGTCGCGTGGTCAAGGGCGTCAAGTTCGAGAACATCCGTGACGCCGGCGACCCGGTGGAGATCGCCCGTCGCTACGATGAGCAAGGTGCCGACGAGATTACCTTTCTCGACATCACCGCCAGCGTCGACGGCCGTGACACCACGCTGCATACCGTCGAGCGCATGGCCAGCCAGGTATTCATCCCGCTGACCGTGGGCGGTGGCGTGCGCACCGTGCAAGACATCCGCAACCTGCTCAATGCCGGCGCGGACAAGGTCTCGATCAATACGGCCGCCGTGTTCAACCCGGAGTTTGTCGGCGAAGCCGCGCAGCACTTCGGTTCGCAATGCATCGTGGTCGCCATCGACGCCAAGAAAGTCTCCGGCCCGGGCGAAACCCCGCGCTGGGAGATCTTCACCCACGGCGGGCGCAAGCCTACCGGCCTGGACGCGGTGGAGTGGGCAATGAAGATGGAAGGCCTGGGTGCCGGTGAAATCCTGCTGACCAGCATGGACCAGGACGGCATGAAAAACGGTTTCGACCTGGGTGTGACCCGCGCCATCAGCGACGCACTGGGCATCCC
>NZ_JFCA01000083.1 GCF_000612585.1 Pseudomonas sp. CHM02
GTACGGCGCTTTTTTTTATGCCCTTGTAGGAGCCGGCTTGCCGGCTCCTACAGGGTGAGAGGGTGTTATTTGAAGCCCAGCTGGCGCCAGCCTTCGTAAACGGCAACGGCCACGGTGTTGGACAGGTTCAAGCTGCGGCAACCCTCGCGCATCGGCAGGCGCAGGCGATGGCCGTCGGGCAGGGCGTCAAGCACCTCGGCCGGCAGGCCGCGGCTTTCCGGGCCGAAGAGGAAGGCGTCGCCTTCGGCAAAGCTGGCATCATGGAACGGCCGCGCACCCTTGGTGGTAAACGCGAACAGGCGTGGGTGTCCCAGGCTTTCCAGGCAGCTGGCCAGGTCGGCGTGGCGCTTGAGCGTCGCGTACTCGTGGTAGTCCAGCCCGGCTCGGCGCAGGCGCTTGTCGTCCATGTCGAAGCCCAGGGGCTCGATCAAATGCAGGTGGCAGCCACTGTTGGCGCACAGCCTGATAACGTTGCCGGTATTCGGCGGAATTTCTGGTTGAAAAAGGATGACGTGAAACATGCACGGCTCCGAAGGCAAAGATGCGCTGCATTCTACCCCCGAAGACGATCCAAGGCCGAAGCTTATGCCGCGGGTCATGGGCTCTTTGGCAATTGTTGGCTTGATGGTGGGCCTGATGATCGGCCGCCTGACCACTCCGGACCCGGTCGAACTGCAACAGGTCGAGACGGCTGCAGACGGCGTAGTGGTGTGGTTCAACAGCGAGCCCAAGCTGCACGGCGAGTATATCGACGGCACCGTCGCGCTGCTGTTTGACGCACAGGGCAAGGCCGCCGGTGGGCAACTCAAGGTCAATGAAAAAGATGTGAACTGGCGCGTGCGCAAGACCGATGGCGGCTTGCTGCTGAACCTGGTGGCGGCCCGGCCGTTGCGTGGGGAATGGAAGGGGGAGAAGGCCGATGGCCGCTGGCGGCTGGAGATCCATCTCCAGGAGGAATAAAAGAGGGAATCCCCGGCCTGCCTGTACCAAGGTCCCCAAAACGGGCTGGGGCTATGGGCGCTGTGCCACATAAGCCCCGGGTTTAAAGAAGGGAGTTCCCGGCCTGCCTGTACCAGGGCTCCCAAAACGGGGTGAAGCCTTGAAGGCTTCGGTGTTAAAGAGGGAATCCCCGGCCTGCCTGTACCGAGGTTCCCCAAAGCGGTGTGGAGCGCGACGCGGTTCGCATCAAGCACCCCGGGTGTAAAGAGGGGATTCTCGGCCTGCCTGTACCAAGGTCCCCGAAACTGGGTAGTGACAGGGTTGTTGCAGGGCGCGTGCCAGAGTCGCCAGGTTGTTCCAAAAAACTTCTGCAGAAAGCGCAAAGCCCCGGAATACGGGGCTTTGGTGTTTTCGGCTTTCAGATTTTGTTGAGCAGGGCGGCTAATTTTGAGATCGGATCCATGCCCGATGTCGGTTCATGGTGCATTGAAGCGGTGCACGGCGATGGGGCTCTGCGTCGAACACAAACTGTAGGAGCCGGCTTGCCGGCGATGGCGTCCTTAACATCGCCATCGCTGGCAAGCCAGCTCCTACAGGGGGCAATTAGGCTTCATCACCTTCGTCATCATCCCCGCCGTCGACCTTCATCCCCAGCTCCTTGATCTTGCGCGTCAGGGTATTGCGCCCCCAGCCCAGCAGCACGGCAGCATCGCGGCGGCGGCCGGCGGTGTGCTTCAGGGCGGTCTCGATCATGATCCGTTCGAAGGCCGGCACGGCACTGTCGAGCAAGCTCGACTGGCCACGGGCCAAGGCCTGGTCGGCCCACTGGCGCAGCGCCTGCTCCCAGTTGGTCACGGGGGCAGAGTCCTGCGGCAGGCTCAACAGCTCCGGCGGCAGGTCGCTGATGTGCACTTCGCGACCGGACGCCATCACCGTGATCCAGCGGCAGGTGTTCTCCAGCTGGCGCACGTTGCCAGGCCACGGCAGGTTCTTCAGGTATTCCTCGGTCTCGCTTTTCAGCAACTTCGGCTCTACAGCCAACTCCTGGGCGGCGCGGCTGAGGAAGTGGCGGGCCAGGGTAGGGATGTCTTCACGACGATCCGACATGCGTGGAATGTGGATGCGGATCACGTTCAGACGGTGGAACAAGTCCTCACGGAATTTGCCCGCATGCACCAGGGTTTCGAGGTTCTGGTGGGTCGCCGCGATGATGCGCACATCGACCTTGACCGGCGTGTGCCCGCCAACGCGATAGAACTCACCGTCCGCCAGCACCCGCAGCAGGCGAGTCTGGGTATCGGCCGGCATGTCGCCGATTTCATCGAGGAACAATGTGCCGCCGTCGGCCTGTTCAAAACGGCCGCGACGCAGGTTGGCCGCGCCAGTAAAGGCGCCTTTTTCATGGCCGAACAGCTCGGACTCCATCAAGTCCTTCGGAATCGCTGCCATGTTCAGCGCGATAAACGGCGATGCCGCCCGTGGGCTGTGGCGATGCAGGGCGTGGGCGACCAGCTCTTTACCGGTACCGGATTCGCCGTTGATCAGCACGGTGATGTTGGAGTGGCTCAAGCGCCCGATGGCGCGAAACACTTCCTGCATCGCCGGCGCTTCGCCGATGATTTCCGGGGTGCGGGTCAGGGCCGGTGGGGCTTCCTGGTTCTGTTGTTCCTGGGCGTGCTGGTTGGCGCGTTTGACCAGTGCCACCGCCTCGTCCACGTCGAACGGTTTGGGCAGGTATTCAAAGGCGCCGCCCTGATAGGACGCGACAGCGCTGTCCAGATCCGAATGCGCGGTCATGATGATCACCGGCAGGCGCGGGTGCTGCTCGCGAATCCGCGCCAGCAGGTCCAGGCCACTGGCGCCGGGCATGCGGATGTCGGAGATGATCACGTCAGGCTGCTGGCGAGCCAGGCGGCTCATCACCCCGTCGGCGCTGTCGAAGCTCTGGGTGGTCATGCCTTCCTGTTGCAAGGCTTTCTCGAGGACCCAGCGGATAGAACGGTCGTCATCGACGATCCAGACAGTTTCACTACGGCTCATGTCGATGGGGCTCCTTGTTCCAGAGGCAGAAAGATCGAGAAGGTGGTGTGGCCAGGATGGCTCTCACATTCGATCAGACCCTGGTGCTGGCTGATGATGTTCTGGGTGATGGCCAGGCCCAGCCCGGTACCGTCCGGGCGACCGCTGACCATGGGAAAGAAGATGGTTTCCTGCAGTTCCGCAGGAATGCCCGGGCCGTTGTCGATGATTTCGACCTTGGTCACCAGGCGATGGCGCACGTGGCCGATGGTGAATTGGCGCAGGGCGCGGGTACGCAGGCTGATGCGGCCCAGGCGCAGCTCGTTCTGGCTGCTGATGGCCTGCATGGCGTTGCGCACGATATTGAGCACCGCCTGGATCATCTGTTCGCGGTCGATCAATACGTCGGGAATGCTCGGGTCGTAGTCACGCACCAAGGTGATGCAACCCTGGCTTTCGGCCTCTACCAACTGGCAGACGCGCTCCAGCACCTCGTGCACGTTGGTCAGCGCCAGGGACGGCAGCTTGTTGGAACCGAGCATGCGGTCCACCAGGTTACGCAGGCGGTCGGCTTCTTCGATGATGACGTTGGTGTAGTCCTTGAGGTGCTCGTCCGGCAGCTCGCGGGCCAACAGTTGCGCTGCGCCGCGAATACCGCCGAGCGGGTTCTTGATCTCATGGGCTAGGCCGCGCACCAGCATCTTGCTGGTTTCCTGCTTGGACAATTGCGCTTCTTCCTTGGTGATACGCAGCAGGCGGTCGCGGGGGTGCACCTCCAGCAGCAACAAGGTGGCGCCGTTGCTCAGGATCGGGGTCACGGCGTAGTCGACGGTCAGTGTCTGGCCAGTGAGCGCGGTGAGCATCGCCTCGCGCTTGGTGAACGGATGTGCCTGCTCCACAGCCTGGCGCAACGAGCTCAAGGCTTCGGCTGACTCGGTGAACAGTTCGCTGATGAATTGCCCATGGCTGCGCTGGCCGCTGATGGCCAGGAGCATCTCCGCCGCCGGGTTCATGTACTCAAGGCGCAGATCGTCATTGAGCAGGATGGTCGCGGTGGTCAGGTTGTCGAGTAACAAACGGTGCAGTGCATCGCTGATGGTCATCAGGACCTCTTTTGGAGCAAGGCGCGGGCTTGAGGCACACGCTGATACAAGCAAAATGCAAAAACCAAACCAAGGCTCCGAAAAGAAGCGTGCAAGCCCTGAAATGGGGGTTTAAGGCGCGAAACTGTGGCGTTCTGCCAGCTTGGTCGGGAAGTTTCGAACCAAAATGGGCTGGGCAGGTGGGAAGGGTGCAGTCTATCGCACCAATATAGTGCGGTTTTGTGAAGGTTGTTCAGGAAGCGAGATGAGTCATTAAGAGGAATGCGGGCGGTGTAGGAGCTGGCTTGCCGGCGATAGCGGTTTTGAATGTGCTGCCGCTATCGCCGGCAAGCCGGCTACAGGGTGCACAGCTCGGCGGTGGCACGGATCATTGCCAGTTGGCGCAGTGGATCATTCAGTGGCTCATGCACGGCGGTGGCCAGCCATTGCGGGCACTGCGGGTCGGTGCGCTGCGGGGTGAAGTCGGCCAGTTGTTGCAGCAGGCGCTTTTGCAACTCATCCAGCTTGGGGCGAATCTGCTTGACCAGGTCCGGGCGCGGGTCGTCGGGCGCCTTGCCCTGGAATTGCCAGTCGGACAGGTGGGTGTATTGCACCAGCTTATTGGCCTCGATCTGCGCCGAAAAAAACTGCTCGGCGGCGGTCGGGTCCAGTTTGTAGGTGGGCGCCTGGGTGCTAACGCTGGCAATGACTTCCTGTTCGCGCTTTTTATCTTCTACGGGCTTTTTGCTGTCCCATTTGCTCAGGGCTACCTGATCGGCAATCTCCAGGCGTTCGGCGATGCTGTTGAGCAGCGGTTCGAGCGTGGGCGGCGCAGCACTCGCAGTGGCACTGACGAACAACAGGGCGAACATAAGTCGACGTTTCAAGGAGGATCTCCTGCGGGAGCGGGGCTTGCCCGCGATGGCGAAGTAGCAGTCAATACAATAGGTGTCTGGGGCGGCGCAATCGCGGGCCAAAAAAAAGACCTCCCGGGGGAGGTCTTTTTCGTCACGCTGCTCTAAGAAGCGGCGCTACTGGATCAGCAGCTGTAGTACAGCTCGTATTCCAGTGGGTGTACGAAGGTACGAACCTTGATTTCTTCTTCGCTTTTCAGGCCGATGTAAGCGTCGATGAAGTCGTCGCTGAACACGCCGCCTTTGGTCAGGAACGCACGGCCTTTGTCCAGCTCTTCCAGGGCTTCTTTCAGGCTGCCACACACTTGCGGGATCTCTTTGGCCTCTTCAGGCGGCAGGTCGTACAAGTTTTTGTCGGCGGCATCGCCAGGGTGGATCTTGTTCTGGATACCGTCCAGGCCGGCCATGACCAGGGCAGCGAAGGCCAGGTATGGGTTGGCTGCTGGATCCGGGAAGCGGGCTTCGATACGGCGAGCGCGAGGGCTGGACACGTAAGGAATACGGATCGAGGCGGAACGGTTGCGAGCCGAGTAGGCCAGCATTACCGGTGCTTCGAAACCTGGGACCAGACGCTTGTAGGAGTTGGTCGACGGGTTGGTGAAGCCGTTCAGGGCCTTACCGTGCTTGATGATACCGCCGATGAAGTACAGGGCGGTGTCGGACAGGCCGGCATAACCTTCGCCAGCGAAGGTGTTCTTGCCATCTTTGGCGATGGACAGGTGAACGTGCATACCCGAACCGTTATCGCCGTACAGAGGCTTAGGCATGAAGGTCGCGGTACGGCCGTAGGCAACGGCAGTGTTGTGTACGCAGTACTTCAGGGTCTGTACTTCGTCAGCCTTGGCAACCAGGGTGTTGAACTTCACACCGATTTCGTTCTGGCCGGCAGTGGCCACTTCGTGGTGGTGCACTTCGATGACCAGGCCCATGTCTTCCATGGCGTTGCACATGGAGGTACGGATTTCGTGGTCGTGGTCGAACGGCGGAACTGGGAAGTAACCACCTTTGATACCTGGACGGTGGCCATGGTTGCCGCCTTCCACGTCCTGGTCGGACATCCAGGAGCCTTGTTCGGAGTAGATCTTGAACATGGAACCGGAGATGTCGGACTTGAACTTGACCTGGTCGAAGATGAAGAATTCTGGCTCCGGGCCTACGAATACGGTGTCACCGATACCGGTGGACTTCAGGTATTCCTCGGCACGCTTGGCGATCGCACGTGGGTCGCGGTCGTAGCCTTGCATGGTCGAAGGCTCGATCACGTCGCAGACCAGGATCAGGGTCGGCTCTTCGGTGAACGGGTCGAGTACGGCAGTGCTGTCGTCCGGCATCAGGATCATGTCGGAGGCTTCGATGCCTTTCCAGCCAGCGATGGAGGAACCGTCGAACATTTTGCCTTCTTCGAAGAAAGCTTCATCCAGCGCGTCGCGAGCCGGCATGGTCACGTGGTGCTGAGTGCCTTTGGTGTCCGTGAAGCGCAGATCAATCCATTTAACGTCATGATCTTTGATGAGTTGAACCGACTTCGACATAGTGTCCTCCGGGTGGCTTCGGGCTGGGGTAGTGGAGTTAGCCCTTAGAATGTGGGTGATGCCGGCGCGGATACTCCGCCATGGCAACCTGCCTCACAAGAGAGCAAATTGCATGCCAGTGCGCCAACATGGGTTTTCTGCTCCAAAAACGCCCCTATAAAGGTGCATTACGACAAAAGCCCAAAAATAGCGCACCTCAATGTAGCGCAAAGGCATGCAAATGCACTCATTTAGTGCGTGTCGCGTGCTGTGCATATTAACTGGTTAAACCTTGAGCGATTTCCGCTATAATCCGCGCCCCCCTTTTTCAGCAGGCCCGGCGCGCGCTGTTTCCATGAAATTAATCGTTAAAGTCTTCCCCGAGATCACCATCAAAAGCCGACCGGTACGGACGCGTTTCATCCGTCAGTTGGCCAAGAACATCCGTGCCGTGCTCCGCGATCTGGACCCGGCTGTGGTGGTGAACGGCGTGTGGGACAATCTCGAGCTGGAAACCCGTATCACCGAGCCCAAAGCCTTGAAGGACATGACCGAGCGCCTGAGCTGCATGCCCGGCATCGCGCATTTCCTGCAGGTGGATGAGTACCCGCTGGGCGACTTCGACGACATCACCGAGAAGTGCAAACAGCACTACGGCCGCGAACTCGAAGGCAAGATCTTTTCGGTGCGCTGCAAGCGTGCCGGCAAGCACACCTTCAGCTCCATGGACGTCGAGAAATACGTCGGCAGCAAGCTGCGTCGCGAGTGCGGCGCAGCCGGAATTTCCCTGAAAGCGCCGCAAATTGAAGTGCGCATGGAAATTCGCGACCAACGGTTGTTTGTGATCCACAGCCAGCACAACAGCATCGGCGGCTACCCGCTGGGCGCCCTGGAACAGACCCTGGTCTTGATGTCCGGCGGTTTCGATTCCACGGTGGCGGCCTACCAGATCATGCGCCGCGGCCTGATGAGCCACTTCTGCTTCTTTAACCTGGGCGGGCGTGCACACGAATTGGGCGTGATGGAAGTCGCGCACTTTATCTGGAAGAAGTACGGCAGCTCCCAGCGCGTGCTATTTGTAAGCGTGCCATTCGAAGAAGTGCTGGGCGAAATTCTCGGCAAAGTCGATAACGGTCATATGGGCGTGGTATTGAAGCGTATGATGTTGCGCGCTGCCTCGCGGATTGCCGATAAATTGCAGATCGATGCGCTGGTGACCGGCGAAGCGATCTCCCAGGTGTCCAGCCAGACGCTGCCGAACCTGTCGATCATCGATTGCGTCACCGAGAAGCTGGTCTTGCGCCCGCTGATCGCCAGCCACAAGCAGGACATCATCGACCTGGCAGAACAGATCGGCACCGCCGACTTTGCCAAGCACATGCCCGAGTACTGCGGGGTCATCTCGGTGAACCCCAAGACCCACGCCAAGCGTCATCGCGTGGAGCATGAAGAGAAAGAATTCGACATGGCGATTCTGGAGCGTGCGCTCGAGAACGCCAAGCTGGTCCCGATCGATCGCGTGATCGACGAACTGGGCCAGGACATCAAGATCGAAGAAGTCAGCGAAGCCCTGGCCGGCCAGATCGTCATCGACATCCGTCACCCGGATGCCGCTGAGGATGAGCCGCTGGAAATCGCCGGCATCGACGTACAAACGCTGCCGTTCTATGCATTGAACGCGCGTTTCAAGGAACTGGATAACAGCCGTCAGTACCTGCTGTATTGCGACAAAGGCGTGATGAGTCGCCTGCATGCCCACCATTTGCTCAGTGAGGGGCATGCCAATGTGCGCGTTTATCGACCGAGCTAAGAGCCCGGGGCTGTTTGCCTGTGGCCTGCGTCACCGGCCCCCCGACTCTGCCGTCAAGCTGTAACGGCAAGGCCTGACTCTACTGTTAATCGCTGCCACGACCTGTCAGCACACCGAATCCTCTGATCGAGATACACAAGTGATCGAAAATCTACGTAACATCGCCATCATTGCTCACGTTGACCATGGTAAAACCACCCTGGTAGACAAACTCCTGCGTCAATCCGGCACCCTGGAGCGCAACGAGCTCAACGACGAGCGCGTGATGGACTCCAACGACCAGGAAAAAGAGCGCGGCATTACCATCCTGGCCAAAAACACCGCTATCAACTGGAACGGCTACCACATCAACATCGTGGATACCCCGGGCCACGCCGACTTCGGCGGCGAAGTAGAGCGCGTAATGTCGATGGTTGACTCCGTTCTGCTGCTGGTTGACGCTCAAGACGGCCCTATGCCGCAAACCCGTTTCGTGACCAAGAAGGCTTTCGAAGCCGGCCTGCGTCCGATCGTGTGCATCAACAAGGTTGACCGTCCAGGCGCGCGTCCGGACTGGGTTCTGGACCAGATCTTCGACCTGTTCGACAACCTGGGTGCCACCGAAGAACAGCTGGACTTCAAAGTCGTCTACGCCTCGGCCCTGAACGGCATTGCCGGCCTGGACCACACCGACATGGCTGAAGACATGACCCCGCTGTACCAGTCGATCGTCGACAACGTACCTGCGCCGGCGGTTGACCGTGAAGGTCCGTTCCAGATGCAGATCTCCGCACTGGACTACAACAGCTTCCTGGGTGTTATCGGCGTTGGCCGTATCGCTCGTGGTCGCGTCAAGCCGAACACCCCGGTTGTCGCTATCGGCGCCGACGGCAAGAAGCGTAACGGTCGTATCCTGAAGCTGATGGGTCACCACGGTCTGCACCGCATCGACGTTGAAGAAGCTGCAGCTGGCGACATCGTGTGCATCAGCGGCATGGACTCGCTGTTCATCTCCGACACCCTGTGCCACCCGGACGCGGTAGAAGCGATGAAGCCTCTGACCGTTGACGAGCCAACCGTTTCCATGACCTTCCAGGTAAACGACTCGCCTTTCTGCGGTAAAGAAGGCAAGTTCGTGACCTCGCGTAACATCAAGGAGCGTCTGGACAAAGAGCTGCTGTACAACGTTGCACTGCGCGTTGAAGAAGGCGACTCGGCTGACAAGTTCAAGGTTTCCGGCCGTGGTGAGCTGCACCTCTCGGTACTGATCGAAACCATGCGTCGCGAAGGCTTCGAAATGGGCGTTGGTCGTCCGGAAGTGATCATCCGTCAGGTTGACGGCGTGAAGCAGGAACCGTTCGAAAACGTCACCATCGACACCCCTGAAGAATCCCAGGGCAAGGTCATGGAAGAGATGGGCCTGCGTAAAGGCGACCTGACCAACATGGTGCCAGATGGCAAAGGCCGTGTACGTCTGGAATACAACATCCCTGCTCGTGGTCTGATCGGTTTCCGTAACCAGTTCCTGACCCTGACCAACGGTGCTGGCATCCTGACCTCGATCTTCGATCGCTACGACACCATGAAGTCCGGCGACATGTCCGGCCGTCAGAACGGTGTTCTGGTATCGGTAGAAACCGGCAAGGCGCTGACCTACTCCCTGGAAACCCTCCAGGCGCGTGGCAAGCTGTTCGTTGAACACGGTCAAGAGATCTACAACGGTCAGATCGTTGGTCTGAACAGCCGTGACAACGACATGGGCGTCAACCCAACCAAAGGCAAGAAGCTCGACAACATGCGTGCTTCGGGTAAAGACGAAACCATCGCTCTGGTTCCACCTGTTCGCTTCACCCTGGAACAGGCCCTGGAATTCATCCAGGACGACGAGCTGTGCGAAGTCACGCCTAAGTCGATCCGCCTGCGTAAGAAGATCCTGGACGAAGGCGAGCGTACCCGCGCTGCCAAGAAAGCCAAGAACTGAGTTAGCTCAGGCTGAATGAAAAACGCCCCCGGTCGAAAGGCCGGGGGCGTTTTTTTGTGCCTGGATTTTATGACGGGCGGGCTCTTGTGGTGAGCAGGCTTGTTATGGTGAACAGGCTTGTTGTGGTGAGCGGGCTTGCCCCGCGCTGGGCTGCGAAGCGGCCCCAATAAGGCCGCCGCGTTCCTCCTGACAAACCGCGGCGCCAGGTTTTAGGGCCACTTCG
>NZ_JFCA01000084.1 GCF_000612585.1 Pseudomonas sp. CHM02
GCCGCTTCGCGCCCCAGCGCGGGGCAAGCCCGCTCACCACAACCACAACCACACCAGCCAGATCCACCCCCTCTAGAGGAAGACTCAACCCCATGGCTGAACTCACCAGTCGCGAACGCCTGCAACCGTCGTTGCTCGATCGCCTGAGCGATGACGACACCGAGCACACCGTGGAACCACGGGACAAGCGCGTGCTGTCCATGCGCGGGTTGCGCCAGGCGGTGTTGCGTGACCTGGGGTGGCTGCTCAACAGCACCAGCCTGGGCAGTTTTCGCGACCTGAGCGCGCATCCATTGGCGATGCAGTCGGTGGTCAATTTTGGTCTGCCGGATCTTGCCGGCAAGACCGCCGCCGGTTTGAACCGAGAAGCGCTGGGGCGGCGCATCCGCCAGGCGATCTGGGATTTCGAACCGCGGATTTTACGCAGCAGTGTGCGAGTGGTGCCGGTCGCACCCTCGGGCGCAACGGCCAGCCCTAATCAGATGGCCTTTGAAATTCATGGCGAACTCTGGGGCCAGCCGTTGCCCGAGCGCCTGTACCTGAAGACCGAACTCGACCTGGAAGCAGGCGAAGCCAGGGTCTTCGATATCGAGACAAGGGACGTGCGGTGAACGCCAAACTGCTGCGCTACTACGAACGTGAACTGGCGCACCTGCGGGAAGTCGGCGGTGAATTCGCCCGTGACTACCCCAAGGTCGCCGCACGCCTGGGCCTGGAAACCTACGCCTGCGCCGACCCCTATGTGGAACGGTTGCTGGAGGGGTTCAGCTTTCTGGCGGCGCGGGTGCAGTTGAAGATCGACGCCGAGTTTCCGCGCTTCACCAACCACCTGCTGGAGCTGGTCTACCCGCAATACCTGGCGCCGACGCCGTCGATGGCGGTGGTGCAGTTACAGCCGGACATGAGTGAAGGCGCGCTGGCCGCCGGGTTCAAGGTGCCGCGTGGCACCGCGTTGCACAGCCAGTTGGGCAAGGGCGACCAGACCGCCTGCGAGTTCCGCACGGCCCATGAGGTGACGTTGTGGCCGGTGGAACTGGTCGAGGCGCGCTACTTTGCCTGCGGTGCCCAGGTGGCCGGCGTTGACCTGTCGCGCCTCGGCGGGGTCAAGGCAGCCCTGCGCCTGCGCCTCAAAGCCGGTGCTGGCCTGACCGTCAGCGAGCTGGCCCTCGACAACTTGCCGCTGCATATCCGTGGCGGCGAAGCCATGCCGTCGCGCATCCTCGAACACCTGCTGGCCCAGGCCGCCGGCGTACTGGTGATGCCGGTGCAGGAGCATGTGGACTGGCACCAGTTCCTGCCCAAAAGCGCGATTCGCAGCCTTGGTTACAGCGACAGCGAAGCCTTGCTGCCGACCGGCCCGCGTTCGTTCCAGGGTTATCGGCTGCTGCAGGAATACTTCGCCATGCCCCAGCGCTTCATGTTCGCCGAGGTGGCGGGGCTGGCCAACAGTGTGAGCCGCTGCAGCGCCGAACAGTTGGACGTGATCGTGCTGTTCAAGAAGCTCGACCCGGTGCTGGAGCAAAGCCTCAGCGCCGCCAATTTCGGCTTGCATTGCACCCCCGCGATCAATCTGTTCCCGATGCGCGCCGAGCGCGTGCACCTGTCGGACCAGCAATCGGAATACCACGTCATCCCCGACCGCACGCGGCCCATGGATTACGAGATCTACCAGATCGAAGACGTGACCGGCTATGGCAGTGGCGCCGAGGCCCGCCAGACGTTCGAGTCGTTCTACCGCGCCAATGACTTGCACGCGCGCACGCCACCGAAGGCGTATTACCAGGTGCGCCGCGATACGCGGGTGCTGTCCGAACAACAGCGCCGCCAAGGCCCGCGCTCCAGCTACATCGGCAGTGAGTTGTTCGTGTCCCTGGTGGACGCTCAGGAAGCCCCGCACCGCAGTGATTTGCGCCAGTTGGGCATCGACACGCTGTGCAGTAACCGCGACCTGGTGTTGAGCATGCCGGTGGGCAGTGGCCGCACCGACTTCAACGTCGAGTCCGGCGCGCCCGTGCAGGCGGTGCGTTGTGTGGCCGGGCCCACCGTGCCGGCGCCATCCTTCGCCGAAGGCGAAACGGCGTGGCGCCTGGTCAGCCATTTGTCGCTCAACTACCTGTCGCTGCTGGACCAGGACAAAGAGCAGGGTGCCAGCGCGTTGCGCGACCTGCTGCGCCTGTATTGCCGCATCGAAGACGAGGCCGCCCACAAGCAGATCGACGGCCTGCGCTCGGTAACGGCCGAAAGCATCGTGCGACGCCTGCCGTTGCCGGGGCCGATCACTTATGGCCGTGGCTTGCAGGTCAGCGTGACGCTGGATGAAGCTGCCTTCGAAGGCGCGGGCGTCTTCGTGCTGGGCTCGGTGCTGGAGCAGTTCTTTGCCAAGTACGTGTCGCTCAATTCATTCACGGAAACGCTGATCAAAAGCACCACCCGGGGTGTGATCATGCAGTGGCCGGCGCGGGTGGGCAGATGCGAGATCCTCTGACCCTGCTCGGCGCCCTCGAGGCGCACCCGGCGCGCTTCGATTTCTATGGAGCGTTGCGCCAACTGGAGTGCGCGTTCCCGCACTTGCCGCGTATCGGCCAGGCCGCGCGCCCGGCGGATGAAGCGGTGCGCTTTGGTCAGCAGCCATCGCTGGCGTTCGAACCGGCAATGATCGCCGCGCTCACGCCGGGCGCGACACCGAAGCTGTTGCTGAATTTCTTCGGCCTGATGGGCGCCAATGGGCCGCTGCCGATTCATCTCACCGAATACATTCGCGACCGCCAGCGCAACCACAACGACCCGACGCTCACGGCGTTTTGCGATGTGTTCCATCACCGCCTGATCAGCCTGTTCTACCGTGCCTGGGCCAGCGCCCAGCCGACGGTCAGCCTGGACCGGCCGGGGGCCGATCGTTTTGCTCACTACCTGGGGTCATTGATCGGCATCGGCCAAGCGTCGTTGCTGGGGCGCAACACGGTGCCGGATGTGGCCAAGCTGCACTTCGCCGGGCGCCTGGGCCCGCAACCCCGCAATGCCGAGGGGTTGGCGGCGTTGCTGAGCGACTACCTCGGCGTACCGGTGCAGGTCGAGCAGTTCGTCGGCCATTGGATGACATTACCCAGCGACGGCCTGTGCGCGCTGCGCAGCGGTCCCGACGCCGCCGCGCTCGGCCAGACCACGGTGATGGGCAGGAAAATCTGGAACACCCAGCACAAGTTCCGCCTGCTGATCGGCCCGCTGGACCTGGCGCAAACCCGTCGCTTGCTGCCCGGTGGCGACAGCCTGCAGCGCGTGCAGGACTGGGTGCGCCAATACGTCGGCCTGGCGATGGACTGGGACGTCAACCTGATCGTCAAGAAAGAACAACTGCCTGGCTTGCGCCTCGGTTCCGCGCCCCTCGGCTGGACCAGTTGGCTCAGCAGCAAGACCCCCGAGCAGGATGATCGGCAGTTGCTGATCAACCCGCGCATCTCTTACCTCTCTCAAGGACCTGCCCATGGCTGATATCAGTCGCGTCGCGCTTTTCGGCAAACTCAACAGCCTGTGCTACCGGGCGATTGAAAGCAGTACCGTGTTCTGCAAGATGCGCGGCAATCCTTACGTGGAACTGGTGCACTGGTTGCAGCAGATCCTGCAATTGACCGACTCGGACCTGCTGCGGTTGATCCGTCATTACGGCATCGACCCGGCGGTGCTGGCTCGCGACCTGACCGCCGCCCTCGACCGCTTGCCCCGCGGCTCGACGTCAGTCACCGATTTGTCCTCGCAGGTTGAAGAAGCGGTAGAACGCGCCTGGGTCTACGCCACCCTGATGCTCGGCGACTCCCAGGTGCGCTCGGGCCATTTGCTGCTGGCACTGCTGAAAACCCCGGGCCTGCGCAACGGCTTGTACGGCGTCTCCCGCGAATTCAACAAAGTCGGTATCGATGACTTCAGCGAACAGTTTGGCGTCTTGCTCAAGGACTCTCCCGAGGCGCACATGGCTGCGAGCGACGGCTATCAGGCGCCCGGCGAAGACCTCGGCGCGGTGGCCTCGGCAACGCCCCGGGAGGCGTTGAAGCGCTTCACCGTCGACCTCACCGAGCAGGCGCGCAACGGCACGATGGACCCCATCGTCGGCCGCGATGAAGAGATCCGCCAGGTGATCGACATCCTGATGCGTCGGCGCCAGAACAACCCGATCCTGGTGGGCGAGGCGGGCGTCGGCAAGACTGCCGTGGTGGAGGGATTTGCCCAGCGCATCGCCCGTGGAGATGTGCCGCCAGGTTTGAAAGACGTGCAGTTGCTCGCCCTCGATGTGGGCCTGTTGCAGGCCGGCGCCAGCATGAAGGGCGAGTTCGAACAGCGCCTGCGCTCGGTGATCGACGACGTACAGGCGAGCGTCAAGCCGGTGGTGCTGTTTATCGACGAGACCCACACCCTGGTGGGGGCGGGCGGTGCTGCCGGTACGGGCGACGCGGCCAACCTGCTCAAGCCGGCGCTGGCCCGTGGCACCTTGCGCACGGTGGGCGCGACCACCTTTGCCGAATACAAAAGACACATCGAGAAAGACCCGGCGCTGACCCGGCGTTTCCAGACAGTGCACGTGGATGAACCGGATGAAGCCCGGGCCTTGCTGATGCTGCGCGGTATCGCCGAGACCATGCAGAACCACCACCAGGTGCATATCCTCGATTCGGCGCTGGAAGCGGCGGTGCGGTTGTCCAACCGCTACATCCCGGCGCGGCAACTGCCGGACAAGGCCGTCAGCCTGATCGACACGGCCTGCGCCCGCGTTGCTGTCAGCCTGCACGCTACGCCGGCCGAGGTGGATGACAGCCGGCGACGTATCGAGTCCCTGGAAACCGAGCTGGCAATCATCGAACGCGAGACCGCCATCGGCGTGGAAACCGCCAGCCGTCGCGCCGCGGTCGACGCCTTGCTGGCCAGTGAGCGCGCGCGTCTGGATGAGGTGGAAGGGCGCTGGGACAACGAGCTGGCGCTGGTGGAGCAGATCCAGCGCCTGCGCAGCCAACTGGCGGAGTCCGATGAGCGTGATGCTGGCCTGGCCGAGTTGCGCCAGTTGCAGGACGAACTGGTCGCGCAGCAGGGTGAGCATCCGCTGGTGCTGATCAGCGTCGACGAACAGGCCGTGGCCTCGGTGGTGCAGGACTGGACGGGCATTCCCGTGGGCCGCATGGTCAAGAATGAAATCGAAAACGTCCTGCGCCTGGCCGACCGCCTGGGCCAGCGCATCATCGGCCAGGACCACGCGCTGGAGATGATCGCACGACGTATCCAGACCTCCCGCGCCGGCCTCGACAACCCTGGCAAACCGGTGGGCGTGTTCATGCTCGCCGGCACCTCCGGGGTGGGCAAGACCGAGACCGCGCTGGCCCTCGCGGAGTCGCTGTACGGCGGCGAGCAGAATGTCATCACCCTCAACATGAGCGAGTACCAGGAAGCCCATTCCGTCTCCACCCTCAAGGGGGCGCCACCCGGTTACGTGGGCTATGGCGAAGGTGGTGTGCTGACCGAGGCGGTGCGGCGCAAACCCTACAGCGTGGTACTGCTGGACGAGGTAGAGAAGGCCCACCCGGATGTGCACGAGTTGTTCTTCCAGGTGTTCGACAAGGGTTGGATGGAAGACGGTGAAGGCCGGGTCATCGACTTCAAGAACACCCTGATCCTGCTCACCACCAACGCCGGCACGCCGCTGATCAGCCGCCTGTGCCGCCACCCGCAGACGATGCCCTCGCCGGACGTGATCGCCAAGGCCCTGCGCGAACCGCTGCTGGAAGTGTTCCCGCCGGCCTTGCTCGGGCGCCTGGTGGTGATCCCGTATTACCCCCTGAGCGACGCCATGCTCGGCCGCATCATCCGTCTGCAACTGGGGCGTATCGAGAAGCGCATCGCCGACGGCCACAAGCTCCCGTTCACCTACAGCGAAGAGGTCGTGCAACTGATCGCCAGCCGTTGCACCGAGCTGGAAAGCGGCGGGCGGATGATCGACGCGATTCTGACCAATTCGGTCTTGCCGGCCATCAGCAGCGAATTTCTCAACCGTCTGTTGCGCGCCGAGCCGTTGCGGCAGGTGGACATCGGCGTCCACCAAGGCGAGTTCAGTTACCGGTACGACTAAGCCGATGTTCCCGATTTCTCCATTAATCAGCCTGAAGGAAATAAGCCCATGCCCGCTGCACGAAACTACGGTCTTACTGAAGTCGACAATATTCTGATGGCCAGCGAAGGTCGCTTGAGCCCGGTCAGCCTGCAGCCTGGGCATGCGATGAACCTGCATGTGAATGCACGGGGCGAGCAGATCTCCGACCGGCTGATGCGCACCGGTGCATCCAGCTCCCATGGTCGCGGTTTTATCGTCGGTGCCAACGGTGAAATTGCCAACGAGAACCAGACCAAAAGGTCTTGGGAGAACTTCGACAACCTTGCCTCGGTTTCTACCGGGGTCACCCCCACGGCACAACAGCGCAATGCGACCTATCGCCAGAACGCGGGCTCGAGTGTGTCCACATCGGGGGCGTTCGCCGATCGCCAGGATGCGGTGCAGGTGGCCCAGACCTTGCTCAACTCGGCGGTTGGCCAGGCGGAGCTGGCCAAATTGGACAACGGCACCGAGCGGCGCGTGGCGATCACACTGCCGATCCCCGCGCTGGCCCACGGGGCGCCGGCCACCATGTACGTGGCACGGCGCGCGGCCAACCTGCCGGGCGCTGATATCACCAGCCTCACCAACGTGACGTCGGCGACCATGATCGTGGATATGCAGTTGAACAATCAGATCCATATCCAGACGTTTTTCCCGGTCGCTTGAGCCATGGCGACTATTCAAGCTCACCGCGAAATCCAGCTCACCAGTGTGTTGGGTGCCGACGTCCTGCTGTTCCGGCGCATGCAGGCCCGTGAAGGCCTGTCCCAGCTCAGCGAATACCGGCTGGAGCTGTACAGCGAGCGCGCCGACCTGAATATCGACGACCTGCTGGCCACCCAGATGACCGTCGCGGTAGACCTGCCCCAGGGCGGGAGCCGCTACTTCAACGGGCATGTCAGCCACTTTGCGTTCACCGGCCGCCAGGGGCGCTACGCCACCTACACGGCGGTGCTGCGGCCGTGGCTGTGGTTCCTGACGTTGGGCAGTGACTGCCGGATTTTCCAGGAACTGAGCGTGCCGGAGATTCTCAAGCAGGTGTTCGCGCCCTACAGCATTGCCGATGTCGACACCTCGGGCCTGAGTGGCAGCTACAAGGCGCTGACCTACTGCGTGCAGTACCGCGAGAGCGATTTCAATTTTGTCAGCCGCCTGATGGAGCAGGAGGGCATCTACTACTACTTCAAGAGTGCGGCCGGGCGCCATACCCTGGTGCTGGCTGACACCTACGGTGCCCATTCGCCGGCACCGGGGTATGCCCAGGTGCGCTTCATACCGGCCGAAGACCATGCCATGCGCGAGAGCGAAGTGATCTATGACTGGCGCATGAGCGGCGAGGTGGAGCCGGGCGGCTATACCTTGCAGGACTTCGACTTCGAAAAGCCCGGCGCCAACCTGCTGGCCAAATCGACCCTGGCGGGCAGTTACCCGCAGTCGCGCCATGAGCGCTACGACTACCCCGGCAAATACACCGAGCGCAAACAGGGCGAAACCTACGCCCGCACGCTGATCGAAGCCTTGCACACCGGCACCCAGCGAGTCACCGGCGCCACGCGCGCACGGGGGCTGTTTCCGGGGGCCTTGATGACCTTGACCGAACACCCGCGCAGCGAACAGAACGCGCAGTTCCTGTTGCTGGAGGCGCGCTATCGGTTGTCGTCGGACACCTATGAACCGACACCGCCGGACCATCCCGAGCCGGTGCTGACCTGCGAATTCGTCGCGCTGTCGCGCCAGCAGCCATTCCGTGCGCCGTGTGTGTCGCGCAAGCCGCTGATGCACGGTCCGCAGACCGCCATGGTGGTGGGCAAGCAGGGCGAGGAGATCTGGACCGACAAGTACGGGCGGATCAAGGTGCAGTTCCACTGGGACCGCGAAGGCAAGCGCGATGAAAACAGCTCGTGCTGGGTTCGCGTCGCCCAAGGCTGGGCCGGCAAACGCTGGGGCGCGCTGTACACGCCGCGCATCGGCCAGGAGGTGGTGGTCAGCTTTCTCGAAGGCGACCCCGACCAGCCGCTGGTGACCGGCAGCGTCTACAACGCCGACACCATGCCGCCCTATGCACTGCCGGAAAACGCCATGCGCTCGACCCTCAAGAGCAACTCGTCCAAGGGCGGCGGTGGCTACAACGAGCTGCGTTTCGAAGACAAGAAGGGCGCGGAGCAGGTGTTCCTGCATGCGCAGAAAAACCTCGACCAGCGTGTGCTCAAGGACTCCCTGGACTGGGTCGGCGGCGACCGCCATTCCAGGGTCGACAACGACCTGCGCGAGAAAGTCGGCGGTGACCGGCATTCCTCGGTGGGCGGCAATCGCAACGAGAAAGCTGCCGGCGCCGTGTCGATGACGGCCGGCACCAACATGATCATCGACGGCAAGTTGAAGACGGGCGTGACCGCCGGCCTCGACGTGCACATCAAGGGTGGCATGAACGTAGTGATCGAAGCCGGGGCGACCATCACCCTGAAGGTCGGCACCACATTCCTCACCCTCACCCCGGCGATGATCCTCGCTTCGACCATTCCCATCCCATTGCCCCAGGCCGGCACCGCCGCGACGGCATTGGCGTTGTCGGCTGCCACCGGCCCGGCCGGCGTACCGCTGCCGCCCAAGGAGGCCGACGATGGCAAGTAACACTGACTGGAGCCCGCTATGAACCTGATCCTGCTGGTCAAAAGCTACCGCGACCAACCGATGCCCGGTGATGTCATCTGCCGCTTTACCGAGGTCGGGGGTTCCATCGGTCGCGGGCCGGACAATGACCTGACCCTGGACGATCCGGGCAAGTACATCTCACGGGTGCATGCGCGGATCGAATGGCGTGGGGCCGATTTCTACCTGACCGATACGGGCAGCAACCCCAGCCTGGTCAATGAGCGGCCGTTGGGCAATGGGCGCGAACGCTTGCTGGAGGAGGGCGATCGGCTGGTGATCGGTGATTACAGCCTGCATGTGCATCTGGAGCAACCGCTGCCGGCCGAGCCTGAAGACGATGCCCTGGCCACGTGCATCCTGCCGCCGTTGTTTGTGCCGCCACCGCCGCCCGTGGCCGCGCCGTTGCCGCCATTGGACGTGCCGGCGCCGCTCGTACGCGACCCGGAAGTGGTGGTGCCGGTGGTGCTGCATGATGACCTGGCCGGTGCCCGCATCCTAGAAGGCGGTTCGATGTTCGACGGGGCGCTGCCGCTGTCGGATCCGCTGGGGTTGAACCCGTCGCTGACGCCCGCGTTTCGCGGTACCGAGAGCGACCACGTGGCGCCGCAACTGCAGGCGTATAACCAGCCATTGTGGCAGGCGCAGCCGCAGGTGATTCCCGAGGATTACAACCCATTGCTCGGCCTGTCACCAGAACCCGCGGTTATGCCGGACCTGGATGTGGGAGCGGGCTTGCCCGCGAAGGAGGTTGACGATGACGCGTTCCTCCAGAAAATATCCGTCGCCCATGAGTCCTTCGCGAGCAAGCCCGCTCCCACATTGACCGCGTCCAACAACGACAACGATGTGCTCCAGGCCTTGCTTCAAGGCCTCGGCCTCCCGGACCTGCACACTTCGCGTCCGCCCACTGAACTCGCCCGCCTTATCGGCGAAATGCTCCGCGCCGCCACCACCGGCACCATGGACGTGCTCATGGCCCGCGCCCTGACCAAGCGCGAAAGCCATATCGACATGACCATGATCGGCGCCTATTCCAACAACCCGTTCAAGTTCTTCCCCGACGCCGACAGCGCCCTGACCCAGATGCTGGGGGGCGATTCGCCGGCCTATATGCGCCCGCTCAAGGCCATGAATGCCTCGTTCGAAGACCTCAAGGCCCATGAACTGGCGGTGATCGCTGGCATGCGCGCAGCCCTCGGCGCGGTGGTGCAGCGCTTCGATCCGGCACGGGTCGAGCAACGCCGCACCACCCACGGCGCGTTGGACAAGTGGATGCCGGCGCGGCGCAAGGCGCGGTTATGGGACCGGCTGGTGGAACGCTACGAAGACCTGGCCAAGGATGCCGACGAAGACCTGCAGCGCTTGTTTGGCGAGCTGTTCTCCAAGGCTTACGAGGAACAGGTGGCACGCATGAGGTCTTGAGTGCGGGTCTCTGTAGTGAGCGGGCTTGCCCCGCGCTGGGCTGCGAAGCGGCCCTAAAAAACAGGCGACCTCATTCGACTGCCCAGCGTATG
>NZ_JFCA01000085.1 GCF_000612585.1 Pseudomonas sp. CHM02
CGCGGGGCAAGCCCGCTCACCACAGAGGTTGTATTGCGCTTAACTGCTTGGCATTAGAGCAAAACCCCGTCCAACAAAAAATGCGCCCCTGGAGGCGCATTTTTTTTGTTCGGGTCGCTATCGCCTAATCAGGCAATCGCATCCCACGCACGATCACCGTGCTCATCCTTGATCCGGGTTGGCAGGCCCATCACGTCCAGCGCCTTCAGGAACGGCTCGGCCGGCAGTTCCTCGACGTTGGCCATGTGTTTCACATCCCACTCGCCACGGGCAACCAGCAGCGCTGCGGCTACAGGCGGAACGCCGGCGGTGTAGGAGATGCCCTGGCTGTCGGTTTCGGCAAAGGCTTCTTCATGGCAGGCCACGTTGTAGATGAACAGCTCGCGTGGCTGGCCATCCTTGGTACCCTTGACCAGGTCGCCAATGCAGGTCTTGCCGGTGTAGCCAGGCGCGAGCGACGACGGGTCGGGCAGCACGGCCTTGACCAGCTTCAGCGGCACGACTTCCAGGCCTTCGGCCGTAGTGACCGGTTTTTCGGAGAGCAGGCCGAGGTTTTTCAGCACGGTAAACACGTTGATGTAGTGTTCGCCGAAGCTCATCCAGAAACGCACGTTGGGCACGTCGAGGTTTTTCGACAGCGAGTGCACTTCATCGTGGCCGGTGAGGTAGAGGTTCTGCGAACCGACTACCGGCAGGTCGTCGGTGCGTTTGACTTCGAACATGGTGTTGCTGGTCCACTGGCTGTTCTGCCAGCTCCACACCTGTCCGGTGAATTCGCGGAAGTTGATTTCCGGGTCGAAATTGGTGGCGAAGTATTTGCCGTGGGAGCCGGCATTGACGTCGAGAATGTCGATCGAATCAATGCGGTCGAAATGCTGTTGCTGCGCCAGCGCGGCATACGCGTTGACGACACCCGGGTCGAAGCCCACGCCAAGGATGGCGGTGATGTTCTTCTGTTTGCACTCTTCCAGGTGGTTCCATTCGTAGTTGCCGTACCACGGCGGGGTCTCGCAGACCTTGCCCGGCTCTTCGTGGATGGCGGTGTCGAGGTACGCAACGCCGGTGTCGATGCAGGCACGCAGTACCGACATGTTGAGGAACGCGGAACCGACGTTGATGACGATCTGCGATTCGGTCTCGCGGATCAGGGCCTTGGTCGCTTCCACGTCCAAAGCGTTCAGCGCAAAGGCCTGGATGTCGGCGGGAACCTTGAGGCTACCCTTGGCCTTGACGCTGTCGATGATGGCCTGGCATTTGGAGATGTTGCGCGACGCGATAGCAATACGACCGAGTTCGTCGTTGTGCTGCGCGCACTTGTGGGCCACCACCTTGGCGACACCTCCTGCACCAATGATAAGAACGTTCTTTTTCAATTGCTTTATCTCTCCTTTATCCGCCAGCTTACGAAAGGCTGGACAGGTAGTCGTCGTAACCAAATTCACGAACCACCTCGACTGTACCGTCGAGTTGTTTCACTACGATGGACGGCATTTTCAGGCCGTTGAACCAGTTTTTCTTGACCATGGTGTAGCCTGCCGTGTCGATGAACGACAGTCGATCGCCGATGGCCAGCGGCTGATCAAATTGATACTCACCGAAGATATCCCCGGCCAGGCATGACTTGCCGCACACCATGTAGGTGTGTTCGCCATCGCTTGGCGCCAGTTTGGCGTTGAGGCGATAGATCAGCAGGTCCAGCAGGTGGGCTTCGATGGAGCTGTCGACCACGGCCAGGTGCTTGCCGTTGTAGAGGGTGTCGAGCACGGTGACTTCCAGCGAGGCGCTGTTGGTGATCGCCGCTTCGCCGGGTTCCAGGTACACCTGCACGCCGTACTTCTCGGAGAACGCCTTCAAGCGTGCGCAGAACGCGTCCACGGCATAGTCTTCACCGGTGAAGTGGATGCCGCCGCCGAGGCTGACCCACTCGACCTTGTGCAGCAGTGCGCCGAAGCGTTCTTCGATGGTGCCGAGCATCTTGTCGAACAGGCTGAAATCGCCGTTCTCGCAGTTGTTGTGGAACATGAAGCCGGAGATCTGCTCGATCACGCCTTCGATCTTCACCGGGTCCCATTCGCCCAGGCGGCTGAACGGGCGCGCCGGGTCGGCCAGCAGGTAGTCGGAACTGCTCACCTGTGGGTTGACGCGCAGGCCGCGGGTCTTGCCCTCGGAACGATCGGCAAAACGCTGCAGCTGGCTGATGGAGTTGAAGATGATCTTGTCGCAGTTATCCAGCATCTCTTCGATTTCATCGTCGGCCCAGGCCACGCTGTAGGCGTGCGCCTCGCCTTCGAATTTCTGGCGGCCGAGCTTGAGCTCATACAGCGACGACGAGGTGGTGCCGTCCATGTATTGCTGCATCAGGTCGAACACCGACCAGGTGGCAAAGCATTTGAGCGCCAGCAGAGCCTTGGCGCCGGACTGTTCGCGCACGTAAGCAATCTTCTGCATGTTGACCAGAAGCTTCTGTTTATCGATGAGGTAGTACGGCGTTTTGATCATTTTTGAGAGCCTGCGGCGGTGCCTGCCAAAAAAGGACACGCATTGTGCCCGCACTTGGATCGAATCGAAAGGTTAGTGGGCGGATTTTGCGGCGCCGTATTTAATCTGGCCTGCGAACCCTTGTAGAAGCCGGCTTCCGCGGGGGGATATCGGTGACATCAAATTGTCATCTCTCCACCACTTGGCTGCCATATTCCATCGTTACTGTCCTCGCCAATGAGATCGATCTCAAGCGAGTGACAATGACTGACCTGAAAGACGTAGCAAGGCTGGCCGGGGTATCCCGCGCCACCGCCGCCCGCACCTTTGCCTCCCCGGACCAGGTGCGCCCGGCCACCCGTGAGCAGGTGTTCGCCGCCGCCCGCGAGCTGGGTTTTCGCCCCAACCTGCTGGGCCGCCAATTGCGCCTGCAAACCACCCAGTTGATCGGCGTGGTGGTGCCCAACTTGCTCAATCCGGTGTTCGCCGAACAGTTCCAGGCCATGGAACGTGCGGCGCGGGCGCGCGGCTACAGCTTGTTGCTGGCGACCACCGACTACGACAGCGAACGCGAAAGCAGCGTGGTGGAAGAACTGCTGCGCCAACGCGTCGACGGCCTGGTGCTGACGGTCACCGATGCCGAGAGCAACAGTGTGCTCAGCAGCCTCAACACCGAACAGACCCCGTTCGTGCTGGCCTACCACCAACCGAGCAACCCCAACTACAGCGCCGTGTCGGTCGACAACCGCGCCGGCATGGCCCTGGCCACGCGTTATCTGCTGGAGGCGGGCCATCGACGCATCAGCATGGTCGCTGGCCCCGCGCTGCAATCCGACCGTGCCCGCCTGCGCTACGCCGGTTATTGCGATGCAATGCGCGAATACGGCCTCGAATCCCGCCCGGTGATCGAAATGCCGGCCCATACCCAAGCCGAATTCGCCGCCATCCAGCCCTTCCTCCAGGGCCCAGGGGCACCGACCGCCCTGGTGTGTTCCAACGACTTCCTGGCAATCAGCCTGATCGCCGAACTGCGCCGCAACGCCTGGAATGTGCCCGAACAACTCTCGGTAATGGGCTTCGACGGCATCAGCCTTGGCACTCAGATGCACCCGACGCTGTGCAGCGTGGTGCAGCCCATCGCGCTGCTTGCCAGCACCGTGATTGACCAGTTGCTGGCGCAGATCGCCGGCAACGCCCCGACTTCCCATTGCCTGCCTTGCCACATCCGACCAGGCGACAGTACCCAACCTCATGAGGAGACCCCCGATGCGCGCACTCAGTAAGACCCTCGCCGCCGTGCTGCTGTGCGGTGCGGCCAGCCTGGCCCAGGCCGCCGAAACCGCGATTTGCTACAACTGTCCGCCGGACTGGGCCGACTGGGGCACCCAGCTCAAGGCCATTGCCGCCCGCACCGGCGTGCAGGTGCCGCTGGACAACAAGAACTCCGGCCAGTCCCTGGCGCAATTGGTGGCGGAAAAAGCCGCACCGGTCGCCGACGTCGTGTACTACGGCGTGACCTTCGGCCTGCAGGCGCAAAAGGCCGATGTGGTCGGCACCTACAAACCCAAGGCCTGGGACCAGATCCCCGCTGGCCTCAAGGACCCGGCCGGCCACTGGTTTGCAATCCACTCCGGCACCTTGGGCATCATGGTCAACGTCGATGCACTGGGTGGCTTGCCGGTGCCGCAAAGCTGGGCTGACCTGCTCAAGCCTGAATACAAAGGCATGGTCGGTTACCTCGATCCGTCCAGCGCCTTCGTCGGCTACGTCTCGGCAGTCGCGATCAACCGCGCCCTGGGCGGCGACCTCGACAACTTCGCCCCGGCCATCGACTACTTCCAGAAACTGGCGAAAAACGCACCCATCGTGCCCAAGCAGACGGCCTATGCACGGGTGTTGTCCGGTGAGTTGCCGATCCTGGTGGACTACGACTTCAACGCCTACCGCGCACGCTACAAAGACAAGGCCAACGTCGCCTTCGTGATCCCCAAGGAAGGCAGCATCAGCGTGCCCTACGTGATGAGCCTGGTCGCCAATGCGCCGCACCGTGGCAATGCGGAAAAAGTCCTCGACTTCGTGCTGTCGGACGAAGGCCAGGCACTCTGGGCCACGGCCTACCTGCGCCCTGTGCGCCCGATGAAAATGCCGGCGGACGTGGCCGCGCAGTTCCTGCCCGACAGCGACTATGCCCGCGCCGGTGTGGTGGACTACGAAAAAATGGCCGCTGTGCAGGAAGCCTTCGCCGCCCGTTACCTGAACGAGGTCAAGTAAGTGGCTGCATCGGCAAGACAGGCAGCCTGGGCACTGGCCCCGGCCTTTGCGGTACTGCTCGCGTTCTGGCTGTTGCCGCTGGCGCACTTGGTGCTGCTCGGTGCCGAGAGCCGCGACAGCAACGGCAGCGGCTATTGGCAGGTGCTCAGCAGCGCGCAGTACTTGGGCAGCCTTGGGCAAACCCTGGTGCTGGCGGTGGTGGTGACGCTGGTGGCGCTGGTGATCGGCGGCATCAGCGGCGTGTTCCTCGCCCGCCAGCAGTTCTTCGGGCGCTCGGCGCTGGTGGCGTTGCTGACGTTTCCGCTGGCGTTTCCCGGCGTGGTGGTGGGCTTCCTGGTGATCCTGCTGGCCGGGCGCCAGGGCTTGTTTGCCGCCCTGGGCCTGCAACTGGCGGGTGAGCGCTGGATCTTTGCCTACTCGCTGGCGGGGTTGTTCGTGGGCTACCTGTACTTCTCGATTCCACGGGTGATCCTCACGGTGATGGCGGCATGCGAAAGCCTCGACCGCAGCCTCGAAGAAGCCGCGCATTCCTTGGGTGCCGGGCATTGGCGCGTGGTGTGCGATGTAATTGTGCCGGGCCTGGCGCCGGCGCTGGCGTCGTGCGGGGCGATCTGTTTCGCCACGTCCATGGGCGCCTTCGGCACTGCCTTTACCTTGGGCACACGGCTGAATGTCACCCCGGTGGCGATCTACAACGTGTTTACCAACTACGCCAACTTTGCCGTGGCGGCTGCGCTGTCGGTGATCCTCGGCGCGGTGACCTGGGCCGTGTTGCTGCTTACGCGACGGCTGGTGAAAAACGCGGGGACGGTACTGTGAAACGCTCATCGCTGTTTGTGTTGCAACTGTTGTTCACCCTGCTGGTGTGCGCCTTCATGCTGGTGCCGGTGGTGATGTCGCTGCTGGCCGGGCTGACCCGTAACTTCTTCGTCGGCCTGTCCAGCGGCTTGACCTTCGATTGGTTGATCCAGGTGTGGCAGGCCTATTCGCCCACCGTGTGGCTGTCCCTGCAACTGGCCCTGGCCTGCGCGGTGTGCGTCTGCGTGATTGGCGTGCCCGCGGCTTACGCATTGGTGCGCATGAACAACCGCTTCAGCCGCGCCTTCGAAGAACTGATGGTGCTGCCGGTGGCCATGCCGGGGTTGGCCAGTGCGCTGGCCTTGCTGTTGACCTACGGCCAGTTCGGCAGTTTCCGCAGCAGTTGGGTGTTCATCCTGGTCGGCCACGTGTTGTTCACCTTGCCGTTCCTGGTACGCCCGGTGATGGCGGTGATGCAGCGCCAGCAATTACCGGTGCTGGAGGAGGCGGCAGCCAGCCTCGGCGCGGGGCCTTTCAAGCGGTTTTTCAGCGTGGTGGTGCCCAACTGCCGGGCGGGGATTTTGGCGGGGGTGCTGATGGTAGTCACCTTGTCCCTGGGTGAATTCAACCTGACCTGGATGCTCCATACGCCGATGACCAAGACACTGCCTGTCGGCCTGGCGGACAGCTACGCCTCGGCGCGGCTGGAAATCGCCAGCGCCTACACCCTTATCTTTTTGCTGATGATCGTGCCGCTGCTGATTGCGCTGCAGGCCATCAGTGCCCGTTTGTCCCGTGGAGAGCGTCGATGACCGCTATCACTATCCGCCTGCAAGGCTGTCGCAAGGCGTTCGCCGACGGCACCGTGGCCGTGCATGACTTGAACCTGACCGTCGAAGGCGGTGAAACCCTGGCGATCCTTGGTCCGTCCGGCTGTGGCAAGACCACGACCTTGCGCCTGATCGCCGGCCTCGAGCGCCCGGACGTGGGCCAGGTGTTGTTCGGTGACCAGGACGTGACCCGCCTGCCGATCGAGCGCCGCGATGTGGGCATGGTGTTCCAGAACTACGCGCTGTTTCCCAATCTGGATGTGGCCGGGAATATCGTCTACGGCTTGAAGATTCGCGGCATGTCGGTGCCTGAACGCAACAAGCGCTGCGAAGAATTGCTTGAACTGGTGGGCCTGCAGAACCACGGCAAGCGCAGCATCCACGAGCTCTCCGGCGGCCAGCGCCAGCGCGTGGCCCTGGCCCGTGCCTTGGCGCCGCGCCCCAAGGTGTTACTGCTGGATGAACCGCTGGCGGCGCTCGATGCACAACTGCGCGAACGCCTGCGCAGCGAGCTGAATGAACTGCTGCGCGGCCTTGGCATCACGTCGGTCTTCGTCACCCACGACCAGGGCGAAGCCATGGCCCTGGGCGACCGTATCCTGGTGATGGAGCACGGCCGTGTCGCCCAATTGGCCAGCCCACGGGACATCTACCAGAAACCGGCCAACGCCTTCGTCGCGGGGTTTGTCGGCAACCTCAATGCCTTCGCCGTGATCGCGCCGTCGGCCCATGGCTTGAAAGTCTGCGGCGGCGAACTGCCGTGGCACGGTACCGATCTGCCCCGCACCCTGTACTGCCGCCCCGAACACCTGCGCGTGATGGAGAGCGAAGGGCACCTGCACGGTCGCCTGCTGGCGCAGTTCTTCCAGGGCGCGCAAAGCCGCCTGCTGGTGGATGTGGGCGGGCCGCAACCGTTGCTGGTCGACAGCAGTGACAACCAGCTGTACGCCGTCGGCGCGCCGATTGCGCTGGCGATTGCGCCGCACATGTTGTTCACCCTTAATGCCTGAGAATCTATTGTGAATCGTCCGTTCCTCGTCGCGCAGATCAGCGACCTGCACCTTAAAGCCGGCCAGCGCCTCACCTATGGCGTTGTCGATACCTTGGGCGCGCTCCGGCGTGCCGTCGACCACCTCAACGCCAGCCACCCGCGCCCGGATATCGTGGTGATCAGCGGTGACCTGGTGGACTTCGGTCGCGCCGATGAATACGCCGTGCTGCACCCCGAACTCGCGCGCCTGCACATGGCGTGCTACCTGGTGCCGGGTAACCACGACACCCGCGGGCCCTTGCTGGAGGCGTTCCGTGATCACCGCTACTTGCCGGCTTCGGCAGACGGCCCGTTGGATTGGGTGGTGGATGAGCATCCGCTGCGGCTGGTCGGCCTGGATTCCACTATCCCCGGCGGCCATGGCGGCCAGTTGCTCGACAGCCAGTTGCAGTGGCTGGATGCACAGCTGGCATTGCGTCCTGACGCGCCAACGCTGTTGATCCTGCATCACCCGCCGTTCATCAGTGGCATCGGCCATATGGACCGTGAACCGTTCATCAACGCCGCTGCGCTGGAGCACGTGGTGGCTCGCCATCCGCAAGTGGAGCGCCTGCTGTGCGGGCATCTGCACCGACCGATGCAACGGCGTTTCGGTGGCAGCCTGAGTTGTGTGTGCCCCGGCACCTCGCACCAGATCGTGCTGGATCTGCAAGAAGCGGCGCCCGCGCATTTCAACCTGGAGCCGGCGGGCTATCTGCTGCACCGCTGGGATGCGCAGCAAGGCTTGATCAGCCACAACGGTGTGTTCGGGGACTACCCGGGGCCGTATCCGTTTTATGACGCTCATGGATTGATTGACTGAAGTTGTACGGAGGTTCACTCGCTCAACTAAGTAGTTAAACCCTGGTTAAACGTTAGTTAACGCAGCGGCCAACTCATGGTTGGCCGCGTGCATCCTGCTGCCCATTTTTTGCGCCCGGAACTTGGATTCCGCGCCGGAGCTCGTCCTGATGAAAGCCACTTTGAATGCATTAAGCGTATTGACCGGCAGCCTGGGCATTGCCCTGAGCCCCTTGGCCTCGGCTGATTTCCTGAGTGACAGCAAAGCCAACTTGAGCCTGCGCAACTTCTACTTCAACAACGACAACCGTGACGGCGCCGCCGCACCGTCGAAGACCGAAGAGTGGGGCCAGGCGTTCATCCTCAACTATCAATCGGGCTTTACCGATGGCACTGTCGGGTTCGGCCTGGATGCAGTGGGCCTGCTCGGTATCACCCTCGACAGCGGTAGCGGTCGCCATGTGGGCAGCTCGATGATCCCCAACGACGACGGCAAGGCTGCCGACAACTGGGCCCGTGGCGGCGCGACGGCCAAGGCACGTTTCGCCAGGAGCGAGTTGCGTTACGGCTACTTGCGCCCGAACCTGCCGATCCTGGTGAGCAACGACGGGCGCCTGTTGCCGCAGTCGTTCGAAGGCGGGCAGGTCACCAGCAAGGACATCGACAACCTGACCCTGATCGGCGGCCAACTGCAACACACCACCGGGCGTGGCTCCAGCGACCGCAGCGGCCTGGCGGTGGCGGGCGGTACCCAGGAAAGCAATAAATTCAACTATGCCGGCGCCGACTACCAAGTGACCAAGGACCTGATGGTCCAGTACTACTACGCCAACCTCGAAGACTATTACCAGCAGCACTTCGCCGGCCTGATCCATGTCTTGCCGCTGGGTGACTACGGTTCATTGAAAACCGACCTGCGCTATTTCAAGACCACCGCCGACGGCAAGAACAGCAGCGCCGCCGGCCGTGCCGAAGGCTACAAACTCGGCGGCTACACAAAGAACGGCAACGGTGAAATCGACAATAACACCTGGAGCGCCGCGTTCATCTACTCCGTGGGCCCCCATGCGATTACCGCCGGTTATCAGCAAGTCTCAGACGACAGCAACTTCGCCCAGCTCAACCAGGGTGGCCTGGTGAATAAAGGGGAGGGCGGTTCCAGCCTTTACCTCTACACCGACCGTACCGTGCAGACCTTCATCCAGGCCGGCGAACGCACGGCCTTTGCCCAGTACGCCTATGATTTCGCCTCGCTCGGCGTGCCGGGCTTGAAGGCCTCGGTGATGTACTTGAAGGGCGACCACATCCTCACCGCCAGCGGCAACGATGCCAGCGAGTGGGAGCGCGATATTTCCCTGGACTACGTAGTGCAGAGCGGCACGTTCAAGAACGTCGGGTTCGGCTGGCGCAACGGCGTCTCGCGCAGTGAAGTGGCGCGGGACCAGGATCAGAATCGGGTGTTTGTGAGTTATTCGATTCCGTTGATGTAAGCCCGTAAACGCAGGTCGCGACTGTAGGAGCGAGCAAGCTCGCTCCTACAGTCAGGTAGCCTTGGACTCAATGCAGCTGTGCTTCAGGTTCTGAGGCGTGAACAGGGTATCGAGTGTGCCCAGCGCAATCGAAATCCAATCCGGATAAAGTGCTTTTGCATCGTGCCAGAACAACGATGAACCGCATTCTGAACAGAACTGGCGAGTAATGCCCGGTGATGATTCATAGTTTTTCAGCGTGCCCCGTACCTGCCGGATAGTAACGGCTGACCGGGGCACACTCGCGTAAGTGGCAAACACCGCACCATGGCTTTTCTGGCATTTTTTGCAGTGGCAATGAGTGGCAGCCTTGAGCGAGGTCGAGACTTGATAGGTGACTGCGCCGCAGAGGCAACTGCCTTGGGTAACGACATCCATGTGTGATCGTGTCCTGAACGTGACGGCAGACACTATACCTGTAGTGAGCGA
>NZ_JFCA01000086.1 GCF_000612585.1 Pseudomonas sp. CHM02
CAGATTCATTGGCTGATCCACCGCATTCGCGAGCAAGCCCGCTCCCACAGGGGATTTATGGTGCAAGGTAAATAGCACGCACACAAAAACGCCCGGCATAACCGGGCGTTTTGTATTGACTTGCTTAACGAGCGCGGTAAGTGATGCGCCCTTTGCTCAAGTCATAGGGCGTCAGCTCGACGCGCACTTTGTCACCGGTAAGAATACGAATGTAGTTCTTGCGCATCTTGCCGGAGATATGCGCGGTTACGACGTGCCCATTTTCCAACTCCACACGAAACATGGTGTTGGGCAGGGTGTCGACGACAGTGCCTTCCATTTCGAAGCTGTCTTCTTTCGACATGCAGTAAAGCCCTCGGTATCCAGTGAATGGCCCGGTGCAACTGCGCCAGGCAAAAGCGGCGTGCATTGTGCCCGAAAAAGGGTGTTTAAGCCAAGGGGTTCTAGTTAAGCGTGACCCATCTTTGATTTATCAGCAGTTCTATGGGCCGATATTGGGTCTTGTAATTCATCTTTTTGCAGTTCTTGATCCAGTATCCGAGGTAAACCGCTTCCAGTTCCAGGCGCAGTGCTTCGCCAATCTGCCAGAGGATCGCAAAGCGTCCCAGGCTGCGGCGCTCCTCGGCTGGTTCATAGAAGGTGTAGACCGCAGACAGGCCGTTAGGCAGCAGGTCGGTCACGGCGACGGCCACCAGCCGGCCGTCTGCGCGAAACTCGTAGAAGCGCGAGAAAGGCAGGTCGCGCACCAGGAACGTGGAAAACTGGTCGCGGCTGGGTGGGAACATATCGCCGTCGGCGTGTCGCTCCTCGATATAGCGCTGGTAGAGGTCGAAGTATTCTTCGGTGAAACGTGGCTTGGACGGCATCACCGTCAGGTCGGCGTTGCGCTTGAGGATGCGCTTCTGGTTGCGGTCCGGCAGGAACTGCGTCACGGGGATGCGTGCCGGTACACAGGCATTGCAGTTCTGGCAGTGAGGCCGGTACAGGTGATCGCCACTGCGCCGAAAGCCCATCTCCGACAGGTCGGCATACACATGCACGTCCATAGGCTGGCTGGGGTCGAGGAACAGCGTGGTGGCCTGCTCGTCGGGCAGATAGCTGCAAGAGTGGGGTTGAGTGGCATAAAACTTCAAGCGCGCCAACTCGGTCATGATCAACCCTCGGATAAGCTTTGAAATAAGTGTAAGCCAGGAGTGCGCAAGTCGCCTAGGAAACCCACGGTCCAGAGCTGGGCTGGTCCAGATGGTCGCGCAGGAAGCCTGCGAAGTCGCTGCGGGAAATGGCGCGGGCGCCCAGGCTGTGCAGGTGATCGTTGGGCATCTGGCAGTCGATCAGCACAAACCCCCAGGCCTGCAATTGACGGGTCAACGTGGCGAAGCCGAATTTCGAGGCGTTGTCGGCACGGCTGAACATGGATTCGCCAAAAAACAGCTGGCCCATCGCCAGGCCGTAAAGGCCGCCGACCAGTTTATCGTTGTCCCAGACCTCCACCGAGTGCGCATAACCGCGCTGGTGTAGCTCCAGGTAGGCGCTCTGGATGCTTTCGGTGATCCAGGTGCCATCGGCATAGGCACGCGGAGCGGCGCAGGCCTGGATGACGGCGGCGAAGTCCTGGTCGAAGGTCACGGTATAGCGCTGCTGGCGCAACAGTTTGCCCAGGCTGCGCGAGACGTGCAGCTCGTCGGGGAATATCACGGTACGCGGGTCGGGCGACCACCAGAGGATCGGCTGGCCCTCCGAGAACCACGGGAAGCAGCCATGGCGGTAGGCCTGGATCAGGCGCTCGGCCGATAGATCGCCACCGGCAGCGAGCAGGCCATTGGGTTCACGCATGGCCTTGGCCAATGGAGGGAATATGAGTGAATCGCGTTGTAACCAGGTCAGCATGGCATCCAGGCTTACGGAAGGGGAGGGGAGTGGCAGGTATGACACCTGCGTCGCGCAGTGCTGATTATTGTCGACATGGCGCCATGGGGCCAGCCCGAATCGGCCGCTGGGGTGGATTAGCGTGAGCGGGTGTTTCTGCAACTCTGTGCATAAGGCGTGGTCGTAATCGAGTCTGGACCATGCAGGCCATTTGCCAAGCTTGCCTGGATTGGTAAAAACAGCTCATAAGCCTTTGTCAGCAAAGACAATGCATGCTCAAATTGAACATCTTGTGATACACAATTGGCTATGCTGCTTGAAGAACGCCAAGTGGCGTGGCATCAGGGGCACAAACCCGTACAATGCGGCCATTGTGGCGTTATCGCCATTTCATCCAGCAATCGCCCAGTGTTAAAAGTAGATTCAACGACGCTCGTTCATTTTTCAGCTGCTCGGATTGGGCAGTATTTGCAGTCATTCAATAGATGGACGCGCTAAAGGCGCAGGAAAAGACCCGTTTTGAAGAAATCCGCCGCAACACCTAAAGCAGCAGTGGTGCCAGCCTGGCGCCAGCACCTGCATTATCGCCTCAAGGAAGGTGCGCTGATCGCGATCGGCGCCCTGTGCCTGTTCCTGATGATGGCCTTGCTGACCTATGGCAAGGACGATCCGGGCTGGAGCCACAACAGCAAGATCGAGGACGTGCAGAACTTCGGCGGGCCTGCCGGCTCCTACAGCGCCGATATCCTGTTCATGGTGCTGGGATACTTCGCCTATATCTTCCCGTTGCTGCTGGCGATCAAGACCTGGCAGATCTTCCGCCAGCGCCACGAGCCATGGCAGTGGAGCGGCTGGCTGTTCTCCTGGCGCCTGATCGGCCTGGTGTTCCTGGTGTTGTCCGGTGCCGCCCTGGCCCATATTCACTTCCATGCACCGACTGGCTTGCCAGCGGGCGCGGGCGGGGCGCTGGGCGAAAGCCTCGGCGACCTGGCGCGCAAGACCCTGAATATCCAGGGCAGCACCCTGATGTTCATCGCGCTGTTCCTGTTCGGCCTCACCGTGTTCACCGACCTGTCGTGGTTCAAGGTGATGGACGTGACCGGCAAGATCACCCTCGACCTGCTGGAACTGTTCCAGGGCGCCGCCAACCGCTGGTGGGCGGCCCGTGTCGACCGCAAGCGCATGGTCGCCCAGTTGCGTGAGGTCGACACCCGCGTCAACGAAGTCGTGGCCCCGAGCACCCCGGATCGGCGTGAACAGGCCAAGGTCAAGGAGCGCCTGATCGAGCGCGAGCAGGCCCTGAGCAAGCACATGTCGGACCGCGAGAAGCAGGTGCCACCCGTGATTGCCCCCGCGCCGCCCAAGCCGGCCGAACCGAGCCATCGCGTACAGAAAGAGAAACAGGCGCCGCTGTTCGTCGACAGTGCCGTCGAAGGCACCTTGCCGCCGATCTCGATCCTCGACCCGGCCGAAAAGAAACAACTCAACTATTCCCCGGAATCCCTGGCGGCCGTCGGCCACCTGCTGGAAATCAAGCTCAAGGAATTCGGCGTCGAAGTGTCGGTGGATTCCATCCACCCCGGCCCGGTGATCACCCGTTACGAAATCCAGCCGGCTGCCGGCGTGAAGGTCAGCCGTATCGCCAACCTGGCGAAGGATTTGGCCCGTTCCCTGGCCGTGACCAGCGTGCGTGTGGTGGAAGTCATTCCTGGCAAGACCACCGTGGGTATCGAGATCCCCAACGAAGACCGCCAGATCGTGCGTTTCTCCGAAGTCTTGTCGACCCCCGAGTACGACAATTTCAAGTCGCCGGTCACCCTGGCCCTGGGCCACGACATCGGCGGCAAGCCGGTGATCACCGACCTGGCGAAGATGCCCCACTTGCTGGTTGCCGGTACCACCGGTTCCGGTAAGTCGGTGGGTGTGAACGCGATGATCCTGTCGATCCTGTTCAAGTCCGGCCCGGAAGACGCCAAGCTGATCATGATCGACCCGAAGATGCTCGAACTGTCGATCTACGAAGGCATTCCGCACCTGCTGTGCCCGGTGGTCACCGACATGAAGGATGCCGCCAACGCCCTGCGCTGGAGCGTTGCCGAGATGGAGCGCCGCTACAAGCTGATGGCGAAGATGGGCGTGCGTAACCTGTCGGGCTTCAACGCCAAGGTCAAGGAAGCCCTGGACGCCGGCACACCGCTGACCGACCCGCTGTACAAGCGCGAAAGCATCCACGACGAAGCGCCGCTGCTGAGCAAGCTGCCGACCATTGTGGTGGTGGTCGACGAATTCGCCGACATGATGATGATCGTTGGCAAGAAGGTCGAAGAACTGATCGCCCGGATCGCCCAGAAAGCCCGTGCTGCGGGTATCCACTTGATCCTCGCGACCCAACGGCCGTCGGTGGACGTGATCACCGGCCTGATCAAGGCCAACATCCCGACCCGTATGGCGTTCCAGGTGTCGAGCAAGATCGACTCGCGGACCATCATCGACCAGGGCGGCGCCGAACAACTGCTTGGCCACGGTGACATGCTCTACATGCCGCCGGGCACCAGCCTGCCGATCCGGGTGCACGGCGCCTTTGTTTCCGACGATGAAGTCCACCGCGTGGTGGAAGCCTGGAAACTGCGCGGCGCACCGGAATACAACGACGACATCCTCGCCGGAGTGGAAGAGGCCGGCAGTGGCTTCGACGGCGGCAGCAGCGGTGGCGACGATGATGCCGAAACCGACGCGCTGTACGACGAAGCCGTGGCCTTTGTGCTGGAAAGCCGTCGTGCCTCCATCTCGGCGGTGCAACGCAAGCTGAAAATCGGCTACAACCGCGCCGCCCGCATGATCGAAGCCATGGAAATGGCCGGCGTCGTCACCGCAATGAACACCAACGGCTCGCGTGAAGTCATTGCCCCCGGGCAGATGCGCGACTGATCCCGTGCCGCGTGGCAGCACGCGGCACGCCCTGACCAATCAATGAGGACTCCCATGCGTCTTATCCGCATGCTGTTGTTGCCGGCACTGGCCCTGACCGCTGTTTCGGCCCACGCTGACCCGGCCTCGGTCGCCAGCCTGAAAAACCTGTTGGACAAATCCCAGACCCTGACCGCGCGCTTCTCCCAGTTGACCCTGGATGCCGGCGGCACCCAGTTGCAGGAAACTGCCGGCGAAATGGCCGTGCAGCGTCCTGGCCTGTTCTACTGGCACACCGAAGGCAAGGCTGAGCAGACCATTGTGTCCGATGGCCAGAAGGTCACCCTGTGGGACCCGGACCTGGAACAGGCGACCATCAAGAAGCTCGACCCGCGCTTGAACCAGACTCCGGCGTTGCTGTTGTCGGGTGACGTGTCGAAAATCAACGAGAGCTTCGACATCACCTCCAAGCAGACCAGCAATGTGATCGAGTTCACCCTCAAGCCCAAATCCAAGGACACGCTGTTCGACACCTTGAACCTGTCGTTCGGCAACGGTGTGATCAACAACATGCGCCTGGTCGACAGCGTCGGCCAGCGCACCGATATCCTGTTCTCCGGGGTCAAGGCCAACCAGCCGGTACCCGCCTCCAAGTTCAAGTTCGACATCCCCAAGGGTGCCGACGTGATCCAGGAATAATCTAGAGGTTTCAAACGCTGCCCATGGACCTGTTTCGAAGTGACCCGATCGCCCAGCCACTGGCCGCGCGCTTGCGTTCGACCAACCTGGATGAGTATGTCGGTCAGGAACACCTGCTCGCTCGCGGCAAGCCTTTGCGCGAAGCCCTGGAGCAGGGTGCGCTGCATTCGATGATTTTCTGGGGGCCGCCGGGGGTGGGCAAGACCACCCTGGCGCGGCTCTTGGCGAAGGTCTCGGATGCGCACTTCGAAACGGTCTCGGCGGTGCTCGCCGGGGTCAAGGAGATCCGCCAGGCGGTGGAAGTCGCCAAGCAGCAGGCCGGGCAGTACGGCAAGCGCACTATCTTGTTCGTCGACGAAGTGCATCGCTTCAACAAGTCGCAACAGGATGCGTTCCTGCCCTATGTCGAAGACGGCACACTGATCTTTATCGGTGCGACCACCGAAAACCCTTCGTTTGAGTTGAACAACGCCTTGCTGTCGCGGGCGCGAGTCTATGTGCTCAAGAGCCTGGACGAAGCGGCGATGCAGAAGCTGCTGCACCGCGCCTTGAGCGAAGACAAGGGCCTGGGCAAGCGGCAGCTCAGCGTGAGCGAAGAGGGCTTCAAGATCCTGCTGACCGCCGCCGACGGTGACGGTCGCCGCTTTCTCAACCTGCTCGAAAACGCTTCCGACCTGGCCGAAGACGGCGGTGAGATCGGCGTCGACCTGTTGCAAAGCCTGCTCGGTGATACGCGCCGCCGCTTCGACAAGGGCGGCGAAGCCTTCTACGACCAAATCTCGGCGCTGCACAAATCCGTACGTGGCTCCAACCCGGACGGCGCGCTGTACTGGTTTGCGCGGATGATCGACGGCGGGTGCGACCCGCTGTACCTCGCCCGCCGCGTGGTGCGCATGGCCAGCGAAGACATCGGTAACGCCGACCCGCGTGCGCTTAGCCTGTGCCTGGCCGCGTGGGACGTGCAGGAGCGCCTCGGCAGCCCGGAAGGCGAGTTGGCCGTGGCCCAGGCCATCACTTACCTGGCCTGCGCGCCCAAGAGCAATGCGGTTTACATGGGCTTCAAGTCCGCACTGCGTGCCGCCGCCGAATACGGCTCCCTCGAAGTGCCGATGCATTTGCGCAATGCGCCGACCAAACTGATGAAACAGCTGGGTTATGGCGATGAATACCGCTACGCCCACGATGAGCCGGACGCTTACGCGGCCGGTGAAGACTACTTCCCCGATGCGCTTGAGCCGCTGCCGCTCTATCAGCCGGTGCCCCGTGGCCTGGAGCTGAAGATCGGCGAAAAGCTCAATCACCTCGCACAACTCGATCGACTCAGCCCCAGACAGCGGAGAAAGTAGTGCTCAAGACGATTCTTGCCGTGTCCGCAGCCGGCATCGCTGGTACATTATTGCGTTTCGCCACCGGTACTTGGGTCAGCGCCAATTGGCCGCGGCATTTTTATGCGGCGACCCTGGCGGTCAACCTGGTGGGCTGCCTGATCATCGGGCTGTTATACGGCTGGTTCCTGTTGCGCCCGGAAGTACCGATTGAGATTCGTGCCGGCTTGATTGTCGGCTTTGTAGGCGGTCTGACGACCTTTTCATCCTTTTCACTGGATACGCTGCGCCTGCTGGAAAGCGGGCAGGCCCTGATAGCCTTCGGGTACCTGGGCATCAGCGTATTCGGCGGGCTGCTCGCCACCTGGGCTGGCCTGTCCTTGACCAAACTTTGATAAACGAGAGACCGACATGCTCGATTCCAAACTGTTACGTAGCAACCTTCAGGACGTAGCGGACCGCCTGGCATCCCGTGGCTTTGCCTTGGATGTTGCGCGCATCGAAGCGCTGGAAGAACAGCGCAAGACCGTCCAGACCCGCACCGAAGCACTGCAGGCTGAGCGTAATGCGCGTTCCAAATCCATCGGTCAGGCCAAGCAGCGCGGCGAAGACATCGCCCCGTTGATGGCGGATGTCGAGCGCATGGGCACCGAGCTGTCCGATGGCAAGGTCGAGCTGGAAAAAATCCAGACCGAGCTGGATTCGATCCTGCTCGGCATCCCCAACATCCCGCACGAATCGGTGCCGATTGGCGAAGACGAAGACGGCAACGTCGAAGTGCGTCGCTGGGGCACGCCAACCGCCTTTGATTTCGAGATCAAGGACCACGTCGCCCTGGGCGAACTGACCGGTGGCCTGGACTTTGAAACCGCCGCCAAGATGTCGGGTGCGCGCTTTGCCTTGCTGCGCGGCCCGATCGCGCGCATGCACCGTGCCCTGGCGCAGTTCATGATCAACCTGCACACCGGCGAGCACGGTTACGAAGAAGCCTACACCCCGTACCTGGTGCAGGCGCCGGCGCTGATGGGCACCAGCCAGCTGCCGAAATTCGAAGAAGACCTGTTCAAGATCAGCCGCGACGGCGAAGCCGACCTGTACCTGATCCCGACCGCCGAAGTGTCGCTGACCAATATCGTGGCCGGCGAGATCCTCGACGCCAAGCAACTGCCGATCAAGTTCGTCGCCCACAGCCCGTGCTTCCGCAGCGAAGCCGGGGCGTCGGGTCGCGATACTCGCGGCATGATCCGCCAGCACCAGTTCGACAAGGTCGAGATGGTGCAAGTGGTCGAGCCGTCGACGTCGATGGAAGCCCTGGAAGGCCTGACCGCCAACGCCGAGCGCGTCCTGCAACTGCTGGAGCTGCCGTACCGCGTACTGGCGCTGTGCACTGGCGACATGGGGTTCAGCGCCGTGAAGACCTACGACCTCGAAGTGTGGGTGCCGAGCCAGGACAAGTACCGCGAGATTTCGTCGTGCTCCAACTGCGGTGATTTCCAGGCCCGTCGCATGCAGGCGCGTTTCCGCAACCCGGAAACCGGCAAGCCGGAGCTGGTACACACCCTCAACGGTTCGGGCCTGGCCGTAGGCCGTACCTTGGTAGCCGTGCTGGAAAACTACCAGCAGGCTGACGGCTCGATCCGCGTACCGGAAGTGCTCAAGCCATACATGGCGGGCGTCGAGGTCATCCGCTAAATGGAATTTCTGCCGCTGTTTCATAACCTGCGCGGCAGTCGTGTGTTGGTCGTCGGTGGCGGGGAGATTGCCTTGCGCAAATCCCGGCTGCTGGCCGATGCCGGTGCGTTGCTGCGGGTGGTTGCTCCCCAGATCGAAGACCAGCTCAAAGAGCTGGTACTGGGCAGTGGCGGGGAACTGATTTTGCGCGGTTATCAGGAGGCGGACCTCGACGGTTGCACCCTGATCATCGCGGCAACCGACGACGAGCCGCTGAACGCGCAAGTGTCCAGTGATGCCAAGCGCCGGTGCGTACCGGTCAATGTGGTGGATGCGCCGGCCTTGTGCAGCGTGATTTTCCCGGCGATTGTCGACCGTTCACCCTTGGTGATCGCGGTGTCCAGCGGCGGCGATGCGCCGGTGCTGGCACGCTTGATCCGCGCCAAGCTGGAAACCTGGATTCCATCCACCTACGGCCAACTGGCCGGGTTGGCAGCGCGTTTTCGTGCCCAGGTCAAAGGCTTGTACCCGGATGTGCAGCAGCGTCGTGCGTTCTGGGAAGACGTTTTCCAGGGCCCGATTGCTGACCGCCAGTTGGCCGGGCAGGGCGATGAAGCCGAGCGGCTGCTGGTCGAAAAGGTCAACGGCGCGCCGCCTTATGCGCCAGGTGAGGTTTACCTGGTGGGTGCAGGTCCAGGCGATCCCGACCTGCTGACCTTCCGGGCCTTGCGCCTGATGCAGCAAGCCGACGTGGTGCTGTACGACCGCCTGGTAGCTCCGGCGATTCTCGAACTGTGCCGCCGTGATGCCGAGCGTATCTATGTCGGCAAGCGTCGCGCCGACCACGCGGTGCCGCAGGATCGGATCAACCAGCAACTGGTGGACCTGGCCAAGCAAGGCAAGCGCGTGCTGCGCCTCAAGGGGGGCGACCCGTTCATTTTTGGCCGTGGTGGCGAAGAGATCGAGGAACTGGCGGCCCATGGCATCCCGTTCCAAGTGGTGCCGGGGATCACGGCGGCCAGCGGTTGCGCGGCGTATGCCGGGATTCCGCTGACCCACCGCGACTATGCGCAGTCGGTGCGTTTCATCACCGGGCACTTGAAGGACGGGACCTCGGACCTGCCCTGGCATGACCTGGTGGGGCCTTCGCAGACCCTGGTGTTCTACATGGGCTTGATTGGCTTGCCGATCATCTGCGAGCAGTTGATCAAGCATGGGCGTGCGGCGGATACCCCGGCGGCGTTGATCCAGCAAGGCACCACGTCCAACCAGCGCGTGTTTACCGGCACCCTGGCGGACTTGCCACGCATGGTGGCGGAGCATGAAGTGCATGCGCCGACACTGGTGATCGTCGGTGAGGTGGTGGTGTTGCGCGAGAAGCTGAAGTGGTTCGAAGGCGCACAATCCCAAGTCTGAGAACGCTATTGTGGTCGGTGAGCCTGCTGTGGCCGGTGGGCCTGCTGTGGAGAGCAGGTTTTCTATGGTGAGCAGGCTTGCTGTGGAGAGCAGACTTTCTGTGGTGAGTAGGCTTTCTGTGGTGAGTGGGCTTGCTGTGGTGAGCAGGCTTGCTGTGGTGAGCGGGCTTGCCCCGCGCTGGGCTGCGAAGCAGCCCTACTAAAAAACGCCGAGTTCTTTCAGAAAGAACTCGGCGTCTGGTTTTTGGGGCT
>NZ_JFCA01000087.1 GCF_000612585.1 Pseudomonas sp. CHM02
ACGGTTTTGGACGGTGTTTAATCGACCAGGGTGCAGGCCATGACGACCGCATCTTCGCGGCCACCGACGGCCGGGTAATAGTCGCGGCGGCGGCCAATTTCATTGAAGCCATAACGCTCATACAGGCGAAACGCGCCGGTATTACTGTCTCGCACTTCCAGGAAGCACTCCCGCGCACTGGCGGCATAGGCGCGGGACATCAGGTGTTCCAGCAACGCCAGCCCGAGGCCACGGCCCTGGTTTTCCGGCTTGACGGTGATGTTCAGCAGGTGAGCTTCGTCGAGGATGATCTGCACCACGCCGTGCCCCACCTGCTGCTCACCTTCGAACATCAGCCAGATCTGGTACTTGCCCAGCCCATCGAGAAAAATCCCACGGGTCCAGGGGTGGCTGAACGCCGCGTATTCGATTTTCAGCACGGCATCGAGGTCAGCCTCGGTCATCGGGCGGAAGGATAAAGCCTCACTCATCGGTTGTTTTCCAGCGCGCCATCAGCCGGCGCATGGCTTGCCAGACATCAGCCTTACGCTGTGGCTCTTCCATTAATAATTCCAGGCCCGGCAGGGCCCATGCCGAACCGAGGCTTTCGACCTGCAGTTCGCGGTACCAGGCTTCGGCGTTGGCTTCGCCGGCAAACCGCACAGCAGGCAAGCCGATCAGCCACAGGCATACACAAGGTTCGTCCTCGAGGCGAGCCGACACAAAACCTTGCACAAAATCCCGCGCAGCTTCCGGGCCCTGGTCCATGTTGCCACGTACCAGCAGCGGCCAGCGCACCGGGTCGCCGACGATTTGCGGGCTGTCGGGCAGGCCGGCGGCGCGCAGCATGTCCTTGAGCAGCAGATAGGCGGGGTCGCGGGTCTGGAAGCGTTCGCCGGTCGGCAACTCCACCAGCAACAGGCAGCGCCCGGCCCGCAGCAATTGCAGGGCGAAACGCGGCGGCGGCACCACCGGGGCCTTGACCACCGGTGCAGCCTCTTCGGCCACCTTGGCAGCCTTGGTCATCGGCGCGGGGCGCGGCACCTCGATCTTCGTTCGTTCGACGGCCGGGCGCGTTTCCGGGGTGGGCTTGACCACCGTCACCCGCGCGGCCGCCTCCTCACCCGAGGACTCGAACGCCTCATAGGGCTCAGGCGCCTGCAACAGCTCGGGCCGCGACGGCGCGGCAAACGGCAGTTCGGTGCGGGGCAGCCAGTTGACCACCTGCATGGCGGTCAAGTAAGCGCGACGTCGGGACTCGATAAGCACAGCTCGGCCACTTGTGGATAACTAAAGAGCGGGGATTCTACCGCTGTTCGGCAACAATCGCCCACTGCGCACTGACCGGCTGTGGATAAATCCCGCGCCCGATGCAGTACAATCGCGACTTTTAATCGCCAACCAGCCGGCCATTCCCATGATCGAACCCAAGCGCGTCCTGCGCGCCCTAGCCGAACACTGGGCCTTACTTGAGCCACTGTGCGAACACTTCGACCAAGGCACCCTGAGCCTGGGCGAACTGCGCGCGCAATTGGCCGCCCAACAACTGGACAGCACGCCCCAGGACATCACCAGCCTGCTGGACGTGTGGATTCGTCTGGACATCCTGGTGCCTGTCGCCAAGAGCCCGAACCGTTTCGAGCTCAACGCGCAGATCCATGATTTCCTGGCCTATCTTCGCAAGGAACACCGGCTTGGCCTGTGCCTGGAAATCGAAGCCTACCTGCGCCACCTCGAGCGCCTGGCCGGTTATATCCAGGACGCCTTCGACATCCGTGACGGCCACGACCTGGCCCGTCAACTGCGCTTGCTCGACATGCGCGTGCGCGACGTGCTGAAAAAACTCGCCAACGACGAACAAGCCCTCGCCGCCGTGGCCGACCGCGCCAAGACCAGCGACCGGCAGATCCCGTTGCGCCAGCGTTACGCCGAAGTCCTGGCAACCTGGGACGAATACGTCGAACCGATGATCCAGTTGGTCAACGCCGACGGTGCCTTCGAACAAGGCGTGCGCAAGGTGGAGAATGTGCTGCTGCGCATGCTCACCGAACAACAGCGCCTCGGCCACCTGGTGGACGACGACATGCTGCTGCGTACCCACGCACGCATCCTCGAAATGCAGACCAGCGCCCAGCTGACCCTGCGGCATGCCCGCGAACTGCTGCTGCCGCTGCGTGAAGAAGCGCGCCGGCACAACGCCGTGACCCGCGGCGCGGCGCTGGCATTGTCGGCCATCCGGCGTAAAGGCCTGGACGCGGTACCGCAAGCGGCGATGCCGATGTTCACTCGGCCGCAAAGCACCTTCCTCGGCAGTGCCAGCCAGGTCGAGGCGTATGTGTATGCCCTGGCGAATTTCGAGCCGAAACCGGCGCGCTTCCCCAAGGCACACAAATCCCACAAGGGCGACGCCCAGCGCGCACCGCGCACGGTCAAGGAGATGCTCGAACGCTGCGAAGACGCGCTGCCAATGCCGGACCTGATGACCTGGCTGCTGGAGCAGGAGCCGGACGGCGCCACCGACGAATTGCTGTACTGGTTCTCGCGCCTCTCGCGCGAAAAACGCTTCAAGCGCGAACGCCTGGAACGCCGCGATTACCACACACACGAGCATCAGGTCAGCCTGCGCTCATTCGCCCTGCTCCCGGCCACGTCTGACGCCGCCGAGAATTCTGCGAGCACACCTTATGCATCTTGATCTATCCGAACTATCCCAGCTGGCGCCGATCTTTCGCGAGCTGTTCAAGGGTTACCACGTCAGCCGCCGCGACCCGGAGCTGTACGCCCAACTGTCGAACTTCCAGGACCAGTACCGCACACTCTTCAAGGCCCTGGGCTTTGAGCTGGTCTGCGACACGCGGGGTTTCTACTACTTCGTACCGGACACCGCCGTGGCCGCCGCGCAAGTGAACAAGACCGCCCAGCGACTGGCGTTGTTTACCTTCATCATCGTCGAGCATCTGGCCGACCAGGGCCGCGACCCGATTGCCGTGCTCGACGGTGGCAGCCTGGGCCGTGATGAGCTGCCGTCGCTGCTGGAGAAGTACCGCGACCTGTTTATCCAGGCCGAGGTACAGACCCAGGAAGAGCTCGAAGAGAAAATCATGCGCCGCATGACCCAGCTGGGTTTTGCCAGCGAAGACAACGGCATTTATCGCTTCCTGCCGCCCATGCACCGCTTCCTCGACGTGTGCCTGTCGGTGCAGCAGGACCGCGACCTCGCGGCCAGCGTCCACAGCGTGTTGCCGCTGCCGGTACCGGTGATCATCGACGAAGACAGCGATGAGAAACTGCTGAAAACCGATGATCCACTTGACTTGAGCGACTTCGCGGATGAAAGCGAAGAAGACGCCCTGGCCCGCGCCATTGCCGAAGAACAGGAGACCGATGCATGAGCAAGGAACGCTACGGCATCCGCCGCTTCGCCCTATTGAACACCGCCGGATACAGCCTGGGCTTGTTCCCGCTGGAAGAACCGCTGTCGGTCTATGGCGCAAACAACCTGGGCAAATCCGCGTCGATCAACGCGTTGCAGTTCCCGATCCTGGCGCGCATGTCGGACATGAGTTTCGGCAAGTACACCCTGGAACAATCGCGGCGCTTCTACTTCGCGACCGACACCAGCTACATCCTCGTGGAAGTCTCCCTGCCCCACGGCCCGCACGTGATCGGCGTGGTCGGGCGCGGCCCGGGCGGTGGTTTCGGTCACCAGTTCTTTGCCTATGCCGGCAAGCTGGACCTGGCTCACTACCAGAAGAACGACACCTGCCTGCGTCAGAAAGAGCTGTTCACCAACCTGGAGCGCGAAGGCCTGAAAGCCTACGAACTCAAGCCGGACGAACTGCGCCGTTTGCTGGTAGGTGGCCACACATCGATCCCGCTGGACCTGACGTTGATCCCGCTGCGCTCCACCAGCGAGCAGAGCCTGAAGACCTTCCGCGCGCTGTTTATCAACCTGCTGCACATGCGCGAAATCACGGCGGCAAAGCTCAAGCAATTGTTCCTGGATGCGTTTGAACACAGCCTGCGTTCCGGCAGTGTCGATTACATCGCCGCGTGCGAAGAAGCCTTCCGCGATGTGCGACGCATGGAGCAGGACTACAACTCGTTGGTCGCAGCTGGCCCGCTGGTCGAAGCGCTGTCCAATGGCGTGAAGCAACGCGACATCCTGCGCGGCAAATTGCATCGCTTGTCGCCGCTGCTGGATTCGTTGTTGGGCACCTGGTCGGACTACGCCAGTGCGCGCAAGGAAGAGCTGACCATCCAGGCCGAGCACTACCGCAACGAGCAGGACGCGCTGCAGAACGACCAGCGCGGCGGCACCCAGGAGCTGATGCGCCTGGAGCGTGAGATCAGCGGTATCCAGCGCTGGCTGGGCGAGCTGTCGGTGCTCAAGCATCGCTTTGCCCTGGTGGATGACGTGAAAGTGCTGGAGCAACAGCTGCTGGCGGCCAAGGATGCTCACGATGAATTGGCGGGCGCCCTGGCGCAGTCCCGGCAGTTCAGCGCCGAGGATCTGGACGAGCGTCTGCGTGACCTGGAAAAGCGCTTGAAGTCGGTCAAGCAGCAGCTCGACCACGCCGACAACAACAGCTACGCCAAGCTGCGGGAAGAATTCTCACAGCAGGACGTCGAGCGTCTGATGCGCCTGTTCAACAGTTCATTGTTCAGCCTGCCGTTGGGCGAACACGGCATCACGCTGGACGAGGATGGCCAATGGGTTAAATCACTGGAGCAGATCCTTGATGGCTTCAAGGGCGAGCGCTTTGAGGTGCCAGGGCTGTCCATCGACATCTCCCACATCGAACCGCCAGCCTTGCAGGCCCTGGCGGATCGCGCGGCGTTGCGCGACCAGAAAGAGCGTCTGGAAAAAGAACTCAAGCAGCTGAAAACCCAGCAAGCCGTCGCCTCTGACCGCGCCGCGAGCAAGACCCAGACCGAAGCGCTGTACCAGCAAGTGCTGGATGCGCAGAAGGCCCTCGAAGACTTCCGCCGTGCACAAACCCTGAGCGCGGAAGAAGGCGAGAAGCTGGAAAACCTGGCGCAGATGGAAGCGGCGCAGGATGAGTTGAAGCGCTCCAGTGATGCGTTCACCGAGCGCGTCCAGCAGCTGTCGGCCAAGCTGCAACTGGTGGGCCGTCAGATCGGCGATATGGAAGCCAAGCAGCGTACGCTGGATGACGCGTTGCGCCGTCGTCAGCTGTTGCCAGCGGACTTGCCGTTCGGCACACCGTTCATGGACCCGGTCGACGATTCCATGGACAACCTGCTGCCGCTGCTCAATGACTATCAGGACAGCTGGCAGAGCTTGCTGCGCGCCGATGGCCAGATCGAAGCGCTGTATGCCCAAGTGCGCCTCAAGGGCGTGGCCAAGTTCGACAGCGAGGATGATGTTGAGCGCCGCCTGCAGTTGCTGATCAACGCTTATGCGCACCGTACCGATGAAGCCTTGACGTTGGGCAAGGCGCGTCGCGCGGCGGTCACCGACATTGCGCGGACCCTGCGTAATATCCGCAGCGACTACGACAGCCTTGAGCACCAATTGGCATTGTTCAACCGCGAGATCAACAAGCGTCAGGTCTCCAACCTGCAAAGCTTCCGCATCGTGCTGGCACCGAACAAGGAAGCCCTCAAGCATATCGACCAGATCATCCACAGTGCCGGTCAGTATGAAGAAGGCGAAACCCTCTCGGTGTTCGACCTCAGCCAGAGCGCCGAGCAGGACAACAAGAACGAAGAAGCCAAGGAATACCTGGCGCGCCTGGTGGCTGCCAACCATAACCAGTTGGGCCTCAAGGACTTGTTCGAGTTGGCCTTCGAGATCACCAAGGTGCATGGCCAGCCGGTGATCCATACCGACATCGATGGTGCCGCCTCCAACGGCACCACCATGACCATCAAGGCGCTGACCAACATGTACTTGTTGCTGCACTTGATGGACCGCGACCAAGCCGGGCGTGTGCGCTTGCCGTACTACCTCGACGAAGCGGCAGACATCGACGAGAAAAACCAGGCCGCCTTGCTGGAGACCAGCTTGCAGTTGGGCTTCGTGCCGATCCTGGCCAGCGTGAAGCCGCAGGTCTCCGCCCAGGTGGCGATCGACCTGGAAGGTGGCAGTGGGCCGAACGGCATCTACATCGACGAGGCGGACTGGAAGTACATCCGTCGTCACGACGTGGTGAAGGCGACGATGAATGTGCAGGCGGATGAGCCGGAGTTGGACGAGGTCTGATTTTTTTCGCTGAAATGCAAAAGGCCCCTGGATGAGAATCCAGGGGCCTTTTTGTTATCTGTCCCGGCCTCTTCGCGAGCAAGCCCGCTCCCACATTTGACCGAGTACATTCTTTGGAATGCGGTCGAGTGTGGGAGCGGGCTTGCTCGCGAAGTCCGCGCCTCGGTCTATTTGCCGAGTGGGATCTTCGGCGCCCAGGTCAGCCACTCATCCTCAAACTTGTCGAACAGCGGGAAGGTTTGCTTCGCAAGTGCGGCATTCCCCATGCGCTCGCCATCTGGCGTCGCGAAGGCAATGCCACCCGCGACCAGCGTCTCCAAGGACTCAGTACGCACCGTCGCACCTTTGAACAGCCCGAAGTCGAGACCAAAGCCACTGGTGTTCCAGAAGCGGCTGCCACTACGTACCAGCGGTGCATACTTGGGCTCGATCAGGATATGGATCAGCACGCGGTCCGCGGTCTGGCCCAACTCGTATCCGGTGACTTTGCCCACGGTGACTTCACGGTAGGTGACCGGTACGCCTTCCTTCAACGAACCACGGCGTGCGGCGCTGAGTGTCAGGCTCAGGCCTGCCTCTTGGTGGATGGCTTCAGGGGGCTGGTCCAACGCAACGAAGCTCTTCTGCGGGCCGGCGTTTTTCGCGGCCGGTTGCACTTCGATGTATTGCCCGGTGACCAGGGTTTCCAGGTTGGAGGTTTTCATCAGGCCCAACTCAGGCTTGACCACCCAGAACTGGCTGCCAACGCGTGCAATGCGGTCCGCTACTTGAGTGATACGTGCACTGAGCAGTACCGACTGCATGTCGGCACTGAGGTCGACACTTTCAATCTTGCCCACGTCCAGGCCTTTGAAGCGCACCGGTGTGCCGGGGCGCATGCCGTCGGCGCGATCGACCTTGATGGTAACCAGCGTGCCGTGCTGGTTGGCGGCCTCGCGGTCGGCAAACAGGCGAAAGCGCGGGATGCGTTTTTTCAGTGGAACGTTCGGCTCGGGCGTCTCGAAGGCGATGCCGCCGGCCATCAGGCTCGCCAGGGATTCACTCTTCACTTGGATGCCGCCAGTGAGGCCACCGGTCAGGGTGACGCCGCTGGCATTCCAGAAGCGCGTCGAGCCATTGACCAGGTTTTCGTATTCCTTCTCGATGTGAACACCGATCACCAATTGCTTGTTCTTGCGCGAGAACTGATAGCTCTGCACTGAGCCGACCTTGACCTGTTTGTAGAGTATCGGGCTGCCAACATCCAGGGAGCCAAGGTTATCGGTGAACAGCACCATATGCAGGCCTGGCGAACGCAGGTCCAACGGCGGTGCCTTGGCCCGTGCGACGAATTCACGCTGGGGCGCGCTGCCTTTGTCACCAGGGCGGATGGCAATGTAGTTACCCTTGACCAACGCCTCAAGCCCGGTGATACCCGCCAGGGAGATGGAAGGTTTGACCACCCAGAACTGAGTGTCCTGCACCAGGTAATCTTCGGCCAGCGGGTCGAGGGTCAGCTCTGCGTTGGCGCTGGACAGGTCCGGGTCGATCTTCAGGGTTTTCAGGCTGCCAACCTGGATGCCTTTGTACATCACCGGTGTGCGGCCGGCCTGCAGACCTTCGAAGTCAGTGAGCTTGACCTTGACCTTGATGCCGGCTGCAGCGGCGTCGAAGTCTTCGTACAGACGGAATGGCAGGCTCGGATCAGTAGGCGGACTGTCCTTGCGGTTCTCTGGCGTGGCAAAGGCGATGCCGCCGGCGACAATGCTGGAAAGCGATTCGCTGCGCACTTTCACGCCGGAGAGGTTGGCGTCGATGCTGATGCCGCTGGCGTTCCAGAAGCGTGTGTGTTTGCGCACCAGGTTGGCGTAGGTCGGTTCGATATAGACCTTGATCTCGACGGTGCTCTGGTCTTCGGAGAGCAGGTAGCTTTTGACCTGGCCCACCTGGATCTGCTTGTAGAATACCGGGCTGCCACGGTTCAGCGAGCCAAGACGGTCGGCCTTGATGGTCAGGTGGAGACCAGGCTTGGCGTCGGACAAAGGCGGCTCTTCGGAGAGCGCCTTGAATTTACGCGTGGGCTCACCGTCACCCGGGCTGGCCGCGATGTAGTTACCTGACACCAGGGTTTCCAGGCCGGTGATACCAGCAAGGCTGACGCTCGGCTTGACCAGCCAGAAGCGCGTGTTGGTCTTGAGGTACTGTTCGACATCCTTGTTCATCTCGATGGTGGCAATCACCCCGCGATTATTGCCTTCGTCGTCCAGCGCCAGGGTCTTGACCTTGCCGACAGGCATGCCTTTGTAGACCACCTCGGTTTTGTTGACCTGGATCCCTTCACCGCTTTCAAAGCGTACCTGGATCTCGATACCCTGCTGGGAATAGGCACGCCATCCCAACCAGCCACCGATGATCAGGGCAATCAGGGGCAACACCCAAATGGCCGACCAGTTGGAGGCTGGGCGGGTTTTAGCTTTAGGCAAATCACTCATGGTCGTCGTCCGACTCCGTGTTATCCCAAATCAGTCGGGGATCAAAAGTTACTGCGGCAAGCATCGTCAAGATCACCACACTGGCGAACGCCGCAGCGCCGAGATTGGCCTCGACACTGGCAAGTCGCCCAAAGTTTACAACCGCCACCAGGATGGCGATCACGAAGATATCCAGCATGGACCAGCGGCCAATGAATTCGATAAAGCGATACATCACAATGCGTTGTTGCGCGGACAGCGGTTGGTGACGCTGTACCGAAAACAGTAGCAGACCGATGCCTACCAGCTTGAACGTCGGCACTAGGATGCTGGCAATAAATACGACGGCCGCAATAGGAAACATGCCGTGCTGCACCAATTGGATCACACCGGCCATGATCGTGCTGGGGTCACCCTGGCCCAGGGAGTTGATGGTCATGATCGGCAAAAGGTTGGCCGGGATATACAGAATGGCGGCGGTGATCAGCAACGCCCAGGTACGGGTGAGGCTATTTGGTCGACGGGCATGGATCAACGCACCGCAACGGGTGCAGGTTTGCTCGTCGGTCTCCGGCTCTTGCTTGTTCAATTCATGGCATTCGGTACAAATCAGAATGCCCGCATCAATCGCCCGCATGATCATCCTCTCCTGACAACGCCTGCCAGATCTGGTGGGGCGACATCACCACCTCAAGCAACACCTGAACCATCAATAAGCTGACGAAGCAGACCAGACCCAGGCCGACGGTGATGGAGGCCATGTCGGCAAGTTTTACGATCGCCACCAGCACGCCCATCAAGTAGACCTCCAACATCCCCCAATCCTTCATGTGATGGTAGATGCGGTACAGCAGTAATCCGTAACTGCGGCCGACCTTCCAGCGAATGCTGAGCAGCACTGCCAACTGGCAGAGTAGCTTGAGCAACGGAATGCCCATGCTGCACAGGAAAACCACGGCGGCGACGCCTTGCATGCCGGTATCGAAAAGGCCGACGACGCCGCTCCAGACGGTGTCTTCAGAAGACTGTCCGAGTAGATTGAGCTGCATGATGGGCAGAAAGTTCGCGGGGATGTACAGCAGCAGCGCGGCCAGCACCAAGGCGAGGCTCCGCTCAACGACATTGTGGCGGTGAGCATAAAGCTCGTAACCGCAACGAGGGCATTGGGCTTTTTCGCCGAGGGCGAGCACTGGTTTGCGCATCAGCAAGTCGCACTCATGGCATGCCACCAGGTCGTCCAGTGGTAAATCCGATACCTCAAGGGCATCAACCGGATCGGGCATAGATAGGGCTCGGGCTCTAAAAAAGGTTAGGTGCCTATTCTAGTGGTCTGGTTCAGAAATAACTGTGCAAATTTGTTTGGGGATCAAGCACCTGCTTTGGGTTTTCGACCGCCC
>NZ_JFCA01000088.1 GCF_000612585.1 Pseudomonas sp. CHM02
AATGCGGTGCCTGGATTTGGGCCGCTTCGCCACCCAGCGCGGGTGTAGCCCGCTCACCACAACAAGCCCGCCCACCACAGCAAGCCTCCCTCGCCACAGGTCATGCTCTCGCGTAAACTTGCGCCCTTTCGCAGCCCCACCCCGCTGCACACTCATTTTTTCAAAGGTGCCCGCCATGCCTTGGCTGCAAGTCCGTCTCGCCATCAGCCCAGAACAAGCCGAAACCTATGAAGACGCTTTCCTCGAAGTAGGCGCTGTCTCGGTCACGTTCATGGACGCCGAAGACCAACCGATCTTCGAACCCGAACTCAACACCACCCCGCTGTGGTCCCACACCCACTTGCTGGCCCTGTTCGAAGACGGCACCGATGCCGCTGCCGTACTGGCACATATGGAATTGCTCACCGGCGGCCCACTGCCTGAGCACCACAGCGAAGTCATCGAAGACCAGGACTGGGAACGCAGCTGGATGGACAACTTCCAGCCGATGCGCTTCGGCCAGCGCCTGTGGATCGTGCCAAGCTGGCACGCCGCGCCTGAGCCGGACGCCGTCAACCTGCTGCTGGACCCAGGCCTGGCGTTCGGCACCGGCACCCACCCGACCACCGCGTTGTGCCTGGAATGGCTGGATGGCCAGGATCTGACCGACAGCCACGTGCTGGACTTCGGCTGCGGCTCGGGGATCCTGGCGATTGCCGCCCTGCTGCTGGGCGCCAAGGAAGCCGTGGGCACCGATATCGACGTGCAGGCGCTGGAAGCCTCGCGCGACAACGCCGGGCGCAATAACATCCCGGAAGGCAAATTCCCACTCTACCTGCCGGAGCAATTGCCCCAGGTGCAGGCCGACGTGCTGGTGGCCAACATCCTCGCCGGCCCGCTGGTATCCCTGGCACCGCAGTTGTCGAGCCTGGTCAAGCCGGGCGGCCGCCTGGCGCTGTCGGGCATCCTCGCCGAGCAGGGCGAAGATGTCGCAGCCGCCTACGCGAAGGATTTCGAACTGGATCCGATCGCCAACCGTGACGGTTGGGTACGCATCAGCGGTCGTCGGCGCTAGAATGAGCGCTTGCCTGAATCGGATGGCCGCATGACCGACAGTTTCGTCACCCAGTGCCCGCATTGCCAATCGCGCTTTCGCGTCAGCCACGCTCAATTGAGCGTGGCCCGTGGCGTGGTTCGTTGCGGCTCGTGCCTGCAAGTGTTCAACGCAGCTCGCCAGTTGCTGGAGCAGCGCGGCCATGCACAGGAGCCGCAGCCAGAGCCGCCGACGGCCACTGAGCCGGTGCCCGAGGCCATTCCCGAGGCTCCCCGCGCTATCAGCCAGAAACAGTGGACCGCCGAAGAGCTGGACCTGGACAACCTGGACCTGGACGAAGAACTGGCCAAGCTGGAACGCCGCGAGATCCAGCACACACTGCCCGTGGGTGCCGAACGTCGCCAGGCAGGTGCCGATCGCCGGCAAAAGGATGAACCTCTCAGCGCCAGCCGCGACACCGTCAAGGCCGAGGAAGAAAAGTGGGCCGCCAGCCTGTTCAGCGAACCGCCTGAAGAACGCGCCCAGGCCACTGAGGTCGAACCCGAATCGACCAACACAGCGGCAACCCGACAGCGCACCGAACCGTCCATGTCGTTCCATACCGACGACATCGACGATGAGCCCCCCCTGCGCTCCACGCCACACGATGACGACATCGATCCGCCGTTCACGCCGCTGACCAGGGCCGCAGAAGCAGCCGATCCCGACGAGCGCCCTCCACTGCGCCGCAAACGCCCACGCCCGGAAACCAGCATCCACGACGATCTGCTCCAGGACCTGGAAGACGACCCGCTGCATCTCTACGCGCAAAAACGCCCGTCGGGCTGGGGCCGTCGCCTGATCTGGCTGTTGCTGGTCCTGATCGCCGCCGCAGGGCTTGCCGGCCAGTACATTGCCTACCAATTCGACGACCTGGCCCGCCAGGACGCCTATCGTCCCTGGTTCCAGCAACTGTGCCCCACGTTGGGCTGCACAGTGCCGTCGCGGGTCGATATCGCCCATATCAAGAGCAGCAACCTGGTGGTGCGCAGCCACCCGGATTTCGCCGGAGCGCTGGTGGTGGACGCGATCATCTATAACCGCGCGACGTTCTCCCAGCCCTTCCCGCTGCTGGAGCTGCGTTTTGCCGACCTGAACGGCAGCCTGATTGCCAGTCGTCGCTTCAAACCCGCCGAATACCTCAGCGGTGAGTTGGCCGGAGTAAGCGAAATGCCATCGCAGACCCCGATCCATATCTCCCTGGACATCCTCGATCCGGGCAATAAAGCCGTGAATTACAGCCTGAGCTTTCACTCGCCCGAGTGAATCGGTTCACGCACTGAGGTTTGACGGCGGGTTATTGACTAAGCCTCGCGCAACCAAACCGACGGCGATAAAGAAATAACTGTTCAGATTTTATCCAATTCAGCCTTTATCCAGTCATCGAGAGCGGGTATCATGCCAACCCTTTTTCGAACTCTAATGATCCGGCCCCACAACAGGGAAGTCCTATGTCGGCGGTACGCATCGGCCCATACACATTGCAGAACGGCTTGATTCTCGCCCCGATGGCGGGCGTCACCGACCAGCCCTTTCGTCAGCTGTGCAAGCGTTTGGGCGCGGGTCTAGTAGTCTCGGAAATGGTCACCAGCGACATGAGCTTGTGGAACACCCGCAAATCGCGGATGCGCATGATCCACGAAGGTGATCCCGAGCCCCGCTCGGTGCAGATCGCCGGTGGGGATGCACAGATGCTGGCGGATGCGGCCCGGGCCAACGTGGAGTTGGGGGCGCAGATCATCGACATCAACATGGGCTGCCCGGCCAAGAAGGTCTGCAACAAGGCCGCCGGTTCCGCGCTGTTGAAAGATGAGCAGTTGGTTGCCGAGATCCTGCAGGCCGTTGTCGCCGCAGTGGATGTGCCGGTCACCCTGAAGATTCGTACCGGCTGGGACCGGGACAACAAGAACGGCCTGACGGTGGCGAAGATCGCCGAGCAGGCAGGAATTACAGCACTGGCGGTGCATGGCCGCACCCGCGCCGACCTTTACACCGGTGAAGCCGAGTACGACACCATCGCTGCGATCAAGCAGGCGGTGTCGATGCCGGTGTTTGCCAATGGCGACATCGATTCAGCCGAGAAAGCCCGGCGCGTACTGCACGCCACCGGCGCCGATGGCTTGTTGATTGGCCGGGCTGCCCAGGGGCGGCCGTGGATTTTTCGTGAGATCGAGCATTTTCTGCGTACCGGTGAAGTGTTGCCGGCACCGGAGTTGATCGAGGTGGAACGTATTCTGCTAGAGCATCTGGCCGCCCTGCACGCCTTCTATGGAGACGTGATGGGAGTACGCATTGCTCGAAAGCATGTCGGCTGGTATCTCGCAACCCTGCCGGGCGCCAGGGAGTTTCGCGCCCACTTCAATCGTTTGGATGATACGGAAGCACAGTGCGCCAACGTTCGTGAATTTTTCGGCGAACGTTACAAGAGCCTGGGGACAGGGGACGGAGAGGGGGTGGCCGCATGACGATGATGACCGAGACTTTAGTGAGTGGAACAACACCCGTGAGCGACAACGTCAATTTGAAACAGCACCTCAACACGCCGAGCGAAGAAGGCCAGACCCTTCGCGGGAGTGTCGAGAAGGCGCTGCACAATTATTTCGCCCACCTTGAGGGCGCTTCCGTCACGGACGTGTACAACCTGGTGCTCTCCGAAGTCGAGGCGCCCTTGCTCGAAAGCGTGATGAACTACGTCAAGGGCAACCAGACCAAAGCCAGTGAGCTGCTGGGCCTCAACCGTGGCACCCTGCGCAAGAAGCTCAAACAATACGATTTGCTGTAAGCATTCAATCAAACCAGAAAGGCGCCCGCGTAAAACCGGTCGCCTTTTTTGCTGACTCCTTTGCTTTTGATGGAAATTGAAATGACCGACCAGACTACCCGCCTGCCGATCCGCCGCGCCTTGATCAGTGTTTCCGACAAGACCGGGATCCTCGAATTTGCCCGGGAGCTGGAAGCCCTGGGCGTGGAAATCCTCTCCACGGGCGGGACCTTCAAACTGCTGCAGGACAACGGCGTGGCCGCAGTGGAAGTGGCGGACTACACCGGCTTCGCAGAAATGATGGACGGTCGGGTCAAGACCCTGCACCCGAAAATCCACGGCGGCATCCTCGGCCGTCGCGGCATCGACGATGCCATCATGACCGAGCACGGCATCAAGCCGATCGACCTGGTGGCCGTCAACCTCTACCCGTTCGAAGCCACCATCAACAAGCCAGGCTGCGACCTGCCGACCGCCATCGAAAACATCGATATCGGCGGCCCGACCATGGTTCGCTCGGCGGCCAAGAACCACAAAGACGTGGCCATCGTGGTCAACGCCAGCGACTACGCCCAAGTGCTCGAAAGCCTGAAAGCCGGTGGCCTGACCTACGCCCAGCGCTTCGACCTGATGCTCAAGGCGTTCGAACACACCGCTGCCTACGACGGCATGATCGCCAACTACATGGGCACCGTGAACCAGGCCGCTGAAACCCTCAGCACCGAAGGTCGCAGCCAGTTCCCGCGCACCTTCAACAGCCAGTTCATCAAGGCCCAGGAAATGCGCTACGGCGAGAACCCGCACCAGAGCGCGGCGTTCTACGTTGAGGCCAAGCCTGCCGAAGTCGGCATCGCCACCGCGACTCAACTGCAAGGCAAGGAGCTGTCCTACAACAACGTGGCCGACACCGACGCCGCGCTGGAATGCGTGAAGAGCTTCGTCAAGCCGGCCTGCGTCATCGTCAAGCACGCCAACCCGTGCGGCGTGGCCGTGAGCCCGGACGCTGAAGGCGGTATCCGCCAGGCGTACGAACTGGCCTACGCCACTGACACCGAATCGGCCTTTGGCGGCATCATCGCGTTCAACCGTGAACTGGACGCAGAGACCGCCAAGGCGATCGTCGAGCGTCAGTTCGTTGAAGTGATCATCGCACCATCCGTCAGTGAAGAAGCCCGCGCCATTGTCGCCGCCAAAGCCAACGTGCGCCTGCTGGCCTGCGGCGAGTGGTCGGCTGACCGCGCCGCTGCCTGGGACTACAAGCGCGTCAACGGCGGCTTGCTGGTACAGAGCCGCGACATCGGCATGATCGGCAGCCAAGACTTGAAAGTAGTGACCAAGCGCGCCCCGACCGAGCAAGAGATCAACGACCTGATCTTCGCCTGGAAAGTGGCCAAGTACGTGAAGTCCAACGCCATCGTCTACGCCAAGAACCGCCAGACCATCGGTGTCGGCGCCGGCCAGATGAGCCGCGTGAACTCGGCGCGTATCGCTGCGATCAAGGCCGAGCACGCCGGTTTGCAGGTGGCAGGTTCGGTGATGGCTTCCGATGCGTTCTTCCCATTCCGTGATGGCCTGGACAATGCCGCGAAAGCGGGCGTGACCGCCGTGATCCAACCGGGTGGCTCGATGCGTGATGCTGAAGTCATCGCTGCCGCTGATGAAGCCGGCATCGCCATGGTCTTCACCGGCATGCGCCACTTCCGCCACTAAAAGCACGACTGTAGGAGCCGGCTTGCCGGCGATGAGGCCCTTGAAGCTTGTAGCGATTCAGAGGCCATCATCGCCGGCAAGCCGGCTCATACAGAATGTGGTGTTCCCAAGAATTTGCGTCATCCGAGGTTTTTGAAATGAATGTTTTGATCATTGGCAGCGGTGGCCGTGAACACGCCCTGGCCTGGAAAGTTGCTCAGGACCCGCGCGTCCAGAAAGTGTTCGTGGCACCCGGCAACGCCGGCACTGCCATTGAAGCCAAGTGCGAGAACGTCGCTATCGACGTGCTGGCCCTTGAGCAACTGGCTGACTTCGCTGAAAAGAATGTCTCCCTGACCATCGTCGGTCCGGAAGTCCCGCTGGTGGCCGGCGTCGTGGACCTGTTCCGCAGCCGCGGCCTGGACTGCTTCGGCCCAACTGCCGGCGCTGCCCAGCTGGAAGGCTCCAAGGCGTTCACCAAGGATTTCCTGGCCCGCCACAAGATCCCGACTGCCGACTACCAGAACTTCACCGAGATCGAACCGGCCCTGGCTTACCTGCGTGAAAAAGGTGCGCCGATCGTGATCAAGGCCGACGGCCTGGCTGCCGGTAAAGGCGTGATCGTCGCCATGACCCTGCAGGAAGCTGAAGACGCCGTACGCGACATGCTCGCCGGCAACGCTTTTGGTGACGCCGGCTCGCGCGTCGTGATCGAAGAATTCCTCGACGGCGAAGAAGCCAGCTTTATCGTGATGGTCGACGGCAAGAACGTCTTGCCGATGGCCACCAGCCAGGATCACAAACGCGTCGGCGACGGTGACACCGGCCCGAATACCGGCGGCATGGGCGCTTACTCCCCAGCCCCGGTAGTCACCGCCGACGTGCACCAGCGTGTGATGGACCTGGTGATCTGGCCGACCGTGCGCGGCATGGCTGACGAAGGCAATGTCTACACCGGTTTCCTGTATGCAGGCCTGATGATCGACAAAGCCGGTAACCCAAAAGTCATCGAATTCAACTGCCGCTTCGGCGATCCTGAAACCCAACCGGTGATGCTGCGTCTGCAGTCGAGCCTGGTACTGTTGGTGGAAGCCGCCCTGGCCCAGGCCCTGGACAAGGTTGAAGCACAGTGGGATCCACGTCCGAGCGTTGGCATTGTGCTGGCAGCCGGCGGCTACCCTGCCGACTACGCCAAGGGCGATGCCATTGAAGGCCTCGACGCTGCGGCCACCCTGGAAGGCAAGGTGTTCCATGCGGGCACCGCACTCAAGGATGGCAAGGTCGTGACCGCCGGTGGCCGCGTGTTGTGCGCTACCGCCATGGGCGCCAGTGTCGACGCCGCACAGCAACAGGCGTACAAGCTGGCCGCTAAAATCGATTGGAAAGGCTGCTTCTACCGCAAGGACATCGGCTATCGCGCCATCGCCCGTGAACGGGGCGAGAACAGCTAAGCAGTCGCCGTCAGTAGCTATCCGTTCGGCTAGGCAAGGGCCTCTGGCCCTTGCCGTATGCAGGCCTACCCGCGCATAGTTAACCCGTGCATCAACCTACGAAGGGATTTCGCCGTGCGCTGGCTCAGGATCGCCATAGGTTTTACAGTCAGCCTGCTGACACTGCTCTGCTTGTTCCCGGCCCAGGCCGCCGCGCAAGGCAGTGGCTGGGCAGTATTGCTTGATGAACAGGCCGACCTGCAACTGAGCGATATCCGTTCCTCGCGCTACACCAATCAATTCAGCCCCATCGAACTGGACCGCCTTACCGCTGCGGAACCGAACGGTGCGTTGTGGGTACGTTTCAAGCTGCAACCCGGCAAGCACGAGCAAGTGCTGCGGGTATTCGCCCCCGATCTGTCGCACCTGAGCCTCTATGTACTGGACGGCGACACCCTGGTGGAGCAACAGAGCACCGGCACGCGCCAGCCCCAGGCTGAACGGCCGCTGCCCAGCAGCGACTTCATGTTGCCGATGCCCCAGAGCCAGAAGCCCCTGGAGGTCTACCTGCGCCTGGTCTCGGAGCACGAACTGCGCCCCTACATCACCCTGGAACCGGCCGTGCTCGCCGCCGCCGACCAGACCCAGACGCTGATCTACGGCCTGCTGTTCGGCTGTCTGCTGATGCTGATCCTGCACAACCTGACACGCTTCGCCTACCATCGCTCGCGCAGCAGCCTATGGCTGGCAGCGTGCGAAGTGCTGTTGATGCTCAGCCTGGCACTGTTGCTCAACCTGGTGGGCCCATGGCTGCCAAATTGGCACGCGATACAGACACCCGGCGCCTACCTCGCGCTGCTGCTGACCGCGCCGTGCGGGCTGATGTTTGCCTACCGTTTCTTCATGCCCCTGGGCCCGCACCCGCTCAACAAATTGTTGATGGCCGACATCCTGTTCATCGTGCTGTGCGGCCTGCTGCTGTTGTTCGTCAATACCCTGCCACTGAACATTATCACCTACGCCCTGGTGGCCCTCGCCGGCTTGAGCATGCTGTTTGTATCGGCCTATCACTGGCAGAAAGGCTACCGCCCGGCGCGCCTGTTCGTGGCGGCGATGGTGGTGTTCAACATTGGTACGCTGATCATCCTGCCGGCGCTGCTCGGCCTGACGATGGTGTCGCCACAGGGCCTGATCATCACGCTGCTGGCGTTTATCTGCCTCAGCGGCCTGTTGATGAGCCTGGCGTTGGGCGAGCGCCAGCGCGCGATTGTCGAGGCGCGCTTCAGCCTCAGCCGCGACCTCGCGGCGAGCAATGCCGAGATCGCTGCCAAGGCTGAGTTCCTGGCCAAGATCAGCCACGAGATCCGCACGCCCATGAACGGCGTACTCGGTATGACCGAGCTGCTGCTGGGCACGCCGCTGTCGGTAAAACAGCGCGACTATGTGCAGACCATCCACAGCGCCGGCAACGAACTGCTCACGCTGATCAACGAAATCCTCGATATCTCCAAGCTGGAGTCCGGCCAGATCGAACTGGATGACGTGCAGTTCGACCTCAATGCGCTGATCGAAGACTGCCTGAGTATTTTCCGCGCCAAGGCCGAGCAGCAGAACGTCGAGCTGATCAGCTTTATCCAGCCCCAGGTGCCCCGCGTGATCAGCGGCGACCCGACGCGCCTGCGCCAGGCCATGTTGAGCCTGCTGGAAAACGCCCTGCAAAAAACCGATGAGGGCGAAGTGCTGATCGTCGTCGCTCTGGATGACCGCAGCACCAAGCCGCGCCTGCGCATTGCCGTACAGGACAGCGGCCTGCCGATGGAAGCGGCCGAGCGCGACGCCCTGCTGCATAGCGAGCTGCACAGCAAGAACTTCTTCTCGGCCACCCGCCTGAACGGCCACCTGGGCCTGGTCATCGCCCGCCAATTGATCCTGTTGATGAACGGCGAATTCGGCATCAAAAGCGGCAGCCACCAAGGCAGCACCCTGTGGCTGACCCTGCCGCTGGACCCGGAACGCCTGGAACACCCGACCTCCGACCTCGACGGCCCACTCAAAGGCGCACGCGTACTGGTGGTGGACGACAACGACACTTGCCGCAAGGTGCTGGTGCAACAGTGCTCGGCCTGGGGCCTGAACGTCAGCGCGGTGCCATCGGGCAAGGAAGCTTTGGCCTTGCTGCGTACCAAGGCGCACCTGCGTGATTACTTCGATGTGGTGCTGCTGGACCAGAACATGCCCGGCATGACCGGCATGCAACTGGCGGCGAAGATCAAGGAAGACCCGAGCCTGAACCACGACATCCTGCTGATCATGCTCACCGGCATCAGCAACGCGCCGAGCAAGATCATCGCGCGCAATTGCGGGATCAAGCGCATCCTCGCCAAGCCGGTGGCCGGCTACACACTCAAGACCACCCTGGCCGACGAACTGACCCAACGCAGCAAAGGCACCGCCCCACCTCGCGCGGTGCTCAGCGCACCGGCAGCCGTTATCGTGCCCAGCGATTTCCGCATCCTGGTGGCCGAAGACAACAGCATCTCCACCAAGGTGATTCGCGGCATGCTCGGCAAGCTCAACCTCAACCCGGACACCGCCAGCAATGGCGAAGAAGCCCTGGAGGCAATGAAGGCCCAGCGCTATGACCTGGTGTTGATGGATTGTGAAATGCCGATCCTCGATGGTTTCTCCGCGACCCAGCAACTGCGCGCGTGGGAAGTCAGCCATCAGCGCATTCGCACGCCGGTAGTGGCGCTGACGGCGCACATCCTTTCGGAACATAAGGAACGCGCACGCCAGGCCGGAATGGACGGGCATATGGCCAAACCGGTGGAGTTGTCGCAGTTGCGTGAGCTGGTGGAGTTCTGGGTGGCGCAGCGACAACAACGCCCCGAGCACGCCCCCTCCTGACTTGTAGTCCGGCCCCCCCCTGTGGGAGCTGGCTTGCTGTGGTGAGCGGGCTTGCCCCGCGCTGGGCTGCGAAGCGGCCCTAAAACCCAACGCCGCGGAGTGCCTGACACAACGCGGCGTTTTTATTGGGGCCGCTTCG
>NZ_JFCA01000089.1 GCF_000612585.1 Pseudomonas sp. CHM02
CACAGCAAGCCCGTTCACCACAGCAAGCCCGCCCACCACCGTTAGTCAATGCTTTGCCATTACGCCGATAAACAGCGGCGATTGCAGAAACGCTTCCAGCCAGCGCTGCAATCCAGGGTAGGGCGCACTGGCAAACCAGTCTCGATCCACATGGGCAAACTGCCGCACAAATGGCGCCAGAGCCATGTCCGCCAGGCTCGGGTGATCGGCCAGCAAATACCCACGACCGCTCAGCAACCCCTCCAACGTCTGCAAGAATACTTCCCCCTCGGCCCGATAATGTTCCATTGGCTGTTCCGGGTAGCGTTCGGCGTACTTGTATCGATTCAAGTGATACTTGAAGCCTTGATCGTTCTCGGCAATCAACGCCAATACTGCCGGGTCGCCCTGCAGCAGCCAGTCATCCGGATCGTGCTGGGCCAGCGCCCATTGCATGATCGCCAGGCTCTCATCAATTACCCTGCCATCCGCGCTCAATACCGGCACCGTGCCCTTGGGCGAGAGTGCCAGCATCTCGGCCGGCTTGGCCTTGAGGCTGACCTCGATGATGCGCACCGGAATGCCCGAGTAACGCAACGCCAGGCGCGCCCGCATCGCATACGGGCAGCGCCGGAACGAATACAGCAGCGCCTCGCTCACTTGACCTCCAGGGTGCTCAGGCCATTGCCCTGGCGCTTGACCTGGATCTGTACCGGGATGCGTTCGTGCATTTCCTGCACATGGGAGATCACCGCTACTTTGCGACCCTGGGCCTGCAGGCCGTCCAGTGCGTCCATCGCCAATTGCAGCGACTCCGGATCCAGGCTGCCAAAGCCTTCATCGATAAACAGCGACTCGATCTTCAATGTGCTCGAAGCCATCGACGCCAGGCCCAGGGCCAGCGCCAGGGACACCAGGAAGGTTTCGCCGCCGGACAATGAATGCACCGAGCGCAGCTCGTCGCCCATTTCCGTGTCCATCACCAACAGGCCGAGCATGCTGCCGCCGCGCTTAAGGCGATAACGCCTTACCAGTTGGCGCAGTTGCACGTTGGCGTGGTGCACCAGCAAGTCGAGGTTGTAGGCCTGGGCGATCTTGCGGAAAGTGTCGCCGGTGGCCGAGCCGATCAATGCATTCAGGCGGGCCCAGCGTTGCCACTCGTCATAGGCCGTGGCGATCTGCTCGGCGAAAGCCTGGTTGGCCTCTTGGCGGCGCTGGTCTTCGGACTGGCGGGCGCGCAGTTCGGCGCAGGTTTTCTCGCCCTCGGCCAATTGCTGATTGAGCGCAGCCAGGGCGCTGTCCAGTGCTTCGGCATCGAGGTTGCCGTTGTGCAGGGCCTGGTGTTCGGCAAGGCGTTGTTCGCGCTCTTGCAACAACACCCTGGCCTGTTCGACGGCTTTTTCGCTGTGCTGCACCTGCTGGCGCAATTGGCTGACCTGGGCGTCATCGTAGGCCAGCAAGCGGTCGAGGCCTTCGTCGTCGAGTTCCGGGTGCAGGGCGCGCCAGTCGCGGATGCGCGTGTCCAGGCTGGCGTGCTCGGCCAGCAACGCCTGCTGGCGTTCTTGCTGGGCCTTGAGATCAGCCGCCAACTGGATCAGTGCATGGTGAATCTCTTGCAGCTGCTTATTGGCGTCGGTCTCGCTTTGGCGTGACTGGGTGACGGCCTGGTCCAGGCGTTGCTGCCACTGTTCGGCACTGCTGTGCTCGCCGAGCAGCCCGCCGAGCTTTTCCTGGGCGGCTTGTTGTTGCGCGGCCAACTCGGTGACCTGCTGCATCAGTGTCTCGAGTTGTTGCTGGCGATGCTGCTGATGCGTCTGCTCCTTCTCGATCGCCTGTTGGCGTTCCTGTTGCTCGGCCAGTTCATCGCGTTGATGGCCCAGTTGTTCAAGGCGCTGGCTGACCTGCTGGTCCAACTGCATGAAGGTGGCTGCCGGTTTGGCGCGCATGCCTTCCAAGGTCTCGGCGGGCAACAGGCTGGCGAAGGTATTGAGTTCCTGCCCAAGGCGCTCGCGGTCGTTGGCCAGTTCGCGTTGTTGGTCCACCAGCAATTGACGGGCCTGCTGGCTCGCTTCCTGGGCAGCCTGCAATTGCTGCTGCAGACGCCCGGCGTTTTGTTGCAGGTTGAGCAGGGCGCCTTGGCGCTGTTCGTCCTGGGTGATGTTCTGGGTCAGTTGGCTCAGTTGCTGCTCAAGCCAGGCGCTGCGTTTGTCGGCGTCATGATTCAACAGCGAAGCGCTGAGCGCGTGCGCTTGCAGGTTCGACGCCGACGTATTTTGCGCCGTGACCAGCGTTTCCTGCTGGCTCAGGAATTCCTTGATCTGCGCATTGACTCCGCCCAGTTCACCACGTAGCTCGGTCAGCTTTTGATTGAGGCTATCGACGGCCTTTTGTGCGGCCTGCTCTTCACTTTCATCATGGCGCCCGAGGCTTTGCAGTAACGCCTCAGGCTGGTGATAAGGGTGTTCCTGGCTGCCGCACACGGGGCAAGGTTGATCGTCTTGCAGCTTGGCGCGTAATTCTTCAACGCTTTCACTGCGAAGCGTGCGTTGACGCTCCAGCAACTGCTTGGTTACGGTCAGCGCATGTTCAGCTGTAGACAGTTCAACCCGCGCCTGCTGGCCCGATTGGATCAGGCCTTCGCGTTGCCGGTGGGCATCTGCGAGCCTTTGCATAAGTGCACTGGCTTGCTGGTCCAGCAGTTGCTGGCTGTCCCACAAGCGCGCCAGGTCTTCAAAGGCGCGTTGTTGTTTGCGATTTTCTTGCAGCAGGCTGGCCAGCAATTGAATCTGCTCGGCCACGGCGTGAGGCTCGGCACCGGCTTCCTGGTACAGCAGGTCAAGGGCCTCGCGTTGCTGGGTGAACTGTTCGGCGGCGGCGGTGGCGCGCTGTCCCAGTTGCGGCAGTTCAGCCTGGCCTTTATTCAGGCGATTGCCGATCTGCATCAGCTGTTGCAGGCGGTCGCGGTAGGCGGTCCAGGCCTCGCTCAAGGGGGCGAGGGCGGCGCTGCGCTCAAGCTCGGTGCTCAGGCGTTGCAAGCGTTCTGCGACTTGGTGCTGTTTTTCCAGCAGGCCAGTGAGCTGGGCCTGGCCTTCGGTGCAGGCGCTTTCGTATTGCTGTTTGTCCTCGGTGCGCTTGGCCAGTTCTTTGGTCAAGTGGGCGAGGGTGCTTTGTTCTTCGAACGCCTGGCGCAGCAAAGGCACGGCATCAGCCTGATTTTTCAGGGCTTCAGCCAGTGCGGTTTGCGCGCTGGTTTGTTGCTGCTGGGCCTGCTCCTGGCGGACATGCAACTCGGCTTGTTGCTGGGTATGCAACTGAATCTGCGCAGCGAACGGGGCCAGCTGTGTGCCGAGTTCCACCTGGCGCACGAACAGATGACGTTGCGGCCCCAACTGTTCCAGGCGGCTCAGGTCCTGGCGTTGCGCGTCCTGGTTATTCCACTCGGCCTGCGCCAGCTGTAACTGCTCGGTGGCGGCGAGTTGGCGTTCTTGCCATTCGCGCAGCTCCTTGAGCCAGGTGTGCTGAAGCTCCAGCAGCTTGAGCTGGCCTTGCTGGGTCTTGAGGTGTTGCTGCGCGGCATCGAATTGCTGATCCAGTTCGGCGCGCGCTTCGGCGGCCAGCGGCACCACGCCGGTGGCCTGGTCCTGCAACTGCTTGTGCGCGTCCCTGGCCTCTTTGGCCTTGTCGAAGGCACGTCGGCCGAGTTGCGTGTAGAGCGCGGTATCGGTGAGTTTTTCCAGCAGTTCGCTGCGTTCGTTGTCGTTGGCCTTGAGGAAGGCACTGAACTCGCTCTGGGCCAGCAACACGGCACGGGTGAACTGTTCGAAGTTCAGACCCAGGGCCAGTTCCAGCTGGGTCTTGTATTCGGTTTTCTGGCTGGCCAGCAGTTGATCGCTGTCGAGATCGACCAGGCTCTGGCGGCTGTTCTGCAGTTTGCCGCTGGCCTTGTCGCGGGCGCGGTTGGCTTCCCAGCGCGCACGATAGCGACGGCCACTGACGCCGACGAAATCCACCTCGGCATAACCGCCTCCGGTGCCGCGCCGCAGCAGGGTACGTGGGTCGCCGATGGAAATATCGCTGTCGGCATCCGGCATCTTCGCCTGGCCGGTATCGCCCAGGCGCGGCACCGCGCCAAACAGCGCCAGGCACAAGGCATCCAGCAAGGTGCTTTTACCGGCACCGGTCGGCCCGGTGATCGCGAACAACCCGGCACTGGCCAGGGGTTCGGCGGTGAAGTCGATCTCAAAGGGGCCCGCCAGAGAGGCGAGGTTTTTCAGGCGGATGGCGAGGATCTTCATGGCTGTTCACCCTCCTGTTGCACTTCCTGGAGCAGCACGGCGAAGTCCTTCAAGGTCTGTTCATCCACTTCACTGCCGTAGCTGTCCTGCCAGGCACGGCTGAACAGTTCCTGGGGCGTGAGCTGGTCAAGTTCGATCAGGCGTTCATCGTCTGTGTCGTCGCTGCTGCGCTTGCCGGCGTACTCGGCGGCAATGCGCACCAGGCGCACGGCCTTGCCTTGCAGCGCGGTCTCGATCTGCTGGCGCAGATCGGGCTGCGGTTCGTCCAGGCGCACCCGCACTTCCAGCCAGGGATGGCGCTGGGTTTCGGCGAGCAGGTCGACGTCCGGCAAGTCGGCCAGCGCCGTGAGGATGTCCGCCAGTGGGGCGGCTTCCAGGCGTTGCAGGTCGACCGAGCGGGGGATCAGGATCGGTTCGACACTCACCAGGCATTGGCCCTGGAACGTTACATCGAGGATCTGGTGCTTGTAGCCTATCTCGGAAAACGACAACGGAATCGGCGAGCCGCTGTAGCGAATACGCTCTTCGCCATTGACCTTTTGCGGCTTGTGCAAATGGCCGAGGGCAACATAGGCGACACTTCTGTCGAACAGTTTGGCTGGAAGCGCCTCGGCATTGCCGATGATCAGGCTGCGCTCGGAGTCTTCCGACACCGAGCCGCCGGCCATGTGCGCATGGCTGATGGCAATCAGCGCCTGGCCTTTTTTGCGTTTGGCGTTGGCGGCGGCGATCAACCCTTCGTGGACCTGGCCAATACCGCGCAGGTAGTCGTCACCCAGGTGTGCGCCGGTGACTTCTGCCGGGCGCAGGAAGGGCAGCGCCAGGCACCAGGCGGCGATCTTGCCCTTGGCATCCGGCAGCGGGATCAGCAGGCGTTCTGCATCCAGTTGGCCGTCATCCAGCCACAGTACGCGGCCAAGCGCGTGGGTGCGCAGGCGGCGCATCAACGGCGCGGGCAACTCGATACGCGAACCGGAATCGTGGTTGCCGGCGATCATCACGATGGTCAGCTTCGGGTTTTGCTCGTGGGCGCTGATGATGAAGTCATACAGCCGCTCCTGGGCCTTGAGCGGCGGGTTGACCGTGTCGAAGATATCGCCGGCGATGAGCAGCACGTCGGGGCTATGGGTGTTGAGTTGACCCAGCAGCCACTCGAGGAAACAGGCGTGTTCGAAGTCGCGTTCCTGGCCATGGAGGTTTTGGCCCAGGTGCCAGTCGGAGGTGTGAAACAGACGCAAGGCGAACTCCGTGCAGAAGATGAAAAGGAGGGGAGTTTACCTGTGTGTGCGCAGGCTTGCCCGCGATGCTGGTGGGTCAGTCGAAAAAACTGCCAGATGACACACCGCCATCGGGGGCAAGCCCCCTCACACAGGGGTCATGCGCCCTGCAGGCAGTCCAGCGCTCGGTCAGCCAGGGTTTTGGCGTTGTTGATCAAATGTTTGGCGGTGTCGGGTGCGGTATTCCAATCGAAGCAGATTCGTTATTCAATCTGTCTTGCAACTGAATGAAAATCGGTTTGAACGTATTGCCAGAGCAGTAAGTTCAAACCGAATCGCCGGGTACTTAGATAGTCACAATTGAAAGGTTGTTTGCTCCATAGTTGGCAACATAGATGAAGCGTTTTCCAGGGATGGCGATTACGCCAATTGGAGTGCTGAACCCAATTATCGTGTGGGTGCGTGTTCGAGTGCCTGTGTCTATAATCGCAAGTGTGTTGGTGTATCTTTCCGTGACGTAAGCTTCTTCAATCGTGTTGTTGATGCCTATATCCTCTGGGCCTGAGATATTTTCGATTACATCTTCCTCAGCGAAGGTCTGGGTATCCGTGATGCGTATACGGCTATTTGCGAAGTCTGCCGCGTATATTTTTCCATGGCGAGCGTCGAAGGCGAGAGCTCTAATAGACAAATAGTCACTTCTTTGCTCAACGGGTCTCGAGTTGTCTGATACATTTAAAATATGTAGGGAGTAGAACCCCCCAATGTAATAAAATCTGTTTGCAGTGTCGATCAACGGGATTTTTGGCAGCGAGATGTCTACAAAAAGAACGCGTTCGTTATTGGCCGTGTTGTAGATGTAAACTCGGCTTGAGGAATAACAGGTTGTATAAAGTCTTGTGCCTCCTGGGTTGAGCGCCAAGCCTTGAGGCGCTAGGAAACCGGTCAAGGTTGCGATCACGGCATAAGTGCTGGTGCTGATAACCAATATTGTTTTTGACCCTGTATCAGTGACATATAGTTTTGAACCGTCGGGATGAATGGCTAGCCACTCAGGGGCGTTGAGGCCGGTGATGGTGCGCACGACAGCGTGATTGGCTGTATTGATGACCGAAATGGAGTTGCCCTCTTTGTTGGTGACGTACACTCTTGTCGTGTCAGGACTGATGACCATGTGCTGGGGTCCAGCACCAACATTGATTGTTCCCGATACGTGTATCGCCCTGCGGACAGTGTAGCTGGCAGATTTGAATTCCACGGCTTCAGCAATGTCGGTGCTTCCATCGAATGTCACCTTGCATATTATCGTTACTTCTCGGTCATAGGGTAAGTTAGATAAAAAGCTGCGCAAAACGGATTGGTTAACTAGTCCGTTAGCAGCCTCTGCTGACGTGATTGGGGTTCCATTGCGTATAATTAAATCAATTGCACCCACGCTCCTCAATATCAACCATACGCGTTGCCCGCTGGCGCTCAGAGGCCATCTGGGCAAGGCCGCCAAAGCGTTGCCCGTAAAGGTGTTGAGGTCCAGTACTCCGGCAGGTGCGATGCCGTTGATGGTCGGGAAGGGCAGTGGGTTGGGCGATAATTCATCAAACGCTTGCACATAAAGTTCAAGCACCTTGGAATCCGTGGTGGCGCCTTTGCGCGTGACGCGATAACCCACGTTGAGGACCTGGCCCAGGTGAGCAGCGATGTTGCGGTTAGACACTTGGAAGTCGACATACCCCAAGCTGGGGTTACCAGGTTTCGGTGTGATGTCCGGAGACGCGAAGCCCGGCTTGCCGATCAGGTACACGGTGATGTCATCGGTCGCCAACATCGGTGCATACCGTACGCGAATCGTGAACTGGGGAGGTTGGTCGACATGCAACGGATTGACCTGCGCACTGATGGGACCGGTTCTTGTGGCCTCCAGCACATCGGGGACATCCAGGCTCAGCGCGGCACCGACTGTCATCTCTACCACATGGGAAATCCGCGTGCGTTCGTTCTCGCGGCTGAGGGTGTAGTAAATCCGCGCGGAGCCGTTGAGGTTGGCCAGGACAAAAGCGCGCGGGACAGTGAACGGCAAGTCGTGTCCGACCCATTGGGAGAGTACTTTGAAGTCTTGCGACGGTGCACTGCCGCCAACGGCACTGCCTTCGAAATGCAAGGTCACGGTGTCGTTTTCATGTATATCGGTGTGAGCTCGCACCAGAATGCGTGCGTCGCCCAAGGACTGGTCGGGATCGAACACGTAGTCGGGTGGCGGTGCTTGATCCACGTGCGGTTCGGGCAGCGAAGCCTGGGGTAGGCCGACTTCGAGGAACAGGTCCTGCGACACGCGAGGTCCCTGGTCACCGGTGACGATGTAATAGAGCCTGAGGGTGCCGCCTTCCAACCGGGCAATGTCGCCGTCCGCCCCATTCATCAGGCGCAAGGTAATGTCGCCGGAGCCAGCCACATCGTCAAACTCACGGTAATACCGCAAACCGTTGGCATAGGTGCCTTCCAGGACCAGGGTGATCCGGTCGAAAGGAGCCTGTCCGGTGTACGCGGCAATTCTGACGGTTACAAACAACGATTCTGGCGGCAGGATTGCACCGTCAGGTGCTTCGTCCACACGCGGTGCTGGCAGCCCGATGCTGACCGGCATGCCAACGACTTGCACGATGGTGCTGCGTGAGCGGCGGTTAGGGACGTCGGCGCGGATGCGCTCATAGGACAATTGCACGCGCCCACCGACCAGCGGCGCAAAATCCTCGAAAGGGTAGGGAATACGGGCATTACGCCCGGTAATAGTGACTGGGTGATCGTAATACGTGATGACGCCAACCCCCTCGGCGGTACGGCCAGTGGCCCTTACCCGAATCAGATCGCCAATCAAGAAGTCGAAACGGTGCACGGAGACCTCGATGGTAGCGTCCTCACCCTCTTGCTCATCTGCATTGAGGATATCTTCCGGCGCTTCGAAGATGTAGCACTCGGGCAGCAGTGGTTCGGCGCCGTCATCCAGTTCGACCTCAATGAGCCCGGCCGGCGACCAGCCTGGGGAATAGTTACCCACCTCGTCGATGACTTCGTACTCGACGACGTGGTTTCCGCTACCGATCTGTGACCATGTACCGGAATACACCCAAATATCAATGGGGTCCCGGCTGGCCGCCTCACCTTCAGTGACCCGGTGCTCGAGAATCACTCCGCCGATGCTCAGGCGAATGCGGTCACGCACGGTGCGGTAGGTATTGGTAGGTTGGTCAATGTCTTGGGGGTAGAAAGGAATGGTCACCCTTACACCGGTACCGGCTGCTGCCTCATCGACGAAGTCCAGTTCCGGCTCGGGAGCGCCAAGGTTCGAGTGCCAAGGTTCGCTGGGCACCGGGTCGCGCCCGGCAGGAGCCACAGTGTCGACTTTGAGCCTGAAGCGTTGGGTTTCGTCTGTCCCGCCACCAGCGCGCGTGACCCGGAAAAAAACCGGCTCGACCGTACCGTCAGGCAAGCGTGTGCGTGGGATGTACAGGGGAATCTGCAAGCCCTTTTCAGCTTGATCGCGGGTCACAGTATGAAAGGCTACCGCTGTGTCGAGGTCGCGACAGAACAGTTCAATGAAATCCAGTTCGATCATGTTCACGTACGGTCGCAGAATACACAGCAAACCTTTTTCGCGATGGTTATCCAGCGCGGCCAGGTTGATCCCGCCGTCAAACCCGACCACGGCTGCGGTCATGCCGGGGATGTAAAGCGGGAGCTCGTCGAACGGCACGGGCGTGTGGCGTTCGGGGGTAGACAGGTTGAACTCGTCTCCGAGCTCAGGTTCGGGATGCGTGGGAGGGCATACGGCGGGCAACTGGGAGAGCGGCGAGCTCAGGGGCTGTTCGTGATCCATGATCAGGTTTCCTGTGAGTGGAGAAGGCGACGTTCTCCGTGGGGAAAGCCACGGGCGGTACACAGGATTTAGCGCTGAATCACGATTATCCAGCACCTGTCAGAATTGACAGTAGCGACGAGTGGTAAGTGGCCTACAGGGATTGAGCAGAAGATGAAAAGGAGGTGCGTTTACCTGTGTGTGCGCAGGCTTGCCCGCGATGCTGGTGGGTCAGTCGAAAAAACTGCCAGATGACACACCGCCATCGGGGGCAAGCCCCCTCCCACAAGGGTCATGCGCCCTGCAGGCAGTCCAGCGCTCGGTCAGCCAGGGTTTTGGCAGTGTTGATCAAGTGCTCGGTGGCGCCGGCCATGTGGCGTTGATCACCGCTCAGGCCTTGAGTGGCGCCCGCGGCAGTTGCGGCTGCGCAACGCAATAGGTCGCAGATTTGGGCGAGGGCGTCTTCGAAGACTGAGGTCTGGGTGGGCGGTGAACGAGGGCGCTGAGGCGGGTTGCAGGTAATGGCTCAGGGCACGGTCGAACATT
>NZ_JFCA01000090.1 GCF_000612585.1 Pseudomonas sp. CHM02
ACGACGACCCGGTTTTTTTTATGCGTGCTTAGAAAGCGCCCATATAGTCGCGCTTGCCCACTTCCACACCGTTATGGCGCAGCAAGGCGTAAGCGGTGGTGACGTGGAAGAAGAACTGCGGCAGGCCGTAGGTCAACAGGTAGGACTGGCCGCTGAAGCGCTTCTCTTTCGGCGTGCCAGGACGGGTGATGATCTCGATGCCTTCCTTGCCGTCGATCTGCTCAGGCGTGATGGTGTCGACAAACGCCAGGACCTTGGCGATCAACGCCTGCAGGTCGGCGAAGGTGACTTCGGTGTCTTCATATTTTGGCACTTCGATCTCGGCCAGGCGTGCGGAGACGCCCTTGGCGAAGTCGACGGCGATCTGCACCTGGCGCACCAGTTGGAACATGTCAGGGAACAGGCGTGCTTGCAGCAAGGCGTTCGGCTCGATGTTCTTGGCGGTGGCGTGAGCTTCGGCCTTGGTCAACACACCGCTCAGGGCGGTGAGCATTTGCTTGAAGACCGGGATGGAGGCGGCGTACAGGGAAATAGTCATGGCAGTCTCATGGTTATGGCACGGTTTGAACCAGCGGCGATTATAGACATGCCCGGCGCTTGTCTTTTATTTTTTCCGGCTTACGCTAGTGAGCTCACTGCATAGGGAAAGCGCGATGACCGCCGAGCACGACACCGACACCCCTGAGCCGCGCCTGAACAGCACGGAAATCCGCATCCTGGGCTGCCTGATCGAAAAACAGGCGACCAACCCGGAAACCTACCCCCTGACCCTCAACGCCCTGGTGCTGGCCTGCAACCAGAAGACCAGCCGCGAGCCAGTGATGAACCTCAGCCAGGGCCAGGTCGGCCAGAGCCTGCGTGTGCTCGAAGGCCAAGGTTTCACCCGCCTGGTGATGGGCAGCCGTGCCGACCGCTGGGAGCACCGCGTGGACAAGGCGCTGGAGTTGGTGCCGGCCCAAGTGATCCTGACCGGGCTGCTGTTCTTGCGTGGGCCGCAGACCGTCAATGAACTGCTGACCCGCAGCGGGCGCATGCATGACTTCGAAGATGCCGAGCAGGTGGTGCACCAGCTCGAACGCCTGATCGCACGCGGGCTGGCGTTGCTGGTGCCGCGTCAGGCGGGACAGCGGGAAGATCGCTACACCCATGCACTGGGAGATCCGGCAGATATCGAGGCGATTATCGCGGCACGGGGGAATCCGCTGGAGCGCGGGGCTGTCAGTGGCGTGTCTGTGGAACGCATCGAAGAGCTGGAAGCGCGGATCGCAGCACTGGAAGAGCGGTTGGCTAACCTGTAGGCGCTGGCTCGCCGACGCTGGTCGTTAACGATAACGCGGGCATTCTGGATAGACGCGGCGTCTGGGCATTTTTCGCCGGCAAGCCGGCTCCTACAGGGGAAAATCTGTAGGCGCTGGCTTGCCGGCGATGGTCGTTAACGATGGCGCGGGAAACCAGAAAGAACGCGCGCCCTCGGGTTTTTCGCCGGCAAGCCGGCGCCTACACGGGAGCGGCGTTTTGAATCAGGCTCGGGCGAATGCCACGGCTTTTTCGAACTGTTCCAGGGTGGGTCGCACGCCGGTGTAGAGCACAAACTGCTCCAACGCCTGGATCGCGATCACTTCCAGTCCGGTAATCACCTGCTTGCCTTTCGCACGACCGCGCACGATCAATGGCGTTTCGGCGGGGATCGCCACTACATCGAACACAGTGTCTGCAGCGTCCACCGCTTCGGCGTCGAATGCCAGCGCATCCGCCTCGGCGCCGCCGGTCATGCCGATGGGCGTCACATTGATCAGCATCTGCGGGCGCAAGTCACCCAGTTCGGCCTGCCACTCATACCCCAGGTTTTGCGCCAGCGCCCGGCCCGCCGTCTCGTTGCGCGCCACGATCACTCCATTGGCGTAGCCACCATCGCGCAAGGCACTGGCCACGGCCTTGGCCATGCCGCCGCTGCCGCGCAGGGCGAAGGTCGATTCCTTCGGCACGGCGTGCTTTTTCAGCAGTTGTTCGATGGCGATGTAGTCGGTGTTGTAGGCCTTGAGGTGTCCATCGGTATTAACAATGGTGTTCAGGGAGTCGATGGCTTGAACCGAATCGTCGAGTTCGTCCACCAAGGCAATGGCAGCCTCCTTGAACGGCATGGAAACCCCGCAACCGCGTACGCCCAGCGCCCGGATACCACCGATCGCGCCGGGCAAATCCTGGCTGCTGAAGGCTTTATAGTAGAAGTTCAGACCCAGCTGTTCGTACAGGTGGTTATGAAAACGCAGGCCAAAGTTCCCGGGGCGCGCCGACAGTGACATGCACAGGCGGGTGTCCTTGTTGGGGTGCATCTGCATGGGGTAACTCCTTTGAGTAAGCAAATCGGTACAGACCTTACACAACCTTTACCTAGCGGCTGTGCTGTTTTTCAGAAATACGTTGTCTTAAAAGTATCCCCGCGACATTACTTGAGTCTATTGATTGCAGACCACAAGCGCTGGGGCTAACCGAGGAATGACCATGATTCGTACAATCCCCAAGATCGCCTTGCTTGTTGGCGCACTCGCTATGGCAGGCCAAGCCTCCGCCCACGGTGGTGGTTGGGGTGGCCCGGCCGTATTGGGTGCCTTAGTCGGCGCAGCAGTCGTGGGCTCCGTGGTTGCCAGCCAGCCGCGTGAAGTCTACGTGCAGCAGCCGGTGTATGTGCAACCACAGCCGGTGTATGCCGCTCCGCCGCCGGTCTACTACGCACCGCCACCGCCGGTGTATGTGCAGCAACAAGTCTACTACCGGCCGGCGCCGGTCTATTACGGCCCGCCACGTGGCTACTACGGCCCTCCCCACGGCTACTACGGCCGCGGCTGGTAACCGGCAATCGTCACCTCAGAACCAGGCCTCGCCCAACAGCGGGGCCTTTTTTTGCGTGACAAGTCCGGATTCAAGCTGCCAAGGTCGCTCTGAGGACAATGTTCGCCGCGAAATCGCACATCATCGACACCAATGTCTACTTGCTCGACCGGGGCCCACGCTGTCATGTTTGTGTCACGACAGCCTCCCACTATCGAGCCTGTCCACCCGATAACAACAAGGACGACTGACCATGCCCACGCAAAACCCGCACCGCACCGCTGGCCTTTGTACGTCCAGCAAAGTCTACAGTGCCCTCACGGAGCTCAAGCACCTGGAAGGCCATCGCAGCGCCAAATTCCTTGCGTTGCTGGCAGATAACCTGGTGCGCAAAGGCCTGCTCAGCGAGCAGGAAGTGGTGAATATGCTCGATCAGGTCGTGGACTGACGCCTCGCGTCGATGTCGACTATCGAGCCAGGTGATTTTTCCTAAGCCGTCCAGCCACGTAAGGTGACCTCCATAGCGATTGGAGGTCCTTATGCCCACTGTTCAGATCATGTCCGTCATCGGCAGCGCCGTCCCCGCCGCTCTTCGGGAGTCGGGTTTGCTCGCCTGCTGGTACCTGGTTCGCGATGGCGAAGCCATCAGCGGCCCGCTCACCTCCCTGTCGGCCGCCAAGAAACAGCTGCAACAAACCTCGAACTTCAGGCTCCACGCCTGAGGTTCACGGTAATGGCAACTTGACCCGTGGCTTGCTTTCCACGAACAACGCCCAGCTCGACATGAACAACGCCGCCACCAGCGGCCCGATCACAAAGCCGTTCAGGCCAAACACCGACAGCCCCCCAAGGGTCGAGATCAGGATCAGGTAGTCCGGCATCTTGGTGTCCTTGCCCACCAGGATCGGGCGCAGCACGTTGTCCACCAGGCCAATCACAAACACGCCAAACAGCGCCAGCACCACGCCCTGCCAGATCGAGCCACTCAGCAGGAAGTAAGCGGCCACCGGCCCCCACACGATTCCGGCCCCTACCGCCGGCAGCAACGACAGAAACGCCATCAGCACCGCCCAGAGCAACGCACTGGGGATATCCAGGAACCAGAAGATCAACCCGCCCAGCGCGCCCTGGGTCACGGCCACCAGCACGTTGCCCTTGACCGTGGCACGCACCACCCGATTGAACTTGAGTTGCAACCGGCGCTTCTGCGGTTCGGCCAACGGTACCGCCGTGCGCACCTTGCGCACCAGTTCCGGGCCGTCGCGCAGCAGGAAAAACAGCAAATACAGCATGATGAAAAAGCTCACCAGGAAGTCAAACGTGCCCTGGCCGAAGCTGAACGCCTGGGTCGCAAAGAACTGGCTGCCCTGCATGGCACTCTTGACGATTTTCTCCCGCAAGCCTTCCAGGTTGCCCATGCCAAAGCGGTCCAGCAGGTGTTGGAAGTACGGTGGCAACACGTTCTTGAACTGCTCGATGTAACCGGCCACATCCAGCTTGCCGCTCTCGATGTTCTTGTAGAGCGTCGCACCTTCTTGCACCAGCAAGGCACTGGTGATGATCACCGGCAGGATCGCGATGATCAGGCATGCCGACAAGGTGGTCAGGGAAGTGAGGTTGCGGTTCCAGCCAAAGCGTTGCTGCAGGCGACGCTGCATCGGGGCAAAGATGATGCCGAGGATCACCGCCCAGAACACCGCACCGTAGAACGGCAGCAGTATCCAGATGAAGGCGACGGTCACCAGGCCCAGCAGCAACAGCAGGGTTTTGAATTGCAGGTTGGTTTGATTCATGTCCGGTCCATGTCAGAAAAGCAGCGGGCCCTTGTGGGCCCTGTTGCTTAGTCCGCAGCGAAACCTGGGAGTGCCCTCGGTCATCGAACAAGCATAGACTGCCTCACTTGAGGCCTTTGGCCTCATCCAGCAACGTCTGGATCATTTGCTCCTGAGCCTCATAACGCCCTTCGCCAAAATGCGTGTAACGCACTTGCCCGTTGGCGTCGACCAGGTAATGGGCGGGCCAGTACTGGTTATTGAAGCGGCGCCAGATCGCATAGTTGTTGTCGATGGCCACCGGGTAGGTGATACCCAGCTTGCGCACCTGGTCCTTGACGTTGCCGATGATGCGCTCATAGCCATACTCCGGCGTGTGCACGCCGATCACCACCAGGCCGTCCTTCTCGTACTGCTTCGCCCACTCTTTGACGTAGGGCAGCGTGTGCTGGCAGTTGATGCAGTCGTAGGTCCAGAAGTCCACCAGTACCACTTTGCCCTTCAAGGATTCGCGGGTGAGTTCGGCTGAGTTGAGCCATTCGACCGCGCCGACCAGCGACGGCATCGCGCCCTGTGCATTGTCCTGCGCCGGGTCGGCCTTGACCTTGTTCACCAGGTAATCCACTGCCTTGGGAAGCGTTTCCAGCACGCCTTTTTCCAGGCTGTTGACACCTTCGGACGAGGCGCCGGCCAGCAAGGTTTTGTCGGCTCCGGTGGAAATCACCACCGCCGCCGCCAGTACCGCCACCCCTGCCCCACGGCGCAACCAACCGGTGACGGGAATCGAGGCCTTGAGCCGGTTGACCAGGCCGCGCCCGGCAAAGATCAAGGTGCCCAGGGACAACGCACTGCCCAAGCCGTACGCCACCAGCAACAGGCTGGTCTGCGCATTGGCACCCTGCAACATCGCACCGGTGAGGATCACCCCCAGGATCGGCCCGGCGCACGGCGCCCACAGCAGGCCGGTGGCGACGCCGATCAGCAGCGACTTGAGTGGCCCGGACAGCCGGCGACGGTCCGGATCGATGCGATTGCCCAGCCGCACGAACGGGCGGGCCAGCCAGCCGCCGATCCGCGCCGAGATCAGCGACAGCGCAAACAGCACCATCACGATCAGCGCCACATGGCGACCGGTGTCATTGGCCTGTACCACCCACTCACTGCTGACCACTGCCAGGCTGGAGATCAGCGCGAAGGTCAGGACCATGCCACCGAGGGTCAACAGGATCGAACCACGCGTGCGGTCGATGCCGGCGAACAGAAACGGCACCACCGGCAGGATACAAGGGCTGAGGACGGTCAGGATGCCGCCCAGGAATGCGATCAATAGCATGATGTTCACCTCAGTGGCCGCAAGGACTCAGTTATCGCCGATGCAGCCGTCGCCGAACTTGAGGTAATCCAGCACCTGGGTCGTGTCGTGGGAGTCCAGGTAGGTCATCCGGGCATTGACCACGCCACAGGCAGGCGTGGCGTCCTGGCTCATCGACACGACGCGCTTGATGTCCAGATGAGTACCGTAGTTGTAGGTGTGCGCCGTGACACTGGCTTCGGCGCGGGCCGACAGGGTGCAGAGGTTCAGCGCGGCAAACAGGCAAGCGGCGTAGATGGCTTTGGTGTTCATAGTGTTCAGCTCCAGGCTTCAAGGTGGGAGGCGGTGCGCCTCGTTGCAATCAATTAGAAGCCCTTGAGGTATCGCGCCTGTGTCTGAAAACGGCGCGGGTAAATCCACACGTATCCAGGCCGCCCGCCGATACACAGCGATACAAAAAGCCCGAAGGGCGACCTGGATCAATAAACCGCCGTTGCAGCTCGGCTACCTTCGCGACCTTTTGCGACCCATGCCCATGCCTCCTCTCCTCGCCCCCGAACTGCTCGCCCCCGCCGGCACCCTGAAAAACATGCGCTACGCCTTCGCCTATGGCGCCGATGCGGTGTACGCCGGCCAGCCGCGCTACAGCCTGCGGGTGCGCAACAACGAGTTCGACCACGCCAACCTGGCCCTGGGTATCCAGGAAGCCCACGCGCTGGGCAAACGGTTCTACGTGGTGGTGAACATCGCGCCGCACAACGCCAAGCTGAAGACGTTCCTCAAGGACCTCGCCCCGGTGATCGCCATGGGGCCGGATGCGCTGATCATGTCCGACCCCGGGCTGATCATGCTGGTGCGCCGGCACTTCCCGCAGATGCCGATTCATTTGTCGGTGCAGGCCAATACCGTGAACTGGGCCAGCGTGGAGTTCTGGCAACTGCAAGGGATCTGCCGGGTGATCCTGTCGCGGGAGTTATCCCTGGAAGAGATCGGCGAGATTCGCCAGCAAGTGCCGGCCATGGAGCTGGAAGTGTTTGTGCACGGTGCCCTGTGCATGGCCTATTCCGGGCGCTGCCTGCTCTCGGGCTATATGAACAAGCGCGATGCCAACCAGGGCACCTGCACTAACGCCTGCCGCTGGAAATACCAGGCCACACCGGCTGTGGAAAACACCACGGGTGATATCGTCCAGGTGTTTCAGCCTGAGCCGACCCTGGGAATCGGCGCACCCACCGACCAGGTGTTCCTGCTGCAGGAAGCCAACCGTCCCGATGATCAGATGCCCGCCTTCGAAGACGAGCACGGCACCTACATCATGAACGCCAAGGACCTGCGCGCCGTGCAGCATGTGGAGCGCCTGACCCACATGGGCGTGCATTCGCTGAAGATCGAGGGCCGCACCAAATCGCACTTCTACTGCGCGCGCACCACCCAGGTGTATCGCCAGGCCATCGACGATGCGGTGGCCGGCCGCGCCTTCGACCGCAACCTGATGACCGACCTCGAATCCCTGGCCCAGCGTGGCTACACCGAAGGCTTCCTGCGCCGGCATGTGCACGATGAATACCAGAACTACCAGAACGGCAGCTCAGTGTCGGAGCGCCAGCAATTCGTCGGTGAGCTGACCGGCGAACGTCGCGGCGAACTGGCCGAGGTCAAGGTGAAGAACCGTTTTGCCGTGGGCAATCACCTGGAGTTGATGACCCCCGCCGGCAACTTCCACTTTGACCTGGCCACCTTGCACAACGCCAAGGGTGAAGCCATCGACGTCGCGCCAGGGGACGGGCACACGGTGTATGTGCCGCTCCCGGCCGAGATGGACTTGCACTTCGGCCTGCTGATGCGCGACCTCTAAGGGTGTCGCGCTCAGCCAGGCGCTGAAGCGGGCCAGCAAGTCAGCGCAGATGAGCCCCTGTCATGGCTGATCAGATCCGGAACTGGCCGACCAACTGCCCCAGGCGCTGCCCCAGGTCCGCCAGGCTGCGCGAGGTCTGGGCGCCCAGTTGGGTCTCGTCGGCGACGCTGTCCACCGCGACGGCAATCTGATGCACGCTGCGGTTGATCTCTTCGGCCACGGCCGTCTGCTCTTCGGCAGCGCTGGCGATCTGGGCGTTCATGGAGTTGATGGTGCCGATCAACTGCGCCATGGTGTCCAGGGACGCCCCGGCTTCGTTGGCCTGGGCCGAGGTGCCGTCACCGGCATCGCTGGAGCGGCGCATGGCATCCACGGCGGCTTCGGTGCCTTTTTGCAGGCGGTCGATCATGCCCTGGATTTCCTGGGTGCTGGTTTGCGTGCGGCTGGCCAGGGCACGCACTTCATCGGCCACTACCGCAAAACCACGCCCGGCCTCCCCTGCCCGTGCGGCTTCGATCGCGGCGTTGAGCGCCAGCAGGTTGGTCTGTTCGGCGATGGAGCGGATCACGCTGAGCACACTGACGATGGAGGTCACGTCCTGCTGCAAGCTGTCGAGGGACACGCCGCTGCTGCGGATGTCGTTCACCAGCGCATGGATCTGCGCGATGCTGCCGTCCACTACACGCTTGGCGGCCTGGCCTTCGGCGTCGGTTTGCTGGGCAGCCACCGAGGCGCCCTGGGCGCTGCGCGCCACTTCCTGGGCAGCGGAAGACATTTGGTTGATTGCGGTGGCGACCTGGTCGGTCTCGTGGCGCTGGCGCTCCATGGCTTGCTCGGAACGCTGGGCCTGGTCGGAGACCTGGCTGACCAGGCCGGTGAGCTGGGTGGTCATCTCGGTGATCTGGCGCACCAGGCCGTGGATCTTGTCGACAAAGCGGTTGAACGCGCCGGCAAGATCGCCCAGTTCGTCCTGGCTGGTAATCGCCAGGCGGCGGGTCAAGTCGCCTTCACCGGCGGCGATATCGTCGAGGTTGGCTTTCATCAGGTGCAGCGGACGCAGGATGGTATTGGCCAGCAGCATGCCGACAGCGGCGATCACCAACAGCACCACCACGGCCACGCCGAGGATGCTCAGCAGCACGCCTTCCATGCGTGTCTTCACCTTGGCCTCGACCACCGCCACCTGGGCTTCGATGCCATCCAGGTTCACCGAGGTCCCGATGACCATGTCCCACTTCGGCAGGTATTCGGTGTAACCCATCTTGGGCACCAGTTCGGTCTGCCCCGGCTGGGTCGAGCTGTATTGCAGGTAATGGGTACCGTCCTTGCCGACCTTGACCAGGTCGCGGTTGACGTAGACCCCATTGGGGTCGCGGTTGTCCTTGAAGCTTTTGCCCACGCCGTCAGGGCTGTTGCCCTTGAACAGGCGGATGGTCTCGGAGTCGTAGCCGAAGAAGTAGCCGTCCTTGCCGTAGCTGGTGTTGGACAGCAGCTTGACGACCTGGGCGCGCGCAGCGGTATCGCCAGGCGCGGCCGCGTCGTAGAGCGGCTTGATGGTGGTCATGGCCACTTCGACATAGCTTTGCAGGGTGGCCTTGGCGTCATTGAGCAGGCGCTGGCGGGTTTCTTCCACCTCGTTGCGCGCCTGGCCCTGCAGGATCCACACGGTGGTCAGGCTGATGACCACGGCGAACAGCAACACCGGCACTACGGCGAGGGACAGGACTTTGGCCTTGAGGCTCAGACGCATGGCTTTTCTCTCTCTTATTAGTGGCGACTTGAGAGGTTAACGGCCGCATAGGAAGTTTCTGTAGTGAGCGGGCTTGCCCCGCGCTGGGTGGCGAAGCCGCCCTAATCCAACCACCGTGATGTATCAGAAAAAATCGAGGTG
>NZ_JFCA01000091.1 GCF_000612585.1 Pseudomonas sp. CHM02
AAGCGCGGCGTCGCGTTTGTCGCTGTCGCTGAGGCTGCGCAGGGACACCAGTGCCATGTCGCGGTACGCGCCATTGCCAAAGTCCGCGCCCAGGCCTTCGAAGTCGCGGGCGATCTGGCTCACATTCTTGCCCGGCACGCCTTCGTTGAGCATGGCGTTGGTCATCAGTGCCAGGCCCGGTACGTTGCCGTCCTGGCTGCTGCCGGCGGCGAACAGGATACGCACGTCGAACATCGGCAGTTCATGGGCCTCGACGAACAGCACCTTGGCGCCTTCGGCGGTGGTCCAGGTCTGAACGTCGAGCTTGCGGTTGGTCGGCGCCTTGCCGTCCAGCTCCGCCAGGGATTGCAGCGTGTTGCTCGATTGGGCCTTTTCCAATGCCGGGCTGGCCACGGAGTCGCCCGGGCGCAGGAAGTACACGGCGCTGGCGGCGATCAGGGTGACGACGACCAGGCCGGGGAAGATCAGGCGGCTGCTTTTGCGATCACTCATGAGCGGTCTCCTGGGGCAGGACATGGGCGACGCTGAGACGTTCGCGGGTGAAATAGGTGCGCGCGGCTTTCTGGATGTCTTCCGGGGTCACGCTTTGCAGGTCGGCCAGTTCGGTGTCCATCAATTTCCAGGACAGGCCGACGGTCTCCAGGGAGCCAATGGCCGTGGCCTGGCTGGTGATGGAGTCACGCTGGTAGACCAGGCCGGCAATGACCTGGGCGCGAATGCGTTCCAGCTCTTCGGCGGTCGGTGGCTTGGCCTTCAGCTCTTCCAGCAGGCGCCACAGGCCGGCTTCGGCTTGGGCAACGGTCTTTTTCTTCTGCTGGTTCGGCGTGGCCGTCAGCATGAACAGGGTGTCGCCACGGGTGTAGGCGTCGTAGTTGGTGGAGGCGGCAGACACCAGCTCTTCACCGCGCTCCAACTGCTCGGAGATCCGTGCACTGTAGCCGCCGTCCAGCAACGCCGAGATCAGGCGCAGGGCCTGTACCGAACGTTTGTCTTCGGCGGTGGCCAGGCCCGGCACGTTGAAGCCCAGGATCACGCTCGGCAGTTGGGTCTGCACTTTCATGGTCAGCAGGCGCTCGCCGGGTTCGGCCAGTTCCATCGGGATCTTGGCCGGTGGCACGTCGCGCTTGGGGATCGGGCCGAAGTAACGCTGGGCCAGGTTCTTCACCTCGTCCGGGCTGACGTCGCCGACCACCACCAGGGTGGCGTTGTTCGGGACGTACCAGGATTGGTACCAGTGGCGCAGTTCTTCGACTTTCATGCGGTCCAGGTCGGCCATCCAGCCGATGGTCGGCGTGTGGTAGCCGCTGGCCGGGAACGCCATGGCCTTGAAGCGCTCGTAGGCCTTGGACATCGGGTTGTCGTCGGTGCGCAGGCGGCGCTCTTCCTTGATCACTTCGATCTCGCGGCTGAACTCGTCGGCCGGCAGGCGCAGGCTGGCCATGCGGTCGGCTTCCAGCTCGAAGGCGACGCCCAGGCGGTCGCGGGCCAGCACTTGGTAATAAGCGGTGTAGTCATCGCTGGTGAAGGCGTTCTCTTCCGCGCCCAGGTCACGCAGGATCAGCGAGGCTTCGCCGGGGCCGACCTTGGCGCTGCCCTTGAACATCATGTGCTCCAGAGCGTGGGACAAACCGGTCTGGCCCGGGGTTTCATAGCTCGAGCCGACCTTGTACCAGACCTGGGAAACCACTACCGGCGCGCGATGATCTTCGCGCACGACGACCTTGAGGCCGTTGTCCAGGGTGAATTCGTGGGTGGGTTGGGGGTCGGCAGCAAGAGCTGAAAGAGGCAGACAAACTGTACTGAACAGCAGGCCTGCGGCGCGGCGGGCTAGAGCATTCATTCGTTTTTAAACCTGTTGGGCTGCCCGCTTGGTCTTAGCGTCGGCGGGCGAGGAGGTGCTAGGATACTGATCCGACCTAGGGACGGCCACTATGGCTGTCTTGTAAAGGCCCTATTTTGGCCTTACAAAATGTTGCGCATGAACGAGCTGGCTAAAAAACAGTCTGTTACGCATCGAATTTTATTTACCGACGCGCCCCTTGGCGCGTCGCTACCTTGAGATAGCCGTCTCCATGTTTGGTTCCAACGACGACAAGAAGACCCCAGCTGCGGCTGGCGAGAAAAAAGGCCTGTTCGGATGGCTGCGCAAAAAGCCGCAGGAAACCGTCGACGAACAACCACAGGTTCAAGCCGAACCGATCCCCGAGCCTATAGTAGAAGCCGAACCGGTCGCCGAAACTCCTGCGCCGGTGGTGTTGCCGATGGCCGAACCGGTATTGCAGCCGGTCGCCGAGGTTGAGCCTGAGCCGCAACCCGAGCACAAGCCATGGCCTGAACTGCCGGTGGCTGAAGAGCCCGTGGCACTGGTTGAAGATGTGCAGGCCGAGCACGTGGTTCCGCCGATTCCGGTGGTCATTGAGCCGCTGCCGCTCGTTGTCGAAGCGCCCGCACCCGCGCCTGCGGCGGTCGAGCCGGTGATTGCCGCTCCCGCTGTCATCGACGAGCCTGTCGTTCCTGCCGAAGCCAGCAAGACCGGCTTCTTTGCCCGCCTCAAGCAAGGCCTGAGCAAGACCAGCGCCAGTATCGGCGAAGGCATGGCCAGCCTGTTCCTGGGCAAGAAAGTCATCGATGACGAACTGCTGGAAGACATCGAAACCCGCCTGCTGACCGCCGACGTGGGCGTCGAAGCCACCGCCGTGATCATCCAGAGCCTCACCCAGAAGGTCGCGCGCAAGCAGTTGACCGACGCCGACGCGCTGTACAAGTCCTTGCAGGCTGAACTGGCCGCGATGCTCAAGCCGGTGGAAGCGCCGCTGGTGATTACCCCGAAAAAGCCATTCGTGATCCTGGTGGTGGGCGTCAATGGCGCCGGCAAGACCACCACCATCGGCAAACTGGCCAAAAAGCTGCAGTCCGAAGGCAAGAAAGTCATGCTGGCGGCGGGCGACACCTTCCGTGCCGCAGCGGTTGAACAACTGCAGGTCTGGGGCGAGCGCAACAAGATCCCGGTCATCGCCCAGCACACCGGCGCCGATTCCGCCTCGGTGATCTTCGATGCCGTGCAGGCCGCCAAGGCCCGCAACATCGACGTGCTGATCGCCGATACCGCTGGTCGCCTGCACACCAAAGACAATTTGATGGAAGAGCTGAAAAAGGTTCGCCGCGTGATCGGCAAGCTCGACGCAGACGCCCCGCACGAGGTTCTGCTGGTGCTGGACGCCGGTACCGGCCAGAACGCCATCAGCCAGGCCAAACAATTCAACCAGACGGTGCAACTGACCGGCCTGGCATTGACTAAGCTCGACGGCACGGCCAAAGGCGGTGTGATCTTCGCCCTGGCCAAACAGTTCGGGTTGCCGATTCGTTATATCGGGGTCGGTGAAGGCATCGATGACCTGCGCACTTTTGAAGCCGAACCCTTTGTACAGGCACTGTTTGCCGAGCGGGAGCGTTCATGATTCGATTCGAACAGGTCGGTAAACGCTATGCCAACGGGCATGTCGGCTTGCATGAGCTGAGCTTTCGAGTGCGGCGGGGCGAGTTCTTGTTTGTCACCGGTCATTCTGGCGCCGGTAAGAGTACGTTGCTGCGCCTGCTGCTGGCCATGGAGCGCCCGACCACCGGCAAACTGCTGCTGGCCGGCCAGGACCTGGCAACCATCAGCAATGCGCAAATCCCGTTCCTGCGCCGCCAGATCGGTGTGGTGTTCCAGAATCACCAGTTGCTGTTCGATCGAACCGTATTCAACAACGTTGCGCTGCCGCTGCAGATCCTCGGGCTGTCCAAGGCCGAGATCGTCAAGCGCGTGGATTCGGCCCTGGAGCGCGTGGCGCTGTCGGACAAGACCGATCTCTACCCTGGCGACCTCTCCACCGGTCAGCAACAGCGCGTCGGCATTGCCCGCGCCATCGTCCACCGCCCGGCCCTGCTGCTGGCGGACGAACCTACCGGTAACCTCGACCCCCGCCTGGCGGCCGAGATCATGGGCGTGTTCGAAGACATCAACCGCCTGGGTACCAGCGTGCTGATCGCCAGTCACGACCTGGCACTGATCGCCCGTATGCGCCATCGCATGCTGACCCTGCAGCGCGGCCGCTTGATCGGTGACGGGGAGGCCGGCGTATGAGTGCCACACGCAGCCCTAAAGTCTCCGAGCGCGTGGCGCCGAAACCCGCCGACCCGCAACCGCAGAAGAAAAAACACGAACACGATGACGACGGCCCGGACTTTCGCACCTTGCTGCGTGCCTGGATCGAAAGCCATCGCGCCAGCCTGCTCGACAGCCTGCGCCGCCTGGGCAAGCAGCCGATCGGCAGCTTTTTCACCTGCCTGGTGATGGCAGTGGCCTTGAGCCTGCCGATGGGCCTGTCGCTGCTGCTTAATAATGTCGAGCGCCTGGGCGGTTCCTGGCAGCGTGCAGCACAGATCTCGCTGTACCTGAACATCGATGCCAGCGCCAAAGACGGCGAAACCCTGCGCGATGACATCAAGAACCTGCCGGGCGTAGCGGATGCCGAGTACATCAGCCGCGACCAGGCGCTGGAAGAGTTCCAGCAACAGTCCGGCCTGGGCGAGGCGCTCAAGGAGTTGCCGCAGAACCCGCTGCCGGGCGTGGTGCTGGTAACGCCGAACGAAGTCGACAAGCCGGCACTGGAAGCCCTGCGACAAAAACTCGCAGAGATGCCCAAGGTGCAGCAGGCGCAGCTTGATCTGGTCTGGGTAGAGCGGCTGGCGGCGATCCTGAAGCTCGGCGACCGGTTTGTGTTCGGCCTGACGGTGCTGTTGGTGTCTGCATTACTTTTGGTGATAGGTAATACCATTCGTCTTCATATTGAAAACCGTCGCACCGAGATAGAAGTGATTAAACTGGTCGGCGGCACGGACAGCTATGTGCGTCGTCCTTTTCTGTACATGGGCGCGCTTTATGGCTTTGGTGCCGGGATTTTGTCCTGGGGCGTGCTGGCATTTGGCCTGGACTGGCTGAACGACGCGGTGGTCGGGCTGGCCGGACTCTACGGCAGTGATTTCGCGCTGGCCGGTGTGCCGGTAGCCGATGGTCTGAGCCTCTTGCTTGGCGCGGTATTGTTGGGGTATATCGGTGCTTGGATTGCGGTCGCACGGCATTTACGTGAGCTGGCACCGAAGTAGTTAATGTCAGATTAATGTGGTTTCGTTTGTATTGACCGTATCGGTGGTTTAGGGAACTTGTCCTACGGTTCCCGGTCAATTTTCGCAGTGCTTCACTGCACGAGTTATGTGAGTCGGAGGTTTTTTCGTATGACCACTTCTTTGCAACCTGCTTATGCCTTGGTCCCGGGTGCGAACCTGGATGCCTATGTGCACACGGTAAACAGCATTCCATTGCTGACGCCCGAGCAGGAGCGTGAACTGGCCGAGAGTCTCTACTATGAGCAGGATTTGGGGGCGGCTCGGCAGATGGTGCTCGCCCACCTGCGTTTTGTCGTACATATCGCCCGTAGCTATAGCGGCTACGGCCTGGCCCAGGCTGACCTGATCCAGGAAGGCAACGTCGGCCTGATGAAGGCTGTAAAGCGCTTCAACCCCGAAATGGGCGTGCGGCTGGTGTCGTTTGCCGTGCACTGGATCAAGGCGGAAATCCACGAATTCATCCTGCGCAACTGGCGCATTGTGAAAGTCGCGACCACCAAGGCCCAGCGCAAGTTGTTCTTCAACCTGCGCAGCCAGAAAAAACGCTTGGCGTGGCTGAACAACGAGGAAGTCCACCGCGTGGCCGAAAGCCTGGGCGTGGAACCCCGTGAAGTGCGCGAGATGGAAAGCCGCCTGACCGGCCATGACATGGCCTTCGACCCGGCCGCCGAAGCGGACGACGACAGCGCCTTCCAATCGCCGGCCAACTACCTGGAAGACCACCGGTACGACCCGGCGCGTCAACTGGAAGACGCCGACTGGAGCGACAACTCCAACCACAACCTGCACGAAGCGCTGGAAGTGCTGGACGACCGCAGCCGTGACATCCTCTACCAGCGCTGGCTGGCAGAAGAAAAAGCCACGCTGCACGACCTGGCGCAGAAGTACAACGTGTCGGCCGAGCGAATCCGTCAGCTCGAGAAGAGCGCGATGAACAAGCTGAAGTTGTCGATCGCCGCTTAATAGGTTGCGAAAAGACAAAAAAATGCCCCGATCGAGAGATTGGGGCATTTTTGTTTCTGACCTCACGCGAGCCCCTGTACGAGCTGGCTTGCCAGCGATAGCGGTATATCAGCTGAAAATGAACGACCTGACAGACCGCGATCGCCGGCAAGCCGGCTCCTACAGCGGGTGGGTGTCAGCCAGATTTGTGGGGTGTCAGTCGGACCAGGGTGCTTTGCGCGAATTGTTCAATTCCACCAAATAGCCATCCCCACCCAACTGGCTCATCTGCTGGCGAATCCACGCCGCACGCCGTGCCACATATGCCGTCGGATGGCTGGCACTCCACACCCGAGGGTTGGGCAGCACCGCCGCCAGATAACTGGCCTGCTGGCGGGACAGTGCCTTGGCACTGACCCCAAAGTGATGCCGCGCCGCCGCTTCCGCGCCAAATACCCCTTCATCCCACTCAACACTGTTGAGATACACCTCAAGAATCCGCTGCTTGGGCCACAACACCTCGATCAACCCGGTAAACCAGGCTTCCAGGCCTTTGCGCAAATAACTGCGACCGGCCCACAGGAACAGGTTCTTCGACACCTGCTGGCTCAACGTACTGGCGCCGCGAATCGAGCCACCGCGCTCGTTGTGCAGGATGGCGGCCTGGATCGCGCCGAAGTCAAAGCCCCAATGCTGCGGGAAACGCTGGTCTTCACCGGCCATCACCGCCACTTTGAGGTCATCGGAGATCTCGTCCCACGGCACCCAGCTACGTTGCAGGTCAATGGGCTCGCCGTCGAACCAGGATTCGACCTTGCGCTCCACCATCAGCGCGGTAAAGGGTGGCGGGACGACACGAAACAGCAGCACCAGCAGCACACTGCCGATGGCAAACCATTTCACGACGTTGAGAAAGCGTTTGAAGAGGAGACGCAGCATAGAGATGGCTTGGCCGAACCCGTTGAGCGGGCCATTATACAGACCCGGCCCTTTGAGTCTGACTGGAGTTCCTCATGCTGCGTAGCTTTCTGATGCTGGCTGCCTTTTTTGGCTTTACCGGCGTTGCCCTCGGCGCCTTCGCCGCCCACGGCCTGAAAAACCGCCTGAGCGCCGACTACCTGGCGATCTTCCATACCGGCGTGACCTACCAACTGGTGCACACCCTGGCGCTGTTTGGCGTGGCGCTGCTGGCGGCGCACCTGCCGGGGCGTTTGGTCACGTGGGCAGGCGTATCTTTTGCCGTCGGTATCCTGTTGTTCTCCGGCAGCCTGTATGTGCTGACCATGACCGGCATCAGCAAGCTCGGGATCATCACGCCGTTTGGCGGCCTGGCCTTCCTGCTCGGCTGGTTCTTCCTGGGCCTGGCGGCGTGGCGCTTGCAGCTGACCGCTTGACGCTTGGAGCTGACCTTCAGGTTCCAATCGCGCTAGAATGCCGACCCCTAAAAACGATGGCGGCCCGTGGCATGCGCATTCAGTTGAACGGCGAATCCTTTGAACTGCCCGACGGTGAAACCGTTGCGGCCCTGCTGACCCGTCTGGACCTGACCGGGCGTCGCGTCGCAGTGGAGCTCAACCTGGATATCGTCCCGCGTAGCCAGCACGCCGAGACTGCGCTCACCGACGGTGACCAGGTCGAAGTCGTCCACGCCATTGGCGGCGGCTGATCGCGCAGTTTCCTGAATTCTGCAGAACCTCACCCCATTTCGAGGATTTCCCATGAGCATCGTTCGTAACGACAAGCCCTTCGTCCTGGCCGGTCGTACCTACCAGTCCCGTCTGCTGGTCGGCACCGGCAAGTACCGCGACATGGAAGAAACCCGCCAGGCCATCGAAGCCTCGGGCGCCGAGATCGTCACCTTCGCCGTGCGCCGCACCAACCTTGGCCAGATCGAAGGCGAACCGAACCTGCTCGAAGTGCTGTCGCCGGATCGCTACACCTTCCTGCCGAACACCGCCGGGTGTTACGACGCCATCGAAGCCGTGCGCACCTGCCGCCTGGCGCGTGAGCTGCTCGACGGCCATAACCTGGTGAAGCTGGAAGTGCTGGCCGACCAGAAAACCCTGTTCCCCAACGTGATCGAAACCCTCAAGGCCGCCGAAACCCTGGTCAAGGAAGGTTTCGACGTGATGGTCTACACCAGCGATGACCCGATCATCGCGCGCCAACTGGCGGAAATCGGCTGCATCGCCGTGATGCCGCTGGCTGGCCTGATCGGTTCCGGCCTGGGCATCTGCAACCCGTACAACCTGCAGATCATCCTCGAAGAAGCCAAGATCCCGGTGCTGGTGGATGCGGGCGTGGGCACCGCCTCCGACGCGACCATCGCCATGGAGCTGGGCTGCGACGCGGTGCTGATGAACTCCGCCATCGCCCACGCCCAGCAGCCGATCATGATGGCCGAAGCCATGAACCACGCCATCGTCGCGGGCCGCCTGGCCTACCTCGCCGGTCGCATGCCGAAAAAACTCTACGCCAGCGCCTCCTCGCCGCTGGATGGTCTGATCAAGTAAGAGCCATTGATGACTGAATCAAACGAAACGCCGAACACCCTGGAAGCAGGCGACGAGTCCAAGCACCGCCGTATCAAGAGTTTTGTGATGCGCGCCGGTCGCATGACCGAAGGCCAGCAAAAGGGCCTGGAGCAAGGTACGCCGCTGTTCGTGCTGCCATTGGCCGATGCGCCGGTGGATTACGACCAGGTGTTCGGCCGTTCGGCCCCGCGCTCCCTGGAAATCGGTTTCGGCATGGGCCACTCCCTGCTGGAAATGGCCGCCGCCGCGCCGGACCAGGACTTCATTGGCGTGGAAGTGCACCGCCCGGGTGTTGGTGCGCTGCTCAACGGCGTGTTGACCCAAGGGCTGACCAACCTGCGCGTGTACGACTGCGACGCGATCGAAGTGCTCAACCGCTGCATCGCCGACAACAGCCTCGACCGCCTGATGCTGTTCTTCCCTGATCCATGGCACAAAGCCCGTCACCACAAGCGCCGCATCGTCCAGGCTTCCTTCGCGGAACTGGTGCGCAGCAAGCTGAAAGTGGGCGGCGTCCTGCACATGGCTACCGACTGGGAACCGTATGCGGAATACATGCTGGAAGTGATGAACGTCGCCCCCGGCTACCGCAACCTGGCTGAAGACGGCAAATGCGTGCCACGCCCGGCCGAGCGTCCGATCACCAAGTTCGAGCGTCGCGGTGAGCGGTTGGGGCATGGGGTGTGGGATCTGAAGTTCGAGAAGGTTGACTGACTAAACTGGTTTGCTGTGGCAGGCGGGCTTTTGTGGTGAGCGGGCTTGCCCCGCGCTGGGTGGCGAAGCCGCCCCAACAAAGTCACCGAGTTTCTTCAGACAAGACTAGCTGTTGGATTTTAGGGCCGCT
>NZ_JFCA01000092.1 GCF_000612585.1 Pseudomonas sp. CHM02
CACAGCAAGCCCCCTTCCACATTTGATCTGTGGCGCCTGATAGACTCGACACACTTTCCCCGCCAAGAGCCGCCCCTCATGCTCCACGTGTTATTCAGCGTCTACCTGAAAATGCTGGTGCTCTACAGCCCATTCTTCGTGCTGTCCTGCTTTATCAGCCTCACCCGTGGCTACTCCAGCAAAGAGCGGCGGCGGCTGGCCTGGAAAGTGGCGCTGGCGACCCTGGTTTCAAGCGTCTTGCTCTACCTGTTCGGCAGGGTGATTTTCAGCGTGTTCGGCATCACCGTCGACGCCTTCCGCATCGGCGCCGGCAGCGTGCTGTTCATCTCCGCCCTGGGCATGGCGCAGGGCAAATCGGCGGTACAGACCGACAACGTGCAGCAGGACGTGACCATCGTACCGCTGACCATTCCGCTCACCGTCGGCCCAGGCACCATTGGTGCCCTGTTGGTGATGGGCGTGAGCCAACCGCACTGGGATGACAAGATCACCGCCATCCTCAGCATTGCCCTGGCCAGTCTCACGGTGGGCGTGGTGCTGTACCTGTCCAACCGTATCGAACGCATCCTCGGTGACCAGGGCTTGCAGATTGTCAGTCGATTGATGGGATTGTTCGTGTGCGCCCTTGCCGCGCAAATAATTTTTACCGGGGTGCGCGGTTACCTGGTGCCCTAGATCCGGTACTTGGCAATCGCCAGTTGCACCTTGTCTCCCGCACTCTCGCGCATCAGTTGCAGGGTCTTTTCGTTGACCACCGAGGTATTCAGCACCAGACACGTCTGCCCGCTGAAGGCCTCGAACGAAGAACTGTCCCACTCAAGGAAGGGCAGCCCCACCTGTTTGCCCACGCCGTGGGTGCTGTAGGTCACCAGCACCATCGTTAATTCGCCGTCTGTTTCAGCACAGGATGCCAGGCCGAAGTCACCGCCTTGGTGCACGGAGCTGTTGCGTTTGAACAGTTCGAATGACGCCGGCGTCTGCTTCAATGCCTCCAAGGCATCCGCCGCCAGTTTCGGCAGCAGGGCAAGCAGCGGCGTGGACAACGGTGTCGATGCCAGCACGCTCGCGATGAGATTCAGCGCCGCCAATTGCACCGTCAGGCCCTTGCCCGAGCGTGAGACCCGTTCGAAGCTGCTGCGTACCGGCAGCCATCCCAGACTGACCATCACCTTGATGAATTCGTCGTACCAATCCTCGGTACCACGGTGCACTTTCAACACCTCGCTGACGTAGCTGCTGGCCAGCAGATAGCTTTTGCGGATGTATTCGCGGTTCAGGCCGGACAGGCCTTCGGCAAAGGAAATCACGCTGTTGTTGACCACGGCCGCGTTGAAGTCGTCCTCCGTTTCCAGCGGCAAGGCCTTCTGTGCGCCGGGCGCCCCCGGCAGCTTGTAGGCCGCAATCAACTTGCGCCTTTTTGTACTGTTGATCCGTCTGTGATGTCGCTCCATTTTGATTCTCCACAAGCACCCCAACGCGAGGCTTATGTCCACCCTAGTCCACTCGCTGGCGGGTTTTCCAGACGACAAAAAACCCTTGGCGCGACACGTCGATCACGACCGCCCAGCAATGACGCAGCGTGCCTGATGCACTTCCGCATTTCGACGCAGAAAAAAGAAAAAGCCCCGAACAACGCCAGGAAAATCCCTGGATCATTCGGAGCTTTCAGGCAGCCGACAGGCTATTTTCAGGAAGCGGGTTTCTCGCCGTACCAGCGTGGCGTGTACACCCACTCACCGCCACCGGCACGCGGGAATGTGCAGGTGGTGGACGAGCCGATCAGCACCATGGTGCGCATGTCCACCTGCTCCGGCGTCAGTTGCCCGAGCGTGGTCACCCGCAGGGTCTGCCCCGGGCGACCGATATCGCGGCCCAGCACCACCGGGGTTTGCGGCGTGCGATGCAAGGCGACGATTTCCAGGGCGCGCCCCAGTTGCCACGGTCGCGAACGCGAGATCGGGTTGTAGAACGCCAACGCCAGGTCAGCCTGGGACGCGAGATCCAGGCGCTTTTCAATGATCGACCAGGGCTTGAGGTTGTCCGACAGCGACATCACGCAGAAGTCATGCCCCAACGGCGCGCCGGCCTGGGCGGCGGTGGCGAGGGACGCCGAAACACCTGGCAGAATCTCCAGGTCGACCTGATGCCACGCCGGGTCGCTGGACTCGTGCAACGCCTCGATCACTGCGGCAGCCATGGCAAACACGCCTGGGTCGCCGGACGACACCACGACCACCGAGCGACCTTGGGCCGCCAACTCGAAGGCGTGGCGGGCACGCTGCATTTCTTCACGGTTGTCGGTGCAGTGCTGCACCTGGTCGTCGCGGAACGGCCCGGCCATACGCACGTACGTTTCGTAGCCGAGCACGTCGGTGCAACGTGCCAGTTCGGCCTTGACTGCCGGTACCATCAATTCGGCAGCACCGGGGCCCAGGCCGATCACAGCGAGGCGGCCGCGCAGACGGCCGACTCGCGACAGGTCCAGCGGCTGCTCGGCGACATCGATGACGATATCGGCCTGCTGGCTGACGCTGACGAAACGCAACGGCACACCCAGTTCCAGCGCCGCGTCACGCAACGACGCTTCGGCCATCTGCGTGTCGCTGGCCAGCAGGCACGCCAGGGATTGCACGGCGATGCCGGCTTCATGCAACGCCGCGCGCACACGCGCCCCCAGTTGCGTGCCGGGCTTGCAGGTCACGCTGACGTTCTTCGGATAGATCAGCAATTCATTGGCAGCGGGTGCGCGCTCGGCATTGCCCACGTGGATCGCCAGGCGCGCCTGGTGATCCTGGGACAGATTGGCCTGGTCCAACCATGGCGCCGCGCCTTCGATGCGCACGCTTTCGCCAGCCAGCAGGTCCGAGACAAAGCGCTTGCCCAGCTCCAGGTCCGCCAGCTCATAACCCTTGGGCGGGTTAAGCAGGCAGGTGCCGAACCGTAATTCGCCACTGGTGGTGATCGCAGCGGCGACGTCCAGCGCAGCGGCGATATCCCGCGCCATGACGTTCACACCGCCCAAACCTCCGAGCAGCGGCACCACGGCACTGCCATCTTCGGCCACGGCCAGTACGGCAGGCTCTTCGCCTTTTTCCAGCAACAGCGGCGCCAGGGTACGGATGACGATGCCGGCCGCGCACAGTGCGATCAGCGGCGTACCGTCCTGATAGAGCCGGCGCAAGGTCGCGCCGAACTCGCTGTAAGCCTGGTCCGCACCTTCAACGCGCCCGGCCAGCCCGTGGATCAGCGCGTCGGGGTAAACCCGCTGGATCTTGCGTGCAGTCGCCAGGCTGCCCTGGCCGAGGATGACAATCGCCGGGGTCATCAACCTTGCCACCGTTCACCGGGCACGATGATCAGCGAGAAGTACGGCGAAGACATCGGCTCCACCTCATCGAGCGGCACGATCTTCTGGTTGGCCATGGTCGCGCGCTCCACATACAACGCGCGCCCGGCCAGGCCGAGTTCTTCCAGCACTTGGCGCACCTTGGGGAAGTTGCGGCCCAGCTTCATGATCACCGCCGCATCGGCGTCGGCCAGGCGGCGCTTCAGGTCCTCATGGGGCAACACGCCCGAGAGCACCGACAGGCTCTGGTTGCGATACACCAGCGGCGCGCCAAGCACCGAGGCGCCGCCGAGCATCGAGCACACACCCGGAATGACCTGGGCTTCGTAGCGCTCGGCGAGGCGGTCATGCAGGTACATGTAGGAGCCGTAGAAGAACGGGTCGCCCTCACAGATCACCGCCACATCACGACCCGCGTCCAGATGCGCGGCAACGTCGACGCTGGCGGCGTCGTAGAAATCACTGATCACTTGCTCGTAGGACATCGGGGCTGGCAATACTTCGGTAGTCACCGGGTACACCAGCGGCATCAGGGTCTGCTGTGGCACCAGATGGTCCTCGATGATGCCGAAGGCGTTGCCCTTCTTGCCCTTGGCCACGAAGTACGCCACCACCGGCGATTCGCGCAACAGGCGCAGGGCCTTGAGGGTGATCAGTTCCGGGTCACCGGGGCCGACGCCCAGGCCAATCAAACGTCCGCGTGCCTGCATTATTCGACCTCCGTGGCCAGGGCATTCACCGCAGCGGCGGCCATGGCACTGCCGCCCAGGCGGCCTTGCATGATCACGAACGGCACGCCACGGCTATCGGCCGCAAGCATTGCCTTGGATTCGGCGGCGCCGACAAAACCCACCGGGAAACCGAGGATCAAGGCAGGTTTCGGCGCGCCGGCGTCGAGCATTTCCAGCAGGTAGAACAAGGCAGTAGGCGCGTTGCCGATCACCACCACGCTGCCTTCCAGGTACGGGCGCCACAGCTCCAGCGCAGCAGCGGAACGGGTGTTGCCCAACTCTCGCGCCAAATCCGGCACGCTGTCATCGCGCAGGGTGCAGATCACTTCGTTGTTGGCCGGCAGGCGCGCGCGGGTCACGCCTTCGGAAACCATCCGCGCATCGCACAGAATCGGCGCGCCAGCGGCCAGCGCGTCACGCCCGGCCTTGCCCGCCCCTTCGGAGAACTGCAGGCCATCGATGGCCTCGACCATGCCGCACGCATGAATCACGCGCACCGCGAGTTTTTCCAGGTCGGCCGGGATGCGGTCCAACTTGGCTTCCGCGCGAATGATGGCGAAGGAGTTGCGATAGATCTCCTGACCGTCGCGGATGTAATCAATCATCGGTGTTGCTCCGTGGACGAGCACGCAACAGGGCGCCCGCCGCTTCAATGGAAAGAGTGCGCGCGTGCAGCCGGCCAAAACCCGGCTGGGCTGCATCGCGAAAATAGAGGTCGTAGTGGCCGGGACTCACCGCCAGCAAGGTGACCGGCGCGACGTGCGCGGCGGCGCAGGAACGTGGGCAGCCGGACAGGTGCACCTCAACGCCAGGGTCCAGGGCAGCGAGTTGCATGGCGTCGGCCTTGGTGCCGGCCAGGCCTTTGCCGCAGCCGCTGGAACCGGTGCAGGCGGTCATGCGCGCCAGGGGTTGGTCGACTGAGCAGAGGAAACCCAGTTGCGCCAGGCGCTCGGTCACGGCGCGAGGCTTTTCGACATTGGGCAGCAGCACGCCCTGCCAGGGGGTGAAACGCAAGGTGCCGTCGCCGTACTCGCTGGCAAGTTGTGCGGCGCCCCTGAGCATCGTCGCATCCAGGCGACCCAAGGGTGCGATGACGGCAACGTAGAACTGATTTTTTTGAGACTGTGGATAAGTCCCGAGGTGCAGCAAAGCCCTACTGGGCGGGCGCTTGAAGCCGTCGACCGGCAGTAGTTTCAGGTTCAGACGGTTCAGCAGGTTATCCACAGGCAGATGGCGCATGCGGGTTTGTTCAGGGGTGGCGAGGTCAAGAAACGCCTCCAGCACCGCCACCACCAGCGCATGGCCCTGCTCCAACGGCACGGCCGCCAACGGCACATCCAGCCCTGGGCAACCGGCCAGGCCGAACGCGACGAGCGTCTCGCCATTGCGGATGAAGGCCGACAGCCACAGGTCATGGGGGTGTTCGAGCATCGCCAGGGCCTCACCGCCATCCAGCTGCACGGCGAATTTGGCTGACAGCTCATGGAAACGCGGGTGGTTTTGCAGGGTGGCCAGAATCTGGTCTGCCAACGGGCGAGTGTCGAACAGCATCTGCGGATCGATACCGGCGCTGGGGCTGAGCATCAGGTTGCGCACATCATCGCCGGCGGCGTTGCTGGGACCCAGGCCTGCGGCCAGCAGCTTGGCGATCAAGGCGTCTTGCTCGGCGCCGATCCCGCGAATCTGCAGGTTGGCGCGGTTGGTCGCCTCGATCACCCCGCCGGCGTAGGCCTGGGCGGCATCGGCGACCGCTTCGGCCTGCTGGCTGGTGATAGAACCGCCCGCCAGTTTGACCCGGCAAATCCCGCCATCCAACGCCTGGACGATGCGCAGCAACCCCGGACAAGCCGAGGGGCGCAAGGTACTCACAGCGGGCGTTGGGTTCACGGGGCTACCGGTTGATGGGTAAAGGCGCGGTATTATGCCTGCTTTGTCCGGCGGCATGAAAAGCCTGCCCGTCGGATGTCGTTCAAGGAATTCATATGTCGCCCTGGCTGACGGTTGTAGGCATCGGTGAAGACGGCTTCAAGGGGCTGGGCAGGAACGCCCGGCATGCCCTGTTGCGCGCCTCGCGGATTATAGGTGGTCAGCGCCAACTGGACCTGTTGCCAGTGTGTATTCGTGGCGAACGCCAGCTGTGGCCGAGCCCGTTTTCCCTGGAGCCGGTGCTGGCGCGGCGCGGAGAGCCGGTGTGCGTGCTGGCCAGCGGCGACCCGATGTTCTATGGCGTGGGCGCCAGCCTGGCGCGGCAGGTGGCCGCTGAAGAGTGGCTGGTTTTGCCGGCGCCTTCGTCGGTGTCCCTGGCGGCGGCGCGGTTGGGCTGGCCGTTGCAGGACGTGGTGACGTTGTCCGTGGTGGCCCGACCGTTGGCAGCGATCAATGCTCACCTGGCCAGTGGCGTGCGCTTGTTGGTGCTGAGTAATGACGGTCGCAGCCCGGCGTTGATCGCCTCGCTGCTGGCTGAGTCCGGGTTTGGGCCAAGCCGGTTGAGTGTATTCGAGCACCTGGGCGGCGCGGATGAGCGGCGTATCGACGGTCTGGCGGGTGATTGGCCACACGCTTCAGTCGCCGATCTGAATCTGGTCGCCATCGACTGCGTGGCCTCTGGCGCAACACCGCGCCTGTCGCGTCTGGCAGGCCTACCCGACTCAGCCTTCAAACACGACGGCCAACTGACCAAACGCGATGTGCGCGCCATGACCCTCGCCCGCCTCGCGCCGATGCCTGGCGAATTGCTGTGGGACGTGGGCGCGGGCAGCGGTTCCATCGGTATCGAGTGGATGCGTGCGCACCCGAGCTGCCGTGCATTGGCGATTGAAGCCGATGAAGGCCGCCAAGGCCTGATCGAACACAACCGCGACGCCCTTGGCGTGCCGGGCCTGCAACTGGTTCGCGGCAAGGCGCCAGACGCGTTGCAAGGTTTGGAAGCACCGGACGCCATCTTCATCGGCGGCGGCGTCACCCGCGACGGCGTGCTCGATGCCTGCTGGCAACAGTTGCGGCCGGGCGGCCGCCTGGTCGCCAATGCCGTGACCCTGCAAAGTGAAATGACCTTGATGAACTGGCGTGCGCAACATGGCGGCGAACTGACGCGCATCCATGTGGCGCAGGCGCAGCCATTGGGGGAATTCGATACGTGGCGGCAGGCGCTGCCGATCACGCTGCTGGAAGTGGTCAAGCCGCTATGAAACGCATCCTGCTCTTGGGCGGTGTGACCGAAGCGCTGGCCATTGCTCGTACCTTGGGCCCGGAACATATCTACAGCCTGGCCGGGGTTGGACGCGTACCCACCGACCTGACCTGCCAGGTGCGGGTCGGTGGTTATGGTGGGGCTGAGGGGTTGGCGCAGTTTGTCCGGGATGAAGGGATTGGGCTGATTCTCGACGCGACCCATCCGTATGCCGCGCAGATCAGTCGCAATGCGGCCGAGGGGGCGCAGTTGAGCGACGTGCCATGTTGGGCCTTGCGGCGTCCGGCGTGGCAGCCACAAGCGGGAGATGATTGGCGGGAGGTCAGTGACTGGGCTTCGTTGATTGAAGCGTTGAGGCCGTTCAAACGCCCGCTGTTCACGCTGGGCCGCGAGCCGTTGCAACACCTTGATGAAATCCCGCCGGAGCAATTCTGGACACTGCGCGCGCTGGATGTGTACCCGGGGAATGCGCGCTGTGAAGTGATCGGCGCGCGCGGGCCGTTTTTAATCGAGGATGAGCGCGCGTTGTTTGAGCGGCGTGGGATTGATGTGTTGATCAGTAAGAACAGCGGTAGCACGGCGACGGAGCCGAAGCTGGAGGTGGCACGGGAGCGTGGGGTGCCGGTGTTGGTGTTGAAGCGGCCGGTGTTGGCGCAAGTAGATCGGGAACTCTTGTCGCCTGAAGAAACACTCATCGCGTTGGCAAATTTCATTCGATAAGTCAGGATCGCTCGCTTGCTTGATTAGTAACCTATTTGTTACCTTCAGGACGGCAAATGATTGAGATTGAAGAATACCGACGCGATAACCAGTCCAGCCCGTTCGATGAGTGGTTTTCATCTTTGAGTGTGCCGGCAGCCACCCGAGTCGCCACCGCTTTGGTTCGACTCGAAATGGGCAATACCAGCAACATCAAGTGGTTCGATGGGCTGGGCGAATACCGCATCGACTGGGGACCGGGCCTGCGAATCTATCTGGTACAAGAAGCCCACCGACTCATCATCCTGTTCGGTGGTGGCGACAAATCCAGTCAAAAGCGCGATATCAAAGTCGTGAAGTCGCTGATCAATGAACATCAGCGTGACAAGAAATTGAAACAACAGAGGTAACCAGCATGGCGCTTACCCGCAGCTACAAACACACCATTGCCGAACGCGCTCAGCGCGACCCTGAATTTGCCCAGGCCCTCCTCGATGAGGCTGCCACGTTGTTTCTCAATGGTGAGCCAGAAGTTTCCCGTGTCATTCTGCGTGATCTGGTCAACGCCACAGTAGGCTTTGAGGGCCTTGCTAAAGAAACGTCAAAACCGAGTAAAAGCTTGCACCGGATGCTGTCAGCCAGTGGTAATCCAAGCATGGATAACCTAGCGGCGATTTTTGCGGTGATTAGAAAAGCTCTGGGTGTTGATATGCAGGTCCACGGAGTTCCCACAGCATAAAGTTGCAACACCGGGCCTGAGCTGGCTTGCCAGCGATGAGGCCCACAGGTTCACCGCAAGTCTCAAGGGCCTCATCGCCGGCAAGCCGGCTCCTACCGTGCAGATACGGCGTGCAAACGATCCGCCAGCAACTGCGCCAGCTCAATCAACTGCGCGACGCCAAGCAATTCTTCGCGTGGCGCGCCTTCCAGGTTGAAGGCAATGTCACAACTCAGCGCATTGGCTGAGGCGAGGGTTTCGCTGAGGTTGACTAAAAGGTCTTCGCTGCTGATTCCATCGGTCACGGTGAAAAGGCGGACGGGGGGATTTGGGGTGGGTTTGATCATTGTGAAGCTCCTAAGGAAAGTGGAGCTGCCATTGATCGCCGCGACGCGATGGGGGTGGCAGCTGTACGCAGGTTCGCGGACCGGTCCTTAGGAAACCCGGCATACCCGAAGGTATCCCGCGCACAGCCGCCATAGCGCCGCACAGTAGACGATAAAAAAGCGCCAACTGAAAGCAGACGATGACGCTTAGCGTCCATAGGAACCCGGGCCGCGACGCCCGACCGCTGAGTTTGCAGCGGTGTACGGAGACTAGGGCTTGAGTTTCCTAGGGGCAACCTTAAAGGCTTGTCGGATATTTCTGTCGAATGACTCCATATTCGAGCCGAGCGCAATCCAAAATATGGGAGCGGGCTTGCTCGCGAAGACGGTGTGTCAGTCACCACATGTATTGGCTGACACTCCGCTTTCGCG
>NZ_JFCA01000093.1 GCF_000612585.1 Pseudomonas sp. CHM02
TAAATCGCCCGTTCGACGCCTGGGTACACGATTTCTGCGCCGCTCGTAACGCGGCAGCTCATGGCCCCGCAAATGGTGAGAAGGGAAGCATCTGGCCTCGCCATAACCACCTCATTTTCTCCGCCTGGTTGCTGCCGCTGATCGTCAAAAAGCTACTAGTCCAAGCAGGGCTTTACGAGTTCACCGCCGAAGATAAGGTCGCGAGGGCGGGCTTTGAGGTCTTTCTGGCGCACGATCTGCTGGCCTTCACCGACAAGGATGAGAACAAGGTTTGGTGGCAAATAGCCGAGTCTGAGCTTTATCTGCCTCTGTTCGCTGAGCGATTGCAGCGAGCATGCGAATGACGAAAGCAAGGTGTTGTGGACTTGAGTCAAAGCGTGCTGATACGCAGTGGAAGACGGGAGGGAATCCGGGAGAGAAATGAAGATCTAGCTTGAAACCGCCCTCGACTCGGTGTGTAAACCAATTTTTTGATGTGTAAACCACCCCGCTTTACACGTCAAAAAACTGATTTACATATTTCCTGAGGCGCCGGCCTCAGGCCGACGTAACCACCTGCAGGGATCGTAGTAACTGGCAGGCCTGAAACTGGCACCAGGCTCGCCTATAAGGGGGAGACATTGAGGGGATGGCGATGGTGTAGTCTAGGATCAGACCGCAGAAGGAGCGTACTCATGAGCACTTTGCACCCCGATCAACAGGCCCGTTATTTGGAAGTGCTCGACGCCGCGAAGCGCTGGTATGGCGGCGATATCGACGCAGCCATGCACTGGATGTCACGTCCGGTAAAAGCATTTGGCGGCAAAGCTCCTGCCGCTATGGTCACGACTAGGCTGGAGACGGACATGGTTATCGAGCTTATCTGGCGCTTGGAGCATGGGTTTGTGGCCTGAAGGAGCTTAGAGCTTGCAATGTGTCCATGGGCTGGTCGCGTTGCACGCCACGCCACGCCACGCCCTGACCTTGTCGGTCTTGTGAGTCACGTAGTTGTCCATGATCAGATGAATTGGCATATCGGCAGGCACTGACACATCGATCTCTCTCAGAAAAGCGAGGAACTCATTGGCTGCGATGTTGCCGTTCGAGTCGGCCGATCACCTCACCGGTAGCCACATCCAGGGCAGCAAACAGCGAGGTCGTCCCATGCCGCTTGTAGTCATGTGTGCGGGTTGCAGGGTTGCCTGGAAAAAGCGGTAAGCCTGGCTGTGTGAGGTTCAACGCTTGGATCTGCATCTTTTCATCAACGTACACACCGCCTCGGATGCCGCTCATTATCTCGCACGTTTGTGTGGGGTTCAGTTGAGTGCTGCCTGAAGAACGAATGCGCAAGCTATAGTTCGAAGATCGAAGCCCGCAGGCTAAAAACTCCAGCGCAGCCCGGGGCTTGGGCTACAACAACAGTCGTCGCCGCGAGCTCACGCTCAATGAGGGGAGATGGGTGTAATCAAATTTCTACCCGATAGCAAAATTAGGGTTCCATCTCACGCAGAATGAGCGTATCCGCAGGCGGAAGATCTTCAAGAATCGAATCCACGATCAAGAGGCCGGCATCGGGCTCTGCGTTGAGAGTATCTAGAAGTCTTAAAGATACCTTCTTGGCGTTTAGCAACGATTCTTTTGCCTTGAGTAATTCCGTATCGTTGATCGCCACCACCAAAAATAAATCTTCCCCAGAGCCAATGTAACCGAGGTATATGCTTTTATCTTCGTGCGTGACAGTGACCTCGTGGAAGTTTTCAGCTCGAATATTTTTCTGAACCTTCCAAAGATCTTTAGTTTGAGGGGGAGCTGAGATTTTTAAAGAAGAGTCAGGCACTGGTCGCTTCGGCCATGCGACTCTCACGGCCTTGCTAAAGTTTCGCTGTGCCCGAGTGAGTGCCGCCCGGAAGGCTCGCTGATCAAAGTCCTCAAAAGACATATCTTCTTGAAAGCCAAGAAGGCTTGGAGGTGCGTAATATTTCGCGTGAGGGTCAATCATGACCTTCGTGTACGCGCCTCCATGGTCACCCTGTATCTCTGGATACCCATGGTTTTGGACGTTATCTTCACTCTCATAGCCATCTTCGCTTTCGTAGTCGTCCAATACTAGAGGGCGACCAAAAGCGTCTGTTGTACGGAGTTGATCAATGTCATCAAACAAAAAATCATCTTTGGCGATGGGGGTGCTTGTTTCCAGATAACTGACTTGGCCTTTATAAGCCCACGGTTTTGGGGGAGTTCGATCAGAGCTATGGCGCGACCTTCTCGATGAGGATAGCAAACTCAGCAAATCATGGCCCTTCACAGGATCCTCCAAGAGGGCAGCCGCTATCTCCAGAAGACGCTTACGGTCATTTTCCACCCTTGGATCGAGGCCGATACCGTCACGGATCGCCACTGCCTCAGCCAGGGTATCGAGAGAAAATTGCGGTTTTGATGTGTTCATGATTTCACCATAGCACCAGCGTTCGCAGCTGTGCAAAGTCTTTCCAGTTAGCGTCGGGCGTCAAATTTTTGGGCGAAAAGTTGTGCTTCGATATCACTGAAAAAATAGTGCCGCCTCTTGCCAATCCTCCGAAAGAACGGGGTAACGGCAGGATGTCTCTTCGGAATGCGGTGCATGCCACACCGGGTATAGAATTCGTGGAGTTTTTCACCGCCATGGGGGTCTGCCTTTAGCACAAGACTGCCGCCCTCAAATTCGTCCAGCGCTGATTGGATCGTGCAGTCTATGAGCGCCTTTGCAACACCATGAATGACGGGTATCCCGAGAATATCCAGGTAGACTTCGTCAGGCGCGTCGGACAGGTACCACGTAAGCGCTCTGGCTTGCACGTGGTTCAAAATGTTTGTCTGTAGCTTCGGGATTGCGGTGAGCATGCCAATGGGGAAATCTTGCCGCCCATCTGGGGATCGAAACACGATGCACATTGCCACGGCTTCCCCATGCACCCTACCGCCGTTCGCGTAAAGTGCGTTATGAAGTGAGAGAAGCGAAAAATTGTCGTGCCAGTTCCAGTATTTATCCGCTCTTACAACCTTCGGATTCGCTCCCTTTTTCCAAAAAATATAATGCTTGTCGATCAGTGGCTGCACAAAGTGATGCCATTGATCCACGAGCTCTTGTGTCATCGGTACCACCTCGACGGGCACAGCCTTGTCAAGTCCATTTGGTAGCCGGCTCAAAAGAGATGTTATCGGGTTGAATAACGCAGGCATCTGAACGCTCAATCCTTGACTGGAGAATAACAGTGTCCGTTTTTTGTGCAGGCAGGTCAAAATGAATGATGGCAGTGTGCTTTGAGTGCTTAGGCTCTCGGGCTTGAGGCGGTTCGAATGGAGATCGCCGAAGCTCCTATAAGGTGGGGGAGAGATCATGGCGACAGGCATCCTCAGACGTTAGGAGTTGAGGGCATTCGGCGTAGGGAAGTTTAGGGTCGCAGTTGAGCGATAGCTGATGGGCCTAGGTGCATAGGTATAGCCTTTTACTTGCTGTGACAAGCGGCGCCCGAAAAGCCGGCGCCGATACTAGCGCCGGCGCTCTGTCACTTCTTCGGTTTGAGCGGTGCAAAGTCAGTGGCCAGCTTGTTCCAATTCGCGTTAACCCACGCGAGTACAGTCCCACGCCCAGGAGAAGTGGATTTCAAATGCTCCTTGACCATCCATTCAATTCGCTGCCTTGCCGTTTTTTTAAGATCAGTGCCGCTCCCGTACAGGAATTCAGTTCCGTCGTCAGACATCCCGATTTTGTTCAGAAAACGCTGCATCTCATACCCCTCTTTCCGGCTGAGATGATTTCCATCATCGTGAATCAGCTTGGGATTATCGCCGTTGCTGGCCTTCCATTCATATTCATACTGCAGGTCTTCACGAGTTAATTCTGGCATGATCATTCGCTTTTCTATACCCGCATATTGGGGCAATCCTTAGCTGGTGGCAAAAGGCCCTTCTTTCAAGGTAGCGGTCTCGATAATTGGGTATTTGAGCGCACCAAAGGCTTTTGAAGCCAATTACCGTAGAGGCAATCTGTGGACTTCGCACCCATCCGGCCACCCCACGTCAGGCAGCGACGCAGGAAAATGTCACTACCATCGACCTCTTTTTTCGAAGCGAAGAGGTCGTCGTGGAGCGGTTATCCATGCGTAAAATCAGGGAAATGCGACGTCTGAAGTTTGAGGTCTGCCTATCCGCACGCCAGATCGTACTACGCCGCCCTGGAGTCATCCTTGCCCTGCTGTGGCAACAGTACCGCCTCGCCCAGCCGCAAGGCTTCCAGTACAGCTGGTTCTCTGCGAGCACTACCGCCTCTAGGCCGCCAAGATAGATGTGGTCATGCGCCAGGAACACCGCGCCGGCGAGAAACTGTTCGTCGATTACGTCGGCCAAACCGTACCGTCATCGACAGACCGACAGACCGACAGACCGACAGACCGGCGAGATCCACAGCGCTCAGGTCTTCGGCGCCGTGCTCAGTGCCTCCAGCTAAACCCTCGCCGAGGCCCCCTGGTCGCAGACGCTGCCTGACCGGCTGGGCTCGCACGTTCGCTGTTTCACGTTTCTCGGCGGCACTGCGCAGATCTTGGTGCCCGACAACCGCTACTTGGAAGTGCTAAACGCAGCAAAGATTCTGTTCGGCGGCGATCTTGATGCGGCCTTGCACTGGATGTAACGCCCAGTTAAAGCGTTTGGTGGTAAAGCTCCTGACGCTATGGTCGCAACCAGGCTGGAAACGGACACGGTCATTGAGTTTATAAGGCGCATGGAGCATGGGTTTACTGCGTGAGTTGCCTAGACGATGGCCTTTAGGTGAAAGTTTGGACATTAAGCCGGGGCGGCGCCGGAATTGGCTCGCTTCGAACCCAAGCGTAAGCCGACTGTCTGCCGAACCAAACCTCTGTCGATCCCCGGTGGCCGGCTACGCGGCACCCAAGAGCTTTTCCAGCTGCGCATGCTCCCAGGTGCTCAGCAGCTCTACGGGGTCGGTACTGTACGACTGCAGCGAGTCGAAAACGTAGGCACGCCCCTCCGGGCTGTAGCAGCTGTCGCAATAGTCGAGGGTGTCGCAATCGTTGTAGAGCGTGAGCACCCAGCCATCGGCCTCCACCGTCATCAAACCGCAGTAGATCTCAGCCCAAGACTGCTCACCTAGACGGCGCATGCTACGAACCCCGAGGGCGATGTCCCGCAGGATCTGATAAGCCTCGCGGGCCGTGAGCGGTTTTGCTTCCAAAAGAAGTACCTATATCTGGATGTTGTCGAACTGTCCGTGTCCGAACTCGGCTGGCCGGATGGTAAATGAAACTTGGCATGGTAGGCGTGTTACGCGGGAATCAATTTGGTAGCCTTCGGCCCTTTTGGAGCGCATCGATGACAGCCAACGCACAGCCCAAGCTCAGTGCCCGCTACGGCGCGACTGACATCTCGCCACCCACGCAATGGAATGAGGTCATCGAGCAACTCCTTGATCACCGGAGTGTCCGGGCATTCACTGATCAACCTCTGCCCGAATGCACGATCGAGACAATGGTCGCAGCCGCCCAGTCCGCATCGACATCTTCCAATCTCCAGGTCTGGAGTGTCGTCGCCGTTCAAGATGTCGATCGTAAGAAGCGACTGTCATGCCTGGCCGGCAATCAGGCCTATATCTATCAAGCCCCACTGTTCCTGGTATGGCTTGCAGACCTGTCCCGGGTCTCGCGCATCGCGGAGCTGGCAGGGGTAGAGCTGGAGGCGCTGCCGTACCTGGAAAGCCTGCTCCTCGGTACGATCGACGCAGCTTTGGCAGCCCAGAATGCTGTAGTTGCTCTGGAGTCGCTGGGGCTTGGCAGCGTATACATCGGTGGCATTCGTAATGACATCGAAGAGGTCGCAAAAGAGTTGGGGCTGCCGCCACAGGTCTATCCCGTCTTCGGCCTGTGCGTCGGCTATCCATCACCTGACCGACCTGGAAAGGTAAAGCCGCGGCTGCCGCAGCAAGCCGTACTACATCATGAAACCTATACGATCGCCGGCGAGGAGGGCGTCCTCTCGGAATACGATGCGCGCCTGGGTGCGTTCTATGAGCGTGAGGGAATGAAGGCATCGGGCTGGTCGGAGCAAGTGGTCAGCAGACTCCGGAATGTTTCGAGTTTGCATGGGCGTGAGGAGCTTCTGGGTGAGCTGGCGCGGATGGGCTTTGGGCTGCGGTAAAGCTCATTGTAGGCTTGCTGAGCCCTTCAGCTGGTGTGCCGCTCGCTAGGTTTTCTGGTGTGGCCGCGAGCGGCTCAAGACGGTTCTTCATCGTATGGGCGCCGGTCTCAGGTTTTGAGGTCGTCCGGATAGTCTTCGACTGGCAACTGGCCAACCGGGCCCTCAGGCGTATGCTGCGATTCCTCCAAGTGCATTGCCAGGCACAGATAGATCAGCGCGGCCCTGGCCAGCTTCAGCATCAACAGGCTCTTCGCGGCGAGGTCATCCCTGTCGAGCACAAATGCCAAGTGATCAGTCCAGAGCCCTGAAGACTCGCTAATCCAATGGCAAGAATCCACGATTTTGGCGTACTTGTGCTCAAGGTGGTTTCTCAATTCATCAAGCGCCTGAGCATCAGGTCGAGCTACATCTTTCAGCTCCTTGGAGTAGATGTCTTGGGATACCCAATAGAGCGCGCGAAGCGGAAGATTCCGGGTGAACATGAATTCATCACGCACAACCCGCGGCTGGAGTAGACGACCATTTTTGTCCAATTTGAACCATACAGTCCGAAAGCCTACCGCCTTTTCGGGTATGCCCAGCTTCCAATAGGCATTGATAAAGTAGGCAACCTTATCCAGCAACGAATAGGCGCTGCGATAGGCAGTCTTGATCTGCTCCAGCCCCATGCCATAGAGCGCGTAGTCGCAATTGAAGGCAAGTGCCATGCCCCTGTCTGCCACATGACCGGGTTTGGCGTGTTCTCCTAGGTAAAGACAATGACGGGCGAACCCGTACTCCTGCTTCAGCTGGTTGTAAAAGCCTAGGTACGTGATTCCAGAGTCGGCGTCATGACCGGGTAACCTCAGTACGTCTTGAGCGGCGGCGGGGAATGCTCCCAGGTCGTTCATGGGATTAAGGAATAGCTCTTCCTCAAGGCACCATCGCCGATAACGCCGCTCCTCCTTCGAGGAGCCAAGGCTATGCTCTAACAGCTCTGCGTCATCATCGTCGTCGACGGACTCGGCTAGCCTGGCGTGATGCCATTTGAAAAACTCTATCGCTTCAGGATAGGTAGCGCCATCACGGCCCACGCCACCCGCGATGGCTAACTCCAGCTTGCGCCGGGCATGCACAAAGAGCCAATAGGTGTGACCAGGGTCGTATAGCGCACTGCCATATTGAGCCAAGCCAATGCCAAGGTTGCCTAGGGCCATACCCAGGATCGGATTGTCCTCCAAGGCGTTGCGCCATTCCCCAAGCGCCTCGATCCATCGTCCACACGCCCTGAGCGCATTGCCTAGGTTGCAGTGGATCCTGGAGCGAAGCATTGGTGCCAGCTCTTTAAACCCTGGGTGCTGTATAGAGGCGCGCAGGAAATAAAGCTGTTTGAGCAGAGCAGGGTGGTCAAGGGGATCGTCCTCCCATGACTGCACCTCCAGCTTCCTCAGCGCGGCCCATGCGTTGGAACACGAGTAGTAAACGAGGCATCTGTTCTCCGGCTCGACGCGCGAAGCCACAAAGTCCACTAGCTCCGTCGCATGCCGCAAGATGCCGTCATCGGCGCCATCATCTGCAGCATCGATCAGTGAGTCATAGAGGCGTCGAAGACGAGGAGCGTCGCTTGGGCTACCGAGCTGTTCGTTCAATGCCTTCAGAAGGTGAGAGCGGTCGTCTGCATGGGGTTCATAACCCTGCTCAGCAAAACGGCGGGCGAAATCGTCCATGGGTAATCACCGCGATGAGAAGCTGACTATCTTAGCTGCCTTGAAAACATTCAGCTCCTACAAGCGGGGATTTATATATTCAGCGCCGAGGACAAGGTCGCCCGGCGGGATTTGAGGTTTTTCTGGCCCACGATCTGCTGGCTGTCACCGAGGAGGAGGGTACAAACGTTTGGTGGCGAATAGCGGAGTCTGAGCTTTTTCAGCCTCTGCTTGCTGAGCAATTGCGGCAGGCGTTGAGTGAGACGTCTGGAGAGTGAGTGAGCATCGTTTGCGAGGCTTATCGCTCTAGGCCCTAAGCTCCCGCGGTGGTCGTGCGTGGCTAGGCGCTGAGCATCGAGTACACTATGCGGAATGTGCGTCCGCATTCCAGCACGCTCAAATTTCCAAAGGAGTAGGAGATGGGCATTTTTAGCTGGCTGTTCAACAGGCCCAAGGCCGTCAAATCCGATTCCGCAGCAAAGCACCAGCCCGCTCAGGCTCAATCCCAGGTCGCTCAGCCAGATCTCCAGGTTACCCCTCAGATCCGACGTGACAAGCATTTCCTCCGAGTCGATTCGCTCAGTTTCTCAGGTGTCTATCAACTGTCCAAGTCCAAGAAGTGGGCGATTGCCTGGCGGGATTCCGATCCGTCGACGGGACGTGGAGGTCATCGTGATTCGGGCCTAGGGGCATACGTGCTCGCAGATCTCTCTAGCGGTACGGTGAGTTGTCACGGAGGTATGCCGAGGCCGAACAACGGGTGCGTCAGCGACACCGGAGCGTTCAGCCTGGAGGATCGGCATTTTGGGAGCAGTCTCTCTGGGACGTTTAGCGTTTTTGATCGGAATGGCGCGTTGATCTTTTCTAAAGATCTGACGGCCAATATCTTCACCAGCGGTGTCTCTAAGCACGGGAAATACGCATTCTGCGCAACCGCCAACAGCCCAACCGATCATGGTAACAAGGTGTTCCTGTTTGACCTGGTCAATCGGGTCGAAATGTACAGCGTCACTCCGAAGGCTGGATGGCCTGATAGCTACGAAGTGGACGAGAGTACAGGAGAACTCATGGTGTTGTTCAAGGACATGGGGAGCTTCCGGTACAACGTTCACGGCCAATTCATCGATGCTGATCAGCTCGGCGATGCCAACCTCAATTCCTCCCGTTACGACCGCATCATCCTCGCCGCAGAAAAGATTTTAGGGGAGGGCGACCTGACAGACGAGCGCACGCTGGAAGTCCTGACCGCTGTACGCCGTGCCCGTACACTCGGCGCAGATGAAAACCCTGCCTGGAGGCCCACAGCGCTCAAAGTCCAGGGGCTTGCGCACGAGCAGCTAGGCCAGTACCCCGAAGCAGTCCAAGTCTATGAGGAGTCGCTGGCTTTGAATCCAAAAATTGGCGTTAAGCGCAGGCTGGCATCGGTGACCAAGCGGATCAAGGCTGAGTAGCTGGGGTGAGCCAACTCCTGTAAAACGTATG
>NZ_JFCA01000094.1 GCF_000612585.1 Pseudomonas sp. CHM02
GAGCGGCCCTGAATCCTGAGGGCGCGGTTTAACTGACAGTGCGCGGTGTTTTAATGGGGCTGCTGGGCAGCCCGGCGCGGGGCAAGCCCGCTCACCACAGCAAGCCCGCTCACCACAGCAAGCCGGCTCACCTCATTATTTCTTGAAGCGTAGCGTTAGCGCATCCGCCACGGCCGGGTGCACGAACTTGGTGATATCTCCGCCCAAAGCGGCAATTTCACGGACTAACGTCGAGGAAATGAACGAATAGCGTTCCGACGGCGTGAGGAACAGGCTTTCCACGTCCGGCGCCAGTTGGCGGTTCATGTTGGCCAGCTGGAATTCGTATTCGAAGTCCGACACCGCACGCAGGCCGCGCAGGAACACGTTGGCGTTCTGCTCTTTGGCGAAATGCGCCAGCAATGTGGAAAAACCCACCACTTCCACGTTGGGCAGGTGTTTGGTGACCTCACGCGCCAGCTCCACGCGCTGTTCCAGGGGAAACAGCGGGTTTTTCTTGGGGCTGGCAGCGACCGCGATGATCACATGGTCGAACAAGCGTGAGGCACGTTCGACCAGATCGCCATGGCCTTTGGTAATCGGGTCGAAGGTACCTGGGTACAACACTCGGTTCATCGCGTCGTCCTGGCGGAGTCCGTTGGGGAACCGGATGGTATCGCAGCCATCCCGGTCGGCCAAGTCAACTTATGCAGAAGAAAGCACTATAGACAGCACGAATACCGTGTTTTTTCACGCTGTTTTCAGACGTTCGGCCAATGCTGTCGCCAGTTGGGCGGTCAAGCCGTACACCGATAATTGTGGATTGGCCCCAATGCTGGTGGGGAATAGCGACCCATCGTGGATCGACAAGTTGCGCAACTGATGGTGGCGCCCGAGGCTGTCGGCCACCGCACTTTTCGGGTCTTCACCCATGGCGCAACCGCCCATCACATGGGCGCTGCCCAGGTAGGTGCGGTGCAGTTCCAGGTTCAGGCCTTCAATCATCGTGCGGGCTTCACCCAGGGTTTTCACGTAGCGTGCATCGTGATGCAGCGGCTTGACCGACTTGGCGCCGGCCGCGAACTGGATCTCGGCCATGCTGTGGAACGCGCGGCGCAAGCCATCCCAGGCGTAGTCCGACACCTGGTAGTCGAGCACCGGCGTGCCATCGCCGCGCAACTCCACGCTGCCACCCGGGCTGTCGGGGTGGAAGCCGTCGCGCAGCAGCGCGAGCATCGCATGAGTGTGGGGCAACTGGCTCATGTCCAAGGCGTTCTGGGGGCCATAGCCGCCGAGCAGCGTGCTGGCCAACGCCGGGTGCAAAGGCGGTGCCTCCAGCTTGTAGGACATTCTGCCGGTGGTACCGTCCTGCCACTGGAAATGGTCGGAATAGATCGACTGTGGCGCGCCGTAGAACGGGTTGATCACCTCGTCGAACAGCCCGGCAGAGAAATTCACCAAGTGCAGGAACGTGCGTTTGCCCAGCCGCGAGTGCGGGTCGGGAGCATCGGAGCGCATGAGCAGCGCCGGGCTGTTGATGCCGCCGCCCGAGAGCACATAGTGCTTGGCTTTCACCGTGATCTTGCGTCCGGTCGGTGCCACGCACAGGGTGTCCATGGCCACGCATTCCAGGCTGCTGATGGTGTCGCCGCTGTAGTTGAGGCTTTCGGCGCGGGCCAGGTAGAGCAGTTCGCCGCCTTTTTCCAAGGTGGACGGAATCGTGGTCACCAGCATCGACTGCTTGGCATTGACCGGGCAGCCCATGCCGCAATAACCCAGGTTGAAGCAGCCGCGCACGTTACGTGGAATTACATGCCAGCTGTAACCAAGCTTTTCGCAGCCTTTGCGGATCACATCGTTGTTGGGGTTGGGCGGCAGGGCCCAGGGCGCGATGCCCAGGCGTTGCTCCATTTTTTCAAACCAGGGCGCCATCTCGGCGCTGCTGTGGCCCTTCACCGCGTATTCGCTGGCCCAGTGGGCGAGGGTGGCGTCCGGGGTACGAAAACTTGACGTCCAGTTGATCAGCGTGGTGCCGCCCACCGCCCGCCCCTGCAGGATGGTGATCGCGCCGTCCTTGCTCATGCGGCCGATGCCCTCCTGGTACAGGCTGGTGTAGGCCTCGTCTTCGAGTAGCTTGAAGTCGCTGCTGGTCTTGAGCGGGCCTTCTTCGATCAGCAGTACCTTGTAGCCCGCCGCGCTGAGGATTTCGGCGGTGGTGCCGCCACCGGCGCCGCTGCCGATGATCACGACATCGGCTTGCAGGGTCAGGTCGTTGTCCAGGGCGGCCCCATTGTGGGTTTTCCAGCCACGGGCCATGCCGTCGCGGAACAGGTCGGGTACGGGCATAAACAGGCACTCTTATTGTTGTGGTGAACAGGTAGGAGCCGGCTTGCCGGCGATCCAGGCGACGCGGTATGTCAGATCTTCGGCGGCCCGGGGTAGCCGCAATGCGCCCAGGACGTCGGCTGGAAGTACCAGGCCATGATCACCAGCTTGAGCAGCGAGCCCTGGCCCATGCGCAGCAGGTTCAGGTAGCTGTTTTCCCAGCGGTGGAGGAAGTTGCGGATCTGTTCGCCACTGGCGTTTTCCCAACTGCCCCAGATCCCGGTCAACGGGCCCCGGGTGATGCCCATGCCGAGTACGTCGAACAGTTGCTGGGTGAGCTTGAACATCTCCGGCGACAGGCGCTGCAGGCTGAAGTCGAGCTTTTTAAGGGTGTCTTCAATCCCACTGGCAACGTCCTGGGCGCTGGCCACGCCTTCGAGCAACACCGGGATCACCGCGCGCAAGAACGGCAGGTCACTGCTGCGCAACATGGCAAAACCGCTGGCCGGGGTGCTGCTGGAGCAACCGCTCAGGCTGGCGCCCAGCCCGGCGGTGGCCAGGAACGCGCTGGCGCACAGGCCGATTTTCAAGACGCCGCGCCGCGACAGCGCAGGTGAATCAGTCAGGCTAGGGTGCATTGTTATTGTTATCCCGTGAGTGGCGGTGTCAGCGGACGAACAGCTTCTGGATCAACTTCTGGATGGATTTGCCGTAGGGCGGGTAGATCAACTTCGCGGCGTTCAGGCGCTGTTTCACCAGCACGCCCTTGGCCTTGCTGAAGGTGAGGAAGCCTTCGTGGCCGTGGTAGTGGCCCATGCCGGACGGGCCGATGCCGCCAAACGGCATATCGTCCTGGGCCACGTGCAGCAGGGTGTCGTTCAGGCACACGCCACCGGAATGGGTTTCGTGGAGCACACGGTTTTGCTCGCTCTTGTTGTAGCCGAAGTAATACAGGGCCAGTGGGCGAGGGCGCTGGTTGATGTAGGCAAAGGCCTGGTCGAGCCCTCGATACGGCACGATCGGCAGCACCGGGCCGAAGATCTCGTCCTGCATCACGGTCATGTCATCGCTGACATTCAGCAACAGGCTGTGGGCCATGCGTCGGGCCTGGCCCTGGTCGTACAGCGGGATCAAGGTGGCGCCTTTGTCGGTGGCGTCCTTGACGCAGGCATTCAGCCTGGCCAACTGCCGCTCATTGATGATTGCGGTGTAGTCCGGGTTGTCGGCCAGGGTCGGATAAAACCCACGAACGGCCTTGGTGTAGGCCTCGACGAACGCGTCTACCCGCTCTTCCGGTACCAGCACATAGTCGGGCGCGACACAGGTCTGGCCCGCGTTCAGCGCCTTGCCGAAAGCGATGCGTTCGGCGGCATCCTTGAGCGGTACATCGGCAGACACGATGGCGGGCGACTTGCCGCCCAATTCCAGGGTGACCGGCGTGAGGTGTTCGGCCGCCGCACGCATCACATGCTTGCCAATGCTGGTGGCGCCCGTAAACAGCAGGTGATCGAAGGGCAGCTTGGAGAAGGCCATGCCGACTTCGGCCTCACCCAGCACCACGCACACCAGGTCCTCGGGGAAGATTTTCGCCAGCAGTGTCTTGAGCAGTTCGCCGGTGGCGGGTGTGGACTCACTGAGCTTGAGCATCACCCGGTTACCGGCGGCGAGTGCGCCGACCAGCGGGCCGATGGCCAGGTACAGCGGATAGTTCCAGGGCACGATCACCCCGACCACGCCGAGCGGTTGGTAGATGACTTTGGCTGACGCGGGTTGGAAGGCAATGCCTACAGCGCGGCGGGATGGTTTCATCCAGCCCTTGAGGTGTTTGCTGGCGTAGTGAATGCCGTGCAGGCTGGGCATCAGCTCGGCGAACAGCGTTTCGTCTGCGCTGCGGTGGCTGAAATCCTGGCTGATCGCGTTGATCAGCGCCTGGCGCTCGTCGCTGAGCAGGTCGCGCAGGGCCTTGAGCCATTGCTGGCGCTGGGCGGCCGGCGGCATCGGGTTCGCCGCGTACGCACGACGCTGAGTGTCGAACTGTTCCTGAAGCTGGTCCAGCGCCTGGGAATCTTGCAGGTAGGCAACGTTGGCAGACATGGCGGCGTTCCCGATTGTTATAGGTCTGCCTGGATTTTTAGAGTCATTACTCTAAATTGTCAAATGTCATTACGCCTACGTGCGGATTTATCCCTGCAAGAATAGGCCGTAAGATGCCCCATCACGTGTACAGAAGCTGATCCCCTATGGCACCACGAGTAAAGACCAGCGAGCGCATTGTGCAAACCAGCCTGGAGCTTTTTAACCAGCAGGGCGAGCGCAGTGTGAGCACCAATCACATCGCCGCCCATATGGAAATTTCGCCGGGCAACCTGTACTACCACTTCCCCAACAAGCAGGCGATCATCGCCGTGCTGTTTCGCGAGTACGAAGCCCTGGTGGACAGCTTTCTGCGCCCGCCCCAAGGCCGCGCCGTGACCGTCGAAGACAAGCGTTTCTACTTGCAGGCCGTGTTGGCCGGCATGTGGCGCTACCGCTTTCTACATCGCGACCTCGAACACCTGCTGGAAAGCGACCCGGAACTGGCCACCGGCTATCGGCGCTTTTCCCAGCGCTGCCTGATTCAGGGCGGCGCTATCTACCAAGGGTTTGTCGACGCTGGCATTCTCAATATGGACCCGGTGCAAACCGAGGCCCTGACTCTCAATGCCTGGATCATCCTCACCTCCTGGGTGCGTTTTTTGTGCACCACCAACGAAAACTCTGCCCACTTGAGCGCTGAAGCAATCAAGCGCGGGGTGTATCAGGTGCTGGTATTGGAGGCGGGTTTTGTCACGCCCCAGGCAAAAGAGGCAGTGGATGCCTTGTTCAAAGAATTTTACGTGCCGTTGAATCAGGCATTGGAAGAAGTGAAGTAGGACCTTTCCCGAATCTGTTCATAGGAGTCCGTCATGCCGCTTGCCCAACTGATCAGCCCCCAGCAACTGGCCGAGCGCCAGAAGGCCGGTGGGGTGGTGGTCCTTGATTGCCGCTTTGCCCTGGAAGACCCGGACTACGGACTCTGCAGCTATGCCGAAGGGCATATCGAGGGCGCGCAGTATGCTGATCTGGAGCGCCACCTCAGCGGGCCGGTGACCAAGGGCGTGACCGGCCGTCACCCATTGCCGGACGCAAACACCTTCGCCGAGCAATTGCGGGCCTGGGGGATCAATGCCGACACCGACGTGGTGCTCTACGACGACGGCCCCGGCGCTTATGCCGCCCGCGCCTGGTGGTTACTGGCCTGGCTGGGCAAGCGTGACGGCGTGTTCATCCTGGATGGCGGCCTCAAGGCCTGGCATGCGGCAGGTTTCCCGTTGAGCCTGGACGCGCCGGTGATCGAGCCGGGCACCTTTGTCGGCACGCCGGACAATCGTCTGGTGCTGGATGCCGAACACCTGCAAAAACGCCTGGGTCAACCTGGCCTGACCTTGATCGATGCCCGTGCCCAGCCGCGCTTTCGCGGTGAAGTGGAGCCGATCGACCCGGTGGCCGGGCACATCCCGGGTGCGCAGTGCGTGGCGTTCAATGAAAACCTCGGCAGTGACGGCCGTTTCCTGCCAGCCGATCAACTCAAGCAGCGCTTCGCCGCTCAATTGCAGGGGCGCTCGCCGGATGAGCTGGTGGCGTATTGCGGTTCGGGGGTGACGGCATGCCACAACCTGTTCGCCCTGAGCTTGGCGGGTTACCCGTTGGGCAAGTTGTATGCGGGGTCGTGGAGCGAGTGGATTACCGATCCGGCGCGGGCAATCGCCACTGGCGACTGATTACACAACCCTGTAGCCCGGCTTGCCGGCGATGGGCCCCTGAAGCCTTGCGCAATAGCTACCGGCCTCATCGCCGGCAAGCCGGCCTCCTACAGGTGCGGTGTGGTTTGCGTCAGCAGCCAGGCGGGAATCCGGCGTTCCAGGTAATAGCTTGGCTGTTTGAGAGAACCGTCGACAAAACCCACATGCCCACCTTTGGCTGTCAGCTCAAACTCAGTGCAGGCTGACAGTTCGCTGGCCTCGGGCAGGCTATGGGCAAACACAAACGGGTCATCGGCTGCCTGGATGATCAGGGTGGGTGTGCGGATATCACCCAGGTAATAGCGGCTCGACGCGCGGCGGTAATAGTCCTCGGCACTCAAGAAACCATGCAGTGGTGCGGTGACCCGGCCATCGAAGTCCCAGAACGTGCGCATCTTCTCCAATGAGCCCAGGGCCTCAAGGGTCTTCAGCCCCTCCGCCCGTCCATCCTGTAGAAAGCGGCTCTGCTTGACGCGGATATACGCCAGCATTTCGCGCATGAAATGCTTCTGGTAAATCCGCGAAAAGCCCAGGCCGATACGGTCCGCGCACTGGTCCAGGCGAAACGGCACCGACACCGCCGCGGCGCCTTGCAGCCCCGATGCCGCGCCGGTTTCCCCCAGATGCTTGAGCAGCACATTGCCGCCCAGTGAATAACCCACGGCATATAACGGTGCCAGCGGTCGTTTGGCTCGCAGGTGGGCAATCGCGGCGGCCAGGTCTTCGCTTGCGCCGGAATGATAGCTGCGTGCCAACAGGTTCGGTTCGCCCGAACAGCCACGCCAATTCAACGCGGCGCTGGCCCAGCCTTGAGCGGCAAGGGCTTTTTGCAGTCCGGCCACGTAGGGCGAGTTGGAAGAACCGGTCAGCCCGTGCAACACCAGCACCAAGGGCGCTTGCGCGTCATGCGGGCCGTGCCAGTCGAGATCGAGAAAGTCGCCATCTGCCAGCCACAGGCGTTCGCGTTGGCGTTCGAGATGAGTAGTGGGGCGCCACAGCGGCCCCCACAGCGTCTGTAGATGGGGGTTGCCGAGGCCGAAGGCGGGGGTGAACAGGTCGGAAGAAGGGGGCATGACACTCTCTGCTGCGGATGCATTTAACTGTGGCGAGCCCGCTCACCACAAACAGAGGTCAGGCGGCGCTGCGTTGCCATAGCGCGTAATACACCCGTCCGGACTTCTGTTCCCGGTGCAGTCGCCAGGATGCCGGCAGGCCCAGGGTAGAAGGCGCTGTCTCGCTTTCAGTGTAGATCCACGAATCCGGGGCCAGCCATTGGCGTTCTTCCAGCAGTGCGCACACGGTCGGCAGCAGGTTCTGGTTGAACGGCGGGTCGAGGAATACCACGTCGAACTGGCTGGCCGGCTGGGTTTCGAGGTAGCGCAGCGCGTCGGCGGTTTGCACTTGGCCGGTGGTGCAGCGCAGAGTGCCCAGATGTTCCTTGAGGCTGGACACCGCCACATTGCTGGCGTCCAGCGCCTGGCCCAGGGCGGCGCCACGGGACAGCGCCTCCAGGAACAGCGCGCCGCTGCCGGCGAACGGGTCCAGCACTTTGGCGCCCGCGATGTACGGCGCAAGCCAGTTGAACAGGGTTTCACGCACGCGGTCCGGCGTCGGGCGCAGGCCTACGACATCGGGGAAGCTCAGCTTGCGGCTGCGCCATTCGCCGCCAATGATGCGCAGCTGGCCCACACCGTTATGGACGTTGTGGACAGGTTTTTTCGGGCGAGATGAACTGGCCATTAATGCTCCGGAACCCCGAGCGGCTGCTCGGCAGGTTTATCAGTGGGGGGCGGTAGTGGCTTTTGCGCAATCGTCGGGCCGGCGGTCACGATGACCATCTTGTCGGCGCTCAAGTGTTTGTTCAATGCAGCCTTGACCTGCTCTACGGTCAGGGCCTGGGATTGTTTCATGAAATCTTCCAGATAGCTCAGCGGCAGGTTGTAGAAACCCATGGCGCCCAACTGCCCGACGATATCGGCGTTGCTGGCGGTAGACAGCGGGAAGCTGCCGGCCAGCTCGCGCTTGGCGTCATCCAGTTCCTTTTGCGTCGGGCCCGTCTTGAGGTAGTCGGCCACCACGTCCTCGACCAGGCGCAAAGTGCCGCCGCTCATTTCCGCGCGGGTTTGCAGGTTGATCATGAACGGGCCGCGTACCTGCATCGGCGAGAAGCCGGAGTACACACCGTAGGTCAGGCCGCGTTTCTCGCGCACTTCACTCATCAAGCGGGTGCCGAAACCACCACCGCCGAGGATCTGGTTGCCCAGCGACAAGGCGGCGTAGTCCGGGTCGGCGCGGTCGATGCCCAGTTGCGCGAACAGCAGATGCGTCTGCTTGGACGGGAACTCGATACGGCTCAACCCTGGTTTGGGTTCGGTCGGCTGGGCGATTTTTGCCAGCGCCGGGCCCTTGGGCAGCGATGCGGAAACCTTGGCCGTCATGGCTTCGGCTTCGG
>NZ_JFCA01000095.1 GCF_000612585.1 Pseudomonas sp. CHM02
AGTGCGCGTTTTTTTTTATCGGCGACTTATTGAACCGTCGACGAACCTTCCTGCTGCATGCGCTGCAGCTCTTGAGCGTACAGGGCATCGAAGTTCACTGGCGCCAGCATCAGCGCCGGGAACGAGCCACGGGTGACCAGGCTGTCCAGGGTCTCACGGGCATATGGGAACAGGATGTTCGGGCAGAACGCGCCCAGGGTGTGGCTCATGGACGCTTCGTCCAGGCCCTGGATCAGGAAGATACCGGCCTGTTGCACTTCAGCGATGAAGGCCACCTCTTCGCCGTTCTTGACGGTAACGGACAGGGTCAGCACGACTTCGTGGAAATCGCCTTCCAGTGCCTTCTGGCGGGTGTTCAGGTCCAGCGCAACGCTTGGGGTCCATTCCTGGCGGAAGATGGCCGGGCTTTTCGGCGCTTCGAACGACAGGTCACGCACGTAGATCCGCTGCAGCGAGAATTGTGGGCCTTGGGCTTCTGCTGCTTCGGTGTTCTGTTGGTCAGTCATCGCAGATCCTTCTTGATCTTGGGTCTTTTAGGGTTTAGGAGTCAGACGAGCAGCAGCGCATCGAGTTTACCGGCGCGCTCCAGGGCGAACAGGTCGTCGCAGCCACCGATGTGCTTGGCGCCGATCCAGATCTGCGGCACGGACGTGCGCCCCGCCTTCTGGGCCATTTCGGCGCGCACCTGGGGTTTACCGTCGACCTTGATTTCTTCGAAGGCAACGCCCTTTTTCTCCAGCAGAGCCTTGGCTCGCATGCAGTAAGGGCACCAATCGCTGGAGTACACGACAACCTGGCTCATATCACTTCACCAGCGGCAGGTTATCGGCGCGCCAGCTGCTGATGCCACCGGACAGCTTGGCGGCGGTGAAACCGGTCTTGAGCATTTCGCGGGCGTGGGTGCCGGCGTGCTGGCCCTGGGCGTCGACCAGGATGATGGTCTTGGCCTTGTGCTTTTCCAGCTCGGCCAGGCGCGCGATCAACTTGTCCTGCGGAATGTTCAGGGCACCGACGATGTGGCCGGTAGCGAAATCCTTGGCTGGGCGGATGTCAACGACAACGGCCTCGTCCTTGTTGACCAGCGCGGTCAGCTCCGCCGTGCTCAGGCTGCGGCCACCGCGGCTCAATTCGTGAGCGATCAGCAGCGCCAGCAGGATGACGAAGGCACCCACAAGCAGATAGTGGGCAGTGGCAAATGCAATCAGGTGATCAACCATCAAGGAGGTTCCAGGGCGTTAAAATGGCGGTAAGTATACACAGCCGCCAGGGGGGGCCAACCCCCGTAAAGCGGTGACGTGGTCGGAACTTCGCTTTAAACTGCCACTCCCTTTTCAATTGTCTTCCTTTATTACCGCCGCGAGAGGATCTATGACTACTACGCCTAAACCTTTGGTCCTGATAATTCTCGATGGCTTCGGACACAGTGAAAGCCACCACGACAACGCGGTATACGCGGCCAAGAAGCCGGTACTCGACCGCCTGACCGCCACCGTCCCCAACGGCCTGATCTCCGGTTCCGGCATGGACGTAGGCCTGCCGGACGGCCAGATGGGCAACTCGGAAGTCGGCCACATGAACCTCGGCGCCGGACGAGTGGTATACCAAGACTTCACCCGTGTGACCAAAGCGATCCGCGACGGCGAGTTCTTCGAGAACCCGACCATCTGCGCCGCGGTAGATAAAGCAGTGGCTGCCGGCAAGGCCGTGCACTTCATGGGCCTGCTGTCCGATGGCGGCGTCCACAGCCACCAGGACCATCTGGTCGCCATGGCCGAACTGGCCTTCAAGCGCGGCGCCGACAAGATCTACCTGCACGCTTTCCTCGACGGCCGTGACACGCCGCCAAAAAGCGCACAGTCGTCCATCGAACTGCTCGACGCCACCTTCGCCGCCCTCGGCAAAGGCCGCATCGCCAGCCTGGTGGGCCGTTACTTCGCCATGGACCGTGACAACCGCTGGGACCGCGTCTCCCAGGCCTACAACCTGATCGTCGACGGCCAGGCCGAATTCAACGCCGCCACCGCCCAGGAAGGCCTGGAAGCCGCCTACGCCCGTGGCGAGAGCGACGAATTCGTCAAAGCCACTACCATTGGTGAGCCGGTGAAAGTCGAAGACGGCGATGCCGTAGTGTTCATGAACTTCCGCGCCGACCGCGCCCGCGAGCTGAGCCGCGTGTTTGTCGAAGACGGTTTCAAGGAGTTCGAACGCGCCCGCCAGCCGAAAGTGCAGTACGTGGGCCTGACCCAGTACGCCGCCAGCATCCCGGCCCCCGCCGCCTTTGCAGCGGGCACCTTGGATAACGTGCTGGGCGACTACCTGGCAAAAAACGGCAAGACCCAGCTGCGCATTGCCGAAACCGAAAAATACGCCCACGTGACCTTCTTCTTCTCCGGCGGCCGTGAAGAGCCGTTCCCGGGTGAAGAGCGCATCCTGATCCCATCGCCGAAAGTCGCCACCTACGACCTGCAGCCGGAAATGAGCGCACCGGAAGTCACCGACAAGATCGTCGACGCCATCGACCACCAGCGTTACGACGTGATCGTGGTCAACTATGCCAACGGCGACATGGTCGGCCACAGCGGCAACCTGGAGGCCGCGACCAAGGCTGTGGAATGCCTGGACCTGTGCGTCGGCCGCATCGTCGACGCCCTGGAGAAAGTCGGCGGCGAAGCGTTGATCACCGCCGACCACGGCAACTGCGAGCAGATGTCCGACGAATCCACCGGCCAGGCCCACACTGCGCACACCACCGAGCCGGTGCCATTCATCTACGTCGGCAAGCGCGACTTCAAGGTGCGTGAGGGTGGCGTGCTGGCGGATGTGGCGCCGACCATGTTGATGCTGATGGGGTTGGAGAAGCCGGTGGAGATGACAGGGACTTCGATATTGGTTTAAACCTCTAAACCAACCGATTAAATCGCCCTAAACGGCTTTTTATGACGAACGCCTCAAAGCAGTTGGCTTTGAGGCGTTTTTTTTGCCGCGCTTGGCGGGCATACTAGGCCGTCCATTTCCCTGGTGTCGCCCGCCTCTATGCTTCGCGCCTTGATTACCCTTGCTCTTGTCTGCCTGCTCCAACCGGCGTTTGCCGATGAGCGCGCACAAACCCAACAACAGTTGGACGCCACGCGTCAGGACATTGCCGAGCTGAAAAAGCTGCTCGGTAAGCTCCAGGAAGAAAAATCCGGGGTACAGAAAGACCTGCGCGGCACGGAAACCGAAATGGGCAAGCTGGAGAAGCAGGTCCAGGAGCTGCAAAAAGAATTAAAGAAGAGCGAGTCGGAACTGGAGCGACTCGACGCTGAGAAAAAAAAACTCCAGAGCGCACGCGTTGAACAGCAACGCCTGATCGCGATCCAGGCCCGCGCCGCCTACCAGAACGGCCGCCAGGAATACCTCAAGCTGCTGCTCAACCAGCAGAACCCGGAAAAATTCGCGCGCACCCTGACCTACTACGATTACTTGAGCAAGGCCCGAATGGAGCAGTTGAAAAGCTTCAACGAGACCCTGCGCCAGTTGGTCAACGTCGAACAGGAAATCGCCAACCAGCAGTCTCAGTTGCAGGATCAGAAAAGCGCCCTGGATACCCAGCGCGACGAGTTGGACAAGGTCCGCAAGGAACGCCAACTGGCCCTGGCCAAGCTCAATGACGATGTAAAGGCCCGCGACGCCAAGCTCCAGGCCCGCGAGCAGGACCAGGCCGATCTGGCCAAAGTGCTCAAGACCATCGAAGAAACCCTGGCGCGCCAGGCACGCGAGGCCGAAGAGGCGCGGCAGAAAGCGCTGATCGCCCAGCAGGAAGCCGAAAAAAAGCGCCAGCGTGAGGCCGAGCTGGCTGCCACCTCGGACGCCCCGGCACCGCGTAAACCGGCGCATGCAGCCCCTGGCCCGCTGGTTTCCAGCGCTGGCGAATCGTTCGGCGGCCCTTTTGCTTCAGCGCGGGGCAAACTTCCATGGCCGGTTGATGGTCGATTACTGGCACGCTTCGGCGAAACCCGTGGCGATGACACCCGCGCCAAGTGGGATGGGGTGATGATCAGTGCCTCCGCTGGCAGCCAGGTGCACGCCGTCCACGGTGGGCGCGTAGTGTTTGCCGATTGGCTGCGGGGCGCCGGGTTGTTGGTGATTCTGGACCACGGTAATGGCTATTTGAGCCTTTACGGCCACAATCAGACTTTACTCAAGTCGGCAGGTGATGTTGTAAAAGCCGGTGAATCCATCTCCACTGTCGGTAACAGTGGTGGCCAGGACACCCCGGCGCTGTACTTCGCTATTCGTCAGCAGGGTCGCCCGAGCGATCCTGCACAATGGTGCCGTTCCCAAGGATAGGGCCGCATCTACATTAGGAGTTCGTTCGACATGCTGCATTTGTCCCGCCTCACTTCGCTGGCCCTGACGATCGCCCTGGTGATCGGCGCGCCTCTGGCACTCGCCGACCAGGCCGCTCCGGCTGCACCCGCCGCCACGGCCGCGACCACCAAGGCGCCGTTGCCGCTGGACGAGTTGCGCACCTTCGCCGAGGTCATGGACCGGATCAAAGCCGCGTATGTCGAACCCGTAGACGACAAGACCCTGCTGGAAAATGCCATCAAGGGCATGCTCAGCAACCTCGACCCGCACTCCGCCTACCTGGGCCCGGAAGATTTCGCCGAGCTGCAGGAAAGCACCAGCGGTGAATTCGGTGGCCTGGGCATTGAAGTCGGCGCCGAAGACGGCAACATCAAGGTGGTCTCGCCGATCGATGACACCCCGGCGTCCAAGGCCGGCATCCAGGCCGGTGATTTCATCGTCAAGATCAACGGGCAGCCGACCCGTGGCCAGACCATGACCGAAGCCGTCGACAAGATGCGCGGCAAGATCGGCCAGAAAATCACCCTGACCCTGGTGCGCGACGGCGGCAACCCGTTCGACGTGACGCTGACCCGCGCGACCATTGTGGTCAAGAGCGTGAAGAGCCAGTTGCTGGAGTCCGGCTACGGCTACATCCGCATCACCCAGTTCCAGGTCAAGACCGGCGACGAAGTGGCCAAGGCGCTGGCCAAGCTGCGCAAGGACAACGGCAAGAAGCTCAGCGGCATCGTGCTCGACCTGCGCAATAACCCAGGCGGCGTGCTGCAGTCGGCGGTGGAAGTGGTCGATCACTTCATCACCAAGGGCCTGATCGTGTACACCAAGGGCCGTATCGCCAACTCCGAGCTGCGCTTCTCGGCCACCGGCAACGACCTGAGTGAAAACGTGCCATTGGCCGTGCTGATCAACGGCGGCAGCGCCTCGGCGTCGGAGATCGTCGCCGGCGCCCTGCAAGACCAGAAGCGCGGCGTGCTGATGGGCACCACCAGCTTCGGCAAAGGCTCGGTGCAAACCGTGCTGCCGCTGAACAACGAGCGCGCCCTGAAAATCACCACCGCGCTGTACTACACGCCGAACGGGCGCTCGATCCAGGCCCAGGGCATCGTGCCGGACATCGAGGTGCGCAAGGCCAAGATCACCAACGAGATCGACAGCGAGTACTACAAAGAGGCGGACCTGCAAGGGCACCTGGGCAATGGCAACGGCGGCGCCGACCAGCCAACCGGCAGCGGCAAGAAAGCCAAGCCGATGCCGCAGGACGATGACTACCAGTTGGCCCAGGCGCTGAGCCTGCTCAAGGGCCTGAGCATCACCCGTAGCCGTTGATATGCGTTTTGCCCTGATCATCGCTGTGTTGTGCAGCCTGGCAGGCGTCGCCCACGCGACGCCTGCCGGCGAGCCGCACAAAGCCTACCTGACCCTCATCATCGACGACCTTGGGCAAAACCTGCCCCGGGATCGGCGCGTGCTGGCCCTGCCCGGGCCGGTGACGACAGCGATCATGCCCGACACGCCCCACGCCGCCGAATTCGCCCGCGAGGCGCACAAGGCCGGCAAGATCGTGATCCTGCACATGCCCATGGACCCGGCCACCGGCCCCTTCGCCTGGCACCCCGAGCTGTCCATCGAAGAGCTCGGCAAGCGTCTCGACGCGGCGTTCCAGGCCGTGCCCTACACCGCCGGCATCAACAACCACATGGGCAGCCGCATGACTGCCCAACCGGCCGCCATGGCCTGGCTGATGGCCGAGCTGCAACGGCGCAACAAGTTCTTTGTCGACAGCCGTACCAGCGCGCAGACCGTTGCGGCGGCAGAAGCGCAGAAGATCGGCCTGGCGCACGTTTCGCGGGACGTATTCCTTGATGACGAGCGCACCGAAGCAGCGATCACCACGCAATTGCAGACGGCAATCAAGCTGGCGCACAAGCAGGGCTCCGTGGTGATGATCGGCCACCCTTATCCACAAACCCTGGCGGTGCTGGAGCGCGAATTGCCCAGGCTCAAGGCCCAGGGCGTCGACTGGATCGATATCAAGTTGATGATCAGCGTGCGCAGTAACCAGGCTATGGCCGGGCATGGCAAGAATGGCATTTACCGCTGACGGTCCACTGTAGGAGTTGGCTTGCCAGCGATAGCGGTGTATCAGCCAGTAGGTGCGTGACTGAAAGACCGATATCGCTGGCAAGCCAGCTCCTACAGTGAGAGGTTGGTCGGTTACAGATATTTCGCCATGATTTCGTCGACGACGCCGTCTTTACGCAGTTGGTCCAGCGCAGCCTGCAGCTTGGCGACCAGTTCGTCCGGCACCTCCTTGTTCAACGCGAGGTAAAGCTGGGCACTGTTGAAACGCAACACTGTCTTGAGCCCGGTCACGCCAACCTGGCGCGCCAGGTAACGGCCCGCCGGGTCGCCAGTGGCCCACAGGTCGATCTGGCCATCCATGAGCTTTTGCGCGTTGTCCTGGTCACGCAACACCACGACCGGCTTGAGGCCCTGTTTCTCCAGGGTCTCGGCGATGGCATCGCCCTTGTAGGCGCCGATCTTGTAGCGGCGGGCGTGCTCAAGGTCATCCAGCTGAATCTTGCTGTCGGCCTTGGCCAGCAATACCCAATCATCCGGACCGATGGGACCGACCCATTTGAACAGCGCTTCGCGGTCTGGCAGGCGAGCCATGACAAATACGCCGTAGCCGGGTTTCTCCAAGGCGAGTTTGTAGATTCGCTCCCAAGGAAAACGCAGGGTGAGATTGTAGGAAATGCCGGCGCGCTTGAAGGTCTCACGCACGATGTCCACGGCGATGCCTTCGATGTTCTCGTCCTTGGCGAAGTTCTTGCCGTTTTTCGCCATGTTGTAGGGCGGAAAGTTTTCCGTCAGCAACACCAGGGAGGCATCAGACGGTTCATCGGCGTGAGCCGAGCCAGCCAAAAGGAGGGACGAACTGGCGAGGGCGAGCAGCAGGTGTTTGAACATGAAGGCTACCGGAATCCATGGCAAGCGCAGAGAGTGCCTCTGGCCTGCCATGGTGTCCAGCAGCGTTTAGCGAACGACGATACCGCGCGCCGCCATGTAGGCCTTGGCCTCAGGCACGGTGTATTCGCCAAAGTGGAAAATACTCGCCGCCAGCACTGCACTGGCGTGACCTTCGATCACACCGTCGGCCAGGTGTTGCAGGTTGCCGACGCCACCGGAGGCGATCACC
>NZ_JFCA01000096.1 GCF_000612585.1 Pseudomonas sp. CHM02
GTGAAATCGCGTTCTCCAATGGTGTGATGGGTGGATTGGGCGGATTTTCTGCCATGTGGGCAATCAACTCCTGGACGACCAGGCGCAGGTATCCCAAAAACCTTCACCTAGAAGCTCTTGAGTGATGCAGCAATTCTCCAAGCAGGGCGTGACCTCTAGCAGTACCGCAGTGTTGAAGGGTCCAGTTTTTTAGAGCCGTTGCGATGTATACGCGTATGACCAAACACCCCCTATGCGAAGCGAAAAAAAATTAAGGTTGACCCCTTAAAAGCCTGTCAGATTTGTCAGATTTATATTCCTCTACTCTGTAACCCTTATATTTCAAGCCTTTCAGCATTTTGAATCACTGTCAGAAAGCTGTTAGCGACCTGTCAGAACCTGACAAAACAGTAGTGTCAGTTTTTCTGGTTTCAACTGACTGATTTATAAGGGGTTTTTATTTCATAGGGAGAAACTGACACAAACATCCAACCCCGCTGTCAGAGCGGAACCCCAGTAAACTCGAGGCCTGTAGGGCACTCGCTGACAGATATCCATGATCTGACAGGGATTTGAGGGTCAACCTAAATAAACATTAATGCGGACGCCTCGAAGCTAACGCTCAGAATGCTGCGTCGTGCACTGATCGAAGGAAGCAAGCATGCGTAAGCCAGCGTCCCAAGCAGCAGAACCCATCATTGAAATAAAGAAGACCAGTTCGACTTGGGAGGTTCATTGGGATTACCAAGAAGCCCCTGAAAGCTCGGTACTGTTCAAACGGCAGGAATACCTGGGCGGCTACATTGACGGTTCCATAGATATGTTGGGCATCCTCCCCGCCAACGTCCTTTGCGCCAGCAGCGTTACTGGCTCGGTTAAAAAGCTGACCGAGGAGCAGGCAACAAAACTGCGCGACGCGCTGGAACGTCTGCTGATTCCAGTTGTGAAGAGTGAATTCACACGCCTGCAGAAGCTGAATGAACTACCCCACCTTCGCCTGGCCTCCTCCGAATCGGTGTGAAACTCTCTGTAATGGGGCACATCGGCTACAGTCCACAGTATTCGGGGGCTCCAGAGCAAAAAAGGCGTTTCGGCCATTGATCAGCGGGGCGCCTTCAAAAGAGCCCATCCGAGAATGAAAACCCACAAATTACGGTGTTTTTCATTTTTTCGCCCAATGGGGCGGGGGAGTTCAACCTTCCCCTGCTGAAGTACGCCCATCGCACTGTTGTGCAGCCGCGCTGCATTTCTCTTCAAAACTTTGCAATCTGTGAAATGGCCGATCGTCTGCAGAGCCCCACGGCCCGCTTGGGCTGCAGCTTCGTTTGCTCTACTCCCGGCTTTGCACGAAAAAAGGACAAAAACCCCGTCGGCGGGAGGGGGATAAGTGCTTTTTCTGCTGAATTATTTTGAGCATGTACGCTTTTCACCAGCTAGCATGCCGTTGCGCTTAGTGTGGGGAGATTGGCGATGGAAACCGTCACAGCTTGGGGATACAGTTTAAAGATCAGCGATGCAGTCGCGCTCGGAGCGCTGGTGATCGCTGGTATCGCATTGTGGATTTCATGGCTTGCTTACCGCTTGAATAGGAATTCGCTGAGCCTCTACGAAGGTGGGGATTACGGCGGACCGGTCTTGTATATCAATAACAACAGTCCCCATGCCGTCACGGTGGCAAACATCGGATTCGTAGGTCCCGATGGTCGTTCTGCATCACTGTTAAGCGAAGACGGTCTCAGAATTCGAATCGACCACAGGGACGAATCGTTCATAAGGATAAGTGATGAAATGGCAGCAACCGTCAGGAGAGCGAAAAGCACCTACTCTCGTCATTGTCTTTTTGTGCAATTAGCTACAGGCCATAAGTTCTATAACGCCAGCCTCTCTCGTAGGATGTGGTGGTGGACACGAGGCTTTTTCGATGGAAGCCGTAGGATTCGCGATCGGACGACTTAACTGGAATACCTTCCGCACAGGAAGTCACCCATCGAAGTGTCCTACATACATCACGGATGACCTGTTCGCTCAGCACAACCGCACGCTGCAGAAAGGCTTATGAGCGTTTTGGATGAGATTAACCAACGATGGGGACGGGGAACGCTACGTGCCGGCAGTGTTCCAGCAACGCCGGAATGGGGTATGCGGTGGGAGATGATGAGCCAAAGCTATGCGACTAAGCTTGACCAGCTTTGGGTCGTGAAATCGAGCTGATTCAACAGTCGTAAATTGAATCACCCTTTGCGATATGCTGCCCTTTCTCAGTCAACATTTTGCGCAGGATGCTTATGAATCCAAAGGATTTCGAAGTTAAACGTAAGCACCACTATGTCTGGGCTCGCTATCTAAAAGCGTGGGCAACTCGCGACAAAATTCATTATATTTCGAAAAAAGGGCTACCCGCGACGGACAGCGTAAAAGGCCTGGCAAGAGAACTGGGATTTTATAAAATCACTTCTTTCAATGAAGATGACCTGCTGTACATTCGTACGATATCGAAGCTTGCAAGTGAAGACCTTCAATCGGCGCACATGGCTTTTTTAGATCAATTCATTGTTGTGTCGAATATGCTCAAAGCCCGAGCTAGAAACTACAACTTAGACACTGACCTCCCGTCTCAAATTCTTCAATATAATATTCTAGAAAATTTACACGGCGGTATCGAACGAGAAACCTGGCCGATTATAAGTGAGTTAAGGCAGGGCAATACAGATGGTCTGACCGATCAACTCAATAGATCTAAGTTCTGCTTTTATATTGCCCAGCAGCTGGTTCGAACGAAGACAGTTCGTGACAAATCTTTTGCAGCCTCCTTAAGGAATAAATTGCCAGAAAAGTTAACCGAGGCAATGAAGCGGAACTGGTGGTGCATTAGCTACATGCTAGGGATAAACCTGGGTAAAGGCCTGCTCGAGACACCTAGAGACAGGCATTTTCTAATCGAAAACAAAACAGGCATTCCATTTATCACAAGCGACCGACCAGTTATTAACGTGCATTCGTGCATGAAAGCAACACCTCTAGACACATCTCCAGAAAAGCTAGATCTTTATTATCCGCTGTCACCTACACATGCATATATGATTTGTGACTCTGAGGACTACCTTCTTTTAAAAGAAAAAATCACCGTTGACGATGTAATTCATTTAAACAAATGTATGGCCGAGACGTGCGGCGAAACCGTATATGGCTCAACCTTAGAATCAGTCCTTCAAACACGTCGGCACGTCACATACTGGAGGGGGCAAACCACCTCACCGAAACTAATATCGACCCAAACCTCTAATCCATAAGGATAAAATCCTATGCGATATGCACTGATTGATGGCGTTAAGTCTGAAGCGCTTCCAAAAGGAAGAGGAGTTTGCCGCGTGTGTAACGGAGAGGTATTAGCGAAGTGCGGAAAATTTAAAGTCTGGCACTGGTCACATAAAAGCCTTATAAGCTGTGACAGATGGTGGAAGTCAGAAACAGACTGGCATTGAGATTGGCAAGACAAATTCCCAAAAAAACTGGCAGGAAGTTATTCTTCTCGACACTGTTTCACAGGAAAAGCACATAGCTGACGTGCGCACAGAGCACGGTGTTGTCGTCGAGTTTCAACGTTCCTCCATTGACCCAGCAGAAGTTTCTACGCGAGAGAATTTCTATCAGCGTATGGTCTGAGTTATCGATGGGTTAAAAACCGATCTCGATCGAATTAATTTTCGAATGTCTCGCACAAGGCCCAATGAAAATGGATTCGCTGTATTCGAATGGTTCAGTAGAAGTAAGCCGTTTCATCGTTGGCACACTACAAAACCAGTACTCATAGATTTCGGAGAGGAGGATGGCTTTTGGCGTGTATGTAAGTTTGACCCATCAACCAACAAAGGTGTAACCCTGCTCGTTGATAGAACCAAGTTCGCCGCTGCATTAGTCAACGGCGACACAGACTTTAGTAAAAACGGTGGTCCGGTATCACGACTGTAGGGGGATGCCGCTGCTGGAAACTTTAGAGTGTAATACTCTTGAGTTTCCCGGAAAGAACACTCGCTAGAATCCCGTCAGCGGTAAATGCTGCGGCTGTCGTTGGTACTGGCGATGCTCCGTGTTGATGTATGGCTATTTCATTAGCTAACTGTTCGATCAGATCGAGCGTTTCAAATACTATTTGAAATAGATTTACCGTCTCCGAGCCTATCCAATTCCTCGGTGCTTGGAAGCGCTGCCCCTTCCCAGCCATGCTCTTGCTCAGCCCCTGGATCCGCTCCTCCATATCGCCACCCGCCGTGGCGTTATGCTTCTACCCCACCACCTGATTCAAATCCCGCCCGGTCGCCTGCTGCAAATCATCCACCGCCGCCAGGCTCGCAGATCCACCCGACAGCAGCTTGAGTGCCCCCAGTGCCTCGATCTTCTTGATGCCACCCACCGACTCGGTTGAATGGTCGTCCACCGTTCTGGTGTCATATAGGGCCTGTACCCAGTTCAAGTACGCCACTAATATGTATGCGAAATAATACTTAGGTCAAAAACACAGGCATCCGATGCCGAAGGGCTCATATCCCGAGAAATTTTATATTTGGAACCTGTTTACTCGCTGAATATGACGATTTCTGCGATTGCCAGCCCTGAATTCATGATGGCCTTCTGCCAACATTGATGTATTGTAGCTCCTAGACAAAGCGCCTCAAGGAGTGAAACGCCATGCCAAAAAAAACAAGAGAAAGAAAAGAAAAACTTTCAATTTATCTCGCAAAGAATGGCAAGAGCGATGATTTAGAACTGCTCAAGCTTGAGAATGCAAAACCAGCAATTTCCTTAGAAATACAAGGCATAGAGAAAGCAAATCTATATATAAAAAAAGAGCCACCAATACACTCCCCGCCTTGGACTCAAATTTTTATTTCCAGGCAGGAAATTTCTGCTGACGATTTCGGTAACAGCAGTAGTGTAGGTGCAGCCTTAGTTATAAGTATTTCTCAGCAGAAATTTATAATTACGTTCGGCACTGGCTTTCATCTTTTAAACGAGGAGACCATAGAAAGAGACTTTGGCCTTAGAGTGACTTTAAACTCCGTAGACCCAGACAAACTTAGAAGCCTAGATAAATCCAGTTATGACCACAATCCGTTAAACTCAAGGACACAAAGTACAAAAGAGGTGGATATATTCGACCTGCGAATGGACTCTGAAATAGAAATACTGTCTACAGTTACGGGCAGTTCAACAGTAGAAATTTTCGGAAGCCACATCACTGGCAGAGACGCTTTTACAGTTATAACACCCTTAGATCTTGACCATTTGAGCCTGATTTTGCAAGAAGCTCTAATTAGGTATAAGCAAAAACTGCCTGAAATTTTCGAATGGGTCGAAAACATAAACCGTGTCCGAGATATCGACGATGTAGAGATCCTTGATATAGAACTTGAGGCCCTACTAAACGGGCCAAGCCTTGATAATTTTTGGTTAGGCGAACCAGAGATTGTCGATTGGGAAACCCAGATAGGTTATTCATTTGACCTTTATCCTAGGACCGAACGACATGTCGTACTCGAACTGAAGCATTTACTAGACCACCTGAAATCCAAATCCTTGCCACTATCTATCGATTCACTGAAACACACTCAAGTCCACATAAACGACAATTTATACAAGCCCGTAAAGAGCTGGCCCGCCTACAAATGTCTTTATGCAGAGATATCGTATAGTGGTGAAAGCTACATATTACGCAATGCAACTTGGTACAAAGTGAACGCCAGCTTTGTAAAAACAATAGACAACCACTTGTCATCTTTAAGTATATACAGTGATCCGCTTCCTCGCTATGAAGAGGATAGAGAAGAGGATTATAATTTAAAATTGGTTTCAGATCCTGCCTTTGAGTTGCTAGACAAGAAAAATATAAAAATTGGTGGCGCCTACGACAAACTGGAATTTTGCGATGTTATAAAAAACGGCAAAGAACTTATACATATAAAATACTATAGAAGCTCTAGCACTTTAAGCCATTTATTTTCGCAAGGCTGCGTATCTGCAGAAGCATTCGTTCGAGACGCTGACTTTAGAAAAAAGCTTAACTCGAAACTGCCAAATTCTATAAAACTGGCAGATCCTGAGCCTCGTCCAGACCCTAGCACTTACAAAATAGTGTATGCCATCGCAACAACAAAAAAACTGCCTTTAGAGCTACCATTCTTCTCCAAAGTAACTTTAAAGAACGCATTAAAAATACTAAAAGGGCTGAACTATAAGGTTGAAATAGTTGCTATAGACGTAGATCCAAACTTATTGATAAAGAAAAAATGTAAGCCTAGGTAACTCGCAGGATTCACACACATTTTGCTTTCTGTTGCACCTACGAGCCCACCACGCTAATCTCCCTCGATCGCTGCCAATTCAGCGATCGGGCCTGAGAACCCGGCAAGATGCAGGCGCACCAAGCACCCCAAAACCCGATTTGCAGGCGTTTTTTTTCGCTCACCATTTCGTGCAATGGCGGCTGTGCGTGGGAGACCTTCGGGTCTGCCGGGTTCCTGTATCTCCGGTTTCTCAGCCTGCGCACAGCTGCCACCCATTCGCCTGAGAACGAACGTGGTAGCTCTCACCAGATATGGGAGTTTTACCAATGACCGCTACAAGTCCGTCTGCGTTAACCACCCTCGGCGTCACCCCCTTCTCCTTTCACTCCGACCAACCTCTGTTCCGCGTCAATAGCGGTGTTTCCCTGCATGAAGCCTTGCACCATGTTTCCGACCTGCTCCATGTCGCCAAGCTGCTCGCAGAAGATGCGGCGATGACGCGGGAGACGGATCGTTATGCCTGGGCTTCGCATTACTTGCTGGGTAAG
>NZ_JFCA01000097.1 GCF_000612585.1 Pseudomonas sp. CHM02
GCCGGCAAGCCGGCTCCTACAGGGAGGGGTGTCAAACCTTGAGGGTTTTCACTCCTTCCGAAGTGCCCAGCAGCAGTACATCGGCCGGGCGCGCGGCGAACAGGCCGTTGGTGACCACGCCGACGATCGCGTTGATCTGCGTCTCCAGCTCCACCGGGTTAGTGATCTGCATGTTGAACACGTCGAGGATGATGTTGCCGTTGTCGGTCAACACGCCTTCGCGGTACACCGGGTCGCCGCCCAGTTTCACCAGCTCGCGGGCCACGTGGCTGCGCGCCATCGGAATCACTTCCACCGGCAGCGGGAACGCGCCGAGTACTGGCACCAGCTTGCTGGCGTCGGCGATGCAGATAAAAGTCTTGGCCACGGCCGCGACGATCTTCTCACGGGTCAGGGCTGCGCCGCCGCCCTTGATCAGGTTCAGGTGCTCGTCGCTTTCATCGGCGCCGTCGATGTAGAACTCCAGGTCACTCACGGTGTTGAGTTCGTACACCGGAATGCCATGGCCCTTGAGGCGCGCGGCGGTGGCTTCGGAGCTGGCCACGGCGCCGTCGAATGCGCCCTTGTGCTGGGCCAGCGCATCGATAAAACAGTTGGCGGTGGAGCCGGTGCCGACACCGACGATGCTCTTGTCGTCGAGTTTAGGAAGGATTAAATCGACGGCGGCCTGGGCCACTGCCTGTTTGAGTTGATCCTGGGTCATGCGGGCTCCGGAACGGGCGGGGAGTAAAGAGGGGCGCGAGTATAACCCAACAAAACCTCTGGATTCGTGTGGTCGCCCGCCCAAACGCTGGGTTAGACTCCTTGGCCCTGCCCAACTCGCCCAGTGATTTCCGCCGATGCTTGAACAGTACGTCAAAAAGATCCTCACCTCGCGCGTTTACGACGTTGCCGTAGAAACCCCGTTGCAGACCGCCCGCCAGCTCTCCGAGCGGCTGGGCAACAAGGTCTGGCTCAAGCGTGAAGACTTGCAGCCGGTGTTCTCGTTCAAGATTCGCGGCGCCTATAACAAGCTGACCCAACTGAGCGCCGAAGAACGTGCGCGCGGCGTGGTCACCGCGTCGGCCGGCAACCATGCACAGGGCCTGGCCCTGGCGGCGAAGGTGCTGGGGGTCAAGGCCACTATCGTGATGCCCAAGACCACCCCCGAGATCAAGGTCGAAGGCGTGCGTTCCCGTGGTGGCAAAGTGGTGCTGCATGGCGATTCCTTTCCGGAAGCCCTGGCCTACTCGCTGAAACTGGTCGACGAAAAAGGCTACGTCTACATCCACCCCTACGACGATCCACACACCATTGCCGGGCAGGGCACCGTGGCGATGGAAATCCTGCGCCAGCACCCGGGTCCGCTGGACGCGATCTTCGTACCGGTGGGCGGCGGCGGGCTGATCGCCGGCATTGCGGCGTACGTGAAATACCTGCGCCCGGAGATCAAGGTCATCGGCGTCGAGCCGGACGACTCCAATTGCCTGCAAGCGGCCATGGCGGCGGGCGAGCGCGTGGTATTGCCGACCGTGGGCATCTTTGCCGATGGCGTGGCGGTGGCGCAGATCGGCCAGCATACCTTCGACATCTGCAAGGATTATGTGGATGAAGTGATCACCGTGAGCACCGATGAAATCTGTGCGGCGATCAAGGACATCTACGACGACACCCGTTCCATCACCGAGCCGGCGGGCGCGCTGGGCGTCGCAGGTATCAAGAAATACGTGGAGACCCGTGGTGTCACCGGGCAGACCCTGGTAGCCATCGACTCCGGTGCCAACGTCAACTTCGACCGCCTGCGTCATGTGGCCGAACGCGCCGAACTGGGTGAAGGCCGCGAAGCCATCATCGCCGTGACCATCCCCGAAAAGCCCGGCAGCTTCAAGGCGTTCTGCGAGGCCGTGGGCAAGCGCCAGATCACCGAATTCAACTACCGCTACCACTCCGGCAGCGAGGCGCACATCTTCGTCGGCGTGCAGACCCACCCGGAAAGCGATCCGCGCAGTGCGCTGATCGCCAGCCTGACCAGCCAGGGTTTCCCGGTGCTGGACCTGACCGAGAATGAACTGGCCAAGTTGCACATCCGTCATATGGTCGGCGGGCATGCGGCCAAGGTCAGCGATGAAGTGGTGCTGCGTTTCGAGTTCCCGGAGCGTCCGGGCGCCTTGTTCAACTTCCTTAACAAGTTGGGCGGGCGCTGGAACATCTCGATGTTCCACTATCGCAACCACGGCGCAGCAGACGGCCGTGTGGTCGCCGGCTTGCAAGTGCCGGCGGATGAGCGCCACCTGGTGCCGGCCGCCCTGGAAGCCATTGGCTACCCGTACTGGGATGAAAGCGATAACCCGGCCTACAAACTGTTCCTCGGTTGAGCGACTACGCTGACTGAGCGGCCTTTAAGGAATCGAGACCATGGAAACACTGACCACCCTCAAGGTTATCCACATCACCGCCACCGTGTTGCTGCTGCTCAGCGGCCTCGGCCTGGCCGTACTGGCCTGGCGTAAACGCAGTGCCGGCCCGGCGGTCATCGTGCAACGCCCATGGGCGTTCGTGTGGCTGCTGATGGGCATTTGCCTGGTCAGTATGCCGTTCACCGGTTGGTGGCTGGTGCACCTGATCGGCTGGCCCCTGGGGCAAACCTGGATTTTAGGCTCCAGCATCCTCTACACCGTGGCGGCGCTGGCGTGGTTCTGGCTGGTGGCGCGCCTTAATCGCCTGCGCAAAGGTGAGGGCGGCAGCCTGAATTTTACCCTGGTGCTGGCGGTGGTCAGCCTGGCGGGGTTTGTGGCGATTGCAGGGCTGATGGGCGCCAAGCCGGTTTAAAGCGTTAGATCGCGTCGCCTTCATCGCAGGCAAGCCAGCTCCCACAGGGGAATGCATTTCAAATGTGGGAGCTGGCTTGCCTGCGATAGCGTCATCAGCTGCGCAGAGTGATCACCGGCCAGCCCCGCTTCTGCGCTTCAGCGCGCAAATTCGGATCCGGATCCACCGCCACCGGATGTGTCACCTGCTCCAGCAACGGCAAATCATTCATCGAGTCGCTATAGAAGTAGCTGTCTTCCAGGCTGTACCCAGTCTCTTCCAGCCAACGGTTCAAGCGCGTTACTTTGCCTTCACGAAAGCACGGTACATCGGTGCTGCGCCCGGTATAGCGGCCGTCGAGCATTTCGCATTCGGTGGCGATCAGGGTCTCGACGCCCAGCAACTCGGCAATCGGCGCGGTGACGAAGCGGTTGGTCGCAGTGATGATCACCAGCTTGTCGCCGGCGGCGCGGTGCTTGGCCAGCAGTTCCGAGGCCAGCGGCAGCATGATCGGCTCGATGCAATCGCGCATATAGTCGTTGTGCCACTCGTCCAACTGTGCCATCTCGGTGCGACCGAGGATTTCCAGGCAAAAGTTCAGGTAGGCGGCGTTGTCCAGCTTGCCGGCCAGGTAATCCTGGTAGAACTCGTCGTTGCGAGCCTTGTAGGCCACCGGGTCGAGAATCCCGCGTTCACAGAGGTAATCGCCCCAGGCGTGGTCGCTGTCACCGCCGAGAAGGGTGTTGTCCAAGTCGAATAAAGCCAGGCGCATTGCAGTTACTCGCTGAAAAGTCTGTAAAAAGGCGTCCAGAATACGGTCTTTTCACAAGAGTGCACATAAGGTAAGAAGCCTCGTTGCCGCTTCATCAACCTTTGTGGAACAATGCGGCGACATGCGTTTGCGAGGTTGTTGCCGTGATCGACCCCGATGGTTTCCGTCCTAATGTCGGGATTATTCTTACGAATGATGCCGGACAGGTGCTATGGGCTCGCCGAATCAACCAAGATGCCTGGCAGTTTCCTCAAGGTGGAATCAACCCCGACGAAACCCCTGAAGACGCCTTGTACCGTGAGTTGAACGAAGAAGTCGGCCTTGAGCGCGAAGATGTACAAATTCTGGCCTGTACCCGTGGCTGGTTGCGCTATCGTTTGCCGCAGCGCCTGGTGCGTACCCACAGCCAACCGCTGTGCATCGGCCAGAAGCAGAAATGGTTTCTCCTGCGCCTGATCTCCAACGAGCAGCGGGTGCGGATGGATTTGACCGGTAAACCGGAGTTCGATGGCTGGCGCTGGGTCAGCTATTGGTACCCGTTGGGCCAGGTGGTGACATTCAAGCGCGAGGTTTATCGTCGCGCTCTCAAAGAGCTTGCCCCGCGCCTTTTAGCGCGCGACTGACGACGGAGTTCGACCCCGAGCCATGCTCAATACGCTGCGCAAGATCGTCCAGGAAGTTAACTCCGCCAAGGATCTCAAGGCGGCGTTGGGGATTATTGTGTTGCGCGTCAAGGAAGCCATGGGCAGCCAGGTCTGCTCGGTTTACCTGCTGGACCCCGAGACCAACCGTTTTGTGCTGATGGCCACGGAGGGCTTGAACAAGCGCTCCATCGGCAAGGTCAGCATGGCGCCCAATGAAGGTCTGGTGGGCCTGGTGGGGACGCGTGAAGAACCCCTGAACCTTGAAAACGCGGCCGATCACCCGCGTTATCGCTACTTTGCCGAAACCGGTGAAGAGCGTTACGCCTCGTTCCTCGGCGCGCCGATCATTCACCACCGCCGCGTCGTCGGCGTATTGGTCATCCAGCAAAAAGAGCGCCGTCAGTTCGACGAAGGTGAAGAAGCCTTCCTCGTGACCATGAGTGCGCAGCTCGCCGGGGTTATCGCCCACGCTGAAGCCACCGGCTCGATTCGCGGCCTGGGGCGCCAGGGCAAGGGCATCCAGGAAGCCAAGTTCGTCGGCGTACCGGGTTCGCCGGGTGCGGCGGTCGGTACCGCCGTGGTCATGCTGCCGCCGGCCGACCTCGATGTGGTGCCGGACAAGACCGTCGATGACATCGACGCTGAAATCAAACTGTTCAAGACCGCCCTGGAAGGCGTGCGCGCCGACATGCGCAACCTGTCGACCAAGCTGGCCACGCAACTGCGCCCCGAAGAACGCGCGCTGTTCGACGTGTACCAGATGATGCTCGACGACGCGTCGCTGGGTAACGAAGTCAAGACCGTGATCAAGACCGGCCAGTGGGCCCAGGGCGCGCTGCGCCAGGTGGTCACCGATCACGTCAACCGTTTCGAATTGATGGACGACGCCTACCTGCGCGAGCGCGCCTCGGATGTGCGCGACCTCGGTCGCCGTCTGCTGGCCTACCTGCAGGAAGACCGCACCACCAACCTGGTGTACCCCGACAACACCATCCTGATCAGTGAAGAACTCACCGCCACCATGCTCGGCGAAGTGCCGGAAGGCAAACTGGTCGGCCTGGTGTCGGTACTGGGTTCGGGTAACTCCCACGTCGCGATCCTGGCCCGGGCCATGGGCATCCCGACGGTGATGGGCCTGGTGGACCTGCCGTATTCCAAAGTGGATGGTATCGACATGATCGTCGATGGCCATCGCGGTGAAGTGTTCACCAACCCCAGCGAAGTGCTGCGCAAGCAGTACGCCGAAGTGGTTGAAGAAGAGAAGCAACTGGCGCTGGGCCTGGATTCATTGCGCGAACTGCCGTGCGTGACCACCGACGGTCATCGTGTGCCGCTGCTGGTGAATACCGGCTTGCTGGCCGATGTGGCTCGTGCGCAACAGCGCGGCGCCGAAGGGGTGGGGCTGTACCGCACCGAAGTGCCGTTCATGATCAACCAGCGTTTCCCGAGTGAAAAGGAGCAGCTGGCGATTTATCGCGAGCAACTGCAGGCCTTCCACCCGTTGCCGGTGACTATGCGCAGCCTGGACATCGGCGGCGACAAGTCACTGTCGTATTTCCCGATTAAAGAGGACAACCCGTTCCTCGGCTGGCGCGGTATCCGCGTTACCCTCGACCACCCTGAAATTTTCCTCGTACAGACCCGCGCCATGCTCAAGGCCAGCGAAGGCCTGAACAACCTGCGCATCCTGCTGCCGATGATCTCCGGCACCCATGAGCTGGAAGAGGCGCTGCACCTGATCCACCGCGCCTGGGGTGAGGTACGCGACGAGGGCGCCGACGTGCCGATGCCGCCGATTGGCGTGATGATCGAAATCCCGGCGGCGGTGTACCAGGCCAAGGAGCTGGCGCGTCAGGTAGACTTCTTGTCCGTGGGCTCCAACGACCTGACCCAATACCTGCTGGCCGTGGACCGTAACAACCCGCGGGTGGCCGACCTCTACGATTACCTGCACCCGGCCGTGCTGCAAGCCCTGCAGCATGTGGTGCGCGATGCCCACGCCGAAGGCAAGCCGGTGAGCATCTGCGGTGAAATGGCCGGCGACCCGGCGGCGGCGGTGCTGTTGATGGCGATGGGCTTTGACAGCCTGTCGATGAACGCCACCAACTTGCCGAAGGTGAAGTGGATGCTGCGCCAGGTTGAACTGAGCATGGCCAAGGACCTGCTGGCGGAGTTGATGACCATCGACAACCCGCAAGTTATCCACAGCTCGCTGCAGTTGGCCCTGAAAAACCTGGGGCTGACGCGGATGATCAACCCGGCTTCGGCGAAAACCTTGTAGCCGACAAAGATCAAAATGTGGGAGCGGGCTTGCTCGCGAATGCGGTGTATCAGTCACACATCCGGCGCCTGACACACCGCATTCGCG
>NZ_JFCA01000098.1 GCF_000612585.1 Pseudomonas sp. CHM02
CCCACATTGGAGCTGTGTGAACCTCATCAAATGTAGAACTCCCACATTGGAACTGTGTGAACCCCCATCAAATGTAGAACTCCCACATTGGAACTGTGTGAACCCCATCAAATGTAGAACTCCCACATTGGAACTGTGTGAACCCCATCAAATGTGGGAGCGGGCTTGCCCGCGAATGCGGTGGGTCAGGCAGCTCATGCATTGACTGACACGCCCCTTCGCGAGCCAGCCCGCTCTCACATTTGGATCTCTGTCAGGTCGTTAAACCGGATTATTTACCGAGCTTACGCAACTCATCCGACTCCACCACCCGCACCCCATCCTGCTCTTCCAGCGCCAGGCGCCACATGGCGCGGGCCAGTTCGCACACTTCGATGCCGTGGTATTTGCCCGGGATCAGTCGCGACAGCGGCCCGGCCAACTGTTCTGCCAGGCGCGGCTCCAGCCGTTCCCCCAGCAACAACGAGGGCCGCACGATGGTCAGTTGCGGCCAATCCTGGGCTCTCAATGCCTGTTCCATTTCGCCTTTGACGCGGTTGTAGAACACCGAGGATTTTGGGTCGGCGGCGATCGCACTGATCACGATCAGGTGCCGTGCGCCCATCTCCCGCGCGCGCTTGGCGAAGGCCACGACCATGTCCAGGTCGACGGCGCGGAAGGCGGCTTCGGAGCCGGCCTGCTTGATGGTGGTGCCCAGGCAGCAGAAAGCGAGATCCACCCGGCCACTCAACTGCGGCAGGAACACCGCCGGGTCGCCCACCGGGTTTTCCAGGTGCGGATGTTCGGCCAATGGCTTGCGGCTGGGTGCGAGCACGCGGGTGACGGTGGGTTCGTTGAGCAGGCGATCGAGCAGGTGTTCGCCGGTAAGGCCGGAGGCTCCGGCGAGCAAGATATGCTGAGGCGTCAGGTACATGGTGTTTCCCCCTTGTTACACAGTTCAGCTTAGTTGCCTTTGGCTTCCTTGCTATTCATTGAGACGCTTTCCAGCGCCTTTCGTGCCTGCTGTTTGCGTAATAGTTGCCAGTGGGCGATGACGCCCTTGGGGGCCCAGATCTGCGGTTCGGAGGCTTCGAAGTTGTCCGCCTGTTCGCGTTCGGCCACATGCAGTTGCGCCAGCTTGAAGGCTTGCTGCAAGTCGTCGGTCTGGTTGAAGGCTTGGGCGAAGAGGGCATCGCCGAAGTAGGTGAAGTCGGCTTCCTCGGAGCAACCGAAGGACACTCGGTCGGCCCGCGAGGCGGTCATGATCAGCGTGCGTTCATCTTTCAGGGCCGGGATGAAACCGCCGGAATAGCAGGCGGAAATCACCACGATCTTGTCGCGATTCTTCAGCGGTGCCAGGACAGCGGCCAGCTCATCGGCCGGCAAGTCGGCCAGCTCCATGCGCGGTTGGTCCAGCACCAGTTCGTGTTCATGGGTGCCGTGGCTGGTCATGTAGATAAACACCAGGTCTTCCGGGCCGGTGCGTTCGGCCAGGGTTTGCACGGCGCGACGCAGGCTTTCGCGGGTGGCCAGGGGGCGGTCGGCGATGTGGTCGCGGTGATTGACCAGGCGAATCTGCCCACGCGCGCCGAAGCGGGTGGCGAGCATGTTGCTGACGTAATCGGCTTCGCGCAGGAACACACTCTGCTTGCCATCGCCGGCCACGGCCAGGGTGTACAGCTCGACGGCGGGGGTGGAGGCTGGGACGGCGGCGAGGGCGGCGTCGAGCAGGTGGCCTTGGGCCAATACACCGATTTCCAGTGGGTCGGGCAACAGTTTGCCGTCGGCATCACGCACGCGCATGCCGTTCACCCAGGTGCCGGCCTGTACGGTGCCGTCGGTGAGCACGAGGGTGCCTTTGCCTTGATAATTGTCGCTGTCGAAGCCGCCGATATAGAAACTGCCGTCTGTAAGGTTCAGGCGGCCTTCACCGGTAAAACGCCAATCGCTGAATTGGCCGACATAGTGGCTGCCGTCGACGCCGATCAACTCGCCCTTGCCGCTGAGCGCGCCTTCCTTGAACTGGCCGATCCACACGTCGCCGTCGGCGTTCTCATAACGACCTTTGCCGTTGAGCTGGTTCTGCTTGAACTGGCCGACGTAAATATCGCCATCGGCGCTGTTGAAGGTGCCGTTGCCTTCCAGTTGGCCATCGACGAAATGGCCGCTGAACTGGTTGCCGCTGTCGTCGTTGCGCTGGCCTTCGCCGTTCGGTTTGCCGTGGGCGAACTGGCCCTGGTATTGGCTGCCGTCCGCCAGCTCCAGGCGACCGAGGCCGGAATACTGGTCGTCCTTGAACTCGCCGCGATAGGTCATCTGCCCCTCTTTGAGGGTGCCTTCGCCATTGCGTCGACCGTTCTTGAAGCCTCCCACATAGTGGCTGCCCGCCGTGGTCAGGCTGCCCTGGCCCTCGAACAGGCCCTGCTGGAACTGGCCTTTATAGACTTCGCCATTGCTGCCATGCCACTCGCCCTGGCCGTGCCACTGGCCTTTGTCGAACTGGCCGGCGTACCAACTGCCGTTGGGATAGTCCACGCGTCCCTGGCCTTGCAGCAGACCATTGACCACATCGCCCCGGTAACGGCCGCCGTCGGGCAGGCGCGCATCGGGCGGCAACAGCGATTCGCCGTCTCCGCAAGCGGTGAGCAACAGGGCAAGGGCAAGGGGAGCGAGTGGGCGCATAGCGGGATCCGGATAATTGAGCGCCGAGTATGCCGCAGCTGCGGGTTTCATACATAAATTTACATCTGTTGTGGTGAGGATTTTACCTCTCCACAGACCCGTAGGAGCCGGCTTGCCGGCGATGGCGCAGGCATTCGGGGGGAATGCGGCGGCTGTGCGTTTTTCGCTGGCAAGCCAGCTCCTACAGAGGGGGGCGGGGGTTACACGAAGTAGAGTGACAACGACTCCGCAATGTAGGCTGGTTTTTCCTGCCCTTCGATTTCCAGGGTGGCGGTGGCCTTGAGCAGCCATTGGCCAGGTTTCTTCTCGGTGACGTCATTGAGCGTCACGTTCAGGCGCACCTTGGAGTTGACCTTCACTGGCTGGATAAACCGCACGCTGTCCAGGCCATAGTTGACGGCCATCTTCAGGCCCTCGGGCACGATCAGCAGGTCTTCCATCAGCTTGGGCATCAGCGACAGCGACAGGAAGCCGTGGGCGATGGTGCTGCCAAACGGGGTTTGCGCGGCCTTGACCGGGTCGACGTGGATGAACTGATAATCGCCAGTGGCCTCTGCGAACAGGTTGATACGCGCCTGGTCGATGGTGAGCCATTCGGAACGTCCCAGTTCCTTGCCGACATAATCTTTGAGCTGCGCTACGGGTACATAGGGCATTGCGTCTCTCCTTGGTTCATCGGTGCTGTTTTTATGGGTTACAGAGAACCAATGTAGATCATCATGGGCAATCAGCCCGGTCAACCCACCATGCTTTTGGCGAATGCCGATCCATAGGGCTGGCGTGCTTATAATGCGGGCGAGTCCTGAGGGGGAAGAACGGATGCTGTTACGTGGCCTGACCTGGCTGGTGCTGTTTCAACTGATCGGCACCGCGATCAACCATTTGCTGTTGCCGGTGCTGCCGGGGCCGATCATCGGGTTGCTGCTGATGCTGGGCTTTCTGGTGTGGCGGGGCGAAGTCGGCGAGCCACTGAGCCTGGCGGCCAGCAGCCTGTTGCGTTACTTGCCGTTGCTGCTGGTGCCGCCAGCGGTGGGGGTGATGGTGTATGCCAATGACATTGCCGCTGATTTCTGGGCCATTGCCGGTGCGCTGGTGCTGTCGCTGGTGATCGCCATGGGCTTTGTCGGCGTGCTGATGCAGCAGATGGTCAAGCGCAAGGAGAAGGATCAATGACCTTCGACGGGTACGGCGCGTGGACCGCGGTGATTCACCATCCCTTGTTCGGCATCGGCATCACCCTCGGCGCGTATCAGCTGGTGCTGGCAGGTTTCGAGAAAACCCGCTGGATCTTCCTGCAACCGGTGCTGGTCTCCATGTTGCTGGTGATCGGCGTGCTGATCAGCTGTGGCCTGAGCTACGCCGAGTACCGCAAGAGCACCGAAATCATGGGCATCCTGCTGGGCCCGGCGACGGTGGCCCTGGCGGTGCCGCTTTATCTGAACCTGCGGCGCATTCGCCAATTGTTCTGGCCGATTTTTACTACGCTGGTGATAGGCGGGGTGTTGGCCACTGGCCTGTGTGTCCTGCTGGGTGAGTGGTTTGGCGCCGAACACATGATGTTGATGACCATGGCGCCCAAGTCGGTGACGTCGCCGATCGCCATGCTGGTGGCCGAGCAAATTGGCGGTGTAGCCGCGCTGGCCGCAGTGTTTGTGCTGATCACCGGCGTGATCGGTGCAATGATCGGCCCGGCGTACCTGTCACGCCTGGGGGTGCACAGCCCCGAGGCGCGCGGCATGGCCCTGGGCATGACCGCCCACGCCGTCGGTACTTCGGTGGCCCTGCAGGAAAGCGAAGAGTGCGGCGCCTTTGCAGCGCTGGCCATGAGTCTGATGGGCGTGGCCACGGCGGTGTTCCTGCCGCTGGCCGTGTCGGTGATCGTTTAAACCGGGTTTAAGGAAACCTTTATGAGTCTGGCGCTGTTCCCGCTCAATACCGTGCTGTTCCCTGGCTGCACCCTCGACCTGCAGATATTCGAGGCCCGCTACCTGGACATGATCAGTCGCTGCATGAAAAAGGGCGAAGGCTTTGGCGTGGTGTGCATCCTCGACGGCAAGGAGGTAGGCATGGCCCCGGACGGCTACGCGCTGATCGGCTGTGAAGCGCTGATTCGCGACTTCAAGCAGCAGGACAATGGCCTGCTGGGGATTCGCGTCGAAGGCGGCCGCCGGTTCCGGGTACGCGACGCCGGTGTGCAGAAGGACCAATTGCTGGTGGCCGAGGTGCAGTGGCTCGAAGAGCTGCCGGACCAGCCGCTGGAAGAAGAGGACGCCGACCTGCTGGCGCTCCTCCAGGCGTTGGCCGAGCACCCGATGGTCGCCTCGCTGGACATGGACGCTCACGCTGAGGGGCAGCAGGCCTTGGGCAACCAGTTGGCGTACCTGCTGCCTTTCACCGAGGCCGACAAGATCGACCTGCTGCAACTCGACGACCCGCAGCAGCGGCTGGATGCGATCCAGATGTTGCTCGACGAGTTGCAGGGTGAACTGTTCACCTAATAGGCGTAGCGCAGCAGGGCGTGAGGCGTGCCGGTGAGGGCGATGAAGCTCAGCACCGCGACCAGCGCCGGCAACAACAGCCACCAGGCCTTTTGCGACATCGCCGGCAGTGGGCGTCGATACTGACTGACGCCCAGGCTGAACGCACACACGGTCATCGCCAGCAGCGTACCGGCCAGGATGTCCGTGGGCCAGTGGGCGCCGAGATAGACCCGCGACAGCGCGATGAAGGCCGCCGGAATACAGCCCAGCAGCATCCAGGTCAGGCGCAGGCGGATCGGTTGCCCGCGACCGGCCAGGATCGCCAGCGCCAGGAAAAATGCGAACGCGCCGGACGCGTGGCCGCTGGGCATGCTGAAGCTGGTCAGTGGGTCGGTGAGGATTTCCGGGCGGCCACGGGCGAAGAACAGTTTGGTGCCCGTGTTGATCACCGCCGCACCGGCGAGGGTCACACCGACAAATATCGCATGACGCCATTGCCGCGCCAGTAGCAGCAGGCCGGTAAAGATGGCGCTGGCCACGAACATCTTCTTGAACTCGCCCAGTTGGGTGATGCGCACCATCACTTCGTCCAGCCAGGGGCTGCGGTGTTCCTGTACCAGGGCGCTCAGGCCCTGGTCAAAGTCATTGAGGTGGGGATAGCCGATAAACAGGGCGATCAATACCGTCAGGCTGGCGCAGCCGATCCACAAGGTGGCGCGACGATGGCCGCGCAGGCTGCTGTTCAGGCTCAACCCCACCACCACCGCGATACAGGCGGCGACGATACCGGCTTCAGGCCAGAAACCTTCGGGTAACGGCAGACGGAACGCGGCACCGGTCGCCCAGCCTGGCAGCAGGTAAGCCACCGACCAGCCCGCCGCGGCCACGATGCTCACCGCCGCGAAGCGCGGGAAGGGCATGTCGCACATCCCGGCCACCATCGGCAGCATGGGCCGCAGCGGGCCGATGAAACGTCCGACCAGCAGGCTGGCGATGCCGTACTTGTGGAAGTAGGTTTCTGCGCCGTTCATCCACTCAGGGTGGTGACGCAAGCCGGGCAAGCGCCGGATGTTCTGGTGGAAATGTCGCCCCAGGTAGTAGGAAACCCCGTCACCCAATAGTCCGCCGAGGAACCCCAGCAGCAGGGTTTCGCTCAGGGACAGCGCACCGCTGCCGGCGAGAGCGGCAATGGCAAACAACAATACCGTGCCCGGCACGATGAGCCCGGCGATGGCCAGGCATTCCACGCAGGCGACGATAAACACTGCGACCGCCAGCCATTCGGGATTCAGGGTCAGCCAGCCGGTAATGCCATCGAGCCATTGGCCCATACAATCCACTCCATCCAGGTTCGTACACCTTGTAGGAGTCCGGCTTGCCGGCGATGGCGGCCTTGAGATCGCC
>NZ_JFCA01000099.1 GCF_000612585.1 Pseudomonas sp. CHM02
GTGAGCGTCGAACTTTCGGTTCATTTCGTCTTCACACACCGCAATCTGATGCTCTTTCGAGTAGTCAAATTGCTTGGGTGTTATATGGTCAAGCCTCACGGGCAATTAGTATTGGTTAGCTCAACGCCTCACAGCGCTTACACACCCAACCTATCAACGTCGTAGTCTTCGACGGCCCTTCAGGGAACTCAAGGTTCCAGTGAGATCTCATCTTGAGGCTAGTTTCCCGCTTAGATGCTTTCAGCGGTTATCTATTCCGAACATAGCTACCCGGCAATGCCACTGGCGTGACAACCGGAACACCAGAGGTTCGTCCACTCCGGTCCTCTCGTACTAGGAGCAGCCCCTCTCAAATCTCAAACGTCCACGGCAGATAGGGACCGAACTGTCTCACGACGTTCTAAACCCAGCTCGCGTACCACTTTAAATGGCGAACAGCCATACCCTTGGGACCGGCTTCAGCCCCAGGATGTGATGAGCCGACATCGAGGTGCCAAACACCGCCGTCGATATGAACTCTTGGGCGGTATCAGCCTGTTATCCCCGGAGTACCTTTTATCCGTTGAGCGATGGCCCTTCCATACAGAACCACCGGATCACTAAGACCTACTTTCGTACCTGCTCGACGTGTCTGTCTCGCAGTCAAGCGCGCTTTTGCCTTTATACTCTACGACCGATTTCCGACCGGTCTGAGCGCACCTTCGTACTCCTCCGTTACTCTTTAGGAGGAGACCGCCCCAGTCAAACTACCCACCATACACTGTCCTCGATCCGGATAACGGACCTGAGTTAGAACCTCAAAGTTGCCAGGGTGGTATTTCAAGGATGGCTCCACGCGAACTGGCGTCCACGCTTCAAAGCCTCCCACCTATCCTACACAAGCAAATTCAAAGTCCAGTGCAAAGCTATAGTAAAGGTTCACGGGGTCTTTCCGTCTAGCCGCGGATACACTGCATCTTCACAGCGATTTCAATTTCACTGAGTCTCGGGTGGAGACAGCGCCGCCATCGTTACGCCATTCGTGCAGGTCGGAACTTACCCGACAAGGAATTTCGCTACCTTAGGACCGTTATAGTTACGGCCGCCGTTTACCGGGGCTTCGATCAAGAGCTTCGCGTTAGCTAACCCCATCAATTAACCTTCCGGCACCGGGCAGGCGTCACACCCTATACGTCCACTTTCGTGTTTGCAGAGTGCTGTGTTTTTAATAAACAGTCGCAGCGGCCTGGTATCTTCGACCGGCATGAGCTTACGGAGCAAGTCCTTCACCCTCACCGGCGCACCTTCTCCCGAAGTTACGGTGCCATTTTGCCTAGTTCCTTCACCCGAGTTCTCTCAAGCGCCTTGGTATTCTCTACCCAACCACCTGTGTCGGTTTGGGGTACGGTTCCTGGTTACCTGAAGCTTAGAAGCTTTTCTTGGAAGCATGGCATCAACCACTTCGCTAACTAAAAGTTAGCTCGTCATCAGCTCTCGGCCTTAAGATCCCGGATTTACCTAAGATCTCAGCCTACCACCTTAAACTTGGACAACCAACGCCAAGCTGGCCTAGCCTTCTCCGTCCCTCCATCGCAATAACCAGAAGTACAGGAATATTAACCTGTTTTCCATCGACTACGCTTTTCAGCCTCGCCTTAGGGACCGACTAACCCTGCGTCGATTAACGTTGCGCAGGAAACCTTGGTCTTTCGGCGTGGGTGTTTTTCACACCCATTGTCGTTACTCATGTCAGCATTCGCACTTCTGATACCTCCAGCAAGCTTCTCAACTCACCTTCACAGGCTTACAGAACGCTCCTCTACCGCATCACTTACGTGATACCCGTAGCTTCGGTGTATGGTTTGAGCCCCGTTACATCTTCCGCGCAGGCCGACTCGACTAGTGAGCTATTACGCTTTCTTTAAAGGGTGGCTGCTTCTAAGCCAACCTCCTAGCTGTCTAAGCCTTCCCACATCGTTTCCCACTTAACCATAACTTTGGGACCTTAGCTGACGGTCTGGGTTGTTTCCCTTTTCACGACGGACGTTAGCACCCGCCGTGTGTCTCCCATGCTCGGCACTTGTAGGTATTCGGAGTTTGCATCGGTTTGGTAAGTCGGGATGACCCCCTAGCCGAAACAGTGCTCTACCCCCTACAGTGATACATGAGGCGCTACCTAAATAGCTTTCGAGGAGAACCAGCTATCTCCGAGCTTGATTAGCCTTTCACTCCGATCCACAGGTCATCCGCTAACTTTTCAACGGTAGTCGGTTCGGTCCTCCAGTTAGTGTTACCCAACCTTCAACCTGCCCATGGATAGATCGCCCGGTTTCGGGTCTATTCCCAGCGACTAGACGCCCTATTAAGACTCGCTTTCGCTACGCCTCCCCTATTCGGTTAAGCTCGCCACTGAAAATAAGTCGCTGACCCATTATACAAAAGGTACGCAGTCACCTAACAAAGTAGGCTCCCACTGCTTGTACGCATACGGTTTCAGGATCTATTTCACTCCCCTCTCCGGGGTTCTTTTCGCCTTTCCCTCACGGTACTAGTTCACTATCGGTCAGTCAGTAGTATTTAGCCTTGGAGGATGGTCCCCCCATATTCAGACAAAGTTTCTCGTGCTCCGTCCTACTCGATTTCATGACTAAGAGATTTTCGCGTACAGGGCTATCACCCACTATGGCCGCACTTTCCAGAGCGTTCCGCTAATCTCAAAGCCACTTAAGGGCTAGTCCCCGTTCGCTCGCCACTACTAAGGGAATCTCGGTTGATTTCTTTTCCTCAGGGTACTTAGATGTTTCAGTTCCCCTGGTTCGCCTCTTGCACCTATGTATTCAGTACAAGATAACCATCTTATGATGGCTGGGTTCCCCCATTCAGACATCTCCGGATCAAAGTCTGTTTGCCGACTCCCCGAAGCTTTTCGCAGGCTACCACGTCTTTCATCGCCTCTGACTGCCAAGGCATCCACCGTATGCGCTTCTTCACTTGACCATATAACCCCAAGCAATCTGGTTATACTGTGAAGACGACATTCGCCGAAAATTCGAATTTCTCAATTAAGAGAACTCACAAATTTTACCTTAGCCTGATCCGTTACCAGTGAAAGTAACGTTCAGTCTATCTTTCTATCACATACCCAAATTTTTAAAGAACGATCTAATCAAAGACTAGAAATCAACATTCACCATCACCTGGATGGAATGCTCATTTCTAAGCTTTCATACGTCAGAAGCAGTAGTGGTGGAGCCAAACGGGATCGAACCGTTGACCTCCTGCGTGCAAGGCAGGCGCTCTCCCAGCTGAGCTATGGCCCCGTATTTCTACAGGCGTTTCCCACACAAAATTGGTGGGTCTGGGCAGATTCGAACTGCCGACCTCACCCTTATCAGGGGTGCGCTCTAACCAACTGAGCTACAGACCCAATTTCGGGCTGCTTCTTATCGTCTTCTTCAATGAATCAAGCAATTCGTGTGGGAACTTATGGAGCAGCTGATGTCGTCGATTAAGGAGGTGATCCAGCCGCAGGTTCCCCTACGGCTACCTTGTTACGACTTCACCCCAGTCATGAATCACACCGTGGTAACCGTCCCCCCGAAGGTTAGACTAGCTACTTCTGGTGCAACCCACTCCCATGGTGTGACGGGCGGTGTGTACAAGGCCCGGGAACGTATTCACCGCGACATTCTGATTCGCGATTACTAGCGATTCCGACTTCACGCAGTCGAGTTGCAGACTGCGATCCGGACTACGATCGGTTTTATGGGATTAGCTCCACCTCGCGGCTTGGCAACCCTCTGTACCGACCATTGTAGCACGTGTGTAGCCCAGGCCGTAAGGGCCATGATGACTTGACGTCATCCCCACCTTCCTCCGGTTTGTCACCGGCAGTCTCCTTAGAGTGCCCACCATAACGTGCTGGTAACTAAGGACAAGGGTTGCGCTCGTTACGGGACTTAACCCAACATCTCACGACACGAGCTGACGACAGCCATGCAGCACCTGTCTCAATGTTCCCGAAGGCACCAATCCATCTCTGGAAAGTTCATTGGATGTCAAGGCCTGGTAAGGTTCTTCGCGTTGCTTCGAATTAAACCACATGCTCCACCGCTTGTGCGGGCCCCCGTCAATTCATTTGAGTTTTAACCTTGCGGCCGTACTCCCCAGGCGGTCAACTTAATGCGTTAGCTGCGCCACTAAAAGCTCAAGGCTTCCAACGGCTAGTTGACATCGTTTACGGCGTGGACTACCAGGGTATCTAATCCTGTTTGCTCCCCACGCTTTCGCACCTCAGTGTCAGTATTAGTCCAGGTGGTCGCCTTCGCCACTGGTGTTCCTTCCTATATCTACGCATTTCACCGCTACACAGGAAATTCCACCACCCTCTACCATACTCTAGTCAGTCAGTTTTGAATGCAGTTCCCAGGTTGAGCCCGGGGATTTCACATCCAACTTAACAAACCACCTACGCGCGCTTTACGCCCAGTAATTCCGATTAACGCTTGCACCCTCTGTATTACCGCGGCTGCTGGCACAGAGTTAGCCGGTGCTTATTCTGTCGGTAACGTCAAAACAGTTACGTATTAGGCAACTGCCCTTCCTCCCAACTTAAAGTGCTTTACAATCCGAAGACCTTCTTCACACACGCGGCATGGCTGGATCAGGCTTTCGCCCATTGTCCAATATTCCCCACTGCTGCCTCCCGTAGGAGTCTGGACCGTGTCTCAGTTCCAGTGTGACTGATCATCCTCTCAGACCAGTTACGGATCGTCGCCTTGGTGAGCCATTACCCCACCAACTAGCTAATCCGACCTAGGCTCATCTGATAGCGCAAGGCCCGAAGGTCCCCTGCTTTCTCCCGTAGGACGTATGCGGTATTAGCGTCCGTTTCCGAACGTTATCCCCCACTACCAGGCAGATTCCTAGGCATTACTCACCCGTCCGCCGCTCTCAAGAGAAGCAAGCTTCTCTCTACCGCTCGACTTGCATGTGTTAGGCCTGCCGCCAGCGTTCAATCTGAGCCATGATCAAACTCTTCAGTTCAAACATCTTTGGGTTTTTAAGAAACCCTAAACTTGGCTCAGCAATCGTTGGTTACATCTTTGATTTCTCGCGGAGTAACTTGTGATGCTGATAATCTTGTTGACTATCAGTCTGACTCCACAAGCACCCACACGAATTGCTTGATTCAGTTGTTAAAGAGCGGTTGGTTAAGAGCTTTCGTCTCAACCGAGGCGCGCATTCTACAGCAGCCTCA
>NZ_JFCA01000100.1 GCF_000612585.1 Pseudomonas sp. CHM02
GATCGCCATCGCCGGCAAGCCGGGCTCCTACAGGCTTCATGCATGCTTAGCGTGCAGCGTTGCGCTCGGCATTGCGGATCGAAATCTGCGTATTCAACGTCCAGAAGTCATACAGCACCCCCACCAGGAACAGACCGCCGGTCAGCAAATAGATCAGGCCGGTGATCCATTTGCCCTGGTACATGCGGTGCACGCCAAACACCCCGAGAAACGCCAACAGAATCCAGGCCACGTTGTATTCGATCGGCCCGGCGGTAAAGCGCAGGTCCGCTTCACGGTCCATGGCCGGAATCAGGAACAGATCGATCAGCCAGCCAATACCCAGCAAGCCAAAGGTGAAAAACCAGATCGTGCCGGTCACTGGCTTGCCGTAATAGAAGCGATGCGCCCCGGTAAAACCGAAAATCCACAGCAGGTAACCGATCACCTTGCTGTGGGTGTCTTGCTGCGAACCAATCTGTTGATAGGTGTTCATCGCGTACCTCTTTTGCCTCGATAGATAAATTTTTTCACTTTCTTTGTGACTTTTTTACAGGCGCCCGACGTACGGCAAATGGTATCTTCCCTGCCCTGAAAGCCTTATGCCACCTGACTTGTGTAGGACAATTGCGGCGATTCGTCGCGTTTTTCCTGATTTTGACGTCAAGGTTCAGTCGACAAACGGCCTGAGAACGACACAAAAAGCTGTTATAAAGTTGCGCGCAAACCCATAAGAGCCACGCCTAATGCGACCATTTTTCAAGACATGGCTAACCATTTGCCTATTAATGCCACTGGCCGCCCACGCCACCAATCGTGAGCAACGACTTCCTAACGTTAACGGTTTCACCCCTAAAGTCCACAGCACACCAAGCACGGCCAAATCGGTAAAGCTGACCGTCAACCGCCCGACTCAACTGAGCAAGGCCCACGGTAAAGCCAACCCGGCCCTAATGGCCGTCAACACCAAGCAGAGCAGCACCGTCCTCAGCCGCGCCGTCAACGTGCTCGGTACTCCTTATCGTTGGGGCGGCAGCAGCCCAAGTAAAGGGTTCGACTGCAGTGGCCTGGTGAAATATGCGTTCAACGACGTAGCGGCCGTGGATTTGCCGCGCACCTCCAACGCCATGGCCGCCGGCCACGGGCAGAAGGTTGATCGCAAGGACCTGAAACCCGGCGACCTGCTGTTCTTCAAACTGAAGAGCCGCCAGGTGAACCACGTGGCCATCTACCTGGGCAACGACCGTTTCATTCACGCACCGCGTCGTGGCAAGGCAGTCAGCATCGACACGCTGAAGAAACCGTTCTGGGACAAGAACTACGTGATCGCCAAGCGGGTTCTGCCGAAAGAGCAGAACAACAACCTGCGGGTCGTCCAGCGCTAAGCCGGCGTCAAAGCCAGGGGCGGATTGTTGTGGTAAGCGGGCTTCTGAGGTGAGCGGGCTTGCTGTGGTGAGCGGGCTTGCCCCGCGCCGGGGCGCGCAGCGGCCCCAATGAAGCCACCGCATTTCCACAGATACAACTCGTCGCCTGGTTTTTGGGGCGGCTTCGCCACCCAGCGCGGGGCAAGCCCGCTCACCACAGCAAGCCCGCTCCAACCAGCCTTAGATGTCTGCTGGAACCCTCGCCTTCTGCCGCGCATCCTCCCGACTGATCACCCCCTCCCCGACCAGCGCCTTCAAGCTCATATCCAGCGTCTTCATCCCCAGTGCCCCACCGGTCTGGATCGCCGAGACCATCTGCGCCACTTTGTCCTCGCGGATCAGATTGCGGATGGCCGGTGTGCCCAACATGATTTCATGGGCCGCCACGCGCCCGCCGCCGATCTTCTTCACCAGCACCTGGCACACCACCGCCTGCAGCGATTCCGACAGCATCGAGCGGACCATGGCCTTTTCCCCGGCCGGGAACACGTCCACCAGCCGGTCTACGGTCTTTGCCGCGGAGTTGGTGTGCAGGGTGCCAAATACCAGGTGCCCGGTCTCAGCGGCCGTCAGCGCCAGGCGGATGGTTTCCAGATCGCGCAATTCGCCCACCAGGATCACGTCCGGATCTTCCCGAAGCGCGGAGCGTAGCGCGGTGGAAAAGTCATGAGTGTCGCGGTGCACCTGGCGCTGGTTGACCAGGGCAATTTTTGGCCTGTGGATATATTCGATGGGATCTTCGAGGGTCAGGATGTGCTGGCGCCGATGCCGATTGAGAAAATCGATCATCGCCGCCAGGGTGGTGGACTTGCCCGAGCCGGTCGGGCCGGTCACCAGGACCAGGCCGCGGGGGAGCTGAGCGATACGCTGGAACACTTCGCCAAGGCCAAGGCTTTCCAGGCTCAGGACCTCGGACGGGATGGTGCGAAACACCGCGCCCATACCGCGATCCTGCTGGAACACGTTGGCCCGGAATCGCGCCACGCCGGGCAGTTCGAAGGCAAAATCTGTTTCTAGAGATGTTTCGAAATCCTTTTGTTGGTGCTGATTGAGCAACGGGCTCAATAAGTCCGCCACTTGCGACGGTGATAGCACCGGCCAATCCAGCGGCCACACCTCGCCATCCACCCGCAGCATCGGCGCCAGGCCGGCTGACAGATGCAGGTCGGAAGCGCCACGGCGCACGCTGGCCGTGAGTAATTCAGTGATATCCATAGGGCTTTCCATTTCCAGTAGAATGCCGCGGACTCCATATCCACGGGCGCATCTTGAATGTCGACGATAGCAGACAACATCGGCCAGGTTAGCCAGCGCATCCGCGCCGCAGCCGACGCCGTGCAACGTGACGCAAGCAGCATCCACCTGCTGGCCGTGAGCAAGACCAAACCCGCGCAGGCCGTGCGCGAAGCCTATGCCGCCGGCATGCGCGACTTTGGCGAGAACTATCTGCAGGAAGCCCTGGGCAAACAGGCCGAATTAACCGACCTGCCCTTGAGTTGGCACTTCATCGGCCCCATTCAATCGAACAAGACGCGCGCTATCGCCGAGAACTTCGCTTGGGTGCACTCCGTGGACCGCCTCAAAATTGCACAACGCTTGTCCGAACAACGCCCGGCCGACCTGCCACCGCTGAACATCTGCATCCAGGTCAATGTCAGTGGCGAAGCCAGCAAGTCCGGCTGTACACCCGCCGACCTGCCGGCCCTGGCCAACGCCATCAGCGCCCTGCCGCGCCTGAAGCTGCGTGGCCTGATGGCAATCCCCGAGCCGACCGAAGATCGTGCCGCGCAAGACGCAGCGTTCGCCGCTGTACGCGACCTGCAAAACAGCCTGAACCTGCCGTTGGACACACTTTCCATGGGCATGAGCCACGACCTTGAGTCGGCCATCGCCCAAGGTGCCACCTGGGTGCGGATCGGTACCGCCCTGTTTGGCGCCCGCGACTACGGCCAGCCATGAAATGGCTGACTTCCCTCTGAGTAAGGACCTGTCATGAGCAACACGCGTATTGCCTTTATCGGCGCCGGTAACATGGCGGCCAGCCTGATCGGTGGCCTGCGGGCCAAGGGCCTGGACGCCGCGCAGATCCGCGCCAGCGACCCGGGCGCCGACACCCGTGCCCGCGTCAGCGCCGAGCACGGTATTGAAACCTTTGCCGACAACGCCGAGGCCATCCAGGGCGTTGATGTGATCGTACTGGCAGTGAAGCCGCAGGCCATGAAGGCCGTGTGCGAAAGCCTGCGCCCGAGCCTGCAGCCGCAGCAGTTGGTGGTGTCCATCGCCGCCGGCATTACCTGCGCCAGCATGAATAGCTGGCTCGGTGCCCAGCCGATCGTGCGCTGCATGCCCAACACCCCCGCCCTGGTCAGCCAGGGCGTGAGCGGCTTGTACGCCACCGCCGAAGTGAGCGCCGAACAACGCAACCAGGCGCAAGAGCTGCTGTCCGCCGTGGGCATCGCCCTGTGGCTGGAACAGGAGCAGCAACTGGACGCGGTCACCGCCGTGTCCGGCAGCGGCCCGGCGTATTTCTTCCTGCTGATCGAAGCCATGACCGCCGCCGGCGTGAAACTGGGCCTGCCCCAGGACATCGCCAAGCAGCTGTCTGAACGGACCGCCCTGGGCGCCGCGCATATGGCGGTTGCCAGCGATGTGGACGCGGCCGAGTTGCGCCGTCGCGTGACCTCCCCCGGCGGCACCACACAGGCGGCCATCGAGTCGTTCCAGGCCGGGGGGTTTGAAGCCCTGGTGGAAAAAGCATTGGGTGCCGCTGCGCACCGCTCGGCGGAACTCGCCGAACAACTGGGCAAATAAGGAGCCAACATGATTGGTTTGAACACCGCAGCCGTCTACGTGCTGCAAACCCTCGGCAGCCTGTACCTGTTGATCGTACTGATGCGCTTCGTGCTGCAACTGGTACGCGCGAACTTCTACAACCCGCTGTGCCAGTTCATCGTCAAGGCCACCCAGCCGCTGCTCAAGCCGCTGCGTCGGATCATCCCGAGCCTGTTCGGCCTGGACATGTCGTCGCTGGTACTGGCGATCCTGGTGCAATTGGCCCTGATGGCGCTGACCCTGCTGCTGACCTACGGCACCACCGGCAATTTCGTACAGTTGCTGATCTGGGCCATCATCGGCGTGACCGCGCTGTTCCTGAAGATCTTCTTCTTCGCCCTGATCATCAGCGTAATCCTGTCGTGGGTCGCTCCGGGTAGCCACAACCCTGGCGCCGAGCTGGTGAACCAGATCTGCGAACCGGCCCTGGCGCCGTTCCGCCGCCTGCTGCCGAACCTGGGCGGCCTGGATATTTCGCCGATCCTGGCGTTCATGGTGCTCAAGCTGCTGGACATGCTGGTGATCAACAACCTGGCGGCCATGACCGGGATGCCAGAGATCCTGCGCCTGCTGATCTAACGCCCCTTGTAGGAGCCGGCTTGCCGGCG
>NZ_JFCA01000101.1 GCF_000612585.1 Pseudomonas sp. CHM02
CACAATAAGCCCGCTCACTACAACAGGCCAGCTCCCACAGTTGTTTCTCGGTGTGCTCGAGGTTAGCGGCGATCGGCCACAACGCCAATCAACACCAGTACCACCAGCAGCACCGGTGCCAGGCTGTAGTTATTGAACTGGCTCAAGCCCCGCACAATCCACGGCGTGGCGTAAATCAACGCCGCGCCGCTGCCGATCATGCACACCAACGCCATCAACGGGACGCGCAATGCGCCTGCGATGCTGCCCAGGCGGGCTTCCACCCAGCCTTTGATATCGGCGCCGAACAGCACCAGCAGGCAGCCGACGAGGGCCAGGGAGATTTCCGACAGGTTGCTACGGCTCCAGCGGGATACGGTGGCGAGCAGGTCGAGTACCAAATCCATTCGATTTCCTTAGAGCGTCAGCTCAAAAACTTCTGCAACAGGTCATTGAGAAAGAGTTGCCCGCGGTCGGTCGCCGCCAGGCGTGACGGTTCGACCTGCATTAAGCCACTTTGTTCTGCCTCGCGGCGGCCTTCATCAAGGCTCGCGAGGTCGAGGCCGGTACGCTCGGCGTAGAGCCTGGCGTCGACACCTTCGGTGAGGCGCAGGGCGTTCATCAGGAACTCGAACGGCAGTTCTTCGTTGGTCAGTTCCTTCGCACCGGCCTGGAAGCTTTTGGCCGGGTTGAGGTAGTCCTTTGGTGCGCGGGTCTTCCAGGTGCGCACGATGCGCCCGTCCGGGTGACTGAGCTTGCCATGGGCGCCGGCGCCGATGCCGATAAAGTCGCCGAAGCTCCAGTAATTGAGGTTATGCCGCGCCGGGCGACCGGGTTGGGCATAGGCCGACACTTCATATTGCGCGTAGCCGTGTTCGGCGAGCAGTGCCTGGCCGGCTTCCTGGATGTCCCACAAGGTATCGTCTTCCGGCAATGCAGGCGGCTGGTTCCAGAAGACGGTATTGGGTTCCAGGGTCAGTTGATACCAGGACAGATGCGTCGGCTTCAGCGCGATGGCCTGGCGCAGGTCGCTCAGGGCATCGTCCAGGGACTGATCGGGCAAGCCGTGCATCAGGTCCAGGTTGAAGTTATCGAACCCGGCCTGGCGCGCCATGCCGGCGGCACGCACCGCTTCGTCACCATTGTGGATGCGGCCCAGGGCTTGAAGCTTTTCTTGCTGGAAGCTCTGGATGCCGATGGACAGGCGGTTGATGCCCAGCTTGCGATACGCGACGAACTTCTCTTGTTCGAAGGTGCCGGGGTTGGCTTCCAGGGTGATCTCGATATCGCGGGCAAATGGGATACGGGCTTCCACCCCCTCGAGCAAGCGACCCAACGCAGCGGCGCTGAACAGGCTCGGCGTACCGCCACCAAAGAAGATCGAGCTCAACTCGCGGCCGTAAACCGCGTGCAGGTCCTGGTCGAGGTCGGCCAGCAGGGCGTCCACATACTCTTCTTCCGGCAGTACTTTACTGGCGGTGTGGGAGTTGAAGTCGCAATAAGGGCATTTGCGCACGCACCACGGGATGTGGATATACAGCGCCAGGGGCGGCAGCACAGGCAAGGCCGCCCGAGGTGTTTGCGCGCCACCGTGGATCAGCGGCTGCGCAGAGGTGTTCTGGGTCATTTCAGGCTCAGGCGTTGGCGCAGCAAATCCATTGCGCGGGCGCGGTGGCTGATCTGGTTCTTGTCGGCCGGGCTCAGTTCGGCGCTGGAGACATTGCGCTCCGGCACCCAGAACAACGGGTCATAGCCAAACCCATGCTCACCGCTGGCCGCATGCAGGATGCGCCCGTGCCACAAGCCTTCGCAGAGGATCGGCAGCGGGTCATCGGCATGCCGTACCAAGGCCAGCACGCAGACGAACTGTGCACCGCGCTCGGCATCGGGCACGTCCTTGAGCGCGTCCAGCAGCTTGGCGTTGTTGGCGGCGTCGCCCTTGCCGTCGGCGTAGCGTGCCGAATAAATGCCCGGCGCGCCGCCGAGGAAGTCGACCGCCAGGCCCGAGTCATCTGCCAGCGCCGGCAGGCCGGAGATACGTGCGGCGTTGCGCGCCTTGAGGATGGCATTCTCGACGAACGACAGGCCGGTCTCTTCCGGCTCCACCTGGCTGAACTCGCCAATCGAGCGCAGTTGCACGGAGTCGCCGAGCATGGCTTGCAGTTCTTTGAGTTTGCCGGCGTTATGGCTGGCCAGTACGAGTTGGGTAAGGTTCATCATTCGGCCGGGAAAAGTTCTTGGACAAAACTGAAACTGTGGGCCTTGCCCCCGGTTTCAACGTTAATCGTGAAGGTCCTGAATTCCTGTTGTGGCACCGAATAGGGGGCCAGGTAGTTGGTGGCGCCTTTTTCGGTGATCTGCTTGAACGTCAGTACTTCGCTCTTGCCGCCCAAGTCCTTGATGGTGCCGGTCACTTGCGCCACCACGGGTGTTACGCCCTTGAACACGGACACGTTGATCAGGCCCTTGTTCTTGCTGCGTACCACGCCTACCGCCTGGGCGGTTTCCGGTTGCAGGAAGCTGGAGGTGAAGGTGTTGTAACGCACGGTGATATCGCCGAATTCCTTCGTGCGATTGGGATCGATAACGTCGGCGGCCATGGCATGGGTGCCAAGGAGTGCGGTCAATAGAAAAATAGCCAAACGACTCATGAGCGTCCCTCTTGAAGATGATTAGACGGCAATCTTGTGGTCGGTCAGGCCAGGACTGCTGACCCGGTAAATACCGATTTCGCCCAACAGGTTGGGCCATAGCTTACTCGCCCAGCCGTGGCGGTGCTGTTGATCGACGGCAAGGCGGTTGATCACCTTGGCTTCACGCTCGCCACACAGGGCTTCGAAGTCTTCGAAGGTGCAGAAGTGGATGTTCGGCGTGTTGTACCAGGTGTAGGGCAGGAAGTCCGACACCGGCATGCGGCCCTTGGTGGCCAGGTACCAACGGCAGCGCCAGTGCCCGAAGTTGGGGAAGGTGATGATGCACTGGCGGCCGACGCGCAGCATCTCGTCGAGGATGCGGTCCGGGTAGTGCACCGCCTGCAGGGCCTGGGTCATCACCACGATGTCGAAACTGTTGCTGGCAAAGTTGCCCAGGCCCTTGTCCAGGTCCTGCTCGATCACGTTGATGCCCTTGGCCACGCACTGGGCGATGTTGTCCGGGTCGTTTTCCAGGCCATAGCCGGTGACTTGCTTGTTGTCGCGCAGCCAGCTCAGCAGTTCGCCATCGCCGCAGCCCAGGTCGAGCACGCGGCTGCCCGCGGGGATCCAGTCTTGGATGATTTCCAGGTCGGCTCTCATGGCGTTCTCACACAGTAATCCGGTTCATGTAATTGCCGAACGCCTGCAAGTAACGCGGGATCGGGATCAGGAAGGCGTCGTGGCCTTGCGGAGCGTCGATCTCCAGATAGCAGACGTCTTTGCGTGCGGCCATCAGCGCATCCACCAGCTCGCGTGAGCGCGCCGGCGAGAAGCGCCAGTCGGTGGTGAACGACATCACGCAGAACTTGGCCGTGGCGCCTTCGAAGGTTTTCGCCAGGTCGTCGTCATGGTTGGCCGCCGGGTCGAAATAGTCCAGGGCCTTGGTCATCAGCAGGTAGGTGTTGGCGTCAAAACGCCCGGAGAACTCCTCGCCTTGATAGCGCAGGTAGCTTTCCACCTGGAATTCGACGCTGTGGAAGTCGTAGTTGAGCTTCTCGCTCTTGAGGCCACGGCCGAATTTCTCGCCCATGGAGTCATCGGACAGGTAGGTGATGTGCCCGACCATCCGCGCCAGCATCAGGCCGCGCTTGGGGATCACACCGGCTTCCTGGAACGAACCACCGTGGAACTCCGGGTCGGTCAGGATGGCCTGGCGCGCCACTTCGTTGAAGGCAATGTTCTGCGCCGACAACTTGGGGGCCGAGGCGATGGCCAGGCAATGGCGCACGCGATCCGGGTAGGTGATGGTCCACTGCAATGCCTGCATGCCACCCAGGCTGCCGCCGATTACGGCGGCCCACTGGCTGACGCCCAGCAGGTCGGCAAGACGCGCCTGGCTGTGCACCCAGTCTTCCACGGTGAGCACCGGGAAGTCGGCGCCGAACGGCTTGCCGGTTTCCGGGTTGATACTGCTCGGGCCGGTGGAACCGTTGCAGCCGCCGAGGTTGTTCAGGCTGACCACAAAGAACTTGTTGGTGTCGATGGGCTTGCCGGGGCCGATGCAACTGTCCCACCAGCCGGGCTTGCGCTCGTCGACCGAATGGAAACCGGCCGCGTGATGATGGCCGGACAAGGCGTGGCAGATCAGCACGGCGTTGCTCGCCGTGGCATTCAGTTGGCCGTAGGTTTCATAGATCAGGTCGTAGGCGGGCAGCGAACGACCGCAGGCCAGGGCCAGCGGTTCGCTGAAGTGCGCCACTTGGGGCACGACCAGTCCAACAGAATCGGGGGGAAAGGCAGCTGGCATCGACCCTGCTCTCGTTTAAATGAGGCGTAAGTCTAAAGAGCGGGAACCCCAGCGGCAAGCAAAGGCCTGCACGGATTGAATTCAATGCCCAGATACAAAATGTAGGAGCCGGCTTGCCGGCGA
>NZ_JFCA01000102.1 GCF_000612585.1 Pseudomonas sp. CHM02
CGCTCCATGAACCCCACATTCAAAGCGCTTAGCTGATCCCGGATGCTGTGCTCCCGATTCCCTCAGGAGCCAGCCCGCCATGATGCGACGCGATGCTAAAGTCGAAAAAGTCTATCTCTACCCCAAGCCCGTCGACTTTCGAAAATCCATTGATGGCCTAGCGGCGCTGGTCGAACTGGATATCAAAGTCGCAGTATTCGACCCTGTGCTTTTCGTCTTCCTCAACAAGCCACGCAACCGCGTGAAGATTTTGTATTGGGAACGCAACGGCTTCTGCCTCTGGCTCAAGCGCCTCGAATCCGAACGATTTAAAACATCGCCCGATGCCAACGATGAAGCGATCATCCTGACCGTCCAGGAACTGAACTGGCTACTTGATGGTTTTGATCTGTGGCGCAACCGTCCACATCAGGTTTTGACGCCTCGATACGTGGCCTGATTCGGTATAATCCAGGGCATGATTTCCATGCCCGAAAACCTCCCTGATGATCCTGAATTGCTCAAGCAGATGCTTGCGAAGATGCAGTCCAGAGTCGGTTTCCTCGAAGAAGAAAACGCACTGCTGCGTCAGCGCCTGTTCGGACGTAAGTCCGAGCAAACGGCTGATCCGGCAACGCCGCAGCTGGCCCTGTTCAATGAAGCGGAAAGCGTCGTCGAGCCCATTGATGAAGCCGCAGAAGAGGAGGCTGTTGCGCCGACCCAGCGGCGTGGCAAACGCAAACCGTTGCCGGCCGATCTCCCCCGCATCGAAATCATCCACGAACTGCCCGAACATGAACTGACCTGTGCCTGCGGCTGCCGCAAACACGCCATCGGCGAGGAGGTCAGCGAGCAGCTTGAAATCGTGCCGATGCAAATCCGCGTGATCAAACACGTCCGTAAGGTCTACGGTTGCCGTGCCTGTGAAACGGCTCCGGTCACTGCGGACAAGCCCGCTCAGTTGATTGAAAAAAGTATGGCCAGCCCAAGCGTGCTGGCGATGCTGCTGACCACCAAATACGTGGACGGTTTACCGCTTTACCGTTTTGAAAAAGTGCTGGGCCGCCATGGCATCGATATCCCGCGTCAGACCTTGGCCCGCTGGGTTATCCAGTGCGGTGAGCACTTGCAACCACTGCTGAATTTAATGCGCGACCAGTTATTGGAAAGCCGCGTCATCCACTGCGATGAAACCCGCGTGCAGGTGTTGAAAGAGCAGGATCGGGAGCCCAGCAGCCAGTCCTGGATGTGGGTGCAAACCGGCGGCCCACCCGACAAACCAGTGATCCTTTTCGACTACTCCACCAGCCGGGCTCAGGAGGTGCCGACGCGCCTGCTTGATGGCTATCGCGGCTACGTGATGAGCGATGATTACGCCGGTTACAACGCGCTGGGCGCGCAGGAAGGAGTGGAGCGTTTAGGCTGCTGGGCGCATGCACGGCGCAAATTCGTCGAAGCGCAAAAAGTGCAGCCCAAAGGCAAGACGGGTCGTGCGGACATCGCGCTGAACCTGATCAACAAGCTTTATGGCATCGAGCGCGACCTACAGGCCGGCAACGACGGCGAGCGAAAAACCGGTCGTCACGCGCACAGCCTGCCGGTGCTGGCTCAGTTGAAAAGCTGGATGGAAAAGACCCAACCCCAGGTTACCGCTCAAAACGCCCTGGGCAAAGCCATCAGCTACCTGGCGAGCAATTGGAACAAACTTGAACGGTACGTCGAGGAAGGTTACTTGCCGATCGACAACAACGCTGCCGAACGCGCCATCAGGCCCTTCGCGATCGGAAGAAAGAACTGGCTGTTTAGCGACACCCCCAAAGGTGCGACGGCCAGCGCTCAACTTTATAGTTTGATCGAGACTGCCAAAGCCAACGGCCAAGAGCCCTATGCGTGGCTGCGCCACGCACTTGAGCGCCTGTCGACGGCTTCTTCGGTTGAGGATTACGAAGCTTTACTGCCCTGGAACTGCTCGCCGGTATCGCGTAGTTAAACGCGCTATCCATCTTGCTGGCTGGTAGGGTTTACGGTGAGCTTAAAGAATACGAGCGGAGCAACGATCATGGAATACGACGATAAACTGATTGAAGAAGCAGTGCTGGCTCTGTTGGCAACCTTCAGTTTTGATAACGGTAATGCTTGGAAAGGGTTCGACTTCGAGACCATGAGCCGATTACATGAACATGGTTTCATCAGTAATCCGGTGAACAAGAACAAATCGATTTGGTTGACGGCTGAAGGCCTGGAGCGAGGTCGGCAGATAGCCGACCGGTTGTTTGGGGTAGGAACCCAAGGGGAGCATGTATCCGAGTCGGATACCTGACTTCATACCACGGCCATCCGGTAGGTGGGGTTTATGGATCG
>NZ_JFCA01000103.1 GCF_000612585.1 Pseudomonas sp. CHM02
GTTTTTATGGGGTTACTTTTTAAGACCGAGCTTCTTCAACTCTTCATCGCGCAACTCACGCCGCAGGATCTTGCCCACGTTGGTGGTCGGCAACGCATCGCGGAACTCCACGGCCTTGGGCACTTTGTAGGCAGTGACGTTGGCGCGCATATGCTCCATCACCTGGTCCTTGGTCAGGGTTGCACCCGGCTTGACCACGATGAAGAGCTTGATGTGCTCACCGGACTTCTCATCCGGCACACCGATGGCCGCGCACTGCAGCACGCCCGGCAGGCCTGCCAGTACGTCCTCCAGTTCGTTCGGGTACACGTTGAAGCCCGAGACCAGGATCATGTCTTTCTTGCGATCGACAATGCGCATGTAGCCGTCGGGCTGGATGATCGCGATATCACCGGTCTTCAGCCAGCCTTCGCTGTCGAGCATCTCGTCGGTGGCGTCCTGGCGCTGCCAGTAGCCCTTCATCACTTGCGGGCCCTTCACGCACAGCTCGCCGGTTTCACCCAGCGCGAGTTCAGTGCCGTCGTCGGCGATGACTTTGCACGCCGTGGACGGCACCGGGATACCGATGGTGCCGATCTGGATGTGCTGGATCGGGTTCACGGTGGCCACCGGGCTGGTTTCGGTCATGCCGTAGCCTTCGCAGATGCCGCAACCGGTCACGGCCTTCCAACGCTCGGCCGCCGCCAGTTGCAGGGCCATGCCGCCCGACAGGGTGACTTTCAGCGCGGAGAAGTCCAGCTTGCGGAACGCCTCGTTATTGCACAGCGCCACGAACAGCGTGTTCAGGCCGACGAAGCCGCTGAACTTCCACTTCGACAGTTCCTTGACCATCGCCGGCAGGTCACGCGGGTTGCTGATCAGGATGTTGTGGTTGCCGATCAGCATCATCGCCATGCAATGAAAGGTGAACGCATAGATGTGGTACAGCGGCAGCGGCGTGATCAGGATCTCGCAACCTTCGTTGAGGTTGGAGCCCATCAGCGCCTTGCATTGCAGCATGTTGGCGACCAGGTTGCGGTGGGTGAGCATCGCGCCCTTCGCCACGCCGGTGGTGCCGCCGGTGTATTGCAGCACGGCCACATCACTGCTGGCCGGGCTGGCGTCGCTGACCGGTTGACCGTGCCCCTTGGCCAGCACGTCATTGAATTTGATCGCGTTGGGCAAGTGATAGGCCGGGACCATTTTCTTCACGTACTTGATGACGCTGTTGATCAGCAGACGCTTGAGCGGCGGCAACAGGTCGGCGACTTCGGTGACGATCACGTGCTTGACGGCGGTCTTGGGCACGACCTTTTCCGCCAGGTGCGCCATGTTGGCCAGGCACACCAGGGCCTTGGCGCCGGAGTCGTTGAATTGGTGTTCCATTTCCCGCGCGGTGTACAGCGGGTTGGTGTTGACCACGATCAGGCCGGCGCGGATGGCACCGAACACAGCGACCGGGTATTGCAGGACGTTGGGCAGTTGCACGGCGATTCGATCGCCGGGCTTCAAGTCGGTGTGCTGTTGCAGGTAGGCGGCGAAGGCGCCGGACAATTCGTACAATTCACCGTAGGTGATCGTCTTGCCCAGGTTGCTGAAAGCCGGTTTGTTGGCGAAGCGCTGGCAGGACTGCTTCAGTACCGCCTGAATATTCGGATACTCGTCTGGATTGATTTCGGCAGCAATCCCGGCGGGGTACTTATCCTTCCAAAAGTCTTCGTTCATGGAAGCCCACTCCTCAGCGACGTCAGCGACGCGAATTCATCATCGCATTTGATGCGATTATTATTGGTGTATGTTTTTTTAGGTGAATCTGGCGCTTTAAAGCAGGCCGAGACGTCACAAAGCGCGCCGAGAGTAGCAGCTTTGCCAAGGGCCGCCTAGAGCCAAAGAAGGGCCCCACAGTCATAAACACGACTGTCCTACAATAATTGGTCACACTTTAAATGAAGCTGAAATAACCCCGAAAAAGGCTCTGGAACGGGCCTTACACGGATAAAAATGTAGGAGCCGGCGTGCCGGCGATGGC
>NZ_JFCA01000104.1 GCF_000612585.1 Pseudomonas sp. CHM02
CGTACGTCGTCGTCGTACGTACGTACGTCGTACGTACGTACGTACGTACGTACGTACGTACGTACGTACGTACGTACGTACGTACGTACGTACGTACGTACGTACGTACGTACGTACGTACGTACGTACGTACGTACGTACGTACGTACGTACGTACGTACGTACGTACGTACGTACGTACGTACGTACGTACGTACGTACGTACGTACGTACGTACGTACGTACGTACGTACGTACGTACGTACGTACGTACGTACGTACGTACGTACGTACGTACGTACGTACGTACGTACGTACGTACGTACGTACGTACGTACGTACGTACGTACGTACGTACGTACGTACGTACGTACGTACGTACGTACGTACGTACGTACGTACGTACGTACGTACGTACGTACGTACGTACGTACGTACGTACGTACGTACGTACGTACGTACGTACGTACGTACGTACGTACGTACGTACGTACGTACGTACGTACGTACGTACGTACGTACGTACGTACGTACGTACGTACGTACGTACGTACGTACGTACGTACGTACGTACGTACGTACGTACGTACGTACGTACGTACGTACGTACGTACGTACGTACGTACGTACGTACGTACGTACGTACGTACGTACGTACGTACGTACGTACGTACGTACGTACGTACGTACGTACGTACGTACGTACGTACGTACGTACGTACGTACGTACGTACGTACGTACGTACGTACGTACGTACGTACGTACGTACGTACGTACGTACGTACGTACGTACGTACGTACGTACGTACGTACGTACGTACGTACGTACGTACGTACGTACGTACGTACGTACGTACGTACGTACGTACGTACGTACGTACGTACGTACGTACGTACGTACGTACGTACGTACGTACGTACGTACGTACGTACGTACGTACGTACGTACGTACGTACGTACGTACGTACGTACGTACGTACGTACGTACGTACGTACGTACGTACGTACGTACGTACGTACGTACGTACGTACGTACGTACGTACGTACGTACGTACGTACGTACGTACGTACGTACGTACGTACGTACGTACGTACGTACGTACGTACGTACGTACGTACGTACGTACGTACGTACGTACGTACGTACGTACGTACGTACGTACGTACGTACGTACGTACGTACGTACGTACGTACGTACGTACGTACGTACGTACGTACGTACGTACGTACGTACGTACGTACGTACGTACGTACGTACGTACGTACGTACGTACGTACGTACGTACGTACGTACGTACGTACGTACGTACGTACGTACGTACGTACGTACGTACGTACGTACGTACGTACGTACGTACGTACGTACGTACGTACGTACGTACGTACGTACGTACGTACGTACGTACGTACGTACGTACGTA
>NZ_JFCA01000105.1 GCF_000612585.1 Pseudomonas sp. CHM02
TGGGCCTGTCCCCCGGCAGCGTACGCCATAAAGCTGGTTATCCAGTCTTCTGCCTCAAGCTCTTTGCATATTCGTTCGGAGAACGATATCCCAGAGCTGAGTGCAGTCGACTGCTGTTGTAAAACCCATGCACATAGCTGGCGATCGATAGCTGTGCCTGTTTTTTGGTGGGGTAGACCCCAAACGCCTCCTCTCTTTTCAGCGTAGCGAAAAAGCTCTCCGCCACTGCGTTGTCCCAGCAATTTCCCTTTCGACTCATGCTCTGTGTGAAGTCCTTCTTAGCTAACGCTAGACGGAACTTACTGCTTGCGTACTGACGGCCCTGATCGGAGTGAAATACTGCTCCGCTAGTGCCAGAACAGGCGCTCCAGGCATTCAGAAACGCACTCTCGACCAGGCCATCTGGCATGCGGTCTGACAAGCTGTAGCCCAAGATCTGGCGGGTCTGGATGCTCAATACTACGGCCAGATACAGCCAACCCTCTCTGGTTGGGAGATAGGTGATATCACTGACCCAAGTCGGGGTGGGGTTATCGATGGAAAACTGCCGCGCCACTACATTGCTCGAGACCGGCAAGTAATGGTTGCTGTCAGTGGTACAGGGCCTGAAACCGCGTTTGGACTTGCCGTGTATACGCTCCTCCTGCATCAACCGGCTGACTCGTTTGTGGCCCACTGCATACGATTTCTGGCGTAAGGCTGCGACCAACCGTGGCCGACCGTAGGTGTGTCGACTGGCCGCATAGGCGCTGCGCAACTCAATGCGAATCTGAGCATCAGGATCAGGGCGAGGCTGCCTGTGCGTGTAATCGTAGAAACCTGAAGTCGAGACTTCCATCACCCGGCACAACACGCGCACCGGGTATTGAGTCCGTTCAGCAGCGACGAAGGCGTATCTCACCTGGACTCTCTGGCAAAGAATACCGCCGCCTTTTTTAGGATTTCACGCTCCATTTTTAGCTCGGCAACCTCGGCTCGCAGGCGGGCAAGCTCGCTGTCTTCCTTAGTGATGGGCTTGCGCTCGGGCGAGCTCAACGGTTGACCCTTGCGCGTGGCGTTCACCCAGTTATCGAGCGTTTTGACGGACATCTCTAGCTGGCGGGCAGCTTCGGTTCTGCCAACGCTTTCAGCTAACGCAACCGCTTGGGTCTTGAATTCATCGGTGTAGTTACGGCGAGTAGATGGATACATGGCAACCTCCAAGAGAACGATTTAAGTATCGCTTCTTGGCGTCCGTTGTCACGGGACAGGCCCA
>NZ_JFCA01000106.1 GCF_000612585.1 Pseudomonas sp. CHM02
TGAACTGGTCAAGTCATCCCGGACACCGATTACGGTGTTTATGCCGCTTTTTGCTCCATGGCTATTGGCGACAGGTAGTTGTTGTAGCTGTGGAGCCTGATTCGGTTGTATCGCATGAAGAAGCTAGTCATATCCTGCCTGGCTTCTTCAACTGTCGTGTAGCCCTTATTGGGCACCCACTCTGATTTGAGTGTCCCGAAGAAACGCTCTGTTGGCGCGTTGTCCCAGCACTGCCCTCTGCGGCTCATGCTTTGCGTTATCCCATGCTCCAGCAGCGCGGACTGAAAGAGCTGGCTGGTGTATTGGCAGCCTTGATCCGAATGAAACATCAAGCCTGCATGTTTACCTCGAACCTCCACCGCCATTCTCAGCGCCCTGCTAACCAGGTTGGCGTCATTGATCAGAGAGAACGCCCAGCCAACGATTCGGCGGGCGAACAGATCAATGACCGCTGCCAAGTGATACCAGCGTTTACCAACCATCAGACTGGTAACGTCGCCGCACCAGACCTGATTGATTGCGGTTGACTCGAAGTTACGCTCGAGCAGGTTCTTGGCCACAAATGCTTCGACGCCTCTAGAGCGATACTGATGGCGGCGGCGCTGTCTGCTGGCCAGATTTGCCTCTGCCATGAGTTTTCCGGCCAGATGCCGTCCCACCTTGATCTGCTGGGCCTTCAAGTGCTGAGAGATCATCCGCGCACCTGCACTTCCCCGGCTTTCGTCATGCAGTTGCACGACTTTTGCTCTAAGCGCATCACGCTTGGTATTCGGCGCTGAGCGACGCTTAAGCCAGTCATAAAACGCGCTGCGGGAAACGCTCAGCGCACTACAAAGAAGGCGGGTCGGATATGAGCTCGACTCTCTCAGCTCTTCGATCAGGAAAAACGATCGGGATCCGACATCAAGAGAGCCGTAGCTTTTTTTAAGATTTCAGCCTCGATCTCCAGGCGCTTGACCTTGGCTCGCAGTTGTTGAAGCTCTCGCTGTTCATCGCTGATTGCCTTAGTACCTGCCACTGGCTGCCCTTTCTGACGTTCTTTGCGAACCTGATCAATCCAACGGCGCAGCGCCGTAGGCCCAACGTCCATCGATGCACAGACGTCAGGAACTGAGCAGCTATCATCAAGAACCATGCTTGCAGCACGTTGCTTGAACTCGCGGGTGTAGGTCTTTCGCTCTTGCATGGAACCTCCTGATTGGGCGAATCATATCGCCCTTAAGAGGTGTCCGGGAGCATTAGGCCAGTTCAA
>NZ_JFCA01000107.1 GCF_000612585.1 Pseudomonas sp. CHM02
GGATTAAGCTGAAGGTGAGAGGGTGAGTGGCAAGCTGAATGCCCGAAGTGCTTAAAGCACGTGTGGGAGCCCATGCTGCCACTCACTTCTCCGCTCTGGACATGAGCCCGAACAGTTGAACGAGCCCACCTCGAACAGTTACAAGCGTGGGCCAAGCCAGAGCGCTCTCACCTTGAGTGTAAGAGGGTTTGGCCATGTTTTCCTATCCAGCAGGTATTGATGTCTCCAGCGGCAGCCTAGAAATCCTGGTTGATCAGCTAGATGCGGCGATGAGTTGTCCCAATTGCGAAAGTGATTTTCCCAGACTGATTGGATGGCTCGCTCTGCATCGTGTAGGCCGTGTGTTGCTTGAGGCTACTGGCGGTTACGAGCGCAAAGTCATGAAAGCGCTTCAAGCTGCCGGCTTTGAAGTCATACGGATCAACCCTTGCCGAGCCAAAAGTTTCGCCAAAGCGATGGGGCAACAAGCCAAGACCGACCCGATAGACGCACGCCTTCTTGCGCAGTTTGCAGCGGTCATCAAATCACCCGACAGTCGCGTTACAAGCGCCGAGCAGGATGATCTGCGCGCGCTGGTTCAACAGCGGGAGCACTTTGTTCAGCAGAGAGATGACGATAAACGGCGGCTTAAAACGGCTTCCTCTGAAGTGATCAAACCTGCATTACAGAGTCATATCGACTATTTGCAAGGGGTGTTGAAGCAGTTGGAAAACCTGATCCGCCAAAGCGCTGAACGTCTGGATAGTAAAAAGGTATCTCTTCTGTGCTCGGTCAAAGGCATAGGACTGGTTACGGCGGCCAGTTTGATGTCCTATCTTCCCGAACTCGGCGAGGTAGGTAGGCATCAGATTGCTGCGTTAAGCGGTACCGCGCCCTACAACGACGATAGCGGCAAGCACAAAGGTAAGCGCCACATCAGCGGCGGCAGGTTCGCTGCCAGGCGCTCACTGTACATGGCCTGTTGGTCAGTGATCCGGTTTCAGCCTGAGTTTGCCGTGCGATATAAGGCGCTGCGCGAGAAAGGCAAGTGCCCCAAAGTGGCACTCATCGCTTGTATGCGTGTTTTGTTAGTACGCCTAAACGCGATGATCCGTGATGGAACTGAATGGAGAGAGCAGCCCGCCTAAACCCGCGTGGTAGCTATTTCAAAAATTACACGGCGTACAGCTGTGGGAGCATTACCGTCTCTGCAAATATGGCTTGATGAAAGCCATCAAGACAGTTGCTCCCACATT
>NZ_JFCA01000108.1 GCF_000612585.1 Pseudomonas sp. CHM02
GCGCGGGTGTAGAACCGTAGACATCCTTTACATCTGAAACCGGGGACATCGTTTACACATTTGAAGCTTGGACGCGACTCATGCCTCGTCCAAGCCTCCCCAGGGGATAGTCACACAGGTACAGATCCCAAACATCATCTTCAACCTCTTTGAGCCCGATTCGTTCTCCTGATAGCGCTTCGCTAACAAACACCAACTTTCCTTTCCACATGATCGAGCCGTTCTGTCTGACGCTTCGTACTTCCATTTCCGCTGCATATTCCACATCCGGCAGGCATCCTGGATAAGCTCGAGTAGACGGTACGTACAGATCTCCTGGACGTTTCATGCCGAGCGCCTCGTGGGGGCGTATGTAATTGAATTCATGTCGAAAGTGCTCCAGTAAAAGCTGCTGCTCGATCAGGTTTTCCCCCAGTGGCAGTTCAAGCTTCAAACTGCGATGCATCCTTTCATGGCGGCCATTTTGGGCAGGTCGTCCCGGCATGGTTCGTTCGGGATATATACCCAGGCGGATCCACCAAACTGCCAGCGTGGACATTCTTGCCAGGCCTGGAGAAGCAAAGGGAACGCCGTTGTCAGAGCGAATGACTTCCGGCATCCCGTACTCCTGAAAAAGCCTCTCGAATGCTTGTTTGACAGGCTGGGTCATGATTTTGGGGTGTGCTCTACATGCCAAAATCAACCGTGAAGCATGGTCCGTAACGGTCAGGGGATAGCACATCTGGGCATTGAGCATCTTGAACTGCCCCTTGTAGTCAGCGCACCACGTCTTGTTGGGTTCGTTGGCTTCGCGCATTTCCCTGTGAACGCTACTGTGCCGTCGCTTGAAACGCCGTTTATTGACCAGTCCGAGCCTGTCAAGCCATTGGCCAGCCGTGCTTGGCGATGGCCAGGCGACAGACGGGTCATCGATTCGTAATAGCTCGACAAGCTTCTTCGGCCCCCATTTATCGTGGGCTTCTTTCATCGCCACTATGCGAGCCAAAATCTCATCGTCAGTCTTATTTGGGCTGGTGTGAGGTCGTCGAGACACTCTGCCAACGACTTTAAATTGCCTTCAACGTGACGGGAGATCCATTTATCTACAGTCGGTCGACTGACGCCAAAACGCCGAGCTAACTGGCTCTTGGTGAAATCGCCAGACAGCCAGTCGATGACCAGCTTGATTCGTTGATCCATAGGAGACTCTTGGTTCCA
>NZ_JFCA01000109.1 GCF_000612585.1 Pseudomonas sp. CHM02
TAGGGATTCTCCGATCAAGTCAGCACAGGCTATCTGACTTGTGCTGAAATAGGCCTCCGTCCAACTGCCCTCTACAAGCCCGCCATCCCATGAGCCAGATGAGCTTTTCCGATTTCGAGTACGCCGGTAAGCGCAAGCAAACCCGTCGCGAGCGTTTCCTGGCCGAGATGGAGCAGGTGGTTCCGTGGAGTGGGTTGGTGGCGTTGATCGAGCCTTACTACCCAAAGGCTGGCGGTGGCCGCAAGCCGTATCCACTGGAAACCATGCTGCGCATTCACCTGCTGCAGAACTGGTTCTCGTTGAGCGACCCAGCCATGGAAGAGGCGCTGTACGAGATTACTTCGATGCGCCAGTTTGCTCGTCTGACGCTGAGCGCTCCGATCCCCGAAGACACGACGATCATGAATTTCCGGCACCTGCTGGAGAAGCATCAGTTGGCGGCGGGCATTCTGGAAACCATCAACAATTACCTGCTAGACAAGGGCCTGTCGTTGCGCCAAGGCACCATTGTCGACGCGACCATCATCCACGCACCCAGTTCGACCAAGAACAGGGACGGCAAGCGCGATCCTGAAATGCATCAGACGAAGAAAGGTAATCAGTATTTCTTCGGCATGAAGGCGCATATCGGTGCCGATGCGGAGTCGGGCCTGGTGCACCACGTCCACGGTACAGCGGCGAATGTGGCCGATGTAACGGAGGTCGCCCACCTGTTGCATGGCGATGAAAATGTTATCTGTGCCGACGCGGGTTATACCGGCGTGGAAAAGCGGCCGGAGCATGAAAGAAGGGCGGTGATCTGGCAGATTGCGTCTCGTCGGAGCACCTATAAACACTTGAGCAAACGAAGCGTGCTCTACAAGGCCAGACGCAAGATCGAGAAGGTCAAAGCGCAGGCGCGAGCGAAGGTCGAACATCCATTCCGTGTGATCAAGCGCCAATTCGGCTATGTGAAAACCCGATTCCGTGGCTTGGCCAAGAATACGGCGCAACTGACCACGCTGTTTGCTCTGTCGAATCTGTGGATGGTGCGCCGGCAATTATTGCCGGCTGCGGGAGAGGTGCGCCCGTGAGAGCAAATAACCAAGGCTTTGCCTTGGTTATCCACTAATCAGCGGCTGAAAATCGGGCTTTTCGGCATCCTCAAGCCGTCCATTTCCGGCTGATGGGCAACTTGTTCGGAGTTTCCC
>NZ_JFCA01000110.1 GCF_000612585.1 Pseudomonas sp. CHM02
GGTGGCGTTGTTTCCGGGGGATGACGAGCCGACGACCTACGAGCATGACAATGGATTCGTACGGGTTGTAAGGCGTGGTGAAGCCGTCTGGAAGTATGAGCGCAATGACCAGGGCGATGTCACTCGTAAGACCGATCCTGATGGTCACGTTACGGACTACAGCTACAACAAATATGGGCAACTGATTGGGGTTTGGTACCCGGATCACAGCTGTCAGCGGCTGGTGTGGAATGAGCGCGGGCAGTTGCTTGAGGAGCAGTTGCCGAATGGTGGGATCAAGCGTTATCGCTATGACGATCTTGGGCGGCAGATTGCGCGGGAAGATGAGCACGGCGCGCTGACCCAGTATCAGTGGGACAGCGTGGGTCGGTTGACTCGCGTTGTGCAGCCAGGCGGCGAGTTCAGGGAATACAGCTACAACCCCTACGGAAAAATCACCGCCGAACGCGATGAACTGGGGAACATCACCCGCTATGAATACGCCGACGGCCTGCACCTGATCAGCCGCCGCATCAATGCCGATGGCAGCCAGGTCAACTACCGCTACGACAACGCGCGTTTACTGCTGACCGAAATCGAAAACGAAGTTGGCGAAACCTACCGGCTCCAGTACCACAACAACGGCCTGATCCAGCAGGAAACCGGGTTTGACGGTCAGCGCACCGCTTACGTCTACGACCTCAACGGCAACCTTTCGCAGAAGACCGAACACGGCGATGACGGCAGTCAGTTGGTTACCCGCTACGAGCGCGATTACGCCGGACGCCTGATCAGAAAAACCCTGCCCGATGGCAATACCGTCGATTACACCTACGACCGCCAAGGCAATCTCTTAGGCGTCGAAGACGGCCACT
>NZ_JFCA01000111.1 GCF_000612585.1 Pseudomonas sp. CHM02
AGTTGATTGGCTGTGCAAGGTGTTTGAAGTGACTCGTTCGTGCTACTACGCCCAGCGCCTTAGGCGCCGCACGCCCGATGTTGAAGGGCTTAGGTTGCGCAGCCGGGTGAGCGAGTTGTTCACGCAAAGTCGTAGCGCTGCCGGGAGCCGCAGCCTCTTGTCGCTGATGCGTGAAGACGGTGAGCAGCTCGGTCGATTCAAAGTACGCAGCTTGATGCGCGAGCTTGATTTAGTCAGTAAACAACCCGGCTCACATGCCTACAAACGAGCGACAGTAGAAAGACTCGATATCCCGAATACCTTGAACCGTGAGTTTGATGTGCCAGCCCCGAATCAAGTCTGGTGCGGCGACATCACCTACATTTGGGCCCAGGGGAAATGGCATTACTTGGCGGTCGTGCTGGATCTTTGCACGCGCCGGGTAGTGGGCTGGGCGTTGTCGGAAAAGCCGGACGCTGAACTGGTGATCAAGGCCCTGGATATGGCTTACGAGCAGCGTGGCAGGCCTTCGGGTCTGCTGTTTCACTCGGATCAGGGGTCGCAATACGCAAGCCGGCTATTTCGTCAGCGATTGTGGCGTTATCGCATGCGCCAGAGCATGAGTCGCCGAGGAAATTGCTGGGACAACGCGCCAATGGAGCGCGTGTTCCGCAGCTTGAAAGCCGAGTGGATACCGACCACGGGCTACAGAACGGCTCAAGAAGCCCAGCGCGATATCAGCCACTTCTTGATGCATCGGTACAACTGGGTTCGACCCCACCAATTCAACGGTGGGTTGGCGCCAGCCCGGGCCGAAGAAAAACTTAACGTCGTGTCCGGGATTAGTTGACCACTACA
>NZ_JFCA01000112.1 GCF_000612585.1 Pseudomonas sp. CHM02
CTTGCCGGCGAAAGCGGTGCATCAGCTCATACATTCGGCACTGACAGATCGCTATCGCAGGCAAGCCAGCTTCCACAGTTGAGCTTCATTGGTTTCGAGAGTGTTGTTCGATCAGGCCGCCGGATGAGTCTGATTCAACGCTTTGTCTACCAACAATTGCACACCTTCAAGCATGCGGCAGATACCCAGCGCTACATTGCGTTGAGCACCCTCGACTTCAAAGGCGAGATGGGCGGCGATGTCGTTGAGGCAGGCCAGGTCTTGCGAGGCATTGGCCAGCAGGGTTTCGCTGCCCTGTTCGGGGCGGAGGGTGAAGGGAGTTGCTGGGGGATTGGGACTGTCTTTGATCATGGTGGAACTCCGTTGACAAGTGGAGCCGCCAGCGTTCGCGGTCAAACGAAGAGGGTGGCAGCTGTACGCGGGTTGACCGACCGGTTGTCAACGAACCCGGCATACCCGAAGGTATCCCGCGCACAACTGCCGCGACACAATACCTCAGGCACAAAAAAACGCCTAAGACGGGTGCAGGGCGTAGCAGTTCGTTAACAAGGTCGGACGGTCAAATCCGGCCGCTGAATGGGCAGCGACGGAAAGGAGGTTAGCCAGCGAAGTTCCCAGAGACAACCTGAAAGCCTTGTGGGAAATCTCTGAACACAGCAATGAGCCATGTGGAAGGGGGCTTGCCCTGATGCCAGTCAGTTAAGGAAACGACAGGCAGCCACATTCTTGTGGTGAGCGGGCTTGCCCCGCGCTGGGCTGCGAAGCGGCCCTAACTCGGCCGACGCGTTCGTCCAGG
>NZ_JFCA01000113.1 GCF_000612585.1 Pseudomonas sp. CHM02
AAAAACAAAGGCTTGCAGCGATGCAGGCCTTTTGTTTGTCTGCAATACGTAACAAGCGACGTAACAAGAACGCAATACCTCGCGTCATCATCACCAGCAGGGATATGGCTATGTCGTGGATTGACACCGCGTTGAGCTTTATGGATCAAGGCCGCGTTGGGCTCCTTGGGGGTATCGTTGTCGCGTTTGTTGCGTACTTGTTGGCTCGCAAAAGGACCAGCTTGGGCTATGTCTACCTCGGCGAGCATCTATTGGGCAGTGCGTCGGATGCGCTGCCTTCGGGAATAGTCGTTCAATACAACGGCATCAGCATTCCTCGTCTAACCAAATCCATTCTGATTTTCTGGAACAGCGGCGAGAATACCGTCAATGGTGAAGATATCGTTGCTAAGGATCCGCTCCGCTTCCATGTCGGAGACGACGGTCAAATCCTATCCGCCGTGATACTGAAATCGAGTCGGGCGGTAAACGACTTCTCAATCTTTAGGTCGCCAGAATTCAGAGTTAATGAGTTGGCGTTCACTTTCAACTTCCTCGATGCAAAAGACGGGGTTGTGGTCGAAATTCTGCATACCAGTACTGATCGAAAACCTAGCGTTACGGGCACCCTGAAAGGTCTTCCGCATGGTTTTCGAAATTTTGGTCAATTCACACGCCCTAAACCCCAAAAGAAAAAGAGAAGCGGACCGCTCTCAGTCCTTACGGCTGTTATGTTTTCCCCGCTTGCTTTCGCCTGCTTAGGTTTCCTGTTCGCGGTCTATGGCCCTCCCCCGCCTGGAGTAAGTG
>NZ_JFCA01000114.1 GCF_000612585.1 Pseudomonas sp. CHM02
GCCCAGCGCGGGACAAGCCCGCTCACCACAATTACAAGCCACAAACCACAAACCACAATTTGATATCAATCAAAGCCAAGCCGCATCCCACAGCGAGTAATCACCTACCCGCTCAACCAACCCGGCGCGCAATGGATTGGCGATGATGTACCTGGCCATTTTCCGAATATCATCCTCCACGCGCACCGCCCTGTCGTGATAGCCAGGCTGCCAGACACGCTCTTTGCTTTGACGATGACGGTTGATGGTCAGCGTGCTACGTGACTTGATACGCCGCATTACCTCGGCCAGGGTCTTTTGCTTCAGTTCGAATAGCCAGTGTATATGGTCAGGCATGATGACCCAGGCTAGAGAGTCGATCAGGCCCAGTTCGTGGGCGTTCCGGAATTCGGCAACCAGTAAGCGGCCCAGGAACAAGTCAGCGAATAGACGTTGGCGGTTGTGAACGACGATGGTGATGAGGTAACTGCGTCCGTGTTCCGAATATCGTCCGTGGCGCAGGCGGTGGGATTGAGGTGCTGGGCGCAAATCCGTTGCTCCTGGTAGGTCCTTGAGAGGATTAACACTAGCGACTGATTTGCGGTGAGCCCGTGTCACTTGGTGACTGGATATATCCCCATGTTGTTGAACAGCCTCTCTGTGGTGACCTGGTTTTTGTAGTGACCTGGTTTTTTGTGGTGAGCGGGCTTTTTGTGGTGACCTGGTTTTTTGTGGTGAGCGGGCTTGCCCCGCGCTGGGCTGCGA
>NZ_JFCA01000115.1 GCF_000612585.1 Pseudomonas sp. CHM02
AGCAGTAAGCCGCGCATCTGATTGCCTATGGCAGTGCGACGCCTTACATATCCCTGCCGAGCCCGGTGCAAAGCCTGCATCGCCAGCGCCGCGGCACTCTTGACCGGAACAGCTAGAATCTTGCAATCGCGGCCGGCACGCAAAATAGCCAGCGCATCGTTGCGATCGTTTTTCGGGCCGCTGCGATGATTGGCAACAAGCTGGGCTGGCAGAATACGAACGGGATTGCCCTGCGTTTGCAGCAACCGCGCCCATGCTTGAGCGCCGGGCCCGGTTTCCACCAATACGGTCACGCTTACCGGAAGCTTATTGAGAAACGCCTGAAACGCCTCACGCGACTTGATTCGTTCCTCAAATATCACTTGGCCGAGCGCATCTTCCCCAGCCGCCTGAAAGACCCTTTTGGCAAGATCTACGGCAACTGTGGTGCATGCAGATACATCTGCTGACAAAGACTGATTGATCGTCGTATGCTTTTTCATGGTCTCGCCCTCGCTGTCGTTGGCTTCTATAAGAATGCCACCGTGGCGCACAGACGCCTCGGCTTGGGCGAGTCCATCCAATT
>NZ_JFCA01000116.1 GCF_000612585.1 Pseudomonas sp. CHM02
CCAAAAATCTACCGCCGCGTTCTAATTGATATAACGCTGTGGTCTTATTGGGGCGGCTACGCCACCCAGCGCGGGGCAAGCCCGCTCACTACAAACTTCAGACGACCAGGTCGTTCATCTCGCAGTACTCTTCCCATTCGACACCCAGCACCTCGGCCGCCTCTTTGTGCAAGGCCAGCCGCGCCGCTTCGAATTCTTCCGGTGTCGAGGTGTACTTGAGGGTCAGCTCCCAGGGCTGATAGCCCTGGCTCTCGGCCTCGTCCTCGAATGCCCACTGAATCTGGTCGCGCTGATCATCAGCGCTCAGGTCCTTGATCTCTTCTTTAAGCTGCGGCGATTCCTCGAGGTATTTCTTGAGGGCTGCTTCGTGCCGAACTTCCTGGGTCATTTCAGTCGTGGTCATGTTGTTCTCTTAGATCGAGGAATGGGGATGCATCTGGGTCATCAAGGTTGCGCAGATACAAAAGAGCAGGCTCAAATGCCGGCTCGTCTGGCCTTCAGAACCATTCTGGGATCATCTGAAAACGTTGCCTTTGAAGCAGTGTTGCCTTTG
>NZ_JFCA01000117.1 GCF_000612585.1 Pseudomonas sp. CHM02
GAGGCGGCCCGGGTCGTTGTCCGGGTTGAGGATGTCGATAAGGCGGATCAGGTCATCCGGGTTCATGCTCGGGCCGACCTTGACCCCGATCGGGTTGTTCACGCCGCGCAGGAACTCGACGTGGGCGCCGTCCAACTGGCGGGTGCGGTCGCCGATCCACAGCATGTGGGCCGAGCAGTCGTAGTAGTCGTTGGTCAGGCTGTCACGGCGCACGAAGGCTTGTTCGTAGTTGAGCAGCAGCGCTTCGTGGGCGGTGAAGAAACTGGTTTCGCGCAGTTGCGGTGAACTGTCCATGCCGCAGGCGCGCATGAACGCCAGGGTTTCGTCGATGCGGTCGGCCAGTTGGCTGTACTTCTCGGCCAGTGCGGAGTTGGCGATGAAGTCCAGGTTCCACTTGTGCACCTGGTGCAGGTCGGCAAAGCCGCCCTGGGCGAAGGCGCGCAGCAGGTTGAGGGTGGCGGTGGACTGGTGGTAGGACTGCAGCAGGCGGTCCGGGTCCGGCACACG
>NZ_JFCA01000118.1 GCF_000612585.1 Pseudomonas sp. CHM02
GTGTGCCGGACCCGGACCGCCTGCTGCAGTCCTACCACCAGTCCACCGCCACCCTCAACCTGCTGCGCGCCTTCGCCCAGGGCGGCTTTGCCGACCTGCACCAGGTGCACAAGTGGAACCTGGACTTCATCGCCAACTCCGCACTGGCCGAGAAGTACAGCCAACTGGCCGACCGCATCGACGAAACCCTGGCGTTCATGCGCGCCTGCGGCATGGACAGTTCACCGCAACTGCGCGAAACCAGTTTCTTCACCGCCCACGAAGCGCTGCTGCTCAACTACGAACAAGCCTTCGTGCGCCGTGACAGCCTGACCAACGACTACTACGACTGCTCGGCCCACATGCTGTGGATCGGCGACCGCACCCGCCAGTTGGACGGCGCCCACGTCGAGTTCCTGCGCGGCGTGAACAACCCGATCGGGGTCAAGGTCGGCCCGAGCATGAACCCGGATGACCTGATCCGCCTTATCGACATCCTCAACCCGGACAACGACCCGGGCCGCCTC
>NZ_JFCA01000119.1 GCF_000612585.1 Pseudomonas sp. CHM02
CCTTTCGACCCAGACGGGATATCCAGCGTTGTAGACGCTGGTCGTCCGGCTGCTCTGAATCAGGTCGTATCTGCCTTAAAACGGCATGCGCCCCCTGGATCGCCAGGCTGCGCAAGTAAGCATCGCCATTCTTGCTCATCTTGCCTAACCGGACCTTCTCGCCGCTGCTGTGCTGGCTGGGCACCAACCCAAAGTAGGCGGCAAACTGCCGAGCATTGGCAAAGCGTTCAGGCTCGGTCTGCTTGGCCAGCAGCGCGGTGGCGATAATCGGACCAACACCGCGTACCGTCATCAGCCGCTTCGCCGTCTCGCTCTCTTTCGCCGCTGTTTCCAACCGACCGGTCAGCACGTTGACACGCTCGCCCAGTTGACCCCATTCGGCCCGCAGTTCGGCGATCAATTCACGCAACAGATCGGGCAAGGGCTGAGTGGCATCCTCCAGTATTCGAGGCACAAGCTGGCTGATGGCTATTTCGCCCTGCGCCATGGCCACGCCATGCTCC
>NZ_JFCA01000120.1 GCF_000612585.1 Pseudomonas sp. CHM02
TGTAGTGGTCTAATGAAACCGGACACCCATTTAGGCGAGAATGCTCGCCAGATCGAGGTGTCAGATGACCAAACAACGCCGTTCCTTTTCTGCTGAATTCAAACGCGAGGCTGCCGACCTCGTGCTCAAGCAAAACTACAGCTACATCGAAGCCAGCCGTTCGCTCGGTATTGGCGAGTCAGCGTTGCGCCGCTGGGTTGACCAGGTTCAGAAAGAGCGCCAAGGCGTCACTCCGCAGAGCAAGGCGCTGACCCCAGAACAGCAGAAAATTCAGGAGCTGGAAGCCCGGATCGCCCGGCTTGAACGGGAAAAATCGATATTAAAAAAGGCTACCGCGCTCTTGATGTCGGAAGATCACGAGCGTACGCGCTGATCAATCAGCTGAGCGCCCATGAGCC
>NZ_JFCA01000121.1 GCF_000612585.1 Pseudomonas sp. CHM02
AAAATGTGCCTGATAGACCGCTATCGCAGGCAAGCCAGCTCCCACATTGGGTTCGGTGTCAGTTCCAGCTGCGGAGCAATTCTGGCAGCTCCGCCAGGTTGCGAATCTCGGCATCCGGACGCTTATCCGCATCCCACGCCTTGCCCGTCGGGTTGAACCACACCGCCCGCAGCCCGGCCTGCTGCGCCCCGGCGATGTCGTCGCCTGGGTGATCGCCGATATGCACCGCCGCACTGGCATCGACCCCGCCGCGTTGCAAGGCTTCCTGAAACAACCGCGCATCCGGCTTGGCGATGCCGATATCTTCGGCACGCAGCGCAAAATGGAAGTAATCCGCCAGGCCAACACGCTGTACATCGGCATTG
>NZ_JFCA01000122.1 GCF_000612585.1 Pseudomonas sp. CHM02
CAATGCCGATGTACAGCGTGTTGGCCTGGCGGATTACTTCCATTTTGCGCTGCGTGCCGAAGATATCGGCATCGCCAAGCCGGATGCGCGGTTGTTTCAGGAAGCCTTGCAACGCGGCGGGGTCGATGCCAGTGCGGCGGTGCATATCGGCGATCACCCAGGCGACGACATCGCCGGGGCGCAGCAGGCCGGGCTGCGGGCGGTGTGGTTCAACCCGACGGGCAAGGCGTGGGATGCGGATAAGCGTCCGGATGCCGAGATTCGCAACCTGGCGGAGCTGCCAGAATTGCTCCGCAGCTGGAACTGACACCGAACCCAATGTGGGAGCTGGCTTGCCTGCGATAGCGGTCTATCAGGCACATTTT
>NZ_JFCA01000123.1 GCF_000612585.1 Pseudomonas sp. CHM02
GCAAGTAATGGTTGCTGTCAGTGGTACAGGGCCTGAAACCGCGTTTGGACTTGCCGTGTATACGCTCCTCCTGCATCAACCGGCTGACTCGTTTGTGGCCCACTGCATACGATTTCTGGCGTAAGGCTGCGACCAACCGTGGCCGACCGTAGGTGTGTCGACTGGCCGCATAGGCGCTGCGCAACTCAATGCGAATCTGAGCATCAGGATCAGGGCGAGGCTGCCTGTGCGTGTAATCGTAGAAACCTGAAGTCGAGACTTCCATCACCCGGCACAACACGCGCACCGGGTATTGAGTCCGTTCAGCAGCGACGAAGGCGTATCTCACCTGGACTCTCTGGCAAAGAATACCG
>NZ_JFCA01000124.1 GCF_000612585.1 Pseudomonas sp. CHM02
CAGCGGCCCCTACAAGGCCGCTGCGGTTTTTCAGATAGACCGTGGTGACGGGTTTTGGGGCTGCCGTGCAGCCCAGCGCGAGCAAGCTCGCTCACCACAACAGCCCGCTCGTCGCTGTTTATTCAGCGATCAGCCAATCATCTGCCATCCACCCTGGGTCTGCCCAAGCTTCCTGGACAGCCACGGCAGCAGCTCACGCAGCTGCTTTGCTGAAATGTTCTGGGAACTGGATTGGCGGCACGGGCATGACCTGCCCGATCTGAAGCCATCTTGTGGTGACACAAATCCCCTGTGGTGAGCGAGCTTGCTCGCGCTGGGGCGCGCAG
>NZ_JFCA01000125.1 GCF_000612585.1 Pseudomonas sp. CHM02
GTCACCTCGCCACCGTCGAACTGAACGGCGCAGTACTCACCTCACACCTCTTCACCGCCGGCCGCGAACAGCAACGCCAACAAGGCCAACTGCTCAGCACTTACCAACACGACCACCAGGGACGCCTGTTCAACCAGAGCATCAACGACGCCGAAGGCCCGGTGTACCGCCGCCACTACGACTACGACCCATCCGGCAACCTCACCCGCCTGCTCGACACCCGCAAAGGCGACCACCGCTACCACTACGCCCCTCAACCGCCTCACCCGCGCCGACCACACCCAAG
>NZ_JFCA01000126.1 GCF_000612585.1 Pseudomonas sp. CHM02
GCGCTGTTTGGCGATGTGATTGGCAAGCCGACCTTCCCGGCCGACTCCCTGGCGCGGATCAAGAACCAGATCCTCGCCGGCTTCGAGTACCAGAAGCAGAACCCCGCCAAGCTGGCGAGCCTTGAGCTGTTCAAGCGCCTGTACGGCGACCACCCTTACGCGCACCCGAGCGAAGGCACACCGGAGAGCGTCCCGAAGATTACGCTGGCGCAGTTGCAGGCGTTCCACGCCAAGGCCTACGCAGCGGGCAACGCGGTGATTGCAGTGGTCGGCGACCTGACCCGCG
>NZ_JFCA01000127.1 GCF_000612585.1 Pseudomonas sp. CHM02
CGCGGGTCAGGTCGCCGACCACTGCAATCACCGCGTTGCCCGCTGCGTAGGCCTTGGCGTGGAACGCCTGCAACTGCGCCAGCGTAATCTTCGGGACGCTCTCCGGTGTGCCTTCGCTCGGGTGCGCGTAAGGGTGGTCGCCGTACAGGCGCTTGAACAGCTCAAGGCTCGCCAGCTTGGCGGGGTTCTGCTTCTGGTACTCGAAGCCGGCGAGGATCTGGTTCTTGATCCGCGCCAGGGAGTCGGCCGGGAAGGTCGGCTTGCCAATCACATCGCCAAACAGCGC
>NZ_JFCA01000128.1 GCF_000612585.1 Pseudomonas sp. CHM02
TCACCACAAGATGGCTTCAGATCGGGGAGGTTATGCCCGTGCCGCCAATCCAGTTCCCAGAACATTTTCAGCAAAGCAGCTGCGTGAGCTGCTGTCGTGGCTGTCCAGGAAGCTTGGGCAGACCCAAGGTGGATGGCAGATAGATTGGCTGATCGCTGAATAAACAGCGCCGACCGGGCTGTTGTGGTGAGCGAGCTTGCTCGCGCTGGGCTGCATAGCAGCCCCAAAACCCGTCACCATGGTCTACTTG
>NZ_JFCA01000129.1 GCF_000612585.1 Pseudomonas sp. CHM02
ATAAAACCGCTCCAACCCATGCTAAAGAACATTGACCCCAGGTCAGACCGTCGCGGATAGATGCCTTGGCTCCTACCGGCCCTCGAGGCCTTACTGTAATAGGCATACCGCGAGCTTACCCAATGTTGGCCAGAAGCCGCCCAGGCTTCCTCGAATAGGCCTGATACATAGATGCAACCGGGTAGCAGTGTTCAAAAGCGGGTTGACAGTGGGGGCGAGTCCATACATAGGAGCCGGCTTGCCGGCGAT
>NZ_JFCA01000130.1 GCF_000612585.1 Pseudomonas sp. CHM02
TGTGGGAGCTGGCTTGCCTGCGATAGCGGTAGTCTCAGTACCGGATGTACTGGCTGACACACAGCCATCGCCGGCAAGCCAGCTCCCACAGTTGGTTTTGCGGTGTGCATGAAACAGCGTTTGCTAAGTAATTTCTCCGTAGGAAAGCTCTGCCATGTCGAATTTTGATGGCTAGGCTGACGAGGTTTCGCTTTCTCGCAAATGGTGGGCTTAGTTAAATGAACGACTTCAACCAAGCACCGTAAA
>NZ_JFCA01000131.1 GCF_000612585.1 Pseudomonas sp. CHM02
AAAGCACCGAAAGCTGTCACATACCCAATTTGCTGAAGCGAGGCCAACAGGCCACGACTCAGTACCCGAATTTCTTGACGACCATAGAGCATTGGAACCACCTGATCCCATCCCGAACTCAGCAGTGAAACGATGCATCGCCGATGGTAGTGTGGGGTTTCCCCATGTGAGAGTAGGTCATCGTCAAGATTAAATTCCAAAACCCCTGATTGCTAACGCAGTCAGGGGTTTTGTTTT
>NZ_JFCA01000132.1 GCF_000612585.1 Pseudomonas sp. CHM02
AAAACACCGAAAGCTGTCACATACCCAATTTGCTGAAGCGAGGCCAACAGGTCGCGACTCAGTACCCGAATTTCTTGACGACCATAGAGCATTGGAACCACCTGATCCCATCCCGAACTCAGCAGTGAAACGATGCATCGCCGATGGTAGTGTGGGGTTTCCCCATGTGAGAGTAGGTCATCGTCAAGATTAAATTCCAAAACCCCTGATTGCTAACGCAGTCAGGGGTTTTGTTTT